>JADJIV010000008.1:0-149944 GCA_016706845.1 bacterium
CAGGCGTCGTACCCCGACGTGGACTGGTCGACCTGGGATCGGGACACCGAGATCGCGTTCATCCAGAACTTCTTCAACAACGTGGACGGGATCGCGGCAGATTTGAACACAGTCGATGTCGGGGTCGCCCAGGACGGCTCGACGGCGCATCTGCACTACATCTATCACGAAGTTGAGGTGACCGAGCGGCGGGAAGTGCCCTACCGGGCGAAGGCGTCACCCTGGACTTCCCGGATCGACGGCACCTTCTCCGGGTGCTGGCGCGCTGGTTCGACGAGCAGGGGGAGCAGGACCCTGAGACCCAGAACTCGCTGCCCACGCTGGGCCAGCGACGGGGAGCCTTCGCCGCATCTGGAGGTGGCCGAGCGAGCCGTTGATATGCTATCATCTGGACTATCGCCAACTGACGATCCGCCCCGCTGGACGCGGGGGTCCACGGCGTAACGCCTACGGCGCGCCAGGCGCGCCACCCGAGATGTGGAGGTGACCAACATGCGAAACCACACCCGATTCCTAACCAGTCTGGCCGCGGTGGCGGGCCCTGGTCGTGATGGCCGGCGGCTGCATCTTCTCCCCGGACGAGGGGGAGAATCCGACGCCGCCCCGACATACCCGTTCGCGGACACGCCTGGGAAGCTCATGACGAACTTCAAAGAACGTACGGCACCATGAACGTCGATGAGTACCGCAACGCGCTGCACACGGGCTACATCTTCGTGTTCGCCGACGGCAGCCCCGTGGCACCGACGGAGGGCATCTACACTCGCGAGGAAGACCTCCTGTCCACCACGCGCATGTTCAACGGCGAGCAGGGCCGGGATCCCGATGGCTTTTCCAAGCCTGGCGTGCGCGACATGCGAGTTCACCAGACTGACAAAGTTGACCGACTGGGAGGACGTGCCGGAGACGGACATTTATTTCCCGGGCGCCATCCGTGCTCTGTTCGACGTGCGGGTCGTGTTTTACCTGGACACCGAAGACGTGAACACCATCACGGTAGATTCGCAGCAGCTGTTCTACCTGAAGTCCATCTCCGAGGAGCAGGGCGACGGCAGCACCAGGACGCACTTCTACCTGATCGGGCAGAAGGACCTCGAGAGCTAGACACAAGCCCCTGTGGCGTGGCGAAGTCGGGGAGGGGCGCTGCGGCGCCCCTCCTTTTCGCCGATGGGGGCGGGATCTCCGAATCCGCGCTGGCGCGCGCGAGTTGAGATGCTAGGATCAGTCCATCTCGACCCTGATCGTCCACCCCGCGCCGTGCGCTCCCTTCCCGTGGCGGAGGTTCCTTCCATGCGACGCTCCACGACGAGTCCGTTCCGTCTGGCCGCCTCGATCGCGCTGCTCGTGCTGACCGGCGGCTGCTTCAACTCGAACGACCCCGAGAACCCGGATCCGCAACCGGACCCGTACCCGTTCGCGGACACCGTCGAGCAGCTCATGACGAACTTCAAGAACGCCTACGAAGAGATGGATATCGACGAGTACGACAACGTGCTGCACGAGAACTTCCTCTTCGTGTTCGCCGACGGCAGCTCCGTGGCGCCGCCGTCCGGCTTCTACACGCGCGCCGATGACCTGGAGTCCACCACCAACATGTTCGCCGGGGAACAGGGCGAGGATGACGGTATGCTGAGGCCCGGCGTGCGTGACATCGATTTCGCAGAGCTCACACTCCTGGATGATTGGGAGGAAGTGGATGTCGACGATGCCCACTTCGCGGGCGCCAAGCGCGCCCTGTTCGACGTGCGGATCGTCTTCTACCTGGACACCGAAGATCTCAACACGTTGACGGTCGACAGCCAGCAGGTCTTCTACGTGAAGTCCGTGACCGAGGAAGTGGAAGGCGGCGGCACGCGTGAGCACTTCTACCTGATCGGGCACCACGACTTCGGCAATTGAGAGCGGCCGCAAGCGCGGAACGGATGCGGGGGGCGCTCGGCGCCCCCCTTTCCGTTGGACAATTCCCGCCCCGTGCGTATCGTGGCCGCATGCTGCCAGCCGCCACGGAAATATTCCGCCACGCACGACGTTCGGCCCCGGTCTCGGCGCCCCTGTGGACGCTGTTGTTGATCGTCGTGATCGGTCTGGCCGGCTGCGGCCCTTCCACTTCCGACCGCGAGTCCGAACGTGACTCGAAACCGGCCGCGACGCGCTCCCGGCCCGCGCCGACGCTGCCCACCCCGCCGCCGCCCGCGTCCCGCGCGACGTCGCCGGCCGACCAGCTCGGCCCCCTGGACATCCCGACGATCGCGATCGTCGTCGACGACTGGGGCCACCGGCGCGACGCCACGACCCGCGGCTTCGCCGAGCTCGACTTCCCGCTGACGTTCTCCATCCTGCCGGGCCTGCGCTTCTCCCAACAGGACGCGCAGCAGGCGACGCCGCTCGCGCTGCCGGACCGGCCCGACGGTGACGTCGCCGCGCCGCCGCCGCCGCGCCGCCGCGAGATCATGCTGCACCTGCCGATGGAGCCGAGGGCTACCCCGGCCACAACCCGGGGCCGGACCCGCTGCGCGTCGGCATGGACCGCGGGCGGGTCGCCGCGATCCTGGACGCCGCGCTGGCGGGCGTGCCGGCGCGCGCGGCCTCAACAACCACATGGGCAGCGCGGCCACCGCCGATCCTGAACTGATGTCGGCGCTGGCCGACGAGCTGGCCGCGCGCGGGATGTACTTCCTGGACAGCCTGACCACGCCGCGCTCGGTCGCCGCCGCCCGGATGCGCGCCGCCGGCGTGCCCACGCTCGTGAACCGCATCTTCCTGGACCAGAGCGTCACCAACCGGGAGCAGGTCCGTGAGCTGCTCGCCCGGCTCGTGAAGTCCGCGCGGGCGCGGGGCGCCGCGGTGGGCATCTGCCACCCCTACCCCGAGACGCTGGCGGTCCTGAGCGAGGAACTGCCGCGGCTGCGCGACGAGGGCCTGCGGATGGTGACCGTGTCGGAGCTGCTGGCGCTCGAGGCGGCCCGCCGCACCGCCGCGGAGACGCTGCCGTGAGCCGGACCGCGACCGTCTACCACGCGCCGCTGACCGCGGCCGCCGACGCCGCGACGGTCAGCGGTCGGGCGGCGAGGCTCGTCGACGCCGTCCTACGGGAACTGGACCTGCCGCACGACCTGCCGCTGGCCTACCATCTGCAGGACCACAACCGGCGGCGCGCCGAGGAGCAGTTCCTGGGCTGGACGGTGCCGGTGCTCGACGGCCTGCGCGATCGCGGCCACGCGCTGGCCACGCTGGCGCCCGCCGCCTCCCCGCAGGGCGACGCCGTCGGGGTGCCGTTGCAGGACGCCGCCGTGCCTTTCGCCTCCCTGGCCCGCGACGCGCACGACGCCCCCGGCCTGCTCATCGGGCTGCGGCTGGGCTGCCACCCGCGGTCCGGTCTGGCCGGAGCGGTGCGGGCCACGGCGCTGGCCTGCGCCTCGGCCGACGGCAAGCGCGCCCTGCAGCAAGGGGTGCAGCCGCGGATCGAGCGCACCGTCTGCGGCGGCTGCGGCATGTGCGTGACGCTCTGCGGCAACGACGGCGTGCGCCACAACGGTCATGTCGCGGTGATCCGCCCCGAGACCTGCCTCGCCTGCGGCGACTGCCTGGCCGAGTGCCACACCGGCGCCCTGAAGTTCCCCGCCGGGGGAGGCGACCTCCTGCAGGCCCGCCTGGGCGCCTATGCGGCCGCCGTCGTGCGGGGCAAGCCGGGGCGCGGCGTCTGGCTGGCCTTCCTGATGGGCGAACCCCAGCGCCGGGCCGTCAACCTGGCCCGCGCCGCCGCCCTGCCGGACCTCGGCGTGCTGGCCGCGGCCGACCCCGTCGCCCTGGACCTGGCCGCCGCGGTGCTGCTGGAGGCCGCTGCGGGTCCGGGATGGGCCGCCGGCGGCGACCCGGACCACGGTCCCGTGCGGGATCCGCTGGCGGCGGTCAGGGAAGCGGCCAGGCTGGGTGCCGGCCTCGCGGCCCCGCCCCGCATCGTGACGGTGGGCTAACCCGGGCGCTGCGGATCCCCCTCCAGGGATTGCGGTTGACCCGTCCGGGGTGGCTGTCTATAATGAGCGGCGCTGTTCCGGCGGCTTCCGGCGGGTGCGGCCGCTCGGAACGTCCCCTTTTCCGAGCACGTCACGGCGTGTTTTTTTTGCGCATGCGAGGGCGGCCCCGCGGCCCCTGGCAGCGCAACTGTTCGGCCTGAGACCAAAGAGGCGCTCATGAACCGATCCATGACCATCAAGACGCTGCTGATCGCCGTGCTGGTGCTGCTCTCCCTGTGGGGGCTGTACCCGACGTGGCGGGCTTCGCAGGTGGACGACCAGATGCGGGCCCGCGCCGCCACGGATCCGGCCCTGCAGGCCAAGATCGACGGCTGGAATGCGAAGGCCATCCGCAAGGGGCTCGACCTCCAGGGCGGCATGTACCTGGTCCTGGAAGTCAACACCGAGGGCATGTCCGGCGCCCAGGCCAGCGACGCCCTGAACCGCGTCGTGGAGATCCTGCGCAACCGCGTCGACCAGTTCGGCGTCAGCGAGCCCGACATCAAGCCCATGGGCAACAACCGCATCATCGTGCAGCTGCCCGGCCTGCAGGACGCCGCGCGCGCCAAGAGCCTGATCGGCTCGACCGCCCGCCTCGAATTCCGGCTGGTGCGCCCGTGGGAGGACGCCGCATTCGTCGCCACCAAGCTGGACGAGGCCCTGAAGGTCGCGGCCGGCCCGGCGACGACGACGGAACCCGCGGCCGCCGCGACCGCCGACGCTTCGCAGGCCGCCCCCGGCGCCGACGACGCGCTGGGCGACCTGCCCGCCCTGCCGGGCGAGCAGGATGCCGACGTTTCGACGGGCGAAGAGCGCCCCTTCACGAGCCGTGTCATCGTGGACGAGCAACTGGCCCAGTACGGCGGCAGCTACATGTTCGTGCCTTCGGAGTCCGTGGACGAGGTGCGCCGCCTGCTGTCCGGTCCCGCGGCGCGTGATCCCGCGCGCGACATGGAGCTGCAGTTCGGCATGGACGAGCGCTCGCCCTTCGGCCAGCCGGGCGTGTTCCTGTTCCTGCTGGACCGCACGCCCTCTCTGACCGGCGACCGCCTGACCACCGCCTCGAGCAAGCCCGACCCCGAGAAGCCGGGCATGTTCCAGGTCAACTTCTCGCTCGACCGCCGCGGCTCGCGCATCTTCGGCGAGACCACCGGCGCCAACGAGGGCCGCTTCCTGGCCATCAGCCTGGACGGCAAGGTCAAGTCGGCGCCGCAGATCATCACCAAGATCACCGACTCCGGCTCGATCACCGGCAGCTTCACCAGCGCCCAGGCCAGCGACCTCGCGCTGATGCTGCGCGCCGGCGCGCTGCCCGTGGACGTGCGCATCGAGGAGGAGCGGACCGTCGGCCCGAGCCTCGGGCGCGACTCCATCGCCCAGGGCCTGAAGGCGGGCTGGCTGGGCGCGCTGATCGTCGTGGTGTTCATGGTCGTCTACTACCAGGCCGTGGGCCTGGTCGCGGTGCTGGCCCTGGTCGTCAACATGCTGATCATGCTGGCGACGCTGGCCCAGTTCGGCCTGGTGCTGACCCTGCCCGGCATCGCGGGCATCTTCCTGACCGTCGGCATGGCCGTGGACGCCAACGTGCTGATCAACGAGCGCATCCGCGAGGAGCTGCGGCGCAACAAGACGGCCCGCGCGGCGGTCGACGCCGGCTACCAGAACGCGACGCGCACCATCATCGACTCCAACGTGACGACGCTGATCGTGGGCGTCGTGCTGCTCTGGTTCGGCACCGGCCCGATCAAGGGCTTTGCCGTGACCCTGAGCATCGGCATCCTGACGAGCATGTTCACCGCGCTGGTGCTGACGCGGGTCATCCTGGAGGCGTACACGCGCAACCGCGCGAACGCGACGTTGCGAATCTGAACGGACGCCGCGCGGCGCGAGCGGGGGCCCCCGGGCCCCGGGAGAGGATTCCGGCATGCAGTTCTTCAAGCAGACGAACGTCAGGTTCACCGCGATGTTCCGGTACATGCTCGTGGTGTCCGGACTGATGATCCTCGCGGGGATCGTCTCGCTGGTCGCCCAGGGCGGCCCGCGCCTGAGCATCGACTTCACCGGCGGCACCGTGCTGCAGGTGAAGATGGCGCCGGCGCCGGACATCGGGCGCGTCCGGTCGCTGCTCGAGAGCGGCGGCTACCCCGGCGTCCAGGTCCAGGACTTCGGCGCCAACGACGAGTTCCTGATCACCTTCACCGGGACCGCCCAGCCGGGCGCGGGCCTGGACACCGCCGGCGCGATGAAGGCCGTCCTGGAGCAGGGCCTGCCGGGCACCACGGTCGAGATGCGGCGAGAGGAGTCGGTCGGGCCGAAGATCGGCGGCGAGCTCAAGACGGCCGCCCTGAACTCGATGGTCGCGGCCCTGGGCCTGATCATCATCTACGTCTCGATCCGCTTCGTCTTCAAATACGGCGTCGCCGCCGTCATCGCCCTGATTCACGACGTCACGATCACGCTGGGCGTGTTCTCGATGCTGAACAAGGAAATCTCGCTCAGCATCATCGCGGCGTTCCTGACGATCATCGGCTACTCGATCAACGACACCATCGTGGTCTTCGACCGCATCCGCGAGAACATGAAGCTGCGCAAGCGCGGCGAGTCCTACGCGGCGGTGGTCGACCGCTCGATCAACGAGACGCTCAGCCGCACCGTCATCACCGCGCTGACGACGATCATGGTTTCGGCGATGCTCTACTTCTTCGGCGGCCCGGTGATCCACGACTTCACCTTCGCGCTGACCTTCGGCATCGTCATCGGCACCTACTCGTCGGTCTTCGTCGCCGCGCCGATCCTGGTCTGGTGGCACGAGAGGCGCGTCACGGACCCGCGGCGGCGCGAGGCCATGTGAGCGCACCGTCGCCGGCATCTCGAGGGCGCCCCGCGGGGCGCCCTTTTTTCTTGGGTTCCGGCCGCGCGGGCGGCCCCGACCCGGCGTATGGGAACGCGGGGGCCGGAACCGGCGTTCCCGGCCAGCCGCCCGTGAGGTAAGATCATCGCCGGCCTTTGCCCCGGGAGTCGCCTTGCCGCGTCGCGCCCGCATCTGGACCATCGTCGCCCTGCTGCTGCTGTCGGCCCAGGGTGCGGTGCTCGTGGTGTCCGGCGGCGGCGCCGGCGCGCCGGGGCTGCGGGCCTTCGGCGTGCTGGCCCTGGCGGCCGCGGGCGCGGCGGTAGTCGCGCTGCGGTCCGGAGCGCCGCGACGGCGGGCGCTGGGCCTCGCCGCGGCGTCGGCCCTGTTGCTGGGCGGCCTCTGGCTCGCCCTGCCGCCCGACGCGGGCCAGGACGACCGCTGGGAGCGCGAACGCCAGGCCGGGCTCGACGCCGAACTGCGCCGCGTCCAGGCCGTCGTGCCGCGCCTGGCCGTGCAGGCCGACAGTCTGGCCGCCGCGGGCGTTCGCGACTTCGGGGACGGAGGCGGACCCGACCTCGCGGCCCTGCGGAAGCACTGGCGGGAGCGCGTGCCGGGCGGCGACCGCTTCCCCCTGGCGCTGGCGGTCTGGCGCGACGGGGAGCGCCTGGACTGGAGCGGTGAACTGGAGCCCTTCCCCCTGGACGGCGCCGTGCGGGCCGTGCGCGAGGGCCGCGACGGCTGGTACTGGCGCGGCGCCACCGCCGCCGGTGACGACCTGCTGGAATGGCAGGTCCGCCTGGTGGCGTCCGACGGGTCGGGGCTGCCTCCCGGCGTCGACTCGGCCCGTCTGGTGGAGGCCGCCGCCCCGTCGCAGGCGGGCTGGCAGGGCAACGCCCGCCGCGGGTTGTGGCGCGTGGCGGACATCGCCCTGGACAGCACCCCCGGCGACATGGCGCTGACGTTCCTGCGGCTCAACTACGTGGTGCCGCCGCGGGCTGCGGACCGCTCCGGCGCCGCGGCCCGCACCATGCTCGCGATCCTGTTGTTGTGGACCGCGGCGGTCGCCGGGCTGGGCCGCAGCCTCGCCGGCGCGGCGGGCGCCGTCGGCGGTCTGATCCTCGGGCGCGTGCTGTGGCTGCCGGCGGGTCTGGTCGCCTGGATGAGGCAGGCGTTCCCCGGTGCGCTGGTCGACCGGGGCCCCGGTTCGCTGGGCAGCCTCGCGGATCCGACGTACTTCGCGACGCGCTGGGGGGGCGGGCTGTTCGCCACGGCCTTCGACGCGCTGATCACCTGCGCGCTGCTGGCCGCCGTGCTCGCCGTGGCGACGGCGGCCTTCCGGCGGCTGGCCCGGACCGGAGGCGCGCCCCGGCGCGACAGGGCGCTGGCCCTGCTCACCGGCGGCGTGGCCGTCGCGATGCTCTGGCTGCTGGCGCAGCTCGCCACCAACCTGGCCGAAGGCGCCAACGCCCGGCTCATCGGTCCGAAGGTGCCGCTGCGCCAGCTGTCGTTCTGGATCCTGCACCTGGCGCTGCTGCTGCCCTCGCTGGGACTGGCCACCTGGATGGTCGGCGCGGTGGACGCCCTGCGCGGGCGCCGCGGCGCGGGACCCGCCTACCTCGCCGGCGCCGTGCTGGGGGCCGCGCTGCTGGCCGTGACCGGTTCCTGGCGCATGGAGGGACCGCACTTGCGGCCTGGGTCGTGGCGCCGGCCGCCGCCGTCCTGGCGGCGCTGGCCTGGTGGGGCGGCCGCTGGCGCCCGGCGGCCGACGACCCGGTGCGTCGCCTGGCCTGGCTGCTGCCGGTGCTCGTGGCGGTGGCCTGGAATTACGTTTCGCTGGCCCGCGGCTACGCGGCGGGCGAGGCGGCGTGGCTGCAGGCCAAGGCCGACGAGATCGTCCAGCCCCAGCAGGACTGGGTGCGGTTCCTCATGGAGGATCTGCTGGCTGAGATCTCGGTGTCGGCCGCGGAACTGCGCGACGTGCCCGACGCGCACGCACCCGACGCCGCCGCGCTCTGGCGCCACTGGTCGGCGTACACCCTCTGGCGCGAAGCGCACATCGACGAGCTGCGGCTGCCCTGCCTGCTCGAACTCCTGGACGACGAGGGCGCCTCGGTCAGCCGCTTCGCCTCGGGATTCTTCCGCGACCAGGGCTACGAGATCAGCAGCCGTTCGGCCTGGGAGAGCGGGCGGCCGCTGACCCTCGGACCGGGCCGCACGGCCCCCCTTTACCTGCAGACCGAGAGCCGGCGCTACGCGGCCGGCGACGAGCGCGTGCTGCGCGGCGAGGTCTCCGGCCCCGGCGGCGAGGGCTGGATCAGCCTCGAGTTGCCGGCGAAGTCCCAGCGTTGCGCGACGCTCCTGGACCGCCTGTCCGGCGCCGACGTCGACGCCGTCTCGGGCCGCTACGCGCCCCGGCTCGAAGTCGACCAGCCGCTGCTGCTGATGCGCGGCGACGCCCGCGGCTGGCGCGACACGGGCGGTGCGCCGGCGCCCGACGGGGGTTCCGAAGCGGCGATCGCCCGCCTGCGCGCCGACGGCGGCTGGGGCCGCGTCCGCGTCGAGGGCCAGCTCTACCGCTGCCTCTGGCGCGACGGCGACGGCGGCGAGGGTTTCCTGCTCGGCGTGCGCATCCCCGGCTTCGGCGACCGCCTGCTCGACCTGTCGCGGCTGGCCCTGCTGGACCTGCTGCTGGCGGGCGGGCTCGGGCTGATCGCGCTGGCCGCGTCCCTGGCCCTGCGCCGGCGCGTGCCGGGGGGGCTGGGCTTCCAGGAGCGCTTCCTGGCGGTGTCGCTGGTGCTGGGCCTGCTGCCGCTGCTGCTGGCCGGCACCTTCATCGACCGCCTGAGCCGCGAGTGGCTGGCCGAGGGTGCGCGCGACGTGGCGCGCGGCGGCATGGAGGCGGCCGAGGAGCAGCTGCAGGGCCTGCTGGCCGAGCAGGCCCGCGCCCTGGCGGCGAGCGACTACATCGCCGACCTGCTGGCCAGCCGCCTGTCCGGCCAGCGCCCGCTGGGCCCCTTCGCCACGCGCCAGGGCATGATCTTCGACGCCGACGGCGAGCTGCTGCTGGACGAGACGCTCAGCGACCTCGACCGCGGCGAGGCCGCGCTGCTGCTCGAGCAGGCCCGCTCCTCGTCGCTCGTGCTGGTGCGCGACGACCTGGGCGTCTACCTGGGCACGCTCATCCCCGTGGACCTCTCGGCGGCGCCCGCGGACACCGCCGGCGGCGACGAGGAGTCGCCCGAAGGGCCGGTGGCTCGCCGCCGCGACGGCTGGTTCTTCTACCGCCAGCGCGTGGACACCGACCTGATGTCCGGGCCTCGGCGAGGTGATCCAGGGCGAGGCGACGCTCTACGCCGGCGGCGAGGCGCTGCTGGCCAGCCACCCCGAGCAGGTCTTCGCGGGGCGGACGCCGCTGGTGCTGGCCGCTGCCACCCTCGAACGCCTGCGCCGTCAGCCCGGCAACATCCATGTCCAGCCCACGCCGGGCCGCCCGCACGCCTGGACGGGCATCCTGAGTCTGCCTGCGCTCTCTTTCGACGAAGCGACCGGGTCGTTGCGGCTGGGGCGCCTGCCCGCCGCCCTCGCGGTGACGTTCTCGGCGCGGGCGCGCGACTTCGCCGGACAGAGCGAACGCACGGTCCTGTTCCTGGCCGGACTGGCCACGCTGATCTTCGTGACGGCCGCCCTGCTCGCGCTGGTGCTGACGTGGAAGATCTTCGACCCGGTGCGCGTGCTGGTGGACGCGACGCGCCGGCTCGCCGCGGGCGACTTCGCCGCGCCGCTGCCCGAACCCGGCCGCGACGAGGTCGGGCGTCTCAGCGCCAGCTTCGGCGCCATGCGCGACGACCTGCGCAACGCGCAGCGGGCGCTGGCCGAGCGCGAGCGCTTCCTCGCCCGGCTGCTGGAGCGCGTCCCGGTCGGCGTCGCGGTGTTCGACGCCGACGACCGGGTCGTCACGGTGAACCCCGCGGCGCGCGCCATCATCGAGGCCTTCTACGCCGGCGACGCGGCGCCGGCCGGCCCCGCGGACGCCGACGCGCGCGCGGTGCACCTGCTGGAGGGCTTCCGCGGGCGCATCCCCGAGGAGCCCGGCGAGGCGGAGCTGACCGCGCAGGGCCGCTCGCGGACGCTGCGCGGCCGGCTCGCGCCGCTGGACCTGCCCGGCGGCCGGCGCGACCGCCTGCTGGTGTTCGAGGACGTCACGGAATTCCTGGAGAACCGGCGGCTGGCCATGAACGCGCAGCTGGCGCGCCAGGTCGCCCACGAGATCAAGAACCCGCTGACCCCGATCCAGCTCTCGGTCCAGTTCCTGCAGCAGGCCTGGCGCGACCGGGCCGAGAATCTGGACGAGCTGCTGGAGGCGACGGTGCGCCAGGTGCTCGAGCAGGTCGAACTGCTGCGCACCATCGCCACGGAGTTCAGCCTGCTCGGCCGGCCCGACACGCCGCCCGGCGCGCCGGTGTCCTTCCCGGCGGTCGTGCGCGGCGTCGTCGCGCGTTACCGCACCCCCGGCGGCGGGGGACCGGACGTGGCCGGTCTCGACCGCGACGACGTGCCCCTGGTGCTGGGCCACGCCGATTCGCTGGCCAAGGTCGTCGGCAATCTGCTGGAGAACAGCCTGCAGGCCACGGCCGGGCGCAACCCTCTGTCGGTGACCGTCGACTGGCGCGTGACCCCGGAAGCCGTCACGCTGCTGTGGGCCGACAACGGGCCCGGACTGTCGCCGGAGGTGGCCGATCGGCTCTTCGACCTCTATTTTTCCACCAAGAGCCGCGGCACCGGCCTGGGCCTCTCGATCTGCCGCAACCTGCTGACGCTGATGCAGGGCTCCATCTCGCTGGGCAACCGGCCGGACGCCGCCGGAGCCCTCGCCGAGGTGACCCTGCCGCGCGCGGACGCGCGGCCGTCGCCGCGCACCTGAAGCACGCCGCAACGGAACGGAGGGCGACGTGAGCCGCCTGTCGGGGATTCGCAAGGGGTTCGCCGTCATCGCGTCGCTGGGCATCACGATATTGGCGCCGGCGACGTCGTGCCTCGCGGCGCCCGTCACCGTGGCGCGCCTGCAGTACGCGGGCGGCGACTGGTACTGCGACCCCAGCTCCCTGCCGAACTGGCTGGCCGCGTTCGCGGCGCGCACCGGCGTCGCGACGGCCGCCTCGCCCGCGACGGTCACGATGGACAGCGAGGACCTCTACCGCTACCCGCTGCTCTACCTCGTGGGCCACGGCGGGATCGACCTGAACGACCGCGAGGTGCGGGAACTGCGCCGCTACCTGGACGCGGGCGGTTTCCTGTACGCCAACGACAACTACGGACTCGACCCCGCGTTCCGGGCGCTGATGGCCCGCGTCTACCCGGAGTCGCCCCTGCGCCCGCTGGGCTCGGAGCATCCGATCTACCACAGCTACTACGACCTGCCGGGCCTGCCCAAGATCCACGAGCACGACGGCGCTCCGGCCCAGGGGTTCGGCATCGAACGCGAGGGCCGGCTGGTGGTGTTCTACTCGTGGTCGAGCGACATCGGCGATGGTCTGGAGGACCCGCAGGTCCACGGCGATCCGCCGGAAGCGCGCGAAGCGGCGGTCCGCATGGCCGTCAACATCCTGACCTACGCCCTGACCCGGCCCTGAAAGGCGACCCGTGACCGAGCGCGATCCCGCCCTGCGCTTCCGTGACGACGCGCGGCGCCTGCTGCAGCGCGCGCGCCGGCTCGTGCTGGCGCGCGGGGCGGTGCAGGCGGCGGCCGGGATCGCGCTGCTGACCGCGTGGTGCGCGCTGCTGCTGGGCTGGCCCGCGGCCGCGCCGGCGGTCGTGAAGGCCGCGGCCGTTGCCGTGTGGTGGCTGGGCTGCGCGTGGCTGATCGCGGACCTCGTGGCCGCGCCGCTGGCGGACCTGGGCGGTCTCGCGCGCTTCTGCGACCGGGCGGACCGCGCCGCCGGCTGCGGCAACCGCCTGGTGGCGGCGGAGGAGGCCTCGCGCCGCCCCGACCGCTGGCGGGCGTCGCCGGTTGCAGCGGAACTGGCGCAGCCGGGTGCTCGCCGCCGCCGGCGCGACCTGGCCGGTCTGGACCCGGCGCGCGCGTCAGGCTTGCCGCCGCGCCGCGCCGCCGCCGTCCGCGTCCCGGCGGTTGCCGGTCTGCTGGCGCTGGGCTACGCGCTGGCGGGGCCGGTGCTGGAACGCGGCGTGGTCCGGCTCGTGCGGCCGGACCTCGACGACGGTTCACGGTCCCCGTCCGGTCTCTTCCTGGAATCGGCCGAGGTCCGCGTCGTCAGCGGCGCCGAGGCGCGTCTGGTCGCCGTCGATTTCGGAAGTTCGGACCTGCCCGTGGCCTGCGAGGTGCGCGGCGAACGCGGCGCCTGGCGCGAGGTGGACGCGGCTGCCGAACCCGTGGCCTCGACGGCGCCCGGCCGGCGGTTCGCCGCCCGGTTGGCGGGCGTGCGCGACGACCTCGTCTACCGCTTCCGGCGAGGCTCGTTCACGACCGCCGAGGGGCGCCTGCGCGTGCTGCAGCCGCCGCTGCCTCTCGAACTGTCGTTGGAAGTCGATCCGCCGGCGTACACCGGCTTGCCGTCGCAGCAGCACCCGCTGGCGCCTGCGCGCCTCGAAGTCCCGGCCGGCAGCCGCCTGCAGTGGCGTGGGCGCGCGAACCACGACGTCGCCCGGGCGGCGATGGTGACTTCGTCGGGTGACACGCTCGCCTGGAGCGCCGCGGGTCAAGGAATTCCAAGGCGGGCTGACCGCGGTGGCGCCGCTCAGCTGGCGCCTGTTGCTGCGCGATGCCGCGGGCCTGGTCGGTCTCACCGACGATCCCCACGAGATCGTCGTGCTGGCGGACCGCGCTCCCGTCGCCGAGCTGACGCGCACCGGCGGCGGCGACGACCTGCCGGGCGATGGTCGCCTGGTTCTCGCGGCCCGGGCTCAGGACGACTACGGGATCGCGGGGCTGGACCTGCTGCTGCGCCGCGAGGATCCCGCGGCGCCGCAGGACACGGCCTGGATCCGCCTGCCGGTCCTGGCCGCGCTGGCCGCGCCGGTGCGCGCCGATCTGGACGGCGACGCCGCCCGTCTGACCGCGACGCCGGGCGGTGCGCCGGCGCCGGGAAGCGTCGCCTGCGCCCTGGACCTCGACGTCTCGCAGCTGGAATTCATCCCCGGCCAGACGCTGGCGCTCCAGCTCGAGGCCGTCGACAACCGGCGGCCCGGACCGCCGGGCCGCGGCCGCTCGCGCATCCTGCGCTTCACGCTGCCCTCGGCGGCCGAATTGCTGGCCGATCACCAGCAGGGAGAGCAGCAGCGTCTCGAGGACCTGGCGGAACTCCAGCGCCAGGGCGGCGACCTGCGCGACGAACTGGCGCGGCTCGAGCGCGAACTCAAGAAGGACCCGTCGCCCGACTTCGCGCGCCGGCAGGAGATCGACGAGGCGCTGGCGCGGCAGAAGGCCCTGCAGTCGGGACTCGAGGAGCTGACCGGGAGCCTGCGCGAAGACCTCGACCGGCTGGCCGCGAGCAACCTCGCTTCGGTCGAGCTGGTCGAGCGCCTCGACCAGGTGGCCGCCCTGATGGACGAGATCCGCGACGACAACCTCGAACGCCTGCGCGACCAGCTGCAGGACGCGATGTCGCGGCTGGGGGAGCGCGAGGTCCAGGAGTCGGTGGCGGACGTGGCGCGACGCCAGCAGGAGTTCCTCGACCGGCTGGAGCGCGCCGCCTCGCTGCTGGAACAGATGAAACGCGAGCAGGAGATGGCGGCGATGACCGCCCGGCTCGAGCAGATGATGCGCGAGCAGTCGCAGCTCATGGAGGGCGAGCGCGACCCCGAGGCGGCGCAGCGGCAGCAGGCCCTGTCCGAGGCGGTCCGCGAGCTCGAGCAGAAGCTGCGCGACGCGCTGGCCGAGCTGGGCGCGAAGCCGCCCGCGGACGCGTCGCTCCGTCCCCGCCGCCGCGCGCCGGCGGGGAGACGCCGTCCGACGAAGCCATGCGCGAGGCGATCGAGGCCGCGCTGGAGGAGATGGAGCGGGGCGATCTCGAGGAGGCCCTGCGTGACGCTGCGAACTCCCTGAAATCGCCCTCCGAAGCGCCGCAGAGTTCGCCGTCGCAGCAGGAGGCGATGCGGCGGCTCGCCTCGCTCTACAACGTGCTGTTGCAGGGGCAGCAGGCCATGCAGATGGCCATGCAGAACCACGCCGGCGAGGCGATGCGGCGGCTCGCCTTCGACCTGCTGGAGATCTCGCGCCGGCAGGAGGAGCTGGCGGCCGCGATCCCCGCCGACCTGCGCGACGTGCGCGCCCCCCGCCTGGCCCGCGACCAGAAGCGCCTGCTGCGCGCCACCGCCGCCCTGCGCGGCCGGCTCGAGACGGCGCTCGGGTCGTCCGGCGCGATCCCGTTCCGCGTGCTGCAGCAGCTGGACAAGATGGTCGAGGGCATGCAGCCGGTCGTCGCCTCCCTCGACGCCGGCTGGGGGCTGCCGGCGCGCGACGGCGCCCGCGGCAGCCTCGGACAGATCAACCAGCTGGTGATGAACCTGCTGACCAGCGCGCAGATGGCGGGCGGCGGCGGCGGCGGCATGTCGATGCCGATGCCGACGGCTTCGCTGAGCCAGAAGCTGGAAAAAATGGCGCGGGAACAGGCCGGTCTCAACGGCCTGACCGAGGAGCTGCGCCGCCAGATGGGCGAGCGGGGCATGAGTCAGCAGACGCGGGCGCAGATGCAGCGCCTCCAGGCGGACCAGCAGGGCGTGGCCCGCGGCATGGGCGAGGCCGCCGAGGCGCAGCGCGGGTCGCCCGAGGGCGAACGCATCCTGGGCGACCTGCGCGAGCTGGCGCGCGACCTCGAGGGCGTGGCCTCCTCGCTCGCCGCCGGCGAGATCGACGAGCAGACGCTGCAGCGGCAGGAGCGGATCCTCGGCCGGATGCTCGACGCCAGGAATTCCGTGCGCAAGCGCGACTTCAGCCGGCGCCGGGAGAGCCGCGCCGCCGAGGAGGTGCTGGCCCGCCAGCAGGGCGGCGACGGCGCCGACCCCGCGCCTGCGGAGGAATCCCCGTGGCGGCTGCGGGCGGAGCAGCTGGACCGCGTGCCGGCGGAGTACCGCGACGTCGTCCGCCGCTACTTCCGAGACGCTGCAAGAGACTGGACGCGCGGCGGAGCCGAAGGCGGCGCCGCCCGAGGTCCTGCCGTGATCCCCCCGCCGGCTCTGCCGGGTCCGCATCGCCGCCTGCGGCGGGCTTCGCGGCGCTGGCCGCGCCTTGCCCGGGCTGTCGACGGCGGCGCCGACGGCCCAGGACCCGCCGACGGTCGAGCGGCTGCTGCGCGGCCGTCCGGCCGCGCCCGAGGTCCAGCCCTGGCGCTCGCGTCTGCTCGAAGTCGACCACCTGATCCGGCTGGAGAATTTCGGCCGCGCCGCGACGATGCTGGAGGAGGCCGAGAAGCTGGGCGCCCCGCGCGCCGAGACGCTGCCGCGCTGGGTCGCCCTGGCCGTCGGCACGGGCGACCGACGCGCGCGGCCGAATTCTGCCGCGAGGCCTGCGCGAGTGCCCGGCCAGCTGCGCCTGCTGCGCGCCCTGGCCAACGCCGAGATGGCGCGGGGCCGTTTGCCCGAGGCGCGGGCCGCCCTGGACGAGCTCTTCGCGGCCAGCCCCAACCGCGCCACGAGCGTGGCCGACGCGGTCGGCCTGTGGCGCGCCCACGGCCACCCCGCCGAGGCGCTCGCCCTCTGCGATTCGCTGCGGGCCGCGCAGGGCGACGCGCGCATCTTCCAGCGCCAGCGGGCCGCCTGCCTCGTCGAGCTGGACCGCATCGAGGAAGGCGTGGCCGAGGCGGCGAGCGAACTGGCGGTCAACCCGCTGAACCTGCCGCTGGTCCGTGAAGAGATGCTCGACCTGCTTCCCGGCGCCGCGCAGCGCGAGCGCGCCGTCGCGGCCCTGGCCGCTCTGGACCGCGACGTGCCCGCCGCCCGCCTGCTGCGCGCCGATCTGCTGCTGCGGCTCGGGCGCGCCGACGCCGCGGCGGCGGCGACCGCCGACCTCGCCGACGACCCGGCCTCCGCCCAGGTCCTGCTGCACGCGGCCTCCATCCTGGCCAAGGAACTGCCGCTGGAACCGGAACCCGCGACGACGCCCCGCGGCCACCTGGCTGCTCGCGACGCTCGAGAAGCGGCCCGGCTCGCGGCGGTGCCGCGCGGACAACAGCTGAAGGTGCTCGACCTGCTGGCCGGCGTCTGCGAGGACGTGCTGGCCCTCGACGTCCCGGGACCGCAGCAGGCCGCGGTGGCGCAGCGGCTGGACGGCGTCCTGGAACTCGTGCGCGCGCGCAGCCCCGGATCCACCCGCCTCTATTCCGCGCGCATCCGGCTGGCGGCCTACACGCGCGACGTGCTGGGCCGGCCCGCGGAAGCGGCCGCGACGCTGGAACGCCTGCTCGTCGACCTGGACCTGCCGCTGGAAGGCGTGGCGCTCGCCCGCCTCGCGCTGGGCGAGACGTACCTCGCGGCGCGCGACACGGCGCGGGCCCGGACGGTCCTGACGCGGCTGGGCCGCAGCCCGCAGTTCCGCGACGCTGCGGGCCGCGCGCACTACCTGCTGGCTTTGCTCGACTTCGCGCAGGGCGGCTGGGAGACGGCCCGCGACCGGCTCGCCTCGGTCGCCCTGGACGGGTCGGCCAGCGACGTGGCGAACGACGCGCTCGACCTCGGTCTGCTCATCGCCGAGGAGCTCATGCAGCCCACGGGCGGCCCGTCGCGCCTCGCGGCCTACGCGCCGGCGGTCGGGGCGGCCCTGGTCCGCGACGACGCGGCCCGCCTCCGCGAGTCCCTGCAGGCCTTCGTGCGCGACGCCGGCGTGACCGTGGACCAGGACCGTCTGTTGGACCGCGTGCGCCTGGAGCTGGCCGAGACGCTGCTGCGCAGCGGCGACGCCGACGGGGCGGCGCAGCAGTGCCGCCTGGTCGCGGCGGACCACCCGTCGGGCCCGCTCGCGCCGCGGGCCCTGCTGCGCGAGGGTGAAGCCCTGGTCGCGGCGCGGCGCGAGCAGGACGGCCGCGACGTCTGGGAACGCCTGCTGCTGCAGTACCCCGACGCCCTCGAGGCCGAGGACGCACGTCTCGAACTCAGGAGCTCGCCGTGAACCTGCCGAACGCCGCGCGCCGCGCTGCAGGGACCGACCCGCGCGCGGCCCTGCTCGTCCTGCTGACCGTGCTGCTGTGCGGAGCGGCGGCCGCGCCCGTGCGCGCGCAGTGGCTGCTGGTGCCCATGGATCTGGAGCAGTCCAACCACCTGAAGGCCTACGGACTGGCCTTCTCCGTGCTGCAGGACGGCTCCCGCGTGAACTGGCTGCTGAACTACCGCGGCGGCAGCTTCCTGATGCGCGACGTGGGCGGTGCGCGCCTGTCCGCGCGCCTGCGCGGCGTGGACTGCCAAGAGATCGACGACGCGGCCGTGGCGGCGATCCGCGCGCAGATGCAGACGGGGAACATGGAAGAGGTGCTGCTGGAGAAGCCGCCGCGCATCGCGGTCTACGTGCCGCCGAACTTCCAGCCCTGGGACGACGCCGTGACCCTGGCCATGGACTACGCCGAGATCCCCTACGACACCGTGTTCGACGCGGAGGTCCTCGCCGGGAAGCTCGCGGACTACGACTGGCTCCACCTGCACCACGAGGACTTCACCGGCCAGTTCGGCAAGTTCTTCGCCGCCTACCGGCTCGAGCCGTGGTACCTGGAGCAGCAGGCCCTCAACGAGGACCTGGCCGCGCGGCTCGGCTTCGATTCGGTCTGGCAGCTGAAGCAGGCGGTGGCGCTGCGCATCCGGGACTACGTCGAGGGGGGCGGCTTCCTGTTCGCGATGTGCTCGGCGACCGACACCGTCGACCTCGCGCTGGCCTACCTGGGCACCGACATCGTGCCGCCGGAGATCGACGGCACGCCCCTGGACCCCGACC
The DNA here is from genome assembly GCA_016706845.1 of bacterium. GTDB lineage: Bacteria > Krumholzibacteriota > Krumholzibacteriia > LZORAL124-64-63 > LZORAL124-64-63 > PNOJ01. The sequence goes on from JADJIV010000008.1 coordinate 18,794, forward strand.
GCGAGGCCCGGCGCGACGACGGGCGCACCTTCGCCTTCACGGGTTTCACGCTCGTCACCAACCCGGTGGTGTACGAGTTCTCGGACATCGACACGAGCGACTACGCCGGGCTGCGCGGTCCCGAGGCCGACTACTTCACGCTGTTCTCCTTCGCGGCGAAGCAGGACCCGGTGCCGACGATGCTGACGCAGTGCCACGTCAACGTCATCAACGGCTTCATGGGGCAGACGACGGGTTTCCACCGCCGTTTCCTGAAGCGCCAGGTGCTGGTGCTGGCGGAGGTCGAGGGGACCGACGAGGTGCGTTACGTGCATGGCAAGCTGGGGATGGGGACCTTCACGTTCCTGGGCGGGCACGACCCCGAGGACTACCAGCACGCCGTGGGCGATCCGCCGACCGACCTGGACCTGTACCGGACCTCGCCCGGCTACCGCCTGATCCTCAACAACGTGCTGTTCCCGGCCGCGCGGCAGAAGCCGCAGAAGACCTAGCGCCGGCGCGCGGCGGCGCGGCGCCGCAGCAGGGCGATGATCACCGCCACGGCGGCGAACGAGACCGCCGCGCCGCCCCAGTCCAGCAGCGAAGCCGGCGGCTCCTGCGCGGCCAGGCCGCCCTGGATCACCAGCAGGGTCAGCGCCACGGCGTTGTGGACCGCGTGGACGATCACCGCGGCCCAGAGCGAGCCGGTCAGCTCGTAGACCGCCGCCAGCAACAGGCCGAGCGTCACCAGCCCGAACAGGTACCAGGGCTCCCCGTGGACAAGTCCGAAGGCGAGCGACGAGACGACGGCCGCCGGCCCCCAGGGCCGCGGCGGCGCACAGGATGTTTTCGGCCGCCGGCATGCGCGACAGATCGAACGCGGCGTGCGGCGCGGCGCCGCGGGACTGGGCGGCGGCGGCGGCGAACAGGATCGTCAGCACGGCGCCGGCGCCGGCGGCCGCGAAGAGGTTGTCGGTCAGCTGGAAGACCAGGACCTGCGCGGCGAGGTTGGCCGCCATCAGGGAGATCGCCAGCACGACCAGCCGGGCCGTGGACCAGCCATGCCAGGCGTCGCCGGTCGGGGGTACGGGATCGTCGTTCTGCAAGGCGGTCCTTCCGTGGAGGGGCGCGCGCGGCAGGCCTGCCTTGGCGCGGGATCCCCGAGCGGTTAATATGCAGCCGACGGCGGCGGAGCGAAAGGGGCGACATGCCGGAACTGCGCGAGGGACGGACGATCCGGGCGGTGGTCTTCGACCTGGACAACACGCTCACCGATTTCATGAAGGCCAAGCGGGGCGCCATCCGGGCGGCGGCCGACGCGATGATCGACGCCGGCCTGGTGATGGATCCGCAGCTGGTCTACGACCGCATCTTCGCCATCTACGACGAGGTCGGCATCGAGCACCAGCGCGTCTTCAACCGCTTCCTGACCGAGGCGACGGGACGCGTGGACGACCACGTGCTGGCGCCGGCGGTCGTGGCCTACCGCCGCGCCCGCGAGGCCTCGCTCGTGCCGTACCCGCACGTCCAGCGCGTGGTCTACCGGCTGGTCAAGGACGGCTACAAGCTGGCCGTCGTCAGCGACGCGCCGCGCTTCGAGGCCTGGCTGCGCCTCTGCTACCTGGGCCTGCAGCACGTGTTCGACGTCGTGCTGACCCACGACGACACCGGCGCGCGCAAGCCCGACCCCGTGCCCTTCCGCATGGCGCTCGAACGGCTCGGCGTCACGCCCGGCCAGGCGGTCATGGTCGGGGACTGGCCGGAGCGCGACATCGTCGGCGGCCTGGTCGCCGGGCTGCACACGGTCTACGCCCGCTACGGGGACACCTACGGCTCGCCGGACCGCCCGCGGACCACGGATTCGGGCGCCCACTTCGTGATCGACGACCTGCTGCAGCTGCTCGACGTGCTCGAGCGGCTCGAGCGGCCGGCCGGGGAGGCCTGAGATGCGCGTGGCCACGAGCGCCGGCATGGCGGCCATCGACCGCGAGACGATCGCAGGCGGCGTGCCCGGCCGCGAGCTCATGGAGCGCGCCGGCCGCGAGATGACCTGGCAGCTGCTGCGCGAGTTCCCCGCGCTGGCGCCGCCGGCCCGGGTGGGCGTGGTCTGCGGGAAGGGGAACAACGGCGGCGACGGTCTGGTCGTGGCGCGCCTGCTGGAGAACCTGGGCTTCGAGGTGCGGGTGCTGCTGCTGGCCGCCGCGGACGACCTCGCGGCCGACGCCCGCGCGAACCTCGACCGCCTGCCGCCCGGCGTGGCCGTCGAGATCGTCCCGCCCGACGCGTGGGCCGACCTGGCCGGCGACCTGTGCGCGGAGTCGGACCTGGTCGTCGACGCCGTCTTCGGCACCGGCGTCGCGCTGCCCCTGCGGCCCGACCACGCCGCGCTGTTCGCGGCGCTGAACGACGGCGGCGCGCCCATCGCGAGCCTGGACCTGCCCTCGGGCGTGGGCGGGGACGACGGCGCCGTCGATCCGGTCGCCGTGCGCGCCGACGCCACCATCACCGTGGGCCTGCCCAAGCTGGGCCTGCTGCTGCCGCCGGGGCGCGACCACGTCGGGGCGCTGTCGGTCGTGGACATCGGCTTCGACGACGAGGCCTGCGCCCGGCACACCGGGCCCCGCCACTGGCTGCTGCCGGCGGACTACGCGGATCTGCTGCCGCCGCGACCCGCCGACACCCACAAGTACGGGGCCGGGACCGTGCTGGTGCTCGCGGGTTCGGCCCGCTACGGCGGCGCGGCGCTGCTCGCGGCGCTGGGCGCGCTGCGCTCCGGGGCCGGACTGGTCACGCTCGCCCTGCCGCAGCAGCACGCGGCCGCGGCCACGTCCTTCGTTCCGGAGGCGCCCGTGCACGCCCTGCCCACCGGCCCGCGCGGGGGGCTGCTGCCCGTGACCGGCGACGATCTCGCCGCGCTGCTGCACCGCCAGCGGGCGCTGGCCCTGGGACCCGGCCTGGGCGACGATCCCGACACCGACCGCTTCGTGGTGGATCTGCTGGCAGCTTCGGAGCTGCCGGCGGTGGTCGACGCCGACGCCCTGTCCGCGTTCGCGCGGCTCGGCCTGCCGCTGCGCTGCGGCGCGGGTCCGGCGGTGATCACGCCGCACGCCGGCGAACTGGCCCGGCTGGCCGGACTCGACCCCGCCGAGTTGGCCGCACGCAGGCTCGAGCTCGTCCCCGAACTCGCCGCGCGCTGGGGCGTGGTGCTGGTCGCCAAGGGCTCCCCGACGCTGGTGGCCGCACCGGACGGGCTGCTCTGGTTCAATCCCACCGGTCACGACGCGCTCGCCCACGGCGGCACTGGCGACGTGCTGACCGGGCTGATCGGCGGCCTGCTGGCCCAGGGCTGCGAGGCGCTCGACGCCGCGCTGCTCGGCTGCTGGCTGCACGGCCGCGCCGGCGAGCTGGCGGCCGCGGGCGGCTCGCGCCGCGCCGTGCTGGCCCGCGAGGTCGCCGACCGGCTGCCCGCCGCGCTGGCCGAGCTGGAAGCCGCGGCCGGGGCCCGGCGTGAAGGTGCTGGGCATCGAGACCTCCTGCGACGACACGAGCGTCGCGCTCTACGACGCCGAGCGGGGCGTGGCGGAGAACCTCGTCTCGAGCCAGGTGGACCTGCACGGCCACTTCGGCGGCGTGGTGCCGGAGCTGGCCTCGCGCGCGCACCTGGTCAACCTGCTGCCCCTGGTCGAGGTGCTGCTGGAGCGGCAGCGTCTGGCGCTGGAGGATCTCGACGGCGTCGCAGTCACGGCCGGGCCCGGCCTCATCGGCGCCCTGCTGGTCGGCCTGTCCACCGCGAAGGCCCTCTGCTGGGCGACCCGCAAGCCGCTGGTCGGTGTCCACCACATCGAGGGCCACATCCTGGCCAACCTGCTGACCGGCCCCATGGCGCTGCCCGCGGCCGTGCTGGTGGTCTCCGGCGGCCACACCGAAGTCGTGCTCATGTCGGACGTGGGCCGTTACCGGCGGCTCGGCTGGACCCTGGACGACGCGGCCGGGGAGTGCTTCGACAAGTCGGCCCAGCTGATGGGCCTGCCGTACCCGGGCGGTCCGGTCATCGACCGCCTGGCCGCGGCCGGCCGCTCCGGGCGCTTCGAACTGCCGCGGCCGCTGAGCCGCGACCCGCGCCTGGTGTTCAGCTTCAGCGGCCTGAAGACGGCCGTCCGGGTGCTGGTGGAATCGCTGCCCCGGCCGCTGGACGAGCAGACGGTGGCCGATCTCTGCCGGGCCCTGCGCGAGGCCGTCGTCGACGTGCTCGTCCGGCGCCTGTTCCAGGCCGCCCGCGAGCACCGCGTGCAGGGCGTCTACCTGGCCGGCGGCGTGGCGGCCAACGGCCTGCTGCGCGAACGGGTTGCCGCAGAGGCGGCGGCCGGCGGTTTCGCATTCCGCCCCCCCGAGCGCGTCTACTGCACCGACAACGCGGCCATGATCGCCTGCGCCGGGCACGCCCGCCTGGCGGCCGGATCTTCGGATCCCCTTGATCTCGACGGGTTTGCGCGCGCGCCCCTGGCATCCTGGCGCTGACCTGCCGCTTCCCGCCCCGTCGTTCCCGCCTGCGCCGCGAACTTCCCCATGATGGCACGACCCTTGCGTCTGGACTGTCGATTCTGCCTGTAACGGGTTTTCCCGACGCGATTTGCACGGATGGTGCCGATGCACGAAACCGAGACGATCCTGGTCGTCGACGACGACCAGCACCTCAGGACGATCCTGAAGCACGTGCTCGAGCAGGGCGGCTTCCAGGTCGAGCTCGCCCAGGACGGTCCGCAGGCCCTGGCCTGCCTGCAGCGGGAGCTGCCCGACCTGGTCCTGCTGGACGTCATGATGCCCGGCCTGGACGGGTTCGACGTGCTGCGCGAGTTGCGCGCCCGGTTCCGCACCCACCACCTGCCGGTGATCATGCTGACGGCCAAGGGGGAGACGCCGCACAGGGTGCGCGGCCTCGCCCAGGGCGCCAACGACTACCTGAGCAAGCCGTTCGTGCCCGACGAACTGGTGCTGCGCGTGCGCAACCTGCTGCAGCTGAGCCGCAGCCAGCGCGACGCCAATCCGCTGACGGGCCTGCCCGGCAACCGCGCCATCGCGCGGGAGCTGAACCGGCGCCTCGAGGCCGGCCAGTCCTTCGGCTTCCTCTACCTGGACCTCGACCACTTCAAGGCCTTCAACGACCACTACGGCTACGTCAAGGGCGACGCGGTCCTGACGATGCTGGCCGATCTGCTCGCGACCGACGTGCTGGCGTGCGAGGACGCGTTCCTCGGCCACGTCGGCGGCGACGACTTCATCGCCGTGACGCGCCCGCAGGATGCCGACGGCCTCGCGGAGCGCATCGTCGCGGAATTCGACGAGCGCATCCTCGCGCAGTACGAGCCGGAAGACCGCCGGCGCGGCTACATCGAGCTGCCCGACCGCACCGGCCGCCTGCGGCGGTTCCCGCCGGTCTCGCTGACCGTGGCGGTCGTCGTCGAGCAGCAGGGCGGCCTCGGCCACGTGGGCCGGCTCAACGCCGTCGCGGCCGAGCTGAAGAAGTACGGCAAATCGCTGCCGGGCAGCCAGATCATCCACGAGCGCCGCTTCCCGGTGGACGCGGTCGCGGCGCAGACCTCGCCGCCGCTGGACGCCCGCGACGAAGGCGACGCCCCGCCGGCGCGGCGACCGGGGCAGCCGTGAACGCCGTGCGCGCCCTGATCGTCGAGGACGAGCCGCACCTCGCGGGGCTGCTCGCGCGCGCCTTCGCGCAGGAGGGCTGGCAGACGGCCGTGGCCCGCAACGGCATCGAGGGCCTCAACCAGGTGGCGTCGTTCCGGCCCGACGTGATCGTGATGGACATCATGATGCCCAAGCTCGACGGCATCGACGCGACGCGCCTGATCCGGCGCAACCCCGGCCACGACCGCACCGCGATCGTGGCGCTCTCGGCGCGGTGCGACCGCGCCGCCAGGGCGGAGATGCTGGAAGCCGGAGCGGATCTGTTCCTGGAGAAACCGTTCGTGATGAGCCGGCTGGTCGCCCAGGCCGCCGATGCGCTGGCCGCGCGGCGCGTCCCGGCGGGGAAGGAAACGCTATGATGTTGTTTTTGGCGAATCTCGGTGCGATCCCCGCAGGGGTGGCGGCGGCGCCCGGTGGCCCGGTGCCCTACGCCGCGGCGATCCTGGTGCTGGCCGCGGGCCTGGTCTGGCAGATCTGGCGCGTGCGGCAGCGTTCGCGCGACCTCCACGACCGCCAGGAGCGGGTGCGCGGCCTGGAGAGCCTGCTGGCCATCTCGGCGCGCATCCACGCCTTCCGCGATTCCGAGCACCTGCTCCACGAGATCACGCAATCGGTGCGGGAATCGCTGGGCTTCCGCATGGTCCTGTTGCGCATCTACAACGTCGCGGACAAGGTCTTCGAGGCGAAGGCCTTCTCCGGCATCGACGAGGAGGGCATCGAGTACCTGCGCAACAGCCCGATGACGCTGACCGGGTTCCGCAAGATGGCCCTGCCGCAGTTCCTGGTCTCCAATTCCTACCTCATCCGTCACACGATCGAGGGTGCGGAGCAGGCCCTGGCCGACGCCTACACGCAGGCGCAGGAGAAGCGCGCCGAGGGCGATTGGGACGAGCGCGATGCGCTGATCATTCCCCTGAATTCGCCCGAAGGGGAGATTCGAGGCTACCTGAGCGTCGACGATCCGGTCGATCACAAGGTGCCCGGGCTGCAGACCATCCAGATGCTGGAGCTGTTCGCGCAGCAGGCCGCCACGGCCATCGCCTCGGCCGAGCTGTACTCCCGGCTGCACCGCCAGAACCAGGAACTGACGCGCTCCTCGGACCGCCTGCGCTACCACAACGAGCTGAAGAACAACTTCGTCGCCAACGTCAGCCACGAGCTGCGCACCCCGCTGACCTCGATCAAGGCCTACAGCGAGGCCCTGGTGCACGGGCGCGAGCGCATGGACGACGCGGCCCAGGGCGAGTTCCTGCGCGTCATCCAGTCCGAGAGCGAGAAGCTCACCGGCATCGTCAACAACCTGCTGGACCTCGAGCGCATGGAGCGCGAGCAGGTCACCTTCAACCGCCACCAGACGGACCTCGTGGCGCTGGTGCGCGGCATCGAGGGGGCGGCCCGCAGCCAGGCCGAGACCAAGCGCATCGCCTTCACGATGCACATGGACCGCGAGGAGATCCTGCTCGGGGTCGACGCCGACCTCGTGCGGCAGCTGATCCGCCACCTGCTGGACAACGCCTTCAAGTTCACCCCGAGCGGCGGCAAGGTGCACCTGTCGCTGGTCGACGGCGTCTCCTCGGTGCGCATCGTGGTCGAGGACAACGGCATCGGCGTCCCCGACAACAAGATGACCTACATCTTCGACCGCTTCTACCAGGTCGACGGCTCCAGCACGCGCGAGCACGGCGGCCAGGGCATCGGGCTGGCCATCTGCCGCGACATCGTCACGCGTCACAGCGGCCGCATCTGGGGCGAGCGGGTGCAGCCCCAGGGCGTGCGCTTCAACGCCCTGCTGCCGCGCCGCGACGAGATCGTCCGCCGGGGCCAGAACAACGGCCGCAACACGGTCTTCAGCGACGTCCCCGAGTTCGCCGAGCGGCTGATCCACTGGGTCGGCGAGCTGCTGCGGGCGCGCGTGGTCGCGCTGCTGCTGCCGGACGCGGGCGGGGAGCACCTGGTCGTCGAGGCGGCCATGGGTCTCGACGACCGCGTGGTGCAGGACCTGCGGCTGGCCCGCGGCGAAGGCGTGGCCGGACGCGTCTGGGCGACCGGCGAGCCGTCGCTGGGCGACGCCGAGGCCGCCGGGCTGCGGCTCCCGGTGGACCGCACCGGCGGCGCGCCGGGCGGCGGGACCCTGCTGAGCGCGCCGGTGATGCGGGAGGGACGGGTGGTGGGCGTGGTGCACGTCGCCAGCCGCCTCGACGGCCGCCCCTTCGGCGTGCGCGACCGCCTGCTGCTGCAGGCCATCGCGGCGCGGCTGGGCCACGTGCTCGAACGCGTCGTGGTGCACCAGCACAGCAACCGGGAGTTCGGCGACCTCGCGCAGGCCCTGCGCAAGAGCGTGGCCATCCGCCGCGCCCGCCACGACGACCTCGCGGAGATCTGCCACGACATCTGCATCGAGACCGGCCGGCGCATGAACCTGTCGGAGACGGAGCTGACGAGCCTGGCCTTCGCGCTGCAGACCTACGACCTCGGCCTGACCGGCATCCCCGACGACATCATCTACAAGGGGCCGCCGCTCGAGCCGGAGGAGTGGGAGATCCTGCAGCAGCACGTCCACCTGAGCCTGCAGCTGATCTCGTCGCTCGACGCCCCCGGCGAGGTGCACGACATCGTCCTGCACCACCACGAGCACTACGACGGCACGGGCTACCCGCGCGGCCTGTCCGGCGAGGACATCCCGCTGGGGGCGCGCCTGCTGATGCTGGCCGACAGCCTCACCGCCATGCTCCAGGGCCGGCCCTACCGCCGGGCCGTGCCCCTGGAACAGGCGCTCGCCGAGATGCAGCAGCGCGCCGGCAGCCAGTTCTGCCCGCGCTGCCTGGATAACTTCCTGGACGAGGCGCAGCACCACGCCGAGCGCATCGCCGCCGTGCAGCACGCACGCAACCTGGCCCTGCCGCCGCCGGCGGTCAGGATCGCGGCTCCCGCCGCCGACGAGGCCGCGGACATCGAAGAGGAACTCGTCGGGGCCGCTCCCGGCGCCGGCATCGCATCCTGAGCGTCACGCGCGCAGCACACGACACCCGAGGGACGGAGGCACGACCGTGCGCAAGATCCTGATCGTCGACGACGAGCCCTACATCCTGAGCATCCTGGACTTCAGCCTCGACGCCGAAGGCTACACGGTCCTGCAGGCCGCCGACGGCGATGCTGCGCTGAGCCTGGCCGCCGACCAGCAGCCGGACCTCGTCATCCTCGACGTGATGATGCCGCGGCTCGACGGCTTCGAGACGTGCCGCCGCCTCAAGGCGGACCTGCGCACCAAGGACATCCCGGTCGTCCTGCTGACCGCGCGCAACTCGCGCGAGGACCGCACCCGCGGCCGGGACTGCGGCGCCGACGGCTACATCACCAAGCCGTTCAGCCCCCAGCGGCTGGTCGACACGGTGCAGACCTTCCTCGGCGTCCGGCACGGCTGACCGCCCGCGAACCGCAAGCCACGACGCGCGCCGGCCCGGGCCGGAACGCCGGGCCGGACGCCGCCGTGGACGCCCGTCGCCCCGCCGTGTAGACTCACCCCTCACGATCCCCACCGACGTCCCGCTGCCCCGGAGGAGCCAGGCATGGCCGCCGTCGCGACGCTGGCCGAGGTCGCCCTGCCGGTGCCTCTGGACCAGACCTTCACCTACCGCGTTCCGGACGACTGGCCGGCGCCGCCGGTGCGGCCGGGCGACCTGGTCAGCGCGCCGCTGGGGCGGCGCAACGTGACGGGCCTGGTGGTCGGCGTGCGCGAGGCGGCCGCGGACGTCACGGAGGTCGACGGCCACCGCCTGCGCCCGCTGCGCAGCCGTTTCCCCGCGGCGTACCGGGTCGAGGGCGACCGCCGGCGCCTGCTGGACTGGATGGCCGGCTACTACGCGCTGCCGCCCGGCGAACTCGTGCCCCTGTTCCACCCGCCGGCCCCCGGCACGAAGGCGCGGCCACGCCGCGCCGTCGCCGCCTACCCCATCGCCGACGCCGTCGACGTGCAACTGACGCCGGACCAGGGGCGCGCCGTGGATTGGGCGGTCGAGCGGCTGGAGGCGCGCCGCTTCGGCGCGCTGCTGCTGCACGGCGTGACCGGCAGCGGCAAGACCGAGGTCTACCTGCGCGTCATCGCCGAGGCCCTGGCCCGGGGCCGCAGCGCCCTGTACCTGCTGCCGGAGATCGCCCTGACGCCGCAGACCGAGGCGCGCGTCGCGGCGCGCTTCGGCGCCCGCGTCGCCACGGTGCACAGCGGGCTGTCCGCCGGCGAGCGCTGCCGCGTGCACGAGGCGGCCGCGGCGGGCGAGCTGAGCGTCGTGCTGGGGCCGCGCTCGGCCCTGTTCACGCCGCTGCGCGACCTTGGCGTCGTGATCGTCGACGAGGAGCACGACGCCAGCTACAAGCAGGAGGAGAAGCCGCGCTACCACGCGCGCCACGCGGCGCTGGTGCGGGCCCGCGAGGCCGGCGCCTGCGTGGTGCTCGGCTCCGCGACCCCGGACCTCGAGTCGGTGCGCAACGCGATCGACGGCCGCTACCGGGAGATCCTGCTCGCCGACCGCCCGGTCGGGGAGATGCCCGCGGTCGAGATCGTCGACATGCGCGGCGGGCCGGCGTCCGACGGCTTCTCGGACGCGCTGCTGACCCGGCTGGAATCGTGCCTGGCCCAAGGCCGCCAGGCGATCCTCTACTACAACCGCCGCGGCTTCGCGCGCGTCCTGCAGTGCACCGCGTGCGGCGTGCCGGTCGCCTGCCCGCACTGCGACATCGCGCTGACGGTCCACCTGCGCCCGCGCCAGCTGCTCTGCCACTACTGCGGCTTCGCGCGGCGCGAGCCGGACACCTGCCCGGACTGCGGCGGCCCGTCGTTCCTGCCCGGCGGCTCCGGCACCGAGCGGCTCGAGCTGGCGCTGGCCGCGCACTTCCCCGACGCCCGCGTCCTGCGGCTCGACCAGGACACCACCCGCGCCCGCGGCAGCCACCGGCGGATCCTCTCGGACTTCGCGGCGCGCGGCGCCGACATCCTGGTCGGCACCCAGATGGTGGCCAAGGGACACCACTTCGCCGGCGTCGACCTGGTCGGCGTCCTGGCGGCGGACGACGGGTTGACGCTGCCCGACTTCCGCGCGCACGAGCGGGTCTTCCAGCTGCTGACCCAGGTCGCCGGGCGCGCGGGCCGGGAGAGCCCCGGCGCCGTGCTCTTCCAGACCTGGCAGCCGGACCACCCGGTGATCCAGGCCGCGTCGCGCCACGACTTCGCGGCCTTCGCGGCGGCCGAACTGCCGCAGCGCGAGGCGGCGGGCTACCCGCCGGCGCGGCGGATGCTGCGCGTGGGCCTGGCCGCCCGCCGGCCCGCCGACGTGCAGGAGGCCGCCCACCGCTTCGCCGGGCTGATGCGCGCCCACCTGTTGCCGCCCGACCTGGAAGTGCTGGGTCCGGCTCCGGCCGTGTTCGCCCGTCTGCAGAACCGCGTCCGCTGGCAGCTGCTGGTCAAGGGGACCATGTCCAACGGCCAGCGGGCCTGGCTCGCCGACCGCGGGCGCCGCCTGGCCGCCGAAACCGCCGTCGACGTCACGCTGGACGTGGATCCGGTCGGATTGTATTGATTGGCCGGCAACGGCTTGGGGAGGCTTTGCGGGACAGCGCAGTCCTGTTTGCCCTTGGGATGTCCGTCATGGTATCATTACAGATGCGGCGCTCGGGCGTCGCCGACTCGAAATCCCGCCGCACACCGGGTTCGCACGAAAGGCAGCCGATGCGTCCGTGTAATCTTTTTTGTGTTTCCGTGGCCACGAAGGGCCGACTGCTCGCTCTGGTCAGCCTGCTGGTCCTCGCCGCCGCCGGGGCGGCCTTCGCCCAGTCCGGCTCCTCCTGGGAACCGACGACGGCGTTCACCGACAGCCTGACGCCGGAACGGCGCGCCAACCTGTTCGGGTTCCGGGAGAGACAAGCTCGACCTGCCCTCGAACTTCAGCTGGGTCGACGAGGGGGGACTGACCTCGGTCAAGAACCAGGGCGACTGCGGCTCGTGCTGGGCCTTCGCCGCGATCGGGCAGATCGAATCGCACCTGAAGATCTACTACGGCCAGGACCTGAACCTGTCGGAACAGCAGATGATCCTCTGCAACCCGTACGGCGCCGACTGCAACGGCGGGTGGGCCTCGGCCGTCTACAACGTGGCGATGACCTACGGGGCCGTCCATGAGGAGGCCATCCCGTACAGCGGCGGCACCGTCAGCTCCTGCACCCAGTCGTCCTACCTGCCGTTCGGCTTCGTGACGAGCTGGCACTACGTGTCGAACAACGTGACGCAGATCAAGAACGCCCTGCTCGAAGGCCCCGTCTGTTCGGCGTTCAACGCCGACGAGCCCTTCCCGAGCTACGGCACCGGCTGCTACACCGACAACGTCGGACCGTACACGAATCACCTGATCCTGATCGTCGGCTGGGACGACCGCGCCTGCGGCGGCACCGGCGGCTGGATCTGCAAGAACTCCTGGGGCCCCAGCTTCGGCATGGGCGGGTACTTCACCATCAAGTACGGGGTGTCGCTGATCGGCTCCTCGACCACCCAGATCGATGTGGTGGTGCCGCCCACGAGCGTTTCGATGCTCGGCCCGGTGGACGACCGCGACTACATCGCGGGAGAGACGGTCGACATCGCCTGGACCACGAGCGGCGAGGCCGCCGCCACGGTCGACATCTGGGCTTCCCTGGACGGTTTCCTCGACACCAAGATCGCGGACAACGTCCCCAACAGCGGCCACTACCTGTGGACCCTGCCGAACCACTCCACGACGCTGCTGCAGTTCTGCGTGGTCCCGCTGGGCGACACCCGGCAGGGATTCGGCATCTCCCCGCAGCGGATGCAGCTGTACGGCCACCGCACCCGCTACGTCTCGCCGACCGGCGGCGACGTCGCGCCCTACGAGACGAAGGCCACGGCCGCCCGCAGCCTGGCCGCCGCCCTGGTCGCCTGCACCGGGCGCGACACCGTGCTCGTCACGGCGGGCGACTACCACGAGCGCATCTCGGTCACCACGCCGACGACGATCATCGGCGGCTGGAACCCGACCTTCACCGCGCGCGACCCGCAGCCCGGCGCGACACGCCTGCAGTCGATCGACAGCGCGATGAGCTTCGTCGGCGGCCTCGACGGCCACGCCGGCGTGATCGGCTTCGAGTTCTACGACTGCGTCGGCGGGATCAGCAGCGTCCCGGTCTTCGGCCGCCACGGCGGGGCGATCTACGTCAACGGCTCCTCGCCGACCATCCGCGACTGCGTCTTCACGAACAACACGGCCAACCCCTTCAACGGCTCCGGGGTCGGCGGCGCCATCGTCGTGATCAACGGCGCGCCGCGCGTCGAGGACTGCGTGTTCCAGGGCAACCGGGCCACGCTGGGCGGCGCGGTGGCCATGATCGGCGCCGACGGCGCGGTCCTGACCGGCAACCAGTACCTGCAGAACGCCTGCATGGACAGCGTCTCCGGCCAGGAGGGCGCGGCCGTCTACGTCCTCGACAGCCGGGTGGACCTGATCGGCGAGACCTTCACGGGCAACCGCCGCTGCGCCGCGGGCGCGGCCCTGTCGGCGAGCGGCTCGACGGTGATCGCGCGGGACGTCGTCGCCACCGGCAACCGGGCGGACGCCAGGGGCGGCGCCTTCCAAGTCCTGGGCGGCAGCCTCGTCGTCGAGGGCGGCCGCTTCGCGGACAACGCGGCGCGGCTCGACCGCGGCGGCGCCCTGAACCTGGACGGAGCCGGCTGCGACGTGCGCAACGCCGTCTTCACGCGCAACGCCGCCGGTCTGCTCGGGGCGACGATCGCGGTGAATGCGGCGCCCACGCTGCGTTTCGAGAACACGTTGCTGCTCGACAGCGGCGGCTCCGGCTTCGGCTGCGTGTTCCTGAACGGCGCCGGCACGGTGGTCCTGCGCAATTGCGTCGTCGCCGGCAACGCGCACGGCGGCGTGGCGGGCAGCGCCGCCGGGTTCGCGGGGGACCACAACGTCCTGTGGAACAACCCGGGGGGACACTACGTGGGTCTGACCGGCGGCGCCCACGACGTGGTGGCCGAGCCGGGCTTCTGCAACGCGGCGGCCGGGGACTACGCGCTGGCCCTGCACTCGCCCTGCCTGGACCGGGGCGATCCCGATCCCGCCTGCCTCGATCCCGACGGCTCGCGCGCCGACATCGGCGTCTACGGCGGCCCCGGCTGCACGCCGGTCGCCCCGGCGGCCGTCGCCCAGCTCAGCCTGGCGGAACTGTCGGGCGCTTCGCTTTCGTGGGCCCCCAACGCCGAAGCCGACGTCGACCACTACGTCGTCTACCGCCTGCCGGACGAGCAGACGCAGCCCGGCGCCGCCCACGTGGCCGGCACGGTCGCCCACCCCGGGCATACGTTTGCGTCGAGCCAGAGCGACGGCTGTTTCGTGGTGGTGGCCGTGGACCAGGACGGGCACGTCGGCGGCTACTCGGCGACGGTGACGGCGGGCGCGACGGCCGCCGGCGACGCGCCGCGCGCGCTGGCCATCGCGGGCGTGGCGCCGAACCCCTTCAATCCCCGCACGACGATCCGCTTCGAAGTGCCGCACGCCGGCCGAGTCGAGGTGCTGATCTACGACATGCGCGGCCGCTGCGTGCGCACGCTCACGGATGCGGTCCTGGCCGTCGGCCGGCACGAGGCGGTCTGGGACGGGCGCGACGACGACGGCGCCGCGGCGTCCGCGGGCGTCTACCTGCTGCGCGTCGTCGCGGGCGGGGAGCAGCGCTCGGCCAAGCTGGTCCTGGCCAAATGACGACGAGGCGAGTGGTGCCGATTCTGGAGTGAAACCGATCGCACCGTCGGAACGTGTCACGGCCCCGGGCGCCTGTCCGGGGCCGTTTCTCGTCCTACCTAGGGGGAGCCTTCGTCAGCGGCGCCGAGGATCGCGTCGATTTCCCCGTAGGCGCGGCGCGCCAGCGCGAACGACCCGTGGTTGAACGCGAGCAGGTGCGTCCTGGCGGCGTCGGGATCCCCGGCGGCCAGATCCCGGTAGGCCTGCTGCAGGGCGGGGATGCCCAAATGGAGCGCGCGCTCCAGGGGATCCAGCACGGCGCGGACCCGGGGGGCGAGCCTCGCATAGTCCCGCTCCACGGCGCGTTGCGTCGCCACCGCCCGGGTGACGAGCAGCCCGTCCCGCCCGGCTGCGAAGGCGCCGTCCTGGAAGTGCTCGCGCGTGAAGCGCGCGTCGTCGTGCCGGGGATCGCCCAGGCCCAACCCGTCGGGCAGTTCTCCCGCCAGGGGGTAGAACGGCAGGAAGGGCGCGGTGTCGGGCCGCCCCAGGCTCAGGTAGACGAGGATGGAAAGGGGCTCGGGCAGCGCCTCGTGGAGCCGCACCACCGTGGAATGGATCGTGGCGTCGGTGCAGATGGTGCGCAACCGGGTGTGGTTGGGCGAACCCTCGCGGTAGCCTGCGGTGACGTCGTGGGGCGTGCCTTCGTAGTGGTCCCGCAGGACGAGCATGAGATCGGCAGGCTCCAGCTTGCGGCCCGGCGCCACGCAGAAGGGGAGGCGGTCCTGCACGTCGAAGGCGCGGTCCCCCAGCAGCGAGAGACCGCGCCAGTGTCGCAGCGTGTTGCCGTCCTGCAGGACGGGTCCGTCCCTGACGGCGTTGAAGGCGCGGGCGAAGTCGAAGGCGCCGTCCGTGGCGGGATCGTACCAGCCGCGCCGCCTGGCGTAGTCGACCAGACCGGGGCTGGCGGCGAAGTCGCGGTCGTCGGCGAAGTCCACCTCGTGGATCACGAAGCGGTTGGGGATGACGACCACCTGATCGTCGGGCACGCGCCGGGCCGCCCAGTGGCGCCCCCGCACCACGCAGAACAACCAGCCCTCGCGCCGGTCCGCGAAGCAGTACGTGCGCCCCGACCCGGTGTAGCCGTACTGCGCCACCAGCTCGCCGGCCAGTCGCACGGCGTCCGGGCGGATACGGCCTGCTCCGCCACCAGACGGCGCAGCAGGTAGGCGATGCCGCCCTGCGTGAAGTCGTCGCCCTGCTCCCGGGAAGGGCAACTGTTCGAGACCACGACGACGCCGGAATCGGTGACGAAAGCGTCGGCGAAGTTCTGGGTGGTGGCTTCGATCCAGAGGAATCCGTTCACCTGCGGGCCGGCGTCGTGGCGGGCGCCGCCGTCGAGGATCACGGGCGGCCTTGCGGCGTAGGTCCGGGCCGGGACCCGGCGCAGGTTCACGACGATGTCGCCCGAGTCATCCTCGTTGTGGCCGATGAGCACCGAACCGTCGGCGCTGGCGTCGCGACCCACCAGGATCGTGAAGCACTCGGCGCCGCGACCGGCGCCCAGGCGAAGAGCGCTCCCCACGCCAGAACGAGCATCAGCAGGGCGGATCGGAACATGGGACCTCCTCGGCGTCGCCCGCGACGCGATCATCCCGCCAGGCTCGCCAGCATGTCGTCGAGGTCGACGCGCGCAT
The DNA here is from genome assembly GCA_016706845.1 of bacterium. Classification (GTDB taxonomy): domain Bacteria; phylum Krumholzibacteriota; class Krumholzibacteriia; order LZORAL124-64-63; family LZORAL124-64-63; genus PNOJ01. The sequence continues at coordinate 34,911 of JADJIV010000008.1, forward strand.
CGACGTCCACCGCGCCGATCCGCCGCGGCAGCACCCAGCGCGGCTCGCCGCCGCGCACCTTCTTGTCGGCGGCGACCAGGGCGGCGGTCGCGCGCCGCGGCGGGGCGGCCGCCGTCACCGCCAGTCCGCAGGCCGCCAGCAGCGCGACGATGCGCTCGGCGTCCCGCCGCGGACAGGTCCCGCGCGCCGCGGCCAGGCGCGCGGCCGCGGCCAGCCCCAGCGCCACGGCCTCGCCGTGCGCCAGCCCGAGCTGGATTTCCAGCGCGTGGCCGAGCGTGTGGCCGAGGTTCAGCGCGCGCCGCGGGCCGGCCTCGCGGAAATCGCGCGCGACCAGCCGCCCCTTCACGCCCACCGCGCCGTCGATCCACGCGGCCCAGGGCAGGTCCAGGATGTCGGGCACGGGCCGGTCCGCGCGCCCGCGGGCCAGCAGGCGCGCGAGGTCGGGGGCCCGCGCCTCGAGATCGCGGAACAGGGGAGCCGCGCCGATCACCGCGGCTTTGACCGTCTCGGCCAGCCCGCAGCGCCAGTCGCGCCGGCTCAACGTGCCCAGCAGCGACGGCTCCACCAGCACGTTCGCCGCGGCATGGAATGCGCCGACGGGATTCTTCAGCGCCCCGAGGTCGACCGCGGTCTTGCCGCCGAGGCCGGCGTCCACCGCCGCCAACAGCGTCGTGGGCACGGCCGCGAACTCCACGCCGCGTTGCCAGGTCGCCGCCGCGAAGCCGGCGAGGTCCAGCACCGCGCCGCCGCCCACCCCGACGACCACGCCGTCGCGCGGCAATCTGTGCGCGGCGAGCCACACCCAGACGCGTTCCAGGTTCGCCACCGACTTGGCGGCTTCGCCACCGGCCACGACCAGCCGGGGCAGGGGAGTCCCGTCCGCGCCCCTCAACGCCGCCTCCAGCCGCGCCGCGTGCAGCCGTGCCACCGTCCGGTCCACGACCGCAACGGCCGGCCGGCGGCCCAGCCGCCCGGCGAGCCGGTCCAGCGCGCCGTCGTCGCCCAGGTAGTCGGTCGTCACGCCGCCGAATCGGTAGCGCCGGTGCAAGATGCTGGCGGGCAAGCGGGTGCCTCCGTAATAGGGGGGGATCGGATCATCGGATGCCACGATATCAGATCAGCATGGTTGTGCCTCCGAAATTGTGTCTGCGAGGCAAACTGCCGGATTCCTCATCCATCAAACGAGATGGGCCCTGCCGGGGGGCGCTCACCGGACACATCCTGTGTCCGGTGAGCTCGACCTCCGGGCCTCTCCGCCCTCCTGGCGGAGAGGCCCTCCAGACGCCCCCGGCAGGGCCCATCTCGTTTGAATCTGCTTTTCAATTGACCCCTAACTTGTAGGGACTACCTTTGTCCCGGAAAGATACAGCGGGGACCCGGCCGGCCCCCGCGGCCAGATTCGGTGCAAGGAGTGTGATGGATCATGGCAGCAGCGACCACTGAGATCCGCTGGCACGGCCGCGGCGGACAGGGGGCCAAGACGGCGGCGATTTTCCTGGCTGAGGCGGTCCTCGACCAGGGCAAGCACAGCCAGGGCTTCCTGAGTACGGCCCCGAACGACGAGGCGCCCCCGTGCGCGGGTTCACCCGCATCTCCGACGCCCCGATCCGCCTGCACTGCAGCATCGCCGAGCCCGACTACGTGATCGTGCTCGACCCCACGCTGCTGGATTCCAAAGCCGCGGGCGTGCCCGACGGCGCCAGCGAAGACACGGTCTTCCTGATCAACACCGTCGAGACCCCCGCCAACATCCGCAAGCGGCTGGGCATCAAGGGCGGCAAGGTCCACACCGTGGACGCCTCGCTCATCGCCCAGGAGAGCTTCGGGCGGCCCATCCCCAACATGCCGATGATCGGCGCGCTGGCCGCGGTGGCCGACGTGATCACCCTGGAGAACCTCGTCGCCTCGCTGGTGGTGCGCTTCAAGAAGAAGTTCAGCCAGGCCGTCATCGACGGGAACGTCACCGCCGTGGAAAGGGCCTACAAGGAGCTGGTGTCAGAATGAGTACCATCCCGACTTCCGGCCTGAACGATGGCGGCATCATCACCGAGGCCGGCAACGCCGCCGAATTCAAGACGGGCGACTGGCGCTCGAACGTGCCGCAGTGGGTCCCCGAGAACTGCATCCACTGCATGTTCTGCTGGATCTACTGCCCGGACACGGCCGTGGCCATCGACAATACGGGCGAGAAGACCGTCATGACGGGCTTCGTCTTCGAGCACTGCAAGGGTTGCGGGATCTGTGCGCAGCACTGCCCGCCCGCCGCCAAGGGGAAAGCGGCCATCGTCATGGTCCGCGACGAAAAGTAGCCACGGAAAGGAGTGTCCCATGAAGCAGATCTACGTCGGGCTGACCGGGAACGAGGCCGTGGCGACCGCCTTCAAGCAGGCTCGTCCCCACGTGGCCCCCGCGTTCCCGATCACGCCCCAGACCGAGATGATGCACAAGTTCGCCGACTTCGTCGCCGACGGGGCCGTCGACACCGAGATGATCCTGGTCGAGAGCGAGCACTCGGCCATGAGCGCGGCCATCGGCTCGGCCGCCACCGGCGCCCGCACCTTCACCGCCACCAGTTCGGCCGGCTTCGCCCTGATGTGGGAAGTCATCTACGTCGCGGCCTCGCTGCGGCTGCCGATCTGCATGCCGGTGGTCAACCGCGCGCTGTCCGGCAACATCAACATCCACAACGACCACTCCGACGCCATGGGCGGCCGCGACGCCGGCTGGATCCAGCTGTGGTGCGAGAACACCCAGGAGGCGTACGACCACGCCCTGATGTGCTGGCGCATCGCCGAGCACAAGGACGTCCGCCTGCCGGTGATGATCAACTACGACGGCTTCATCATCAGCCACACGTCCGAGTCGCTGCACATCCTGACGGACGACGACGCCTGGAAGTTCATCGGGCCCAAGGATCTCAAGACCGGTTACTCCCTGCTGGACATGGACCACCCGATCACGGTCGGGCCGCTGGACCTCACCGACTACTACTTCGAGCACAAGCTCTCGCAGATCGAGGCGCTCAAGCGGGCGCCGAAGTACATCGCCGAGGTCTACAAGGAGTTCGGCGAGCTCACCGGCCGCCACTACTCGTTCTTCGAGGAGTACCGCACCGACGACGCCGACATGGTCATCGTGGCGCTCGGCTCGACGGCCGGCACGGCCAAGGACGTCATCGACGCCCAGCGCGAGAAGGGCGTGAAGGTGGGCCTGCTGAAGATCCACATGTTCCGTCCCTTCCCGGCGGCGGAGCTCGCCAAGGCCCTGTCGAAGGCCAAGGTGGTCGGGGTCATGGACAAGTCCGTCAGCTTCGGCGGCTGGGGCGGCCCGCTCTTCAACGAGATCCGCTCGGCCCTCTACGACCTGCGGCCCGGCCGAAGATCCACAACTGGATCTACGGGCTCGGCGGCCGCGACACCGATACCAAGCAGATCGTCTCGCTGATCGAGCAGCTGCAGCCGATCGCCAAGGGTCGCGAGACCGAAACCGTCAACCTGCTGGGCGTCCGGCTGTAAAGGAGGGACCGTCATGGCTGTTGTGAACCTGCAGACGCTTTCCAAGAACGAGGACCTCCTCTCCGGCGGGCACCGCGCCTGCGCCGGCTGCACCGGCTCGAACATCCTGCGCCAGATCATGCTGACCGCGGGCCGCGACACGGTCGTGGGCGGCGCCACGGGCTGCATGGAGGTCGTCACCACGATCTTCCCGTACACCGCCTGGAAGACGCCGTTCATCCACTCCGCCTTCGAGAACGCGGCCGCCACGGTCTCGGGCGCCGAGACCGCGTACCGCGCCCTGCAGAAGCGGGGCGAGCTGCCCGTGCCGCGTGAGAAGATCAACTTCATCGCCTTCGGCGGCGACGGCGGCACCTACGACATCGGCCTGCAGTCGCTGTCCGGGGCCATGGAGCGCGGCCACAACATGCTGTACGTCTGCTACGACAACGAGGCGTACATGAACACGGGCATCCAGCGCTCGGGCGCCACCCCGTTCGGCGCGCACACCTCCACCGCGCCCGCGGGCAAGGTGAAGCAGGGGAAGGACCGCCACCGCAAGGACCTCACGAAGATCATGGTGGCGCACAACATCCCCTACGTCGCGCAGACGACGCCCTTCCACTGGAAGGACCTGCAGATGAAGGTCCGCAAGGCCCTGGACGTGGACGGGCCGGCCTTCCTCAACATCCTGATGCCGTGCACCGTGGGCTGGGCTTCGACCCGGCGCTGGGCATGGAACTGGCGAAGATGGCGACCGAGTGCAACTTCTGGCCGCTGTTCGAGGTCGAGAACGGCGAGTACAAGCTGACGTACAAGCCGAAGGCCGACCGCACGCCCATCGAGGAGTGGCTCAAGACCCAGGTGCGCTTCAAGCACCTGTTCAAGCCGGGCAACGAGGCACTCATCGTGGAGATCCAGCGCTGGGTCGACGACGAGCAGCGCAAGCTCCTGAAGCTCTGCGGGGAGGCCTGAACCACCGCGGGGCCGGGGCATGACACACCCGCTGTGACGGGGACGCGCGCCGGGCACATCGTGCCCGGCGCGCTGCAACTACGGCCTCCTGCGCCGTCCTGGCGCAGGAGGCCTGCAGACACCCCCGTCACAGCGGGTGTGTCATGCCCCGGGGCGCGGCGGTTCAGGCCTCGCCGCAGGACATTCGGATCACTGATGCAGTGTGGGATTTAGAGGGCCAGGTACCAGGACCAGATGGGGCGGCCCCAGAAGACCATGGCGGCGGCGGCGGGAGCCAGGAAGACGCCGTAGGGGAGGGCCGTGAGGCGGTCGGCGCGGCCGCGGGCGGCCATCGTGAGGCCGACCAGGGCCCCGACGAAGGAGCCCGCCAGGAACGTGAGCAGCACGCCCTGCCAGCCCAGCCAGGCGCCGAGCATGGCGGCCAGCTTCACGTCACCGCCGCCCAGGCCGTCGAAGCCGCGCCAATGCCGGTAGCCGAGGCGCACCCCCTCCAGGACCAGCCAGCCGCCGACGGCGCCCAGCAGGGCGTCGAGGCGCGCCGTGCCGAGCAGGGGGCAGAACAGCAGGCCCAGGGCGATGCCCGGCAGGGTGATCACGTCCAGGATCAGGCGGTGGTCGAGGTCGATCAGGAAGATGGCGATCAGGGCCAGCAGCAGCAGCGAGGTGGCGGCGGCGGCGGCGGGAGGGTGGGTGCGGCCAGGAACGCGGCGACGGCGGTCAGGCCGCCGGCCAGTTCCACCAGCGGGTAGCGGGGGCTGATGGGCGCGGCGCAGTCGCGGCAGCGGCCGCGCAGCAGCAGCCAGCCGAGGACCGGGAGGTTGTCGCGGGGGCGCACGGCGTGGCCGCAGGCCGGGCAGCGCGAGCCCGGCCAGGCCAGCGACTCCCCGCGGGGCAGCCGCCAGACCACCACGTTCAGGAAGCTGCCGAACAGCAGGCCCAGCAGCAGGACGCCGGCGAGCAGCGGGCCCGCCGGCAGTTCCGTGGCGGCGGCCGCGGCCGCCAGCGCGCTCACGTGTTCGGCGCCCACGTCAGCCCTGCACGACCTGGCGCGCCTTCTCCGGGTCCATGAAGCGCGGCAGGACGGTGGCCGCGTCGACCTGGCCCTCGCGGTAGAGGCGCAGCAGGGAGTCGTCCAGCAGGCACATCCCCTCGGAAGAGCTGCTGGAGATGACGTTGTTGATCATGTGGACTTTGCCTTCGCGGATCTGGTTGGACACCGGACTGTTGACGAAGAGCACCTCGCGGGCGGCGACGCGCCCCTGGCCGTCGCGCCGGCGCAGCAGGACCTGCGAGATGACGCAGCGCAGCGTCAGGGCCAGGCGCGTGCGCACCTCCTCCTGGTCCTGGATCGGGAAGACGTCGATGATGCGGTTGATGGTCTTGGCCGCGGACTGGGTGGCCAGGGTGCTGATCACGACGTTGCCGGTCTCGGCCGCCGTCAGCGCGATCTCGATCGTCGCGCGGTCGCGCATCTCGCCGACGAAGATGACGTGGGCCATCTGGCGCAGCGCCGAGCGCAGGCCGGTGGCGTAGTCGTGGACGTCGGTGCCCACCTCGCGCTGGTCGATGACGCATTTCTTGCTCTTCATGCGGAACTCGATCGGGTCCTCGATGGTCACGATGTGCTTGGCGTAGCCGTCGACCGTGTTCATGTACTCGAGCAGGCAGGCCAGGGTCGTGGACTTGCCGGCGCCGGTGGGGCCGGTGACCAGGATCAGGCCGTTGGGGATGTTGAGCATCCGCTTGACCAGGCTCTCCTGCAGGCCGACCGTCGAGAAGTGCGGGATCTCCAGCGGCACGTGGCGCAGCACGGCCGACACCGAGCCGCGCTGCTGGAAGACGTTGGCCCGGAAGCGCGCCACGTCGAACAGTTCCAGCGACATGTCGCCGTCGAGGTCGCGCTCGAAGCGCTGCCGGTGTTCCGGCCCCAGCAGGCTGAAGGCCAACTCCCGGCTCTCCGCGGGCGTCAGCCGGTGCCGCGCGTCCATCGCCTCGAGGCGGCCGTGGATGTGGAAGGTGACCGGCGAGCCGGCCGAGATCAGGATGTCCGAGGCCTGGCGCCGCACGCCCTCGCGCAGGATCTCGTCGATGACAGGCGAGGGCGCGTCTCGGCGCCGGCGGGCGCCAAGGGCGGTGCGGTCAGCGTCGCTTCCATGTCGGCCGTCCTCTTCCTGACAGTCCCGTCCGGCGGGTCGTCGTGTCGGCGAAATTTCAAGATCCGCCGCCTGGGCTGTGCGGGCGCGGCGCCCCCGCGGGCGCCGCGCCGCGCGCGGTGGTGGCTATTCGGCGTCGGGCGTCGCCGGGTTGTTGTTCTCGAGCGCGTCGATTTCCAGCAGGGTCGGCGCCAGATTGGGGCACTCCAGGGCGGCCTGCGGCAGGGCCGCCCCCGCGTCGCCGATGATCCGCGGCGTGATCTCGATCACGAGATCGTAGCGGTTGACCTCGTCCTTGCTGTAGCGGAACAGGGCGCCCAGCAGCGGCAGGTCGCCGAACAGGGGGACCTTCTTGGTGGTTTCGCGCTTCTCTTCGGAGAGCAGGCCGCCCAGGTAGATCGTCTCGCCGTCGTGGACGCGCACCGTGGCCGAGGCCCGCCGCGTCGAGGTCTCGGGCAGGTCCTCGTCCGGGCCCACGAACTTCAGGATCCGCGACACTTCGGGCTCCACCAGGACCGTGATGTAGCCGTCATCGGTGACGCGCGGCGTGATGTTGAGCTTCACGCCGACGTCGATCTTCTCCAGCTGGATCGACTGCATGGTGCCGCCGGAGGCGCCGGGGGACTGCAGCGAGGTGATGACCACCGGCACGGTCTCGCCGGCGAAGATCTCGGCGGCCGACCCGTCCAGGGTGGCGATCTTGACGTTCGAGAGCAGCCGGGCGTGCTCTTCGGTGATCAGGGCGTCGATGGCCAGGTCGAAGGTGGCGTACTGGCGGAAGAAGCCCGAGCCGTCGGCCATGCGCACGTAGTCGATGTCGACGGGGAACTCGCCGGGCTGCGAGGTGCCGTTGTAGCCCTCGACGATCTTGGTCGACCACTTGGTCAGCTTCTCCCAGTCGATGCCGACCTCCATGAGCGAGGAGGTGTTGATCTCGATGAGTCGGGCCTCCAGCAGCACCTGCTGGGGACGGCGGTCCAGCTCGCGGATGACCGCGGACACCTGCTCCAGCTCGGAGTGGGTCGCGCACCACGACGCGGTGCTGGTCGGGCTCGACCGAGACGCTCTCGGTCACGACCTCCAGCGCCTCGCGGACCCGCTCGGGGTCGGCGTGCTGCAGGTCGTAGACGCGCGTCACCAGGCCGGTGCGCGTGATCAGGCGCTCGACGTCGGCGACCAGGATCGTGCCGCCGACGCGCTCGTAGGCCAGGCCGGCCGCCCTCACGACGAGGTTCAGCGCCTCTTCGAACGGCGTGTCGGTGAGCCGGATCGAGATCATCCGCTCGGAGACCTCGGGACTGGTGACGATGTTCAGCCCGCCGCGGTCGGCGAGGATCTTCAGGACCTCGCCCACCGGCGTGTCGGCCGCCTGCAGGGTCACCAGGTCCTGGCCGGCGGCCGCGGCCGCGACGGGCAGCGACAGCAGGGCCAGGGCCAGCAAGGCCAGCAGGGGCCGGCGCAGTGTCGTGCGGATCGGGTTCATGTCGGGTTCCCTCCTGGGGTCAGGGCAGGACGACGGTGTCGCCGCCCTTGGTGATGGTGACCGCATCGCTCGTGATCGCGGACACCGTCCATCCTTGGAACGTCTCGCCCTGGTGCAGCCAGCCGGAGCGCTGGCCCGCGACGTTGATCTGCGTGGAGGGGTTGACGTGGTCGAACAGCAAAGCCGACAGGGTCGGGGCGGTCGCGACCGCCTCGATCTGCCGGGGGGCCCGCTCCGTCGGCGCCGTGCGCCGGGCGCTGAACGGGTCGCGCGCGACGGGTTGCGCGGCCGCGATGAGGCTGTCGCGCCGGTCGAGCGCCGCCATGTCGACGCCGCCGCCGGCGGCGGGGGCGGCGTCGGCCCGCGGCCGCCGCGGCCGGGTTCGCCAGCACGGCGCTGACGGTGCGCTGGCTGCGCAGGGCCAGCACCAGGACCAGGGCCAGCATGACCGCCAGCCCGATCCGGAACGTGCGCTTGTCCTGAAGGTCCTGCGCCATGGTCACTGCACCTCCGTCGGGTCGTAGATCGAGATGTTGAAGCGGCCCTCGAGATCGCCCGATTCCAGCATCTTCTTGATCGCCAGGGCGTCGATGCTCACCAGGCGGCGGCCGCTCTCGAGATCGCGGACGAAGGTCTGGATCTCCGCGTAGTCGCCGCGGGCGCGGATGAGGAAGTCGCTGCGGCGCAGACGGCCGAAGTCCTCGCCGCCGTTGGTGGTCATGTCCAGCCTCTGCAGCCCGGAGCGGTCGAGCGCCTGGCCCAGGTAGGCCACGGCGTCGGGCTGCGTCCGGTCGGTCAGCTCGGCCAGGCCGGCCACGTCGAAGTGGACGGCCAGACGGCGGCTCTCGCTCTCGAGACGCAGCTGGTCCTGGATCTGGGTCTGCAGTTGCGCGCACTCGCCGGTCAGGCGCTGGATCTCCTGCAGGCGAGGCCGGGCGAACGCCATCTCGATGACCAGCCCGACGACGAGCAGCAGGCCGGCCGCGGCCAGGACGACGGGCAAACGCGTTCCCGTGCAGCGGATGTTCATTCCTTCACCTCCGGGGGCGCGCAGAGCACGGCGAACTCACCGGAGCCGCCGCCGCGGATGTTGCCCAGGTCCACCCGCGGGAAGTCGTCCGTCATCCGCGGGTCGGCGCGCAGCCGCTCGAGGTAGGACGACACCACGGTCAGGGCCCCGTCCGCGTCGAGCGCCTCGCCGTTGATCTCGAAGCGCGGGCGTTCCCGCTTCGACGCGGTGCGGCCCTGGATCTCCACCAGCTTCATGCCGGAGGCGCACTGCTCGGCGACGGCGGCGAGCTTGGGCGTCCAGTCCACGCGCTTGTCCCGCAGGGCGACCAGCTCGAGGGCCACGTCCAGCTCGGGGCGCGCGCGCGAGCTGGCCTGCAGCCGCGACGTCAGCTGGGGCAGCTCGGCGCGCAGCGACGCGGCCCGCTCGTTCAGCAGGTGGTCGCTGACCACCAGGACGCCGACCATCAGCACTTCGAGCCCCAGCAGAGCGAGCAGCACGCCGCCGGCGGCGGTCCGGGACCGCTGCCGCTGGCGGCGTTCCTGGTACTCGGGGTAGAGGTTGATCCTATACATGGGCACCGTCCCACCAGCGGCAGAGGCCGCAGGCCATGAGGTATTCCGGCCCGACCGGCCGGCCGTCGATCTCGCCGCGGGCGCCCAGCCCCGCCAGGGGCTGGAACAGTTCGAAGCGCTTGCCGGTCGCCGCCGCCAGGGCCGCGAGGCGCCCCTCCGCGAGCGCGCCGCCGCCGGCGGCGTGGATGGTCGCGATCTCCTGCCGGTACCGTCCCCGGTAGAAGGTGATCGTCTGCTCGATGCCCGCCGACAGCTTGAGGCGGAACCCGTGCTCCTGGGGCGAAGCGGGGTCGGCGGGTGCGTCGGGGCCGACCGTGCGGGTCAGCAGCCCGCCGCGCCGCGAGGCGATGTGCAGGGCGGCGTGGCGGCCGCCCACGTCCAGCAGTCCGACCGCCTCGTCGACAGCCGCGTGGAGCGGCAGCTCGGCGAACAGGGCGTTCAGGGCCGCCAGCGGTTCGAGGTCCACGACCTCGGGCTCGAGGCCGGCCTGGGCCAGCACGGCCACCACCCAGTCCCGGCGCGCGCGGGGCACGGCGGCCATCAGGACCCGCGACCCGGTCGCGGCGGGCTCGGCCTCCAGCACCGCGGTGGCCGGACGCGGCGCCGAGGACCTGCCCGGCGAGCACGGGCGACTCCATGTTGTCCAGTTCGAGGTGGTTGCGGGCCTCGAAGGGCAGGGCCCGGGCCAGCTCGGCCGGGGTGATCGGCGGCAGCTCGGTCTCGCGCAGCGCGGTCTCCTTCCAGCCCACGCTGACCGCCACGCGGCCCAGCTGGGTGCGGCCCAGGCCCTGCTTGCGCAGCAGCTCGCGCAGCGCGGCGCCGGCCCGCTCGGTGCGGTTCTCGCGGTCCAGGCCGTCCCAGGGTTCGGTGCCGGCGTGGGTGACGACCTCGAGCGCCGCGCGACCCTCCCCGCGCACCAACTTGATGCCGGTGGATCCGATGTCGATGCCCGTGCGGGCTTTGCGGGTTCGGAACACGCCGTCCTCCTTGTCAGCCGCCGGTCGGAGCGGAGACTTCGCGCCACGTGATGATCCGGGAACTGCCGGAGACGCGGTCCGGCCACTCCTCTTCCATGTAGTCGGGCATGCGGTCCAGCATCAGGGGGTCGTAGGTGATGGTGACGTCGGCCAGGCTGACGAAGTCGCCCATCATGATGATGCTGCCGCGGGCGTTCAGGTCGCCCCAGAACGAGTTGAGGAACCCGGTGATGTAGACCAGGCCCGGGTAGTTGGCGTTGCCGTAGTTCGTGGTGCCGAACGAGTGGAACATGCCGCAGATCAGCGTCATGCCGTTGCGCGGCGCGAAGGTCACGCCGTCGAGGATCGTCAGGCCGGCGCGCCAGTTGCCGTACTGCAGGCGCTGCTCGACCGTGATCCCGGTGAAGCGCGTGTTGATGATCGTGGCGCGGATGATGCGCGAGGTGTTGCCGATGTACAGCTGGTGCACGGCATTCGGACCCGGGGGTGTTCAGCGGCGCGCCGCCGAAGTTGACCACCACGGACGAGTCGCCCGCGGCCCGCCGGAAGACGCCGGTGGCCTCGTCGAAGTAGCGGTCGACGGCCGTGTCGCCGCTGAAGGTGTAGATGTACGAGCCGAGCAGCGAGCTGTAGGTCAGGACCGAGGTCAGGCTGTCCCCGCGCGAGGTGGTGATGTCGATCCCGTCCGCGTCGAAGATGCGGGCGTTGTGGACGGCGCCGATCTTGGTGGGGCGCACCTCGTAGTAGGTGGCGCCCGGGAAGTGGTCGGCGTCGACGTAGAGGTGCGGCGGCGTCAGGTCGAACCCGCTGGTCAGGGTGCCGCACTGGAAGTTGCGGTTGCGGAAGCCGAAGAAGCACCACTCGTTGATGTGGGCGCGGCCGTTGACGCAGAAGGGATTGAACAGCGAGACGGCGTCGTCCATCCCCAGCAGGCCCAGGTTGAGGCCGGCCGGCGGGACCTCGGCCACGGCCGTCACCCGCCGGCTGGTCTGGTTCACGGTGCCGGTGCCGGTCAGGCGCACGAAGGAGCCGGGGCGCCCGGCCAGGGTGGTGTCGGCGATGGCGAGGTCGTAGGTGCCGCGGTCCAGGGCGACGTCGTTCCAGCCGTCGCGCCAGGCGCGGTCCTCGAGCAGCATGGCCCGGGCGCGCTCGATGGCGGAATCGGCCAGGTAGAAGGCTTCGGCGCTGTCGTAGTCGCGCAGCGCGTGCTTGGACTCGTAGGAGGCGGTGGCGAACAGGGCCATGCCGCCGACGATCAGAGCGAAGACGAACACGGTGACGGCGAGCAGGACGTAGCCCCCCTGCCCGTTCCGGTCCGCGCGCTTGGTGTCCATGTTCCCTCGCTTGCTCATCAGAACTCCATCGCGTGATTGCGCACGCTCACGGCGGTGAATCCGGCGGTGGCGTTCTGGCGGTCGTCGGAGAGCCCGAGCGAGACCGTCAGGATCGTGGAATCGGGACTGGCGGCGACGGTCAGGCTGTCGCAGGCGTTCTGCGCCAGCGCGACCCCGTCGCGCGTGACCAGGTTGTCGCCGTCGACCGCGGTCAGCAGGTAGACGTGGGTGACGGCGCCCGCAGTGTCGTAGGTGCGGAACTCGGCGGCGGACTGGGCCATGACCCAGCGCGACTCGCGCACGTCCTGGGTGATCACGTTCAGCACCCGGCTGATGTCCTGCTGCAGGACGGCCCGGCTGCGGCCGCCGAAGACCATGGTCTGGTTCGTGGTCACCAGCCGCCCGAGCGACATCACCACGATGGACGAGGCCACGATGGCGACCATCATCTCGACGAGCGTCAGGCCGGCCTGTCCGGGCCGGCGGGGCGGGGAGTATCGCGGGGCACTCTCATCTCAGCTCTCCTCCCTCCCACAGCAGGCTGCGGCTGACGATCGCCGTCAGACCGATCGACCGGGGCGTCGCGTTGCCGCCGATCATCTCGCTCCAGGTCACCGTCACCCCGACGGTGGCGGCGTGCTCCTCGGGAGTGTTCAGGGAGATCGTGTGCGCCACGGCGTAGGGCCGGCCGTCCACGGTGTAGGTGGTGTCGCGGCCGGTCAGCGAGGCCAGCGTGTCGTAGGTCTCGCCGCGCTTGATCGCCTCGAGGCGGCCCTGCGCGACCGCGACGGCGTGCCGCCGTCCCTCCTCCAGCGACAGCTGCGTGCGGCTGCCGGCGGCGTAGCGGGCCATCCCGAAGAAGGCGATCAGCAGCAGCACCGAGGCCACCATCACCTCGATGAGGGTGAACCCGTCCTGGCTGCCGTGGCGCTCGTTCCGCTGCATCTCTTGCGGCTCCCTGCCTGGGTTGGGGCGGGCCGGGAGGCGTGGCGCCTCCCGGCCCGGTTCCGCGACGCGGGCTACAGGCCCGCGACGACGGGCGCGCTGCCGTTGCTGTTGATGTTGGGCACGGTCTGGGTCACCGTCACGCCGGCCATGCGCGTGCCGGCCACGCCGGTGGCCGTCAGCACCAGGGCGGTGGTGTTGGCGTTGCTGCCGCCGCCGCTGGAGATCGCGTAGGTGAAGTTGGCCGAGGCGGTCAGGTCGACGACGCCGCCGGCGCCGGACGGCCAGATCGGGTTGCCCGCGGCGCTCTCGTTCTCGATCGCCCACGACTTGGCGGCCGTGACGACCTCGCCGATGCGGCTGGTGGCTTCGGTCAGACGGGCGTTCTTGACGTACTTGCCGTACATCGGCACCGCGATGGCGGCCAGGACGCCGACGATCACGACGACGACCATCAGCTCGATCATGGTGAAGCCCTTCTGGTCGGACTTGCGACGGAAGCGATTCATTGCGTTCCCTCCTCTGCTCGCGCAGATGATTCTCCCGGACGTCCTTGTCCCAGGTGGCCGCCTGTCCGGGAGAATGCGCGCCACCCACTCCGAGATCCGCCGGCCTACATGGCGGCCGAACCCTTGATCATCGCGTCGCCCATCCCGAAGATGGGCAGGAACATGCTCAGCACGATGAAGCCGATGATGCCGCCCACGACCACGATCATGATCGGTTCGATCAGCGACGACAGTCCGTGCACCGTCGCCTCGACCTGGCGGTCGTAGAAGTCCGAGGACTTGTTCAGCATCGTGTCCAGCTCGCCGGCCTCCTCGCCGGTGGCCATCAGCTGCAGGATCATCTCCGGGAAGGCGCCGGTGGCGCGGAAGGACTCGGTCACGCCCTGGCCGGCGGCGACCTTGGCCTTGACCTCGTCGATGGCGTCGGCGACCACCAGGTTGTCGGCGGCCCCCTTGACCAGGTCGAGGCTCTCGAGGATGGGCAGGCCGCTGCCGATCAGGATGCCGAAGGTGCGGGCGAAGCGGCTCATCACGCTCTTGGTGACGATGGGCCCGAAGATGGGCATGCGCAGCTGCATGGCGTGCCAGGTGCGCAGGCCGCGGCGGGTGCGCAGGGCGGCGAAGACGGCGACGACGAGCGCCCCCATGCCGCCGAGGACGAGCACGGCGTTCGCGCGCACGACGTCCGAGATGCTCAGCACGACCCGGGTCAGGGCGGGCAGGTCCTGGCCGAGCTCCTTGTAGATGTCCGAGAAGGTCGGCACGATCTTCAGGATCAGGAACAGCGTGGCCAGCACCGTGAAGGTCAGGATGAAGACCGGGTACATCATCGCCGACTTCACTTTGCCCTTGATGTCGTCGACCTTCTCCAGGTAGTTGGAGAGTTCGACGACGATCTTGTCCAGGGTGCCGGCGCGCTCGCCCGCGCGGATCATGCTCAGGTACATCGAGTTGAAGACGGCCGGATGGGCCGCCATGGCGTCCGAGATGCTCTCGCCGCGCTCCACGCGCGTCGCCAGGTCGCCCACGGCCTTGGCCACCGGGCCGCGGCCCGAGTCGGCGGACAGGCCCCGCAGCCCCTTGACCAGGGGGATGCCCGATTCCAGCACCGTGGCCAGCTGGCGGCTGAACAGCGCCAGGTCGCGGGTCGACGCCCGGCGCAGGTTCCAGGAGGCCGCCTGGGCCTTCCAGGCCGCGGCGGCCTGGCCGCGGCGGTCCTCGGCGACGTGCATGACGGCCAGCCCCTGCTGGTGCAGGCGCTGGATGATCTCGTCGTCGCTGGAACCGGTCAGGAAACCGGTCAATTCGGCGCCGTTGCGGTCCTTCGCCACGTAGCTGTAGTTCGCCATCCGGATCGTCCTCCCGTCACGGGTCAATCGCTGATGCAGACCCGCAGCACTTCTTCCAGGGTCGTGACGCCGTCGCGGACCTTCTTCAGGCCGGCCTGCTGCAGCGTCAGCATGCCTTCGGACACGGCCTGCTGTTTCATGACGCCCGCCGGCCGCTTCTGGGCCACGAGCTCCCGCAGCGCCGGCGTCATTTCCATCTTCTCGATCACGGCCACGCGTCCGGCGTAGCCGCGTCCCCGGCAGGCGGCGCAACCGGCGCCGCGCACGAATTTGTCCGGCAGGGCACCGAAGTCATCGGCGTCTTCCCCCAGGGCCATGAGCAATTCTTTCGCCGGTTCGTACTGCTCCAGGCAGCGGGGGCAGTTGCGCCGGACCAGGCGCTGCGCCGCCACCAGGGTCAGGGCGCTGGCGGCCATGAACGGTTCGGCGCCCATCGACACCAGGCGGGCGGCCGTGCTCGGGGCGTCGTTCGCGTGGATGGTGCTGAAGACCATGTGGCCGGTCAGGGCGGCCCGGATCGCGATGTCGGCCGTCTCCTGGTCGCGGATCTCGCCGACCATGATCACGTCGGGGTCCTGGCGCAGGAAGGCGCGCAGGGCGTTGGCGAAGGTCACCTGCTTGCGCTTGTTGACCTGGACCTGGTTGATGCGCCCGATCTGGTACTCGACCGGGTCCTCGATGGTCGTGATGTTCAGGCTGAGGCTGTCCAGCTCCTTCATGGCGGCGTAGAGCGTCGTGGTCTTGCCGGAGCCGGTCGGGCCCGACAGCAGGATCATGCCGTGCGGGCGGTGGATGGCCTGCCGCACCGAGGCGATGTCCTGCTCCGCGAGCCCGAGATCGGTCAGCGAGTAGTTGAAGTTGGTCTTGTCCAGCAGGCGCATGACGATCTTCTCGCCGTGCACCGTCGGGATGGAGGAGACGCGCATGTCCACCTCGCGGCCGTCGCGCCGGAAGGTGAAGCGCCCGTCCTGGGTGGTGCGCCGCTCGGCGATGTCCATGTTGGCCATGATCTTCAGGCGGCTGACGGCGCCGGCGTAGACCGCCCGCGGCGGGGTCAGGGCGTCGTAGAGGATGCCGTCGACGCGGTAGCGGATGACCAGGCTGTGCTCCTGGGGCTCGACGTGGATGTCGGTGGCCCGCTCCTGGATCGCCTTGCCGATGATCTGGTCGACGAGGGTGACGACGCCGGCGTCCTGCGCCGACGAGCCGTCGCCCTCGAGCTCGATCTCGATGTCCCGGCCGCCGCCGATCTCGTCGATCACCGATTCGATCAGCTGCGACACGTTGCGGTCGCCCTGCAGCCGGCCGTAGTGGTACTCGCGCGCCTGCGCCAGGGCCTCGGAGGGCGCCAGCAGGATCGACAGCTCGCGGTCGACGCGCGAGGCCACGTGCTGGAGGTGGTCGAGGGCCTCGACGTCCAGCGGGTCCTTCATGGCGACCACGAGGTGGCGCTCGTCCACGCAGACCGGCAGCAGGTCGTAGCGGCGCGCGGACTCGGCCGGCACCAGTTCCAGGGCCTGGCGCGTCACCTCGTCGTGCGAGGGGTCGAACAGGCGGTGGCCGAGCTGGCTGCCCAGGGCGTCGAGCAGGTCCCATTCGGTGATCAGCCCGCGGTTCTGGAGGATCTCGCCGAGGCGCTCATGGGAGCGCTTCTGCTCGACGAGCGCTTCGGCCAGCTGAGCCTGGTCGATGACGCCCTTGCTGATCAGGAATTCGCCGAGTCCCGGCGCCTTCGTGTGCATCAAGAGACTTCCCCCGTCCCCGGTGTGCGATAGGGCCGGCTCGCGGCCGGACCTGTTCCGTCGGGGGCAGGGGCTGCAACGGGCGTGCCATCGTGTCCGGACGGGGCGCATGGGGGCCCGGCGTGCCTCGAAACGGCCTTAAACAGGATCATGATAGTCCGTGTTCCGCGCCCGCCGTGCGGCGGCAACTTGCACGGGGCCAAGGGATTGATCGCCAGGGTGGCTGCGGCGCTGCCGCCGTGGCGGCGACGGCGGCCCGGTGGGCTCCGCAGCGCCGGAGCGGGACGCCCAGCGCCGGAGCGCGGCCGGGAAGCCCGCCGGCGGGCTCGGGTCCTCGCGGCGGGGTGGTTGAAAATCAGGCAGTCGGCAACCGGTGGGCGCCGGGCGGCCGGATCGTGCAATTTGCGGCAGGATCGGCTAGGATCGGGAGCATCCATCCACCCACGCCGCACTGCCGGCCCGATCGGGTCGGCTGCCGAGGAGGCACCGCATGGACTGGCACGAATTGCACAAGCACAAGGTCAACGATCTGCGCGAGATGATGAAGACCCACCTGCCCGAGGTCGCCGGGGTCATCGGCCTGAAGAAGGACGAACTCGTGGACCTGCTCGCCGCCAAGCTCGGCATCGAGAAGCCCCACAAGGTCGTCGTCGGGCTGGACAAGACCGCCATCAAGGGCAGGATCCGCGACCTCAAGACGCGCCGCGACGAGGCGGCGGCGGCGGGGGAGGACGTCCAGCGCAACCGCCACCGGCGGGAGATCCACCGCCTGAAGCGCCGCCTGCGCAAGGCCGCCAACATGACCCACTGACGCTCCGCGCCGGCGGGGCGACCCGCCGGGGCGGGGGATCGCGCAAGGACGGCCGGCTCCCGCGGGAGCCGGCCGTCCTGTGTTCACGCCGGGCGTGCGCGGCCGTTCCGGGCCTAGGCCGAGAGCTTCTCGCGCTTCTCCTGGCAGGCGATGCACAGCCGCGCCGTCGGCACGGCGAGCAGGCGCTCGACCGCGATGGGGTGGTCGCCGGCCTCGCAGCGTCCGTACGCTCCGTTCTCGACCTTCGCGAGCGCCTCCTCGATGTCGAAGAGGTAGTCGGTCTCGGCGCCGGCCAGGTGGATCATGGTCTCGTACTGGATCTCGTCGGAGCCCTGGTCGGCCATGTGGTTGGAGTGGGCCTTGCCGGAGCCGTCGCCGGACAGGTCGTCGGCGTGCTGGATCGCCTTGGCGTGGCGGGCGATGATCCGCTGGACGCGGTCCCGCTCGGCGTGCAGGGTATCGCGGATGCGTTCGAGGTCCCGTGCCCTCATCGTGCCTCCTGAACGCGCCCCGGCCGGGGCGCCGTCTCGTGCGTCGTCGATCCCGGGCCGCGGCAGGGCGGACCGGAGCCCACAGGGATACAACGGAGCGGCCGCGCCGCCAGCGGGGGCGCCGGCGGGCGACTCCGGGCTGGACGCCGGCCGCCGGGTCGCTCATCATGAAGATCGCGTTCATCGGCACCCACGGGGTCGGCAAGACCACCCTCTGCTTCGAGCTGGCCGCCTGCCTGAAGCGGCTCGACGTGAGCGTCGACGTCGTGAAGGAGGTCGCGCGGCACTGCCCGCTGCCCATCAACCGCGACACCACCAGCGGCGCCCAGGAGTGGATCCTCCACACGCAGATCGCCTGGGAGATCGCCACGTCCGCCTCCTACCAGGCCGTCGTCTGCGACCGCTCGGTGCTCGACAACTACGCCTACATGGTCCACGCCGTCGGTCGCCGGCCCGACCTCGAGCCGCTGCTGCGCCACTGGCTGTCCACCTACAAGCTGCTGGTGCGGGTGCCCGTGCTCGGCGCGCCGGCCTTCGACGGCACGCGCGACACCTCGGCCGGCTTCCAACTGGGCATCGACGCCCTGATCCAGGAGCTCCTCGCAGAACTCCGCGATCCCTGCCTCGAACTGGACCCCGACCACCGCGACGGCTGGATCGGCCAGGTCCTGGAAGCCGTCGGCCTGCCCCGCCACTCCCCCCAGCTCGACCTGTTCAACAGCCTGGGCCGGCACGGCTGAGCCGCCGGCGCCGCCGTCCCCAACTTCCTGCGGCCCAAAGCGGTATCCCCGCTCAAGATCGGGCCTGCCCCGCCGATCCTATCCCCGAGCGATCTCCCACGAGACGGTCCGGGCGCCAGCGGCGCCGGACCGCCATTCCCGGCCGGCTGCGTTGGTGGTGGCATGAGCGACCGCATCCTGGACATCACCCTGCCGCCCGACGTCTCCGGCGTCGAGCCCGCGCTGACGCGCGAGCAGCGCCTCGAGACGCGCGTGCGCCGCCTCGAGGCCGAGAACGCGCGTCTGCTCCGCGAGGCGCTGCAGTCCGCGCTGCCCGGCGGGGACCTGGTGGACCAGCTCGGCGCCGCCGACCTCGAGAACCTGCGCCACTACCTGCGCGAAGCCCAGCAGCGGCCGGACCTCTGGTGCGAGGGCCGCCTGCTGCCGGTGCGCGACGTGCCGCCCGAGGCCGTCCTGGACCTGGCCGAGCTGGCCTACTGGCGCCACGTCCTGGCCCGCGGCGTCGGCCTGTGCACCTGCCTGGTCCTGCGCGACGGGCGCGGGTACCGCCCGGTCGACGACGGGCGCATCCTGGCCGCCGAGGGCGCCGCCTGCGGCAGCGCGTGCGTCGAGGCCGTCGCCGAGCTGCTCGAAGCCGATCCGGACCCCGATCCCGGCGCGCGGCCGGCGGGCGCGGCCTGCCCGGCGTGCGGGGCCGCGCTGTGGCACGTCCCGGTGCTGCTGTCGCACGAGAAGGAGCGCGCGGTGCTGGGGCGCCTCGTCGGGCACGGCGCGCCCGCCGAATCCGACGCGCAGCGCCGCATGGTCGAGCTGGTGGCCAACCTCGCGGGGCGCCGCGCCAGCGAGGAGTACGCCCGCCAGTCCGGCGCCGTGCTGCAGCTGCAGGTGGCCGGCATGATCGTCCGCTACACGCAGGCGAAGGCGCACGCCGCCGAGGCGGCCCGCGCGGCGATGGAGCGCCACGCCCGGGTGGCCGCCGACCTGGCCCGCGCCAAGACCGACCTGGAGGTGGCGCTGGCCGAGGCCGGCGACGCGCGCCGCGCCGCCGAGCTGGCCAATCGCAGCAAGAGCATGTTCCTGGCCGCGATGTCGCACGAGATCCGCACGCCGCTGACCTGTGTCGTCGGCTTCGCCGACCTGCTGACCATGCCGAACCTGGGCGCGCAGGACGTGCGCGACTTCGCGGCGTCCATCCAGGAGAGCGGCCAGGTCCTGCTGTCCCTCATCAACAATGTGCTCGACCTGTCGCGCATCGAGGCCGGGCGCCTCGACCTCGAGCGCATCCCCTTCAGCGCTGCCGGCGTGCTCGAAGAGGTGTGCGGCATCTTCGCCTCGTCCTCGCGCGAGAAGCGCGTCGCGCTGGATCTCGTCGTGGCCCCCGACGTGCCGGCCGGGCAGGCGGGCGACCCGACGCGCCTGCGCCAGATCGCGATGAACCTCGTGGGCAACGCGCTGAAGTTCACCAGCCGCGGCTCGGTCGCGGTCGCCTGCCGGCGGTCGGACCGCGACGGCTGGCTGGAGGTCGCGGTGACCGACACGGGCTCCGGCATCCCCGCCGACCGCCTCGGCGGGATCTTCGAGCCCTTCCAGCAGGCCGGCCGGGACGTCGCCCGCAAGCACGGCGGCAGCGGTCTCGGTCTGGCCATCGCCCACCGCACCGTCGCGGCCATGGGCGGCGAGCTGACCGTCGCGAGCGAGGTCGGCCGGGGCTCGCGCTTCGCCTTCACCTTCCCGGAGCACCTCCCCGAGAGCCTCGGCGACCCCGATCCCGAGGGTCCCGACGCGGCCCTGGACCGCGGCCCCTGCGGGGGGTAGTCTGCGGGGTGTCCCTTCACCGCGGCGCGCCGACCAGGAGGCTCCCCATGCCCTCGCCACCGTCTCCCCACGACCCGGCCCTGCAGCTGCTGCCCTCGCCCGTGGTCGTCGTCGGCGCCGCGGACGGCCCGCGCCGCGGCGGCCTGACCGCGGCCTGGGTGACGCGGGTGTCGTCCGCGCCGGCGCTGCTCGCGGTCGCCGTCTCGCCGCTGCGCCACACGCACGGCCTGCTGCGCGACGGGGGGGAGTTCACCGTCTCGGTGCTGCGCGAGGGGCAGGTGGAGGTCGCGCGCCGGTTCGGCCTGCAGTCGGGGCGCGATCTCGACAAGTGGCGGGGCACGGACTCCGTCACGATGGGCGGCGGGGCGCCCGCGCTGCGGGACTGCGCGGCCCGCCTGCTGTGCCGCCTGATCGGCCGCCACACGGCCGGCGACCACGAGGTGCTGGTCGGGGAGGTGCTCGTTTCGGAGGTCGTGGGGGGCGGCCCCGCGCTGCCGATGCGCGGAACCGACTACGCCCCGCGAGGTTGAAGAGAGCCTGTTGCAAACGACGCGGATTCCGGTATCCTGACCCTAGTGGAACCTGCCTCCAACAACCCACCCTGGGAGGTCTCCATGGCCAGACTGCAAGCGGCCGACACCATGTGGCCCGACGAAGTCCTGAAGCTCCCCGCGATCGAATTCCACGTCTCCGGCGTGACCGGACATTCCCTGAAAAACCACGAGAAGCAGGTGACGTTCTTCCGCTTCGACGAAGGCGTGACCGTCCCCGACCACAGCCACGGCGCCCAGTGGGGCTACCTCGTCACCGGCGAGATGACCCTGGAGATCGAGGGGCGCACCGAGCTGTACCAGGCCGGCGACGTCTACTACATCCCCGCCGGCAAGAAGCACCGCACCTCGTTCAGCCAGACGTCGCACGTGATCGACATGGGCGACGACCCCCAGCGCTACCCCCTGCGGGGCTAGCCGACCGGCGCGGCAGGGGCCGGAACGCGCGCGTTCCGGCCCCCGTGCGTCCGCAGCGGCCGGCTCACGCCGGTCCCAGCACCACTTCCCAGCGATCCTCGGTCCCGAGGTAGCGCGCGGCGGCGTCGCGCACCCAGCGCGGGGTCAGGGCGCGGATATCCTTCAGGTGATGGGCGATGTTGTTGGGGGCCCGACCGTAGAGCACGTCGGCGCCGCAGCGGCTCGCCCGCGCGGCGTTGCTCTGCCGCGAGATCAGCAGATTGCCCAGCAGCCGCGCGCGGGCCCGCGCGAACTCGGTCGCGGCCGCCGGTTCCGTGGCGATGCGGCGCAGTTCCTCGACCAGGGCGGCCGCGGCCGCGTCCTCGGTCGCGGGATCGGTCAGCACGTAACCCACCAGCATGCCCGGCGCGAAGCCGCGGGCGGCCTGGATCCCGGTCGTGTAGCACAGGGAGCGGCGGTTGCGCAGGGCCTCGAAGAGCCGGCCGCTCTGGCCGTTCAGCAGGCTCTGCAGCAGCGCCAGGGCGGCGCGGTCGGTGTTCGGGTCCAGCGGGCCGCGCCAGCCGCACAGCACCACGCTCTGGCGCACGTCGCGCTCGAGGCGCCGGCGCTCGACGCCGGCGGCGGCCGGCACGCGGTCCAGCGGCGGCAGCGGCGGCGAGGGGGCGTCGGGCAGGTCGGCCAGCACGTCCTCGATCCGCGCCGCGAGGCGGTCGCGGTCGACGTCGCCCGAGACCACCACGTGCACGTTGCGCGACGTCCACAAGCGGGCGTGATGGGCGACCAGGTCGTTGCGGGTCAGATCCGGCAGCGAGGCCTCGGTGCCGGCCATGGGCGAGCCGTAGGGGTGGTCCGGGTACATCGCGCCGCGCAGGGCGCGCGCGGCGGCCTGGAAGGGGTCGTCCTGCTGGGCCTGCAGGTCGTCCAGCGCGAGGCGGCGCTCCTGCTCCAGCTCGTCGGCGGGGAAGGCGGGCGCGCAGGCCAGGCGGCCCAGCCGCTCCAGCAGCGGGTCCAGGCGCGCCGTGAGGCCGGTCAGCGACAGGCCGGTGTGGTCGCGCGCCGAGAAGGGGGAGAGCGAGGCGCCGCAGCTCTCGACGGCGGCGTGCAGCGCGGCGGCGTCCTCCTGCGCCGTCGCCTTGGCCTGAACCTGCTGGGTCAGGTGGGCCAGGCCCTCCTGACCGGGCAGCTGGTGGCAGACGCCGCCGGCGGCGTAGAGGCTGAGCGTCGCCACCGGCAGGCTGCGGTCCTCGCGCGCGTAGAGGCGCAGGCCGCCGCGCAGGAGGATCTCCTCGAAGGGGCGGTCGTTCTTCGCGGTCGCCTTGGTGGCCGGGGTCACCGGGGCCGTCCCGGCCGCTGCGATCGCCGGTGCCGTCGGCGCCGATCCCGTCCCGTCCGCGCGCCCGCCGAGCCGCGGCGCCAGCAGCGCCTCCCAGGCGGCGGCGTCCGCGGGGATGGCGCCGCCGTCGTCGCCGGCCGGGGCGTAGACGAGCACCGCCGCCTCCTCGCGCACGAACAGGCGCCGGCAGAGGCGCTGGACGTCGGCGCCGGTCACCGCCGCCACCCGCTGCGGCCAGTCGAAGGCGGCCTGCGGATCGCCCATGGCGTCGTGCCAGCCCAGGTTCGCGGCGCGCCCCTGCACCGTCTCGAGTCCGAAGGCGTAGCCGCGCTCGGTGCGGACGCGGGCGCGGTCCAGTTCGGCCTCGTCCGGCGGCGCATCCTTCATCTGCTGCAGCAGGCCGCCGATCTCCGCGACGGCCGCTGCGACCTTCGCGGCATCGGTCTCGAAGTCCACCACCAGCAGCCCCTCGCGCGGGCCGGACTCGCTCAAGAGGCCGATGCCGCCCACCAGCTGCTTCTCCTCCTGGATGCGGCGGTAGAGCCGCGCGCTGCGGCCGTCCGACAGGATCTGCTGCACGACGGCCAGGGCCGGCTGGTCGGGGTCGTTCTCGGCCACGCCCGGCAGCAGCAGCTTGCCGTAGACGCGCTGCAGGTCGCCGCGCGCCAGCCGGGCCCGCAGGCCGTCGTGGGGCGGCTCGCAGGCCGGCGACGGCAGCTCGTAGGGGCGCGGCGGCGACTCGGGGCCGAAGGTCGCGGCCAGCAGGTCCAGGACCGACCCGGCCTTCACGTCGCCCACCACCACGGCCGTCATGCGGTCGGGCTGGTAGGCGGCCCGCCAGAAGTCGAGGATCCGCTCGCGGGGCGTGGACAGCAGGTCCTCGTCCCGCCCGCCGATCGGGTGGCGGTAGGGGCTGACGTCGCGCGCCAGCTCCAGGCCCCAGCGCCAGGTCACGCCGAAGCCCGAGGGCTGATCGTCGTACATGTGGTTCTCGTGGACCAGCACCTGGCGCTCGGCGTCCAGCGACGCGGCCTCGAATTCCGAGTGGAACAGGGCGTCGTGCAGGATGTCGACGGCGTCGGGCAGGTGCTCCGCCGGCACGGTGATGTGGTAGTTCGTGGTCTCGTAACCGGTGCCGGCGTTGGTGGTGCCGCCGAGGTCGGCGACCTCGCGCGCGAAGTCGCCCTCGGCCCGCCGCGCGGTGCCCTTGAACAGCAGGTGTTCGATGCCGTGCGCCCAGCCGCGCACCCCGTCGGGTTCCAGGTTCGAGCCGACGCGCACCCAGATGTTGCAGACCGCCACGGGGCTGCGGCGGTCCTCCATGACGATCAGGCGCATGCCGTTGGTCAGGCGGGCCGTGACGGCCCCGCCCATCGTGCCCCGGGAGGCGAGGTGGCGCTGCGGCATGGAGTCTCCCCGTCGGTGTGAGCGCAGCCGCCCGGGCGCACCCCGTCCGGCTCCGGCCAGAGTAAGGGGGACGGTCCCGCTTGGCGACCACGGATTGACGGGCGGCGGCGGGTGTGACAGCTTGCGGCTAGACTGGGGGCCGAACGGAGGGGACGTGAACGCGACACCGGACATCCTGACCATCGACGTCGAGGAGTGGTTCCACGGCCACAACTACCTCGACCAGGCGCCGCCCGACACCTGGGAGGGGCGCGAGAGCCGCGTCGTCGGCAACACCGGGCGCTGCCTCGACCTGCTGGCGAAGCACAAGGTGACCGGAACCTTCTTCGTCCTGGGCTGGACCGCCGAGCGCCACCCCGACCTGGTGCGCCGCATCGCGGACGCCGGCCACGAGATCGCCTGCCACTCCTACGCGCACCCGGTCGTCCACCAGCTCACGCCCGAGGAGTTCCGCGCCGACCTGCGCCGGGCGCGCGCGGCGCTGGCCGCCGCCGGGATCGACCGCGTCGACGGCTTCCGCGCTCCGAGCTTCACCATCACCCCCGCGGTGCACGACTACCTGCACGTGCTGCGCGAGGAGGGCTTCACCTACGACTGCTCCCTGTTCCCCGTCCACCACCCGCACTACGGGCAACCCGCATCGCCGCGCCGGCCCTTCCTGCTGCAGCCACCCGACGATCGCCGGGAAGATCCCCTGCTCGTGATGCCGATGACCACCGCGCGCGTCCTGGGCGTGAACGTCGGCTTCGCCGGCGGCGCCTACCTGCGCCTGCTGCCGGTGCCCGCCTACCGCTCCCTGCGTGCGCTGGCCCGCCGGCAGGGACAGCCGATCGTCACCTACCTGCACCCCTGGGAGCTGGACGACTGGCGTCCCGGCCGCATCGGCCAGTCGCCGGTGAAGCGGCTGCTCAGCCAGGGGGGGCAGAACTCGACCTTCGCCAAGCTGGAGGGCGTGCTGCGCGGCGGGAATTTCGTCACGATGGGGGAGCACGCCGCTTCGCTGCGGCGCGGCGGCAACCTGCCGATACGAACGTTGCCGTTAGTCTGAGGCTAGCGCCTACTCAGGTACCCCGGTGGATCCGTCGGCTTTGCGCCACAACGCCCCCGACGAAGCCGGCTGCGCGAACACGAGCTGGTTGCCCGTGATCTCGACCGCCTCCCAGGCTCCGGTCTCCGGATGGAATCGCTGCCAGGTCCCGTTCGCGGGGAAGGCCACCGGCCAGGTGTGGTCGTTGTGGTCGAAGTTCAGGGCCACGACGATCTCCGCCTGCGACGACACGGCCCCGCCGCGCCAGTAGCAGAGGGTGCGGTCGTAGTGGTCGGCGTCGGCGGCGCGCCAGGTGAACCAGGTGCGCTCGGACGCCAGGGCGGCCTCGTCGCGGCGCAGGCGGATGAGGTTGCGGTAGACGGCGCGCAGGTCCTGGTCGCCGGTGGTCCAGTCGATCTTGAAGGTGGTCGGGTCGCCTGGGGCGGAACTCGTCGCAGCCGATCTCCTGGCCGTTGTAGAGCATCGGGATGCCGACGCTGGTCAGCAGCGCGAAGGCGCCGAGCTCCGACTTCTGCCGCCCGCCGATGAGTTGGGCGTCGGCCGAGCCGTAGGCGTCCACGGCCCAGGCGAGGCGGTTCTCGTCGTGCGTCTCGAGGGACTTCACGTCGCTGAAGCCGTCGCCGTTGGACCCGTTGTACTGGCTGTTGGCGCCGATCACGTTGGCCGAGGCCCACATGTTGCGGCAGCCGAAGCTCCAGCAGCCGAGGCTGGTCGCGGTCGAGCCGCGCCAGGCGAAGCCGTTCTGGGTCAGGTTCGTGGTCATCACCTGCAGGAAGTTGTTGCCGCCGCCGCCCCAGGCGTCGGTGTGGTTGCCGCCCCACTGGGCGTCGTAGCCGTGGGTGACGGCGTTGCCTTCGTTGGGGTAGCGGAAGTCCTCGCCGATCAGCAGCAGGTCCGGGCGCGCGGCGCGCAGCTCGTCGCGCAGGTACTCCCAGGTGGCCCAGCCCTCGCCGGCCACGTAGTCGAAGCGGAACCCGTCCACCTTGTACGTGTCGACCCAGTGCAGCATCGCGTCGCGGACGTGGGCCTTCAGGGCGGGGTCGCTCCAGTTCAGCTCCACCATGCCCCAGGGGTTCGACTCGGTCGTGGTGAAGTGGTAGGTCCCGGCGAAGGTGTCCAGCTGGCGCAGGACGCCGCCGCCGGCCTGGTGGTTCAGCACGACGTCCAGGATGACCGCCATGCCGCGTTCGTGGCAGCGGTCCACCAGCAGGGCGAAGAAGTACGGCGAGCCGTAGGCGGGATTGGGGGCGGCGTACAGCACCGGGTCGTAGCCCCAGCCGTTGTAGGAGGGGGCGTTGACGGGCATCAGCTCGACGGCGTTGACGCCCAGGTCCACCAGGTTCGCACCGGTGTCCAGACCGCTGATGATGCCGGCGAAGGTGCCGGCGGCCGAGAAGTCGTTCGGGGAGATCTCGTAGATGACCAGCCTGGTGCGGTCGACCGGCGTCGCCAGGTCGCGGATCGAGGGCAGCGTCCGGCCGTACAGGGCGTTGGCCTGTGCGGGATCGCCGCCGCTCTGGACCTCGGGGGCCATCGGATCGGTCAGCCAGGTGACCACGCCGCCCCGGCGCAGGACGAACTTGTAGGCCTGGACGCCCGCCGGCAGGTCGGTGCCGTAGCGCCAGGTGACGCCGTCGCCGTCGGGGACGAAGGCGTAGGCCGCGTTCTGGGTGGCCCAGCCGTTGAAGGCGCCGGCCAGGTGGACCGAGTCGGCCCCGTAGACGCGCAGGACGAAGCTGTCGGGCTGGACCAGGGTCGGGGTCGCCGGAAGGGCCGGGACCGCGCCCTTGGCGCCGTCGGGGTCGGCGGGGCGATCGCCCGAGCAGCCGGGCAGCAGCAGGGGCGGCCGCGGGCCAGGACGAGCGCGGCGAGCAGGGAGCGGGGCGCGTGCATGGGTCTCCTGTCGGTGTTGCCGGAGTTCACCTTATGATAACACAAATCAGCGGCCCGTCCCAGCCTTCCGCGGACGCGCCGACGGGCCCCCTTGACGCGGTCCCGTCGCGTGTTACTCTCCCCGTCTCGAATCTCATCCGGCGCGCCCGGTGGGCGGGGAGACCCCCGTCCCGTCGTCGCGCCGACACCCGGGAGATCAACATGCGCCATCGTCCTCTGCTGTCGTCGCTCGCCGTCCTGCTGGCCGGCGTCGTGCTGGCGGCCGGCTCGCTGCCCGCCGCCGACGTGACCTTCGTCCACCGCGCCCCCGGCGCCAAGGAGGTCACCCTGGCCGGCAGCTTCAACGGCTGGAAGGCCTTCGATCTGGCCCTCAAGGACACCGGCGGCGGCGTGTGGGCCGTCGTGGTGCCCCTGGACGAGGGGACGTACGAGTACAAGTTCGTCGTCGACGGCGCCTGGCGTCAGGACCCGGCCAACCCCGTGGGCAAGGACGACGGGTACGGCGGCCAGAACTCGGTCGTGACGGTGCCGGCCGGGACGGCCAAGCTGACCGCGGGCGGCGGCGAGGCGCCGGCCGGCCTGAAGGCGGCGCCCGTCGCGGCGGCGGCGGCCCCGGCTGCGCCGGCTGGTGCGACCGTGTTCTCGCACAACGCGGGCAAGGGCGCGGCCTGTTTCCTGGCCGGCGAGTTCAACGGCTGGAACCCGACCTCCGACCGCATGGAGGACCCCGACGGTGACGGCATCCACACCAAGGCGATGGCGCTGCCGCCCGGACGCTACCAGTACAAGTTCGTCGTCGACGGCAACTGGCTCGCCGATCCCGCGGCGGCCGAGTCGGCCGAAGACGGCTTCGGCGGCCAGAACTCCGTGGTCACCGTGGGGGCGGGCGCCGCGGTCCGCGAAGCCGGCGGCCGCCGGCTCCCGCCGCCGCTCCCGCCGCCGCCGGCGGCAAGACCCGCTTCTCCTTCGACGCCGGCGGCAAGGTCGGCGGCTGCTTCCTCGCCGGCGAGTTCAATGGCTGGAACCCGACCGGCCAGAGCCTGGCCGACCCCGACGGCGACGGCGTCTACACCGCCGACGTGGACCTGGCCCCCGGCCGCTACATGTACAAGTTCGTCGTCGACGGCAACTGGAAGCAGGACCCGCAGAACCCCGAGGGCGTCGACGACGGCTTCGGCGGCAAGAACTCCGTGATCACCGTCGGCGCCGGCGGCGCCGCCGTCGCGCCGGCGCCCGCGGCCGCGCCCGCCGACGCCCGCGCCCGCCGCGGGCGGCGCCCCGGTCGACGTCACCTTCACCTACACGCCGGTCATCTCGGGCGTGCAGAACGTGTTCCTGGCCGGCTCGTTCAACGGCTGGAGCGACGCGGCCCTGCGCCTGACCGACCCCGAGAACGACGGCACCTACAGCGTCGTGGTCCCGCTGGCCCCCGGCAACCACCAGTACAAGTTCGTGGTCGACGGCAACTGGCAGCAGGACCCGGGCAACGCCGCGGTCGAGGCTGACGGCTTCGGCGGCAACAACTCCCTGGTGGTGGTCAAGACGGGGGCGGCCGCCGTGAAGGCGGCCGAAACGGGCGCCGTCCGCGCCGCCACCGGCACCCGCACCGTGCCCTTCAGGTACGCGGCGGGCAAGTCGGCCAAGGACGTCTTCCTGGCCGGCACCTTCAACGACTGGAACGACAGCAAGCAGCGCCTGGCCGACGCCGACGGCGACGGCGTCTGGGAGACCTCGCTGCTGCTGCAGCCCGGCAGCTACCAGTACAAGTTCGTCGTGGACGGGCAGTGGAAGCAGGACCCGACCAACCCCGAGGGCCGCGACGACGGCTTCGGCGGCCAGAACTCGGTGCTCGAGGTGGACGAGAGCTTCTCGGCCGTGGCCATCGCCCGCGGCGACGGCAAGGTCTACACCGACGACCTCGAGCCGGTCTTCGACTACTCGACCTGCAACCCTTTGACCGCGACCGAGATCGAGCTGACCGCCCGCGCGCACCTCAACGACGTGGAGCGCGTCGAGCTGTCCTACCGCGTCGACGGCGGCGACTGGATGACCGCGCCGATGACCGAGGCCGAGCACGACCCCGCCTACCAGTACTACCGCGTGCGCGTGACGCTGCCGGGGGCGGACTCCGTCCTGGAGTACGCCGTGCGCTACGTCGACGGCGCGGCGCAGGCCTGGCTGGGCGCGGCCGGACCGTCGCCGGAGCGGCCCGCGGCGGCCTTCCGCTACACGCGCGCCGTCCACCCGCCGTTTTTGACCCCCGACTGGGCCAAGGACGGCGTCATCTACCAGATCTTCGCCGACCGCTTCCGCAACGGCGACCCCGCCAACGACCCCGACTTCTCGGAGGCCTGGTACCAGGGCGTCAACAAGCTGCCCGCCTCCGGCACGACCAACGGCGAGTACTTCCACCTGGTCGCCGACTGGAACGACGTCTCCGGCCTGGTGCGCAGCCCCTACCGCACCGACGGCAAGCCCGACTACTACTCGTTCTACGGCGGCGACATCGCCGGCGTGCGCGAGAAGCTGGACTACCTGCAGGACCTGGGCGTGACGGTGATCTACTTCAACCCGCTGAACCAGGCGATGAGCAACCACAAGTACGACCCGGTGGATTACAACACGGTCGACCCGCACTTCGCCGACGAAGCGGGCTTCAAGGCCTTCGTGCAGGACGCGCACGGCCGCGGCATCCGCATCGTGGTGGACATGGCCTTCAACCACACCGGCAACTGGCACTACGCCTTCCGCGACGCGGTCGAGAAGGGCAAGGATTCGCGTTACTGGAACTGGTACGAGTTCAAGCGCTGGCCGCTGCCGGCCTCGCGCGACTTCACGGCGGCCGACTACTACGACTGCTGGTGGGGCTTCGGGCTGCACCCGAACCTGAACTGGGACCTCTCGCGCCCCAACAGCGCCGAGAACGGCGTCAGCGACCGCGCGCAGGCCCAGGTCAACCAGCCGCTGGTCGACTACGTGCTGAGCGTCGCGCAGTACTGGCTGGGCGACCTGGACATCGACGGCTTCCGCCTGGACGTGCCCAACGAGGTGCCGTTCTGGTTCTGGGAGGAGTTCAACGCCGCCTGCAAGCGCATCAAGCCGGACAGCTGGCTGGTGGGCGAGATCTGGGGCAACGCCGGCAGCTGGATCGGGCCGCACTGCTTCGACGCCACGATGAACTACAAGTACTTCCGCGACCCCGTGATGGAGTTCTTCGGCCAGGGCCGCATCGACGCCGCGACCTTCGACCAGCGGCTGTCCCCGGGCCGCTTCGTCTACCCGCCGCAGTCGGTGCAGACGATGATGAACCTCATCGACAGCCACGACACGGTGCGCTTCCTGACCACCAGCAAGGACGTCCGCCGCCAGATGCTGGCCGCGATGTTCGCCATGACCTACGTGGGCATGCCGCACATCTGGTACGGCGACGAGATCGGCATGGAGGGGGACAAGGACCCCGACTGCCGCCGCCCCTTCGACTGGCGCTACGAGAACGACCCGCGCAAGGCGCAGCTGCGCGACTACTACGGCACCATCACGCGCTTCCGCCGCGACCACCAGGTGCTCGCGCGCGGCGAGTTCGCGACGCTCGCGGCCGAGGGCCCGCTCTACGCCTTCGCCCGCCGCCTCGGCACCAAGGGCGCCGTCGTGTTGCTGAACAACGGCCCCCAGCCGGTCACCCTGACCCTGACCGCGGCGCAGCTGGCCGCGGCGCTGCCCGCCGGCGGCAGCACGGTCTACAAGGTCGTGGCCGGGCCGGACTGGTTCCCGAGCGTCGAGGGCGGATCGATGACCAGCGGCCGCACCCTGGAGCTCGGCCAGGGAGACGTCGCGGTCACGCTGCCGGGGATGAGCGGGGCGGTGCTGGCGAACTAGGGCCGTGCCCGGCCCGTCACGGTGAAGCCCGGCGCGTCGGGGACGCGCCGGGCTTTCTTCGTCCGGCAGCCGCCGGTCAGGCGTCGTGCGAGCGCTGCCCTTGCCCGTGCCCCCCGCAGGCGTGCGCGGCGTCGAGCTCCCGCAGCGACCCCGCGCGGATCTCCGCCAGCACCTCGCCGACCGTGGCGGCGCCCGGCCGGTAGACCTTGATGCCCTGGGCGTTCAGCATCTCCAGGGCGCGCCGTCCCATGCCCAGACAGACGAGCGCCTCGAAGCGCTTCCCGTCGAGCTGGCTCAGCGGGTGGCAGGTGCCGTGGGAGTGGTGGGCGTTGGTGTTGCGCAGCACCTCGACCTCGCCGCTCTCGCTGTCGCACAGGGTGAACCAGGGCGCCGAGCCGAAGTGGCCGCACAGCGTGTCGGCCAGGCCGGTGCCCTCGTTGGTGGGGATGCAGACCTTCATGTCAATCCTCCCGGGGTGCGAGCGCGACCAGCAGGGCGTCGCCGTGCAGGATCGCCGCGACCAGGTCCCTTCTCGCGCTCTTCAGAAGCCGCTGGACGGTGCCCCGCGACACGCCCATCCGCGCGCCCGCCGCCGCCTGGTCCAGCCCCTCGAGGTCGCACAGGCGCAGCGCCTCGAACTGGTCCAGCGCCAGGCGCGTCGTCTCCAGCTCGTTCATCGGCACGCCCCGGGGCTTGTAGACCCGGTCGGCGTCGTAGCGTCGGCAGCAGCGGTGTTTGCAGGGCCTGGGCACGCGTCCTCCTCATAATGTGCATATGCACAATATAGCCAGGACCGCCGCGAGTCAACCCGCAATCCCCGCCTGCGCCCCATCGATCCCAGTGTGACAGGGGTGTCCTGGAGGCCCTGAAGCCAGGATGGCGAAAGGGCCGGAAGGCCAAGCGCTCCGGGCACACGAGGTGCCCGGAGCGCGTCCCCTGTCACGCTGGGATCGATGGGGTTATTTGAGGATGAGGATGGAGTTTTGTCCGCCGTACCCGTCGTCCCTGCCCGTCGGGTTGCTCGGGTCCTGCTCCCAGCGCATCCCCCAGTCGACGGCGTACTTGTACTCGTAGCGGCCGGGCTCGAGGTGGATCTCGATCTCCCAGATGCCGTCGCCGTCGTCGTCCTGCATGGCGCCGATCTCGTGGTCGAAGCGGCCGGTGCCGCGGGTGCCGCACCAGTCGTTCTCGTCCCAGTTGCCGCAGAGGTTGACGTGCTTGGCCTGCGGCGCCTCGTAGAAGAAGCGGACCAGCCCGTCGTCCAGGCGCTTCGGCGGCGGCACGCGGGTGCGGATCACGCGCATGTAGCCGCAGCCGCCGAGCAGCAGCAGGGCGGCGAGGCACAGGACGGCCGGGCGCAGCAGTCGCGAACGTCGGTGCATGCTCATCTCTCTCCCGTTCCTAGAAGCGCATGTTCGCGCGGATGCCCAGGACTTGCACGTCCTCGAGCGACCGCTCGGCGTCCAGCTCGGTCGCGCCCGCGAAGGTGCGCAGGTGCTGCTGGCGGTAGCGCCAGCGGCCGATCTCCCGGCCGTCGTAGTCGATGCCGAAGTCCAGCGGGTCCACGCCGTAGAAGAAGGTCACCTCCAGGCGCGGGCTGGGCAGGTACTGCAGGCCGAGCCAGGGGTTGAAGAACTCGTCGTCGCCGCCCGCGACGCCGTCGAGGCGGTAGCTGATCCAGCGCAGGTTCAGCAGGGCGTGCATGCGGCGCGAGACCTGCCGGTCGGCGCGCAGGATCCACTCCAGGCTGTGTCCGTGGGCCGGGGCGACGCCGTCGTTGCGGTCCGTCCAGGCGCCTTCGAGGTCCCACAGGCCGTAGGCGTCGCCGGGCGCGCCCAGGGTGTGGCGGGTGGCCACCGTCCAGGTGGTCGCGTCGGCGGTCGCGCCGCCGCCGGGGGCCGCGAGCCCCGCCGCGGCGAAGTCGGCCCGCACGCCGTGGCGCTGCACCCACAGCAGGTGGCTGCGGTCCTCGGCCTCCTCGCGCCAGGTCAGCTCGGAGTACTCGTAGGACAGCGCGGGCCGCGCCGCACCGAAGTCGATGTAGACGCGGTTGCTGGCGCTGGCCTGGTCGAGGTAGCTGAAGGACGTCGAGGCCTCGCCCGCCTGGGCTCTGCTCTCGGTCACGGTGGTGTGCTCGACGGCGATCCGGCGGCCCGGACGCAGGGTCTGCTCGAGGGAGGCGTGCCAGATGCGGCGCCGCGCGCGTGGACAGGTCGACGTCGGCCCGGCCGTTGGTGTTGTTGAAGCCGGCGCGGTTGCCGGTGACGAAGCGCTCGTCGGCCGCCGCGTACAGCCATTCCAGCTGGGCGCGGCCGCGGCCGTCCGACAGCTCGCGGGTGAGGTCGAAGCCCAGGCGCATGTCGAGGCGGTCCAGCTCGAACCAGTCGCTGGAATCGCCCGTCCGGTCCAGGTACCGGTCCAGGGCCGCGATGCCGGTGCCGTCGGGCAGCCCCAGCAGGCTGGTCATCTCCACCCACACCAGTTCGCGCTGCATGTAGAGGGGCACGCCGAACTCCAGGCCCAGCGCCCGGTGGGACAGGCGCGAGCCGAAGATGTCGCGGCCGGTGTTGTCGTAGAGGTTGATGTCGTTGTAGTAGTCCGCGTCGTGCACGTCGGCGAAGAAGCCCTCGTACAGCAGGCCGAAGGGGGCGCCGCTGACCACGACGCCGGCGGTGCCCTTGCCCGCCCTGAGGTGGTCGTCGAGGATCGTGCCGGGCAGGTCCACGTCGCCGCCGCTGCTCAGGGGGTCGCCCAGCTGCAGGGCCTCCATGTCCCAGTAGCCCAGGACCCGGTAGGGCCCGGGGTGGACGTCGACCGCGCCCTCGTCGAGCTGCGCGTGGATGTTGTTCAGCACGACGTTGGTCGTGTTGTCCAGGCGCAGGCGGGTGTAGGCGTCGACGACGTCGCTCACCTTGGTGTTGAAGTTGAGGTCGACGTTCTGCTCGGGGCGCTCCAGGCGGAAACGGGGCTCGCCGTCGCGGTCCTTCCAGGCCAGGTAGCGTCCGAGGTAGCGGCCGCTGTACGTCAGCTTCGGGTTGAGCGTGGTGCCGACGGACGCCCTTCGCGGCGGCGGCGGCCACGGCGACCAGCTTGCCGTCGTCGCCCACCTGGATCGCCGAGTTGGTGCCGCCGTAGGAGTCCGGCGTGGAGTCGGGGTTCTCCGCGTCGGCGAACCAGGCGCCGTCCACGACGAACTTGTACTCGTACTTGCCGGGCTTCAGCGCCATGACGATCGACCAGACGCCGCCGCCCTCGTCGGTCAGGGGGTGGCGCTGGGCGTCCCAGCCGTTGAACGAGCCCGCGAGGTTCACCTTGCCCGCGCCGGGCGCCAGGTGGGTGAACTTCACGCCCACGGGCACGCTCTTGACGGCTGCGGGCGCCGGCGTGGCGGCGGACAGCAGGGTGGCGAGCAGCAGGGCGGCGGCCAGGAGGATCGGATCGTGCTTGCGCATCGTTTGCTCCCTATCGGGTCTCGCCGGCGGCGCCGGCGGGGACAGGCGGCCCGCGGGCCGCGCGGCGTCGGTCAGAACCAGGTCCGGAAGGACATCGCCAGGCGGTCCTTGAACAGCCGGCTGTTGGGCGTGCGGCTGGCGTCCGGATCCACGAAGCCGATGAACCAGTCCGTCCAGACGATGTTGTCGGACTGGCCGGGGTCGCCGTACTCGAAGTAGAACTCGGCGCCGTAGCCGAGGTCGTACTTCAGCTGGGCGAAGGCCGTCTGGCGCGCTTCGACGCTGTCGCGGGCGTCGAGCATGCGCAGGTAGCCCTTCACCTTGTCGGTGATGTTGACGTTCATGTCGAAGCCGTAGGCGCTCGACTCGCGGAAGGTGTCGAAGTCGTGCAGCCGGAACTGCAGGCGGATCTTCGCCAGGAAGTTCTCGACCGACAGCTCGGCGAACAGGTCGGGGTAGGTGGCGTAGGCGTTGACGTCGGAGTCGGCGTCGAAGCCGTGCCAGCGCTTGTAGATCGTCTTGCCCTTGAACCCCTTGATGAACTCGACGTAGACCTCGCCGTACCAGGTCTCGGCCGGGCGCAGCCCGAAGCCGATCTCGTCCGGGACCCGCAGCCGCTCCTTGTCGTAGGCGACCTTGGCGGTGATGGCCTTGCGCGGCACGAAGAAGATGCCCTCGGCGTGCTGGGTGACCCGGTTGTACTTGCGCTCGTCGTCCCAGCGGCCGGAGAGGAAGTCGCGGAAGTTCTCGCCGGCGTCGTGGTACCAGCCGTGCAGGATGAGGTTGCCGACGTGGATGTCGCGCACCTCGGCGCCGAAGAGGCGGTTCAGCTCGGTGGGGTGCCCGCTGACGTGCTCCTGGTAGGGCACGCGGCTCACCGCGTACTCCAGGGTCCAGCGCGACTGCTCCAGGTCCAGCGGGCCGAGGTGCAGGCCGTCGGCGACCAGGTCGTGGGGGAAGAAGGCCAGGTCGGCCTCGTAGACCTGGTTGTTCATCAGGCCGAGCCGCGAGGTCGCCAGCGGCGCGCCGGTGTCGGTCCAGTCCTTGCGCAGGAACATCAGGCCGCCCACCAGGCGGTCGCCCCAGGAGCGGTTGCGCACGCGCACGATCCAGGAGTCGACGCCGTCGCGCACGTCGCCCTGGCCCCAGTTGTGGGTGCCGCCGTCGTCGCTGTAGATCGCCGTGCCGCCCCAGGTGCCCAGCCAGGGCAGCTTGCGGTCCCAGAACTCGAAGCGCACGCCCTGGGACTGGGGGCCCCAGCTGTCGTTCTTCAGCTTGCCGTCGCTGACGAGGTTGAACAGCGGTTCGTCGTTGATCCAGAAGTGGTTCTGGCGCGAGAAGAGGATCGTCTCGGTGCCCTTGCTGCGGAACTTGATGTGCCCCTCGGCCGCGATCCAGGGCGGCGTGTAGTACTCGACGAACGAGGTGCGGTCGTCGTCGCTGTTGGCGTTGACGCGCAGCTTGACGAAGCTCTCGATGCCCTCGCTGTCGTTGTTGAGGAACTTCAGCTCCGCGTAGTGGGAGGGCATCCCGAAATGCCAGTTGCGGTCGGTGCGGTCGGCGGCGGACCAGATCGAGTAGTACCCCTCGAGCTTCGTCGCCGCCGCGGCGGTCGCCGCGGCGGCGGTCGTCAGGGCCGCCGCCAGCAGCGGGAGCGCGCAGCGTCGCCAGCTAGACTTCACGTCAGTCCCTCACGGTGAAAGAAAGCATGTACACGTTGCCGACGTGCTCGACGGACTCCAGGGCCAGGTCGAGCTGCCAGCGCACGTCCTGCAGGCCGAAACCCATCGTCACCTGGCCGGCGGCCAGGCCGGCCCGCAGCGCCAGCGCGTCGAAGAACCAGATCTCGGCGCCGCCGTGCAGCGTCGTGTCGCTCCAGCCGCCCTCGCGGCTGCGCACGTCGCCGCTGACCCGCAGCGTCTCGCGGAACAGGTAGCTGCCGCCCAGGGCGATGGTGCTGTACACGGGGTCGGGGTCGATCGTCGTCTCCAGCAGCTGCAGGTAGGGCTCGTTCAGGTTCTGCACCACGCCGCCCAGGGTCCAGGCCCGGCCGCTGTCGTAGTGGAAGCCGAGGTCCACGGCGTAGTCCATGTCGCCGCCGTTGTAGGCGGGGTCGCCGTAGATCTCGGCGCCCGGCGCCGCCAGCCGGAAGACCTTGCCCGTCATGCCGAGCGAAAGGCCTTCGACCCACGGCGCGCGCACGGCCGCGGCCAGGGCGTAGGTGTCCTCGTAGTAGATGTCGTCGATGCCCAGCCGGATGATGCCCAGGCCCACCCGCAGGCCGCACATGTCCGGCGAGGTCAGGATCAGGTCGTCGTCGCGGATCCCCTCGGCCGAGTACAGCCAGGCCCGGCAGAGGGTGAGCGACGTCCGGTCGTCGCGCGACAGGCCCGCGGGGTTCCAGAACACCGCGTTGGGGTCGTCGCTCAGCGCCGTGAAGGCCGAGCCCAGCGCCCGCGGCCGCGCGCCGAGACGGGAGTGGCGGAAGTCGGCGTGGGCCGCCTGGGCGGCGCCGAGCACCAGCAGGAGGGCGAGCAGGACCCTCCGCGTCGTGGTTCTTCTCATCGGATCACCGCCACGGGATGGTTGCTGCCGATCGTGCGGCTGCCGCCGCCCACCTGGTAGGTGGCCAGCAGGCGCAGCACGTACACGCCGTACGGGACCGGATCGCCGTTGGCGTCGGTGCCGTCCCAGATCAGCCCCGCGATGCGGCGCGGCCGGCCCTGGGCGTCGTCGTCGCCGGTGTAGGAGACGGTCTCCTGCAGCCTGGTCTTGAGCTTGCCGTCGATGTTGTAGACCTCGAGCGTGATCGAGGCCTCGCGGTCGAGGTAGAAGCTGATGGTGGTCTGGTCGTAGAGGCCGTCCCCGTTCGGCGAGAACGGGTTCGGCGAGATGGTGACGCCGGAGACGACCTCGCCCGTGTCGTAGCCGAGGTCGCGGGCCCAGAACAGGCCGTAGGTCCCGGCGTGGTCGGTGTTGACGGTGACCTCGTTGCCGTCGGGGTTGACGTTGCCGCCGACCAGGACCCAGCGGTTCGCGGCGGCGTGGTACTCGAAGATCGCGACCTGGTCCTCGTCGGCGCCGGCCGGCAGGTCCGACTGCATGTAGTGCAGCGTGAGCGAGAGCGGACCGGGCAGGCGGTCGCCCAGCGGCAGATCCGGCAGCAGGGATTCGGCCGCTCCGCCCAGATCCAGGCGCGCCTCGCGGGTCACGCCGAGCGGACGCGCGTCGGTGGCGGCAGGAGCGTTGCGCACGCCGTCCGGGACCCGGCGCAGCTCCCAGCCGATTTCCAGCACGCTGGACAGGCTGTCGGCCGACAGGGTCGAACCCGTCCGCTCGCGGTAGAGGTCGACCAGCCGCCCGCGCAGGACGTCGTCCAGGACCAGCGTCGATCCCTCGACCTGCCGCAGGCGCACCTCGCCCGGGGCCAGCGGCGCGGTCAGGCGCAGGCTCTCGGCCGTCTCCTCGATCTGCATGGTCGTCACCGGCGAGACGGTGGTCTTGTGCTCGGCGCTGGCGTCGACGGCCTCGACCTGGAACTCCAGGTAGCGCGTGCCGTCGACGGGGGAGTAGACCAGGTTCTCGTCCAGCCAGTCGGCGGGGATGTCGACGCTCCACAGGTCGTCGCCGACGTAGCCCATCGGCGACTCCGCCGACCAGGCGCCGGCGGCGCTGCTGGGGCGGTAGCGGAAGGTGGCGTGGTCGACGGCGTAGTCGTCGCTGATCTCCAGGGTGAAGGCGATGGGCGCGTCGCGCAGCGGCGTGCGGCGCACGACCTCGCCGTAGTCCTTGATGATGCGGATCACCGGCGGGCCGGTGTCCTCGAAGGCGGAGATCTCCAGGGAGCAGGCGGCCAGGCCCAGGGCCAGGCGGTCGAGCGCCTCGGGGCGGTCGTAGTCCAGGATCTGCTCCTGGGGCAGGCCCGCCTGGCGGCCGGCGCCCGGGGAGAGCAGCAGGTCCATGACGTTGGCGTCGCGGTCGGTGTAGTGGCCGCCGCCGAAGTTCCACTCGCTGCGCGACTCGTTGACCCAGCGCACGCCGCCCAGGACCTCCTCGCCGCCGAAGTCGTGGCTGGACATCAGCACGGCGATGTTCCAGTTGCGCACGTCGTCGGCGGTGGGGTTGCCCAGGGCCGCCTTGGAGACCAGGGCGGTGATCGTGTTGCGGTCGAAGTCCCCGGAGAACTGCATGTCGACGTCGTTGCGCAGGGCGTTCTCGCGCCAGGCGTCCAGCGAGTTCAGCCCCAGCGAGGGCACCAGCGCCTTGTACCAGCCGTCCATGACCACGGCGTAGTCCCAGGCGTTCCAGGGCTGCAGGTCCAGGCGGCGGTTGGGCAGGCCGGTGGTCGCGCCGCCCGGCGCGCTGTCGATCAGCAGGTCCAGCTTCTGGATGTTCATCTCGCCGTAGGTGGGGTTCCAGTCGGCCATGCCGGGGTCGGCCGGGTTGGGGAAGTCCCCGACGCCGATCTCGAAGGCCAGCATGGCGACCGGCCGCCCGGAGACCACGGCCGTGGTCTCGTACACGTCGAGGGACAGCAGGTCGAAGGCCCCGGGCACGAAGACGGCGTTGGTCGGGTAGGTGTAGTACTTGAGGGCCTGGCTCGGCTGGTTCGGGCCGTGGTCGTCGCCCTCGGCGTCGACGGTGCTGCGCAGGATCTCGACCTGCGCGGAGACCTCCACGAGCGCCGTGTCGCGCGCGGCGACGCGGTTGGCGGCGTCGTAGGCCAGCACCACCAGCGCGCGCTCGCCGCCGGGGCTGCCCGGGGGCACCGTCGCGCGCAGGCTGAAGACGCCGTCGCCCGCGTAGGCGTCGCCGTGGGACGTCTGGCCGTCGTCGTGCATCCTCGCGAGCGCGGCGCCCGCCGTCGCCGAGAGGTCGGCCAGCACGTCGCCGACGCCGTCGCCGGCGTCCTGCACCCGGGCGGTCAGCACGTAGGGGGAGCCGGCCGCCAGCTCGGCGGGCGCGGCGGCGGCTTCGGTCACCGTCGGCGGCGTGGGGAAGTCGGTCTTCACCACGTAGGTGCGGCCCCAGTTGGCGAGCGTGGACGGCAGCACCGTCGACTCCCAGTCGCCCGGCTGCGGGTCGAGGTAGTCGAAGTCCAGGTCGAGGGTGCCGTCGGACGGGACGGAGTCGAAGGCCGAGCGCTCCGAATCGCCGTCCTGCTGGGTGACATAGACCTCGAGGCGCAGGGAATCGGGGCGACTGCCGAAGGGGGTCCACGGGATCACCAGGGCGACGGCGTCGGCCGTGATCTTGGCCCACCTGTTCTGGATCTCCACGCCGGCCGGGGAGTCCTCGAAGGTCCTCGCTGGCGGTGTCCCAGAACTTGCCAGCCCGGCGTTGGGCGAGTTCCAGCGCCGAAGTCGCCGTAGTCGTTCGGGTCGTACTTGAGGTTGAGGGCGAAATCGGGCTGTGGGCGTGCCCGTAGTTGACGGGCATGACGAACGAGGTCGTCGTGCCGCCGGCGGCGTCCCCGTTCGTCTCCGGAGATCACATGGAACTGCACGCCCGCCCAATCGCTGGCGAAGGGGATCTCCAGCAGCAGCTCGTCCAGGGTGTTGTCCAGCACGACGGAGGTGAGGTCCACCGTGTCGAAGCTGTTGTGGTCCTCGGGCTCGTTGCGCCAG
Organism: bacterium; assembly: GCA_016706845.1. Taxonomy (GTDB): domain Bacteria; phylum Krumholzibacteriota; class Krumholzibacteriia; order LZORAL124-64-63; family LZORAL124-64-63; genus PNOJ01. The sequence goes on from JADJIV010000008.1 coordinate 74,917, forward strand.
TCGGGATCCGTCTCGACGGCCACGTCGCGCAGCTGCAGCAGGACCGGCTCGACGGGGTACGACGGACGACACGGCGTCGAGGGTCACCACGCCGGCCAGCCCGGCCGGCTGGAAGACGGCCGTGGCCCGGCCGTCGGGGCCGCTCTGGGTCGACGGGGCGGCGAACGAGCCCAGCGTCGCCGGCGTTGCGGTGAAGGTCAGCGGCACGCCCGCGTCCGCGGTGGGATTGCCGTTGGCGTCGATCAGCTGGGCGACGATCGTCGCCGGCACGGTGATGCCGGCGGTGCCCGCCGACGCGGCGAGCCGCCAGGAGACCGTGGCTCCGGGGATCACGATCACCGGCAGCCGTCCGACCGGCCCGTCCGGACCGCCGGTGCGGACCTCCAGGACGGCGCCGTCGATGGACACCGAGGCGTCGATCTGCAGCACGCCGGAACCGGTGGCCGTCAGCTCGGCCACGGCGAACCCGTCGGCGTTGGTGGTCACCGTCGGGACGGTGAAGGCGCCGACGCCGGTCGAGGACGTGGCGACCGAGAAGGTGACCGCGATGTCGGGGATGAGGCTCGCGTTGCCGGCGGAGTCGAAGAGCTGCGCCGAGATCAGCACGGCGTCCTGGCCGTCGGCGCGCAGCGTGTCGCGCTCGGCCGCGAGCACGACGACCGCGGGCCGCGGGTCGTTGAAGCCCACCATGAAGCGGGCCGTGGGCGGCTCGGGCCCCTGCTTCAGGGGATCGGGCACGTCGGGGCCCACGTACAGGCGCAGCACCTCGACCGCGTCGTCGGCGATCCAGAGCTGGACCAGCCCGTCGACGGCGCTCGCGACGGTGATGACGTCCTCGAAATCCTCGCTGCCCAGGAAGCGCGCGTCGCCGCTCGGCGGCGAAACGTCGTCGAGCTTGCGTGCGGTCAGGGGCAGGTCCGCCAGCTTGGCGTCGAGGTCGAAGAGGTCGCGGCGTCCGGCGGCGTCGACCGCCTCGAGCCGCAACGGGGCGTAGGAGTAGAAGTCGTCGTCGGGGACCGAGACGGTGGCCGAGACGCTCACCGTGGGCAGCCCCTGGTCGTCCAGCAGGCGCAGGCGGTCGGCCCGCACCGCGAGCAGCGACGTGGCGCCGGCGTCCACCGTCTGGTCGGGGGCGTCCGGGACGACCAGCGCGCGGGACTGCGGGACGTAGCCGTCCGCCTCGACCGAGAGCCGGTAGTCCCCGGCGGGCACGAAGAAGGGCGCCAGGTCGCCGGAGCCTTCGGCGAACGTGCCGCCGCCGGAGGGGAAGTCCAGCGTGTCGGGTTCGGCGGCGCCGCCGGAGAGGATCAGCCGGCCCGCGTGTCCGGGGCCGTCGGCGAAGCCGATCGAGCCCGCGATTTGCGGCAGGCGGTGCAGCGGCAGCGCGAGTCCGGAGAGGTCCTGGCCCGCGACGGAGGTGACGTTCAGCGTGGCGGGCGCGTAGGTGCCGGCGGCGGCCCGCAGCGTCAGGGCCCCGAGACGCGGCGCGTAGAACGAGAACGTGGTCGCGCCCGGCCCGATCGCGGTGGTCGCGAACAGCGTGTCGCCCGCCGCGTTGCCGATCGTCACGGTGCCGGCCGCGCCGGGGCCGCTGACGAACGTCGCCGAGCCGGCGATCAGGGGCGCCCGGGGCAGCAGCAGCGCGAGGTTCGTGACGTCGACGCCCGCGAGCACGGGGATCGTGAAGGTCTGGCGCAGGTGGTTGGCCGCGAAGGCTTCCAGCTCGTAGTCGCCGCTCTCCTGCACGTAGAACGTGAAGTGGTAGGGGAACTGGTTGGGCAGCAGCAGGGGTTGCTCCGCCAGGACCGTCCCGTCCGGGGCGCGGAACTCGAAACCGCCGCGCGATCCGGCGAGCTCGAGCGAGAGCGTGCCGGTGATCGTGGTCGCCTTCTCCAGCGTGACGTCGGCGCCGGTCAGCTCCTGCCCCACCGCCACCGTGACCTCGGTCGAGGCGGGGAAGTAGCCGGGTGCTGCGAACTGCAGCGTGTAGGTGCCGGCGGCCAGCCGGCCGAGCCGGTACTCGTGAACGCCGGCGGCGGTGCGGACCGCGGCGATGGGACCGCCGAGCGCGGCTCCGCTCCAGTCGGTCAGCGTGGCTGTCGCGCTGATGACCGCGTTGCCGGGATCCTGCACGAGCGTGACCGTGCCGCTCGCGCCGGCGTCGAGCGGGTCGACCTCGCCGTCGCCGTCCTGATCGAGGATCGAGGCGTGCATCTGGGCGATCTGGATCGGTCCGGTGACGCCCTCGAGGCGGCCGAGCCCGGGCATGAGGTCGTCGGCGCCGGCGCCGTCGGTGCCCGGAGTGACGGCCACGGCGGCGCGCAGCACCGCGCGCGCGGGCGCGCCCTCGGGGTAGACCACGCTCCAGGGGATGGCGATCTCGTTGCGGAACCAGAAGATGCTCGCGCCGGGGAAGGTGTTGTCCACGCCGTAGGTCTGCGCGTTCTGCGTCAGGGAGGTGACGTCGGTCACCGCGCCGGCCGCGTCGTCGACGCGCCAGGCCCGCAGCGTGCCCAGGTTCGTGAACCCGGTGTGGTGCTGGGCGAGCATCAGGTCGATGTGCCGGCCCGCGGGCAGCACCAGGGCGCGGGGGAACTGGTCGAGCAGCGACGCGTCGGCGGGCCCGGTGTCCAGTCCCGCGTCGAGGTAGACCACGACCGTGCGGTCCAGCGCCTGGTAGTTCAGGCCCAGGTAGAGGTTCTCTGCGTCCCAGGTGAGCCACAGGTGGCGGACGTTGCCCGAGCGCTGGTTGCCGTCGTCGTCGAAGTCGTCGAGCACGCGGTCGGGCGACGCCCAGTCGACGCCGTCGCCGGCGATGAGCCCGTCGACGGTCGGGGTGTGGAAGGGCTCGGCCGCGGCGCCCGCGGCGCCCAGCAGGACGAGCAGCGCGGCCAGGGCCGCGCGGGTTCGCAGGAGTTGGCTGGCTCGCATGGGATCGCCCCGCTCCGGTCGGTGGACGTGGTCGCGTTCCGGGAGCCGGCATTATAGGGGGCGCGGCGGATCCGCCGCCACCACATTCCGATTGCGCGGGACGGTCCCGCCGGGTAGCCTCGTCGAACCATGAACCGCCCGCGCCCCCACCGCATCGCGCCGTTCGTCGCCGGTCTGTCGCTGCTGGCGACGGCCGCCGGCTGCGGGCGGGTCGACCGCTCCGACCAGATCGTCATCTGGGAGCAGATGGACCCCCGCGAGCGCACCCTGCTCGAGAAGCACATCGGTGAATTCCAGGCCGCCCACCCCGAATACGCCGACATCCGCATCTCCCGCGCCAACTACAACACCGAGGATCTGCGCACCCAGTTCCAGACCGCGGCCATGGCCATGGGCGGCCCCAACCTGGTGTACGGCCCCTCGGACCAGGTCGGCCCCTTCGTGATCATGGACCTGATCCTGCCGCTGGACGAGCTGCTGCCGCCCGAGGTGCTGGCGCGCTTCGACCCCAGCGGCCTGCCGACCCTCGACGGCCACGTCTGGGGCCTGCCCGACCAGGTGGGCAACCACCTGACCCTGGTGGCCAACCGCGCTCACGTCGACGAGATCCCCGCAGGACGCCGGCGCCTGGGTCGAACAGCTGCGCCGCCTGACCGTCGACCGCGACGGCGACGGCAAGCCCGAGGTCTACGGCGTGGTCTTCGACCGCGTCGAGCCCTTCTTCCTGGTGCCGTGGCTGGGCGGCTTCGGCGGCTGGGTCATGGACGCGCAGGCGAACCCGACCCTCGACTCCCGGGGCATGATCGACGCCCTGGCCTTTCTCAAGAGCCTCGTGGACGCCGGCGTGATGCCGCGCGAGTGCGACTACCAGCTGGCCGACACGCTGTTCAAGGAGGGGCGGGCGGCCTACATCGTCAACGGCCCCTGGTCGTGGGACGGCTACCGGCAGGCCGGCGTGGACATCGAGCTGGGTCTGCTGCCGCGCATCGGCGCGACGGGCCTGTGGCCCTCGCCCATGACGGCGGCCAAGTGCTATTCGGTGAACCGCTACACGCACCCCCGGAGCCTGCCCGCCACCCTGGCCCTGCTGCGCTGGCTGACCTCGCCCGAGGTGCAGAAGGACCTGGCGCGCGAGCTGGCGGTGCTGCCGGGCGACATCGAGGTGCGCGCCGACCCCGAACTGGTGGCCGACCCGCTGCTGGCCGCCTCGCGCCGCCAGGTCGACCGTGGGCGCATCATGCCCATCGTGAGCGAGATGCGGGCCATCTGGGACGCCATGCGCCCCGCCTACCAGGCCTGCCTCAGCGGCGAGCTGACGCCCGAGGCGGCCGCCGCCCGCATGCAGGAGCGGGCCGTGCGCCTGATCGCGGAGATGCGGGGAGTGAGCGCGCGGAAGCAGCAGCGTCGCGGACCTCGAATCCCGGGGCGGCCGCCTGGCCTTCTGGTTCCTGGCGCCCACCGCCGCGGTGCTGCTGCTGGTGGTGGCCTACCCCTTCCTCTACAACGTCGGGATGTCGTTCACGAACTGGAACATGTTCCACTTCCGCGACCCGGCGTTCAACGGCCTGACCAACTACGCCAAGCTGCTGCGCGAGCCGGAATTCCTGCGCGTGCTGCTGCGGACCTTCCTGTGGACGGGCGTCAACCTCGTCTTCCACGTGACGCTGGGGGTGGGCGCGGCCCTGCTGCTGAACCGGCGCCTGCCCGGCCGGCCGCTGTACCGCGCTCTGCTGATCCTGCCCTGGGCCATGCCGCAGTACATCTCGGCGCTGACCTGGCGCGGCATGTTCAACCTGGAGTACGGCTCGGTGAACCTGCTGCTGGGCAAGCTGGGGCTCGGCGCGGTGGGCTGGCTGAGCGGGGAGTGGTCGGCCTTCGCCGCCGCGACGATCACGAACATCTGGCTCGGCTTCCCGTTCATCATGGTCGTGGCCCTGGGCGGCCTGCAGAGCATCCCCGAGGAGCTCTACGAGGCGGCCCGCATCGACGGGGCCGGCGCCTGGCGCCGCTTCACCGCCATCACCCTGCCGATGCTCAGGCCGGTGCTGACGCCGGCGATCGTGCTGGGCACGATCTGGACCTTCAACAACCTCAACGTGATCTGGCTGGTGACCAAGCAGGGCGAGCCCGGCGACAAGAGCCACATCCTGGTGACCTACGTCTACAAGGCCGCCTTCACCTACTACCGCTACGGCTACGCGGCGGCCTTCTCGGTCTTCATCTTCCTGACCCTGTTCGGGATCGTGAAGATCTACCAGCGCGCCGCGGACAGGGAGGCCTTCTGATGCGCGCGCGCCCGGCGGCCCGGCTCTGGAGCCACGTGTGGGTGCACGCGCTGGTCTGGCTGTTCGTGCTGTTCTCCGTCTACCCGATCCTGCAGGTCGTCAACATCTCGCTGCGGCCCGGCGACCAGCTCTACACGACCGACCTGCGCCTGATCCCGGCGGACGCCACGCTGGCGGCCTACCGCGCCATCCTGTTGGACAAGCCGTTCCCGACCTGGCTGCGCAACAGCCTGCTGGTGTCGGCGAGCACGGCGCTGATCGGCGTCTCCTTGGCCAGCCTCGCCGGCTACGCCTTCTCCCGTTCGCGCTTCCGCGGGCGCGGCGCCGCCCTGCAGGGGATCCTCGTGACGCAGATGTTCCCCGCGACGATGCTGCTGCTGCCCCTGTACATGATCATGCGCAAGGTCCAGCTGGTGGACACCCTGCTCGGGGTGGTGATCGCCTACGTGGCCACGGCGCTCCCGTTCTGCATCTGGACCATGAAGGGCTACTACGACACGATCCCCGTCGACCTCGAGGAGGCGGCGCTGATCGACGGCGCCAGCCGCTTCCAGGCCTTCCGCCGCGTGACCCTGCCCCTGAGCGCCCCGGCCCTGGTCATCACCGGACTGTTCTCGTTCATGACGGGCTGGAGCGAGTTCATCGTGGCGCGGGTCATGCTGCCGAGCGCCGAACTGCACACCCTGCCGCTGGGCCTCGAGTCCCTGGCCTCCTCCTACCAGACCGAATGGGCCAACTACGCCGCCGGCTCGGTCCTGGTCTGCATCCCGGTGGTGGTGCTGTTCCTGCTGCTGAGCCGCTATTTGATCTCCGGACTGACCCTGGGCGGCGTGAAGGGCTGAGCCGGGCCCACCGGCCGATGCCACTTGCAATTACCCAACATGTTTTGATACAATCTTCTGTGAGATCCTGCGCGTCGGACGCCCGGAGGCCGTCCCGTCGCGCCCGTTTTCGTGTGTTTCGTGGCGGACACAGGCCGACCTGTCGCCCGGGGGGATGCCATGCACCGATCGTTCCGCGGACCGGCCGCGGTCTGGATCCTCGTGCTCTGGACCATACTCGGGACCATGCTCGGGACCGCGCTCGCCCCGCAGGGCCGCGCCGAGCAGGCGACCGCCGCCCTCCCCGTCGGGGAGACGGTGACCGTCCTGGGCGTCGACGGCGTGGGCCGCCTGCCGGGACTGCCCCCCTGCGCTGACGTGCTGGCGGTGACGCGCCACCGCGGCGGCGGCGCCGACCGGCTGCGCATCAGCTTCCTGAGCCTCGCGCAGCGACCGGCCGGCCTGTTCCCGGGCAGCGCGCTGACCGCGGGTCCGGCCGACGTGCCGCTGCGGGTGATCTGCGAGTCCGGCGACGCCGGCGCGAAGACCCTCTTCGACGGCCGTCTCACGCCTTCCAGCGGACTCTACGCCGCAGCCGGGGCCGGCAAGCGGGCCGGCGAACCCGACGCGATCTGGCTGGACCTGCCGACGGACCTGCCGGACGGTCCGCTGACGATCACGGTCACGACCCTCGGGGGCGAGTCCATCGTCGTCAGCGATCCTCCCGACAAGCTCTACGCCGCCAACTGCGCCCTGGTGCTGCACGGCAACCAGGGCCTCGGCTACAGCGACGTCTTCCACGGCCGCAGCGACGACCTCGAGGGCAGCGGCTTCGACGAGGCGCTGCAGGTGCACCAGGGGACCGGCGTCCCGGGCAACTTCCACCTCTCGGGGACGCTGCAGACCGCCGCCGAGTGGGCGCACCACAACGGCGACCCGCAGGACTTCAACGGCTGGCTGGCCGACGGCGCCGCCGCGGGCTGGGCCGGCCTGCTGACCTCCGCCTACGCGCAGCACATCATGCCCTTCGTGCGCGACGAGATGAACGACTGGGCGGTCTCCGTCGAATCCGACATGGTCGCCGCGCGCTACGGCTACGAGCCTCACGTCGCCTGGGTCCCCGAGCGCGTCTGGCTGAACACCTCGGGCTACCCGTCCAGCGGCGTCAACGACTGGATCGGCGACGACTTCCAGCCGCACGGCGTCTGGGGCGTCATCCTGGACGACGACGTCCACCTGCAGGGCCACGACAACCACCAGATCCATTTCCTGGCGGCCAACGGCCTGCGGCTGATCCCGCGCGACCGCACCTTCACCGGCAACATCGTCGGCGGCAACGGCCAGGGCTCGTTGGACATCCTGGCGGGCCTGGCGGCGTCGGGCGTGGGGGAGTACCGCATCGCGGTCGCGGGCGAGGACTGGGAGGCGATCGCCGAGATGGGCGGCTGGGCTTCGGCCACGCCGAACGCCAAGGAGACCTACGACTGGTTCGTCAACAAGTGCAGCCAGGAGAGCGCCTGGCTTTCGACCTGGAAGCTGGCCGACGCCCTCAGCAACCCCAACTTCGACGGCGACAGCTTCTCGCCCGTCCCCGGCACCTACAACGAGATCGGCGGCACCGGCGGCTACGGCGGCGGCGACAACGGCTGGTACGGCCACTGGGCCGGCTGGGTGCCCTGGGTCTCCGGCGGCGACGGCGGCGGCAGCTGCGCCGGCGCGGGCGGCAGCTGCAAGAACTACGGCGCCCTCTGGAACGACGCCTACACCGCGCTGATGGCGGCCCCGGACAACCACATCTCGCAGGCCGGCTGGTACGTGATGATGACCAACCTCTACGAGACGGCGTGGCACGAGGGCATCGTGGGGCCGATCCCCGGCTGGGAGCACAACTACTCCGCGCACGTGAAGCAGGCGCTGCTCTACGCCGAGGCCTCGCGCTGGGCCGCGGGCCTGTACGTCCAGACGACGGCCGCCTACGCGACCGACATCGACCACGACGGGTACGACGAGTTCGTCCTGTACAACGACCGCCTGTTCGCGGTCTTCGAGACCGCCGGCGGCCGCCTGGTCAACCTGTTCGTGAAGGGGCCGGGCCTCGGGGACACGGCCATCGGCTGCGACAACGCGTCCTGGAACGGCGAGGCCGACTACAACGACTCCAACCACGTCGGCGCCTTCAGCGACGTGGGCCCCGACCACCAGCACGAGACCTACGACCTGCAGATCGTCCAGGGCGCCGGGCCGACCGTGACTTTGCGCGCGGTGCGCGGCGAGGTGTCCAAGGAGATCTCCCTGACCGAGGGCGACAGCTTCCTGGAGGCCGTCTACCGCGTGGGCGCGGGCACCCACTGGATCCGCAGCGGATTTTCGCCCTCGCTGGTGGACCTGATCTGGAACGCGCAGATGGACCGCGTCTGGGTCGCCGACGCCGCCTACATGGGCCAGCGCAACCCCTGGACCGGCGTGACCGCGGCCTGGGTGCTGGGCACCGCCGGCGCCGCGCACCAGGGCGAATTCGCGGGCACGCTCATGAAGGGCGACGAGATCAAGGGCGCGGGCGCCTTCGCGGTGCGGCTGTTCGCCGGCGTGACGAGCGCGCCGGGCGCCGGCGGCGAGATCGCCGAACTGCGCGCGCTGGCGGCGGACCTGACCGACGACCTCGGGCCGCTTCCCGTGGCCGCGGACTACTACCCCACGTCGCGCCGGCTGGTGGTCGCGTTCGACCAGGCGGCCGCCCCGGCCACGCTGGACCCGACGGGCTTCGGCATCGACGCGGATGCCGACGGCGCGGCAGAACTCGTGCTGGGCGCCGCGACCGACGTGGTCGAGACCATCGCCGGCTTCGCGCTCACCCTGCAGCTGGACGCCGCCGACGGCGCGGCGCTGGCGGCCCTGGATCCCGCCGACCTGCGGCTGCTGCTGGACGCCGATGCCGTGCGCGACCCCGGCGGCGCCGGCAACGCGCCGGTGACCGCGGCCGACGAGGTCGCGGTCGCGGTGCGCGCCCCGACGCTGGTGGCGATCGACGGGCGCCTCGAGGCGGGCGAGTGGGACGCGTACCCGGCGCTCGCCGACCCGAACGACTCGTCGTGGACCGCCAGCAACGAGATCGACGGCCTGCACGCCGCCTGGGACGACGCCTACCTCTACCTGGCCGTCGACGGCCGGGTCAGCGGCAACTCCTGGCTCCTGTACCTGGACACCGACCCCGGCGGACCGGCGGGCCAGACGAACCTCGCGGCGATCGACGTCTGGGAGCGCGGCGCGGTCTTCACGGCGCCCGGCTTCCGCGCCGACTTCCAGTACGGCTGCTACCAGCACCAGTCCGTCTGGGACGGCGACTCCTTCTGGCGGATCCTCTCGCCGACGACGACCGCCGACCTCACCGGCGAGATCGAGTCGGCCTTCGACTCCCAGCACCTGCACGGCGACCTCGGCGGCAGCGAGCTCGCCATCCCCTGGGACACCCTGTTCGGGCTGGGCGCCGGACAGGTGCCCGCCGGCGCCACGCTCTCGGTGGTGGCGTCGCTGTGCTGGGACCCCGAGCCCGGCGGCGTGCTCGGTGGCGACTCGGCGCCCAGCAACGCGGCGGCCGCCCTGCCGACGATCGACACCGTCTGGACCTTCACCGTCGACGGCGACGGCGACGGGCGGCCCGACGGCTGGTCGGCGACCGCGGCCCCGCCGGCAGCGGCGGCCCTGCTGCTGTCGCCTCCGTACCCCAATCCCTTCAATCCCCGGACCGTGATCCGTTTCGAGTTGCCCGGCGACGAGGCGGCGCCCGTCAGTCTGGCCGTCTTCAACCTGAAGGGGGAACGCGTGGCCGTGCTGGTCGACGGACCGCTGGCCCCCGGCCCCCACGCGGTGGTCTGGCGCGGCGTCGGCGACGACGACCGCTCCCTGCCTGCCGGCACCTATGTCTGCAAGCTCGTTCACGGCGGTCGGGTCGCCACCCGGTCGCTCACCCTGGTGAAATGAGGAGGATGTCCATGCGCACCACCCGAATCCCGGTCCGCGCCGCGCTGCTGGCCGTGATCGCCCTGGCCCTGCCGGCGGCGCTCGCGGCCCAGGTGCCGCAGACCATCGCCGTCGACGGCGTCAACGACTTCAATCCGGCCAACCTGCTGGACGCCGACGGCGGCGACACCCAGTTCTCCCAGGTCGACATCGGCGACTTCTACGTGACCAACGACGCCGTGAAGCTCTACGTCGGCTTCGAGCACGAGAACGGGAACTTCGGCTCGGTCCAGCTGGGCATCGCCATCGACGTGGGCACCGCCGCCGGCGGCACCAGCGATCCCTGGGGCCGCCAGCTGGAGTGGAGCCTCGCCGCCAACAAGCCCGACTTCATGTTCTACGTGAACCTCGACAACAACTGGCAGGGCGGACTGTACTGGAACGGCACCGCCTGGGCGAACCTGTCGGCCCCCGGCACCGGGGCGCTCGGCTGGATCGCCGGCAACGGCTTCGCCGAGATCGGCGTGCTGCTCGCCTCGCTGGGCGTCGCGCCCGGGGCGAACATCAACGTCGAAGCCTGGGTCACCCAGGACAGCCCGACCAAGGGCCCCCTGGATGCCGCCGCCAACGACGCCAGCCAGCTGTCCACCCCGGGCTCGACGACCTGGGACACGCCCATCGACATCCCGATGTTCGACTACCTGGCGTTCACCGTCATGAACGCCGCCGACAACGACGCGCCGACCCTGACCGGCGCGCAGCACATCAACACCGGCGTCGTCGACGTCACCTTCAGCGAGCCCGTGGGCCTCGCCACCTCGCAGGTGCCGGGCAACTACCTGGTCACCGGGGCGACGGTCAACGCCGCCGCGCGCGACGCCCTCAACCTGAACGTCGTGCACCTGACCCTGGCCGCCGACATCGGCGCCAGCGCCACGATGTACACCGTGACGGTGAGCAACGTGCAGGACCTCGCGGGCAACCCGATCGTCGCCGGCAGCACCACCTGCTTCGCGCTCAAGAACGTCGTGTTCCGCGGCCGCATGAGCCAGTTCCTGACGACCCAGACGCCCCCCTACGGCGACTTCACCGTCGAGGGCGGCACCCTGCCCCTGACCTGGTCGCTGTGCGACGGCACCAACGGCATCGACCAGGGCGGCGACGTCTACGAAGTCGCCGCCGACTTCTGCCTGCCCGGCAACTGCGGCGCCGGCACCGCCACGGCCAACCTGGAGTGGAAGTGGGTCTACGACTGCGTGACCTACGAGCCCATCGCCGGCAACCGCAACCACGTCATGGACCTCGCCACCGGCGCCCAGGACGTGCTGGACGTGTGGTGGAACGACCAGGACCCGACCCAGTTCACCACCCACGCCATCGACGTGCTGCTCTATGTGGACCTGAACGTCTACGGCTACGCGCCCGGCGACTTGGTGGCGGTCAACGGCTCCGACGCGCCGCTGGACTACACCGTTCCTTCGATCAACCTGCTGGCCGACGACGGCGTCACCCCGGACGCGGCGGCCGGCGACGGCATCTATTCCACCGTCGTCACCTTCCCGGCGGGCTCGCGCAAGAACGTGACCTACAAGTTCCTGCTCAACGACGCCTACGAGTGCTTCGCGCAGGGCGACCGCGGCGTCTTCCTGAACGACGAACTCTTCGACATCGTCGGCGGCGCCCTCGGCCCGCTGGCCATGCCCGTGGTCCACTACGACCGCTGCTCCACCACCTGGCGGCCGGTCAACGTCGTGTTCCGCGTGGACGCGAACGTCGGCCAGACGCCCGTCGGCCCGGGCGACGTGGTCACGGTCAACGGCACCACGAGCAACGTCGCGCCTCCGAGCTTCAGCTGGGACATCCCGTCGCTGAACGTCATGCTCGACAACGGCGTCGCGCCGGACGCGACGGCCGGCGACGGCATCTACACGACGTCGGTCGTGTTCGCCGATTCGAGCCAGATCTTCACCGAGTACAAGTACCTGGTGAACGACGTCTACGAGTGCACGGACCAGGCCAACCGCTCGTTCACCGTCGACGCCGACAACTACAGCCTCGCCAGCCCGCAGGTCCTGCCGCTCGACGTCCTGCATTTCTGCGAGACCACGGCGGCTCCCGACCTGACGCCGTCGCGGCTGGCGCTCGAGCAGAACCGGCCGAACCCCTTCAACCCGCAGACCGAGATCGCCTTCACGGTCCACCGGGCCGGGCCGGCCTCGCTGCGCGTCTACGACCTCAAGGGCGGGCTCGTGCGCTCCCTGCACGAGGGCCGTCTGGAGGAGGGGCCCCACGCGATGACCTGGGACGGCCGCGACGCGACCGGCCAGCTGTCGCCGGCCGGCGTCTACTTCTACCGCCTCGAGCTCAACGGCGAGGTGGGCGTGCGCAAGATGATGCTCGTGAAGTAACCACACGGGCAGAGTGAACCGCAGAGGGCCCCGGTCTTCGGACCGGGGCCCTCGTTCATCGGCGCCGCGGGTTCAGCGGGCCAGCGTGACGGAACGGCTCGTCGCGTCGCGGCCGTCGTCCAGGCGCACGACGTACGTGCCCGAAGACGCGGCGCGCCCATCGGAACCGCGGCCGTCCCAGCGCAGGACGCGCGTGCCGGCGGGCATGACGCCCTGCCACAACCCCGCCACCAGCCGGCCGCGCAGGTCGAAGACGCCGACGCGCAGCTCGCGGGGCTCCGCGAGGCTGCACTCCACCTGCAGGGACGGGTTGAAGGGGTTGGGGGAGACGCGCAGACCGGCGGCCAGGAGCGGCGCGGGCGGCGCGACGGTCGCGGGGTCCGCCGCGCGGATGGTGTCGACGTGGGCCAGGGCGTAGGGCGCCTCGTTGCCGATGCCCTCGGTGTGGGGCTGCCGCCAGGTGTCCACGATCACGGCGCCGCCGGCCCGGACGTGGACAACCAGGAAGGTGCTCATGGGATAGAAGGTGACGGGACCGCGGGCGTGGCCCTGGTCCAGCTGCCAGACTCCCTGCAGATCCACGACGCTCGTGCAGTGGGTGTGCCCGCACCCGTAGGCCGTCACGTCGTGCCGGGTCAGGATGTCCCAGAGCGCGTCGCGGTAGACGCCGCCGCCGTAGGCGTTGAAGTCCGTGTCGGTGGCGTGGATGGACTGGTTGGTGTCCCGGTCGCGCTGCGGCCAGGCCGGGAAATGGCCGAACACGAAGATCAACGGTTGCGTCGTCGCCGTCAGGTCGGCTTCGAGCCACTCGCCCAGCGCTGGGTTCCAGTTGCCCTCGAGGGCGCCCGCGTCGCTGGCGCCGTCGAAGCACTCGTTGAGCATCACGAAGTGGGCGTGGCCGTGGTCCCAGGAATAGGTGGTCGTCTCGCTGCCGGCCGGTCCCGGATGGACCGGGAAGTCCGGCCCGCCCTTGTCGAAGCCGCGGATCCACTGCAGCGTCGGGAGGTTGATCGGGTCCAGCTCGTGGTTGCCGACGCCGGGGAAGAACGGGAAGCCGGGGCCGATCTCGGCCTCGACCGTGTCGTAGACGATGCTCGCGGGGTTGGTGCCATCCTGATTCAGATCCCCGGGGGAAACCAGGAAGGCGCCCGGGCCCGCTGCGGCCATCGCCGCGCAGGCCTGGTCCCAGCCATGGATGCCGTTGACCACGATGTAGCGGCTCATGTCGCCGGCCAGGACGAAGTCGAAGTCGGTGCGGTCCCTGCCCCGGGACGTGGCGGCCAGGCAGAGCAGGGCTGCCAGGGTGAAGGTCTGACATCGCATCTTCGAATACGAGGGCATGGCTCGCTTCCCTTCGTTGCGCATACCGTACCATAGGAGTCTTGAAAGTCCAGCCCGGCCGGAACTGCTTCCCGTGGTTGGAACCGGCGCCCCCACGGGGTATCGTGTTGCCCTCACGGGAAGGAGTTCCGATGCGACTGTCCAGCCTGATCTGCCTGTGTTCGCTGGCGACGGCCGCGCCCGCCGCTGCCGAGATCCTCGACGAGCTGGCGATCCCGGTCACGCCCGCCCACCCGCGCGAGGTCATCTTCACCGACAAGGGCGCCGCCCACCTCGCGGGCTGCGCGGTCGGAGAGGACACGCGCAGCTACCACGGCTTCTACATCGCCATGCACGAGCTGCTGGACGGCTGGTCGCTGCGCCTGCAGGACGGGCGCGAGCTGTCCGCAGCCACGGCCGATTCGGCCGCCGTGCTGCCGGACCGGCTGCAGCGCTTCTACCGCCTCGACGGCGCCGTCGTCGTGGAGACCGTCACCCTGCTGGACCGCAGCGACGGCTTCCAGGTCGTCTACGACGGCGTGCCGCCGGGCGGTTTCGCCTTCGTGCCGCGGGTCGACATGCGGTTTTTGTGGAAGGTCGCGCGGCCCGAGTACCTGACCGTCTGGGAGGGCGGCGTGCTGAGCGTCGCGCGCACCGACCGCGCCGAAGCCGCCGCCGGCGAACGCAACCCGCCCTGGCTGGCCGTGGCGGTCACGGGCGCCGCCGACTTCGCGCCGACCGGGCGCTACCTGCCGCGGCGCTACCCCGTCGACGCGGCCCGCAAGGCCATGGAATCGGCCACGCCCTGGGAGGCCGGCGAGATCCGCGGGCGCATCCCGCCGCAGGTGCCGTCGGGCCGCGTGCAGGCCGTGATCGCCGCCGACGCGACGGCCGCCGCCGCCGCCGCGCGCGCCCAGCGCCTGCTGGACGAAGCGCCCGCACTGGCGGCCGCGCGGGCGGCCCGCCTCGCCGATCTCGCCGACCCGGCGCGCCTGTCCACGGGCGTCGCGCGCGACGACCGCGCCCTGGCCTGGGCCCGCGTCTCGCTGGACAACCTGGTGATGGAGCAGCGCGGCGTCGGCGTCTACGCCGGCTTCTACTGGTTCACCACCTACTGGGGCCGCGACACCTTCATCGTGCTGCCCGGGGCGCTGGCCGCGGGCCTGGACTTCGCCACGGCGCGCGAGATCCTGCGCTCCTTCGCCGCCTACCAGGACCGCAACCCGGCGAGCCCGCGCTTCGGCCGCGTGCCCAACTTCGTCACCGTGGACCAGGTGCAGTACGCCAGCATCGACGGCACCTGGTGGTTCGTGCGCGCCCTGGACGAGTACTGGCGGCGCTCCGGCGACATCGCCTTCGCCCGCGAGATGACGCCCGTGGTGCTGCGCGCCTGCGAGGGGGCGCTGGCCCACGCCGTCGACGCCGAGGGTTTCCTGACCCACGGCGACGGCGAGACCTGGATGGACGGCGGCGGCGAGCAAAACCCCTACTCGCCGCGCGGCAACCGGGCCGTCGAAGCCCAGGCGCTCTTCCACCGCGGTCTGCTGACGGCGGCGAAACTGGCCGTCCGTTGCGACGGCGAGGCCGCCGGCCTGAAGGGCGACGACCTGGCCCGCCGCTACACGGTCGCCGCCCGGCGCCTGGAGAACGCCTTCCAGCAGCGCTTCGTCGTCGGGGAGCGGATCGCCGACCACTTGAACCGCGACGGCGCGCCCGACGCGCAGCACCGCCCCAACGGGCTGCTCGCCCTGCTGGTCTCCCCGCAGCTGTTCAACGCGGACCAGCGCCGCCTCATCGTCGCGGAGAACCGCGAGCACACGGTCACACCCTGGGGCGTGCGCTCCCTGGACGCGGCCGACCCGAACTACCACCCGCGCCACCTCTGGCTCGACCGCTACTACTACGACGAGGCCTACCACAACGGCGACGTCTGGCTCTGGCTCTCGGGGCCGTACGTGTCGGCGCTGGCCGCACCGCGCGACGGCTTCGCACAGACGCGCATGCTGCTGGACGAGATCCTGGACGAGGGTGCCGTCGGCACGCTGCAGGAGATCCGCGACGGCGATCGCGCTGCAACGAATGACGAGTTCGGCGGCGCCACCAGCCAGGCCTGGTCGCTGAGCGAACTGCTGCGCAACGTGGGGGAGGACTACCTGGGCGTGCGGGCCGATCTCGCGGCCGACCCGCCACGCGTGACGATCGCGCCGTCACTGCCGGCGGACTGGCCGCGGCTGTCGGGACGGGTGGATGTCGGGGACGCGGTCCTGAGCGTCACGGTGACCCGCAACAAGGCGGGCCGGGAGGTCGTGGATTGGGATTTGGAGGGACCGGGGGCCGAGCGGTTGCGGCCGGCGGTGGAGGTCCGGCTCCCGGACCGGCGCTGAACCCGGGCGTCGGGTGCCGGTCAGCTCGCCAGAGCCGCACCGCTGCCCGCATCGAACAGATGCAGATGCCCCGCCCGCGGCAGCAGATTCACAGCCCCGCCCACGACGGCGTCCACGCGGCCCGGTCCGCGGACGGTCACCGGCGCGCCGCCGATCTCGGTGTACAGCAGCGTCTCGTTGCCCAGCGGCTCGATGACCTGCACCGGGGCGGCGAAGCCGCCGCCCGTGACGAGGTCCAGGTGCTCCGGCCGCACGCCCAGCACCACATCGCGCCCGAGCGCCGCGGCCGGCGGTTCCCAGCCGGCGGGCAACGGCAGCGCCGCGCCGTCCTTCAGCGCCAGATGCAGCCCCCCGTCGCGCACCAGCCGCCCGTCGAGGAAGTTCATCGCCGGCGAGCCGATGAAGCCCGCCACGAAGCGGTTGGCGGGCCGCTCGTACAGGTTCAGCGGCGTGTCGACCTGCTGCACGCGGCCCTTGTGCATGACCACGATGCGCTGGCCCATGGTCATGGCCTCGACCTGGTCGTGCGTGACGTAGAGCATCGTGGCGCGCAGGCTGTGGTGCAGGCGGGAGATCTCGGTGCGCATCTGCACGCGCATCTTGGCGTCGAGGTTGCTCAGCGGTTCGTCGAAGAGGAAGACGTCCGGGTCGCGCACCAGGGCCCGCCCCAGCGCCACGCGCTGGCGCTGGCCGCCGGACAGGGCCCGCGGCTTGCGGTCGAGCAGGTCGTCGATGCCCAGCACGCCGGCCGCCGCGGCGACCTTCGAGGCGGTCTCCTCGCGGGTCGCGCCGCGCAGCTTCAGGCCGAAGGCCAGGTTCTCGCGCACCGTCATGTGGGGGTAGAGGGCGTAGCTCTGGAACACCATGGCGATGTTGCGGTCCTTGGGTTCCACGTCGTTGACGATGCGCCCGCCGATGCTGACCGTGCCGGTGGTGATCGATTCCAGGCCGGCGACCATGCGCAGGGTCGTGGACTTGCCGCAGCCCGACGGGCCGACCAGCACGACGAACTCGCCGTCGGCGACGTCCAGGTTCACGTCCTCGGCGGCCATCACGCCGCCGGGGTAGGTCTTGCCGACTCCTCGCAGTTCCACGCGCGCCATGCCGTCGTTCCTCCGGGTTCGTGCCGGGGGAGATCTTAGCCGATCCCGGTGCGCCGCCCAAGGAGGATTCCGCGCCAGGGGCGTAAAACGACGGGAGCGGGTTTCCCCGCTCCCGCCGTTGCACGCTTGACTCGCACTGCTGTCGACTCTGGGACTACTCTCGACTTGGCACTACTCTCGACTCTTGCACTGCTCTCGACTCTGGGGGAACCACTCTCGCGTTCTGTTCCGAGGATCGGGGTCGGTCCTGAGTTGCTTGTCCGATCCGATGTTGTATTCTACGCAGGGTCAGCGGCCGGGGTTCCAGGCCGCCCACGTTTTTTTTTCGAGGGAGCGAGATGACCGCCCAGCCCCTGTCCGTCGCCGTGCTCTGGCACATGCACCAGCCGGACTACACCGACGCCGGCCCTGGGGCCGGCCGCGCATGCCCTGGGTCCGCCTGCACGCCCTTTTAAGTTATTACGATATGGTGCGTTACGTGGTCGAGCGGCCCGGCGCCCGGGCCGTGTTCAACGTCGTGCCCTCGCTGCTGCGGCAGATCGAGGCGGCGGCCGCCGGCGTGCCCGACGACCACCTGCTGCTGGCCCGGGCCGCGCCCGCCGACCTGGACGCCGCCGACCGCGCGCGGATCGTGCGGGACTTCTTCGCCTTCCACCACGCGCGCCGCTTCGCCGAGTTCCCCCGCCTGCGCGCCCTCTGGCTCCAGCGGGGGGAGGGGGTCGAGGTGCCGATCGGCCGCGCCGAGCGGTTCACGGACCGGGACCTGCTGGACCTGCAGGTGCTCTTCCACCTGGCCTGGTGCGGGCGCACGCTGCGCGAGGACCCGGCCGTGGCGCGCCTGGTCGCCCGCGGCGCCGGCTACACGGCCGCCGACAAGGACGAGCTGCTCGCGCTCCAGCACGAGTTCCTGCAGGGCGTGCTGCCGGCCTACCGCGAGGCGGCCGCCGAAGGGTGCATCGAGATCTCCTGCACGCCGCTGAACCACCCCATCCTGCCCCTGCTCTGCGACACCGAGGCGGCCCACGAGGCCCTGCCCGGTCTGCCGCTGCCGGCGACCCGTTTCCGCTACCCCGGCGACGCCTGGTTCCACGTCAAGACGGCCCTGGACGAGACCGAGCGGGTGCTCGGCGTACGACCGCGCGGCATGTGGCCGGCCGAGGGTTCGGTCAGCGAAGAGGCGCTGCGCGTGCTGCAAACCGAGGGGCTGCTCTGGGCGGCGACCGACCAGGGCGTGCTCGCACGATCCCTGGAGCGCGGCGGCCAGGCCCACGCCCCGCACCGGCACTTCCAGGCCTGGCGTTGGGGCGGCGACGGGGCGCCGGCGCTGTTCTTCCGCGACACCGGCCTCAGCGACGCGCTGGGATTCCGCTACCAGTCGTGGCGGGCGCCGGACGCCGTGGCCGACCTGCTCGGGCACCTGCGGGCGATCCGCGCCGAGCTGCCGGACCGGGGAGCGGGCTGCGTCGTGCCGATCGTCCTGGACGGGGAGAATCCCTGGGAGTTCTACGAGCACAACGGGCAGCGACTTCCTGCAGACGATGTACCAGGCCGTCGCCGAGGCGCCCGACTTGCAGTGGGAGACCTTCGGCGAACATCTCGACTCGGGGGGGCGCGTCGGCGAGCTGACGCGCGTCTGCGCCGGCTCGTGGATCCGGGCCGACTTCACGACCTGGGTGGGCCACGCCGAGAAGAACCGCGGCTGGGAGTACCTGGCGCGCGTGCGCGACCGCTTCCAGGGGAGCCTGGCCGCGGCCGGCGCGCTGCGCCGCGTCCGGCTGGCCGGCGGCGTCGAGGTGGAGGCGCCCGATCCCGCCCGGGTCGGTCCCGGCTGCGCGGGCAGGCTGGCGGCCGCGATGACGGCCATGGCCAACGCCGAGAGCAGCGACTGGTTCTGGTGGTACGGCGACGACAACCCCACCGACTACGCCCGCGAATTCGACACCACGTTCCGCCGCCACCTGAGCCAGGCCCTGGAGCTGGCGGGCGCCGAGGCGGACCCCGGACTGGACATCCCCGTGCTGCGCGCAGGAGGTCAGGCTTGAAACTCGTCGTCGGCATCCACAACCACCAGCCGGTCGGCAACTTCGACCACGTCATCGAGGACATCTACCGCAGCAGCTACCTGCCGTTCCTGGAGAGGGTCGAGCGCCACGAGCAGTTCCGCTTCAGCCTGCACGTGACCGGCCCGCTGCTGGAGTGGCTGCAGCGGCACCACCCGGAGTGGCTCGAGCGCGCGGCCTTCCTGGTGCGCGCCGGGCGCGTGGAGGTGCTCGGCGGCGGCTTTTACGAGCCGATCCTCGCCGCCATCCCGGAGCGCGACCGCGTCGGGCAGCTGCGCATGATGTGCGACTGGGTGCGCCAGCACCTCGGCGCCGACTGCCGCGGCGTCTGGATGGCCGAGCGCGTCTGGGAGCCGCACCTGGCCGGTTCGCTGGCCCGCGCCGGCGTCGAGTTCGCCCTGCTCGACGACTACCACTTCGTGCAGGCGGGCGTGCCGCCGGAGCGCCTGACCCACGGGCCCCCTGCTGACCGACGACCTCGGCCACGAGGTGGCCCTGCTGCCCATCAGCGAGCAGCTGCGCTACCTGATCCCGTTCCGCGACCCGTCCGAGACCGTGGCCGCCTGCCGCGCCCTGCACGAGCGGGATCCCGAGGGCGTGCTGGTCATGATCGACGACGGCGAGAAGTTCGGCGCCTGGCCCGGCACCCACGACCTCGTCTACGGCCGCGGCTGGCTGGACCGCTTCTGCGCGGCCCTGGCCGCCGAGTCGGACTGGCTGGAGCTGGCGCACCCGTCGGAGGTGCTGCGGGCCCGGCCGCCGCGCGAGCGCGTCTACCTGCCGCCGGGCAGCTACTTCGAGATGTCGGAGTGGTCGCTGCCGATGCCGGCCGCCGAGATCTTCTCCGACGCGGTGCACGCGTACCGCGATCAGGGCCGCTGGGACGAGATGCGCCCCTTCTTCCGCGGCGGCTTCTGGCGGCAGTTCTTCCAGAAGTACGAGGAGAGCCTGCTGATGCAGCGGCGCTCCCTGCTGCTGCACGAGGAGATCGCCGCCGCCGAGGCCACCGGGGCCGACGAGCAGCGCGTCGACGAGGCCCGCGACCACCTGTGGCGGGCCCAGTGCAACTGCGCCTACTGGCATGGCGTCTTCGGCGGCCTCTACCTGCCGCATCTGCGGCACGCGATCTACCGTCACCTGATCCTGGGCACCGAGATCATCCAGACCGTGGCGCCGCCGCCGCGCGCCCAGATGGTGACGCTGGTCGGCCGCGCGGGCACCGACGTGCGGCTGGGCAACGACGCGCTGGAACTGTACCTGTCGCCCGACCGCGGCGGCGCCCTGGTCGGCCTCGAGGACCGGCGCGAGGACTGGAACCTCCAGAACACGCTGCGCCGTCGGCGCGAGGCCTACCACACGAAGATCGAACGCGCGCCCCTGGCCGCCGAGGGCGGCGGCGACGCGTCCGGCGGGGACCAGGGCGTCTCCATCCACGACCTGGTCACCCGCGTGACGCCGGAGATCAAGCGGGCCCTGGCCGTGGACCCGCAGCCCCGCTACTCGCTGCTCGAGCGCTTCCTGCACCCCGACGCCGGCTTCCCCGACGTGCTGCCGGACATGGCCGGCCAGGACGGGGGCGACTTCGCGGCCGCGCCGGCGGCGCTGACGGCGCCGCGCTTCGGCCAGACCGGCAGCCTCGAGGACGAGCGCTTCCAGACCCGGCGCGACGGCCGCTACCGCGACCGCGCCGGTCGCGACTTTCAGTTGTCGGTGGAGAAGACCGTGACCCTGCAGCGCGAGGGCGCGGCCTTCGACATCGCCTGGACGGTGCGCAACACCGGCACCGAACGCCTGCGCTGCCGGTTCGCGCCGGAGTGGAACCTGGCCCTGTACGACGGCGGCGCCTACGCGCCGGGCGGCGACGACCCGGCGACGCCGCTGGATTCGGTCCGCCTGGACCGCCGCCGCGAACTGGCGGTGCTGGTCCCCCTGCACCGCGCCGCGCTGCGCTGGGAGATGGGCAACGAGGCCGAGGTCTGGGTCCACGCCGTGCGCACCGCGACCCAGGCCGAGGACGGGTTCCGGCTGACCTACCAGGGACACCTGCTGCTGTTCGTCTGGGACCTCGACCTCGAGCCCGGCGTCACGCAGATCTTCCGGCAGTCGTTCGCGCTCGAGCACGGAGTCGCCGCGCCGCGGGAGGCCTGAGATGAAGATCCTGATGGTTTCCGCCGAGTACGCGCCGCTGGCCAAGGCCGGCGGATTGGGCGACATGGTGGCGGCGCTCGCGGGCGTCCTGACCGCGCGCGGCCACGACGTGAAGGTCGTGCTGCCCCTCTACGGGGACATCGACCGGGAGCGCCACGCGCTGGCGCCCTGCGCCGGACTGCCGCCCTTCGCGGTGCGCCGCGGCGGCGCGGTGCGGCGCTGCCGGATCTGGCGCGCCGACGGCGCCACGGGCCCCGACGTGCTGCTGCTGGAGAACGACGATCTGTTCGGCCGCCGGGGCATCTACGGTTACGCGGACGTCGACGAGTTCGCGGACACGCTGCCGCGCCTGGCCCTGCTGGCGCAGGGGGCGCTGGAGGCGGCGGTGCTGCTGGACTGGGCTCCCGATGTGGTCCACGTCCACGACGCGGCGGCCGCCCTGGCGGCCGTCGACCTGGCCTGCTGGTCGCGCGCCGGCACGCCGCTGGCCGCGACGCGCACGGTGCTGACGATCCACAACCTCGCCCACCAGTCCCTCCACCCGCGCTGGGAGTTCACGGGCCTGGATCTGCCCACGCGCCTGGCCTGGCATCCCGGCGAGATGGAGTTCCACGGCGGGCTGAACCTGATGAAGGCCGGCATCCTGCTGTCCGACCGGGTCAACACGGTCAGCCCGACCTACGCGCGCGAGGTCACCGCCGACGAGGAGACGGGCTGCGGACTCGCCGGCGTGCTGCGCGACCGGGGCGCCGCCTTCTCGGGCATCCTCAACGGCATGGACCGCGAGGCCTGGGACCCGGCCACCGACCGCTGCCTGCCCGCGAACTACTCGCAGCGGGCGCCGGCCGGCAAGGCGGTCTGCCGCACCGCCCTGCTGCGGGAGCTCGGGCTCGAGGAGGGCGGCCCGCTGCTCGCATCGGTGGGCCGGCTGGCCGGGCAGAAGGGCCTCGACCTGCTGCTGCCGCTCGTCCCGTCGCTGGTGGGCGACGGCTGGCGGCTGGCCGTGCTGGGCACCGGCGAACCCGCCCTGGAGCAGGCCCTGCACGCGGCCGCGGCGGCGCATCCCGGCCGGGTCGCCTTCGCCGCGCGGCTTCGACGAGGCCCTCTCGCACCGCTTCTACGCCGGCGCCGACGCGTTCGTGATGCCGTCGCGCTTCGAGCCCTGCGGCCTGGCCCAGTTGTACGCCCTGCGCTACGGCACGCCGCCGGTGGTGCGGCGCACCGGCGGTCTGGCCGACACCGTGACCGACGCCGACGAGCCGGGCGGCGTCGGCTTCCTCTTCGACGAGGCCACACCCGCGGCGCTCGGCGCCGCCCTCGCGCGCGCGATCGAGGCTTGGCGCGAGCCGGGTCGATGGAGTAGTCTCGCGCGGCGGGGCATGGCCGCGGACTACGGCTGGGACGTGCCGGCGGCCGCCTACGAGGAACTCTACCGCAGCCTGGAGGGATCATGAGCGTCGGCAGCAAGACGGATGCGCCCCTGAAGATCCTCGACCTGCCGCGCCACACCCTGACGATGATCATGGCCGGCGGCCGCGGCGAGCGCCTGCGCCCGCTGACCGACGAGCGTTCCAAGCCGGGCGTGCCGTTCGGCGCCAACTACCGCATCATCGACTTCACGCTCAGCAACGTCTGGAACTCGGGCCTGCGCCGCATCTACGTGCTGACGCAGTACAAATCCTACTCGCTGGACAAGCACCTGCTGAAGGGCTGGCAGATCTTCAACCACGAAGCCGGGGAGTTCCTCTACGGCATCCCGCCCCAGCACCGCGTCGGCGAGATGTGGTACCGCGGCACCGCGGACGCCATCTACCAGAACATCTACCTCATCGACCGCGAGCGGTCCGACTACGTGCTGATCCTCTCGGGGGACCACATCTACCGCATGGACTACTCCACGCTGATGGTCCTGCACACCCGGCGCAAGGCGCGGTTGACCCTGGCCGCGGTCGTGGTGCCGCGCAGCGAGGCCCACGAGTTCGGCATCCTGGAGGTCGACGAGCAGGGCTGGGTGGTGGGGTTCCAGGAGAAGCCGTCGGACCCCAAGACGATCCCCGGCAAGCCCGACTGGTGCCTGGTCAACATGGGGGTCTACGTCTTCAACCGCGAGAGCCTGGTCAGCGAGCTGCTCAAGGACGCCGGCGACCCGAGATCGGCCCACGACTTCGGCAAGAACGTCATCCCGGCCATGGTCCGCGAGGGCGGCGTGCTGGCCTACCCCTTCCTCGACCACGAGACCGAGCAGCCCCGCTACTGGCGCGACATCGGCACCCTGGACACCTACTACGCCGCCTCGATGGACCTGATCCGTCCGGTGCCGCCCTTCAGCCTCTACGACCGCGAGTGGCCCATCCGCACCTGGATGGCGCCGGCGCCGCCGGCCAAGACGGTCCACAACCACTTCGACGGCACCAGTCCGCTCGGCCAGCTGATCGGTTCGATCGTCGGCGGCGGCACCATCATCTCCGGCGGCACCGCCGAGCGCTCGATCCTGGGCCGCAACGTCTACCTCGACGCCGGCTGCCACGTGGTCGACTCGGTGATCATGGACAACGCGCGCATCGGCAAGCGCGCGGCGGTCCACCGCGCCATCGTCGACAAGGGCGCCGAGATCCCCGACGGCATGCACATCGGCTGGGACCGCGAGGCCGACCACCGCCTGTTCAAGGTGACCGAGGCCGGGGTCGTCGTGGTGCCGAAGGACTGGCGGGCCGGCGTCGAGGCCACGGCCTAGCCGCCCGCGTACTGGTCCGGCCGGCGGTCCTCCCACAGATCGTTGCGCGGCGTCAGGCGCGGGTCGGCGTGCGCGAGGTCGATCGCGGCCGCGGCGGCGCCCGTCGCGGCGCCGTCCAGGCGCGCCAGCGGCGCCCCGCGCGGCCCGCAGACCTGGCTGCGGCCGATGAAGTCGAGACGCCGCCCGGCGATCCGCTCCTCCCGACCCACCCGGTTCGCCGTCACCGCGAAGCAGCGGTTCTCCAGGCAGCGCGTCACCATGGCGTCGGGGCAGTGCGGCAGCACCAGGTTGCTGGGGTGGGCGATGAGCTTCGCACCGCGCCGCGCCAGGCTGCGGGCCGCCTCCGGGAAGATCCAGTCGAAGCAGATCATCATGCCCACCGCCGTGCCGCAGGCCGCGAAGACCGGGAAGCCGAGATCGCCGGGGTCGAAGACCAGCTTCTCGTCCCAGAAGAGGTGGACCTTGCGGTAGAGCGCCGCGGTGCCGTCGGGCCGCACCAGCAGGCTGCTGTTGTAGAGGCGCTCGCCGTCCCGTTCGGCGAAGCCGGCCACCAGGGTGGTGCCGGTGGCCGCGGCGGCGGCGGCCAGGCGTTGCGAGGTCGGGCCGTCCGCCGGCTCGGCCAGTTCCCGCAGTTCCCCGCGGTCGCGGAACTGGTAGCCGGTCGTGCACAGCTCGGGCAGGACCGCCAGGTCGAGCCCGGGCGGCACCAGCGCCAGGGCGGCCTCGAGGTTGCGGACCGTCTCGCCGAACACCGGCGAGGTCTGGATCGCGG
Source organism: bacterium (assembly GCA_016706845.1). GTDB lineage: Bacteria > Krumholzibacteriota > Krumholzibacteriia > LZORAL124-64-63 > LZORAL124-64-63 > PNOJ01. The sequence goes on from JADJIV010000008.1 coordinate 99,840, forward strand.
CCACGCGCAGTTCGCTCACGTCGCCTCCCTGGGCCGCGGCGCGGGCCGCAGCAGGTCCTCGAGCCGCGACAGCATCGCGGTCCGGTCGAAGTCGGTCCGGACGTGCGCGGCGGCGGCGGCGCCGAGCCGTCGGCGCAGTTCGCGATCGTCCAGCAGCCTCAGGATCGCGGCGGCCAGGGCCGCAGGATCGTCCGGGGCCACCAGCAGTCCCGTCTCCCCGTCATGCACCACCTCCGGCAGTGAACTGACGCGTGTCGCGACGACGGGACGGCCGCAGGCGCCGGCTTCGGCGGCGGCGAGCCCGAAGCCTTCGTACCGCGAAGGGGCCGCCAGCAGCGTCAGCGAACCGTGGAACGCCGGCATGTCACGGACCCAACCCGCCAGGTCGACGCTGCCCGGGTCCCGCAGCCCGGCGCGCCAGGTCGCGAGCGCCGGCCGCAGGGGGCCCTCGCCGGCGAGGCGCAGCAGCGGCGGTTCGCCGGGCCAGGCCTCGAGCACCGGTCCAGGCCGCCATCAGCAGCGGCACGCCCTTGCGCTCGTCCAGGCTGCCCGCGAAGCCCACCACCGGACGCCCCGGCGGCTCCGGCCGCACCCGGAAGCGCCCGCCGTCGATGCCCTTGTAGAGTAGGTGGACCCGTTCCGGAAGCAGCCACGGCGCGCTGTCGAGCGTGGTGCGCAGCGTGGCGCGCGAATTGACCAGCACCCCGGAGGCCACCCGGCCGTAGTACCAGCGGTAATAAGGCCGCGGGCGCAACGGGTGGTCGCTCTCGCGGCTCTTGAGCACGACCTCGATGCCGGCCAGGCGGGCCGCGACCCCCGCGGCCTTGAGGTCCTTGAGCCGGTTGCAGAGCACGGCGGTCGTGCCGTGGCGCCGCAGCAGGCGCAGCAGGCGCGCCTGGGTCCAGGGCGCCCCGTCGCAGCGGATCGGCACGCCGGCCGTTTCGAGGCCGGCCTCCTCAGCCAGGCGCAGGAGTTCCGAGCCCGGCTGGCCGACCAGCAAGACCCGGTGGCCGCGTTCCTTGAGACCCTGGGCCACGTCCAGATGCCAGAGCTCGGCGCCGCCTAGGCTCCGCATGCCGTTGACCAGGGCCAGGTTGATCCGGGGGCTCGCCGTTGTCGACATCCGACACGCTCCGATGGGGGGAGCCCCCATTGTCGTGGAATTTTCGAGGATGACCAGCGGGAATCGCGGCCCGTGTGTCCAGGGCCTGTCCGATCAGCGGGTCTAATTTGATGTATTCGCATTTTTATTGTTGTATTATGGTTTTTGCATGATGTATCATCTTGAGGTGGCGGAAGCGCCGCGCACTAAATCAACCAACAAGATGGTCTGTTCCCTGGAGGGAAGTCGATGATGTCCAAGAAGATGAGCTTGCTGCTGCTGTCGCTCCTGGTGGTGGGGCTGGCCGGCTCCGCCCAGGCCACCCGCTGGGACGCCTTCAGCGCCACGGCAGATTGCGAGGGCTGGTCGATGGAAGGCATGGTCAAGATCGGTGCCAGCCACCCCTACGTCGACGTGGAATATGCGGTCGCGGCGACCCGCGACGGCGCCGTCCTCGAGGAGCACACCGGCACGGTCCGGCTCGAGATGGACGCCGACGCCGTCCCCATGGAGGCCTCCGGTGAGTGGTCGCAGGACATGACGGGGGACGTCACGGTGATCGGCACCTTCTTCCTGCCCTTCGTGACCAGCGGCGACACGATCAAGACCTTCGAGCAGGTCCTGGACTGCGGCGGCGACACCCCGGTCGTGTGCGCCCACCGCCCGGCCTGGTGGAAGCGCCACTGCTGCGAGTGGCCCGTCAACCAGCTGCGGATCGCCAACCACCAGCGCAGCAAGCAGGAACTGCTGTGCGTGCTGCGCATGCCCGCCCTGACCCTGCAGATGCGGCTGGTCCGCCAGCTGATCGCCGCCAAGCTGAACGTGGCCGCCGGCGTCGAGAACACCGCCGCGGCGTCGATCGCCGCCGCCGACACGTTCCTGGCCTCGCGTCCCTGGTACAGCTGCCTGTCGCACTCCGCCCGCGCCGAGGCGCGGCGGCTGATCAATGAACTGCGCGCGTTCAACCGCGGCGACTGCGGTTGTGGCAACAAGGCGCTGGCCGGGGCGCAGGACGCCGACGTCGACGAGGCCGACGACGCCGAGGACGTCGACGACCTGTACGGATGGGGCGACGTGAAATCGATGTATCGGTGATCTGAACGGGCTCCCTCCAGGGCCGCCTTCCTGCGGGGAGGCGGCCTCCGCGTCGCCGGTGCGCCGGCCGGACTATCGACCCGGCGGCGCGCCTATATTGGGGGCTCGCGCGACCTTTCCCCAGCGACCGGAGCCCCGTGTTCGACCGCAAGCCCGCCCGCATCGACCCCCGCACGCCCTGGTTCGCCGGGGTGCGCACCGCCCTGTCGCCCATGGCCGGGGTGACCGACCGCGCGTTCCGGGACATCTGCCGCGAGCACGGCGCGGGGATCGCCTTCTGCGAATTCACCGCCGCCAAGGGCCTGACCTACGACATCCCGCAGGCCTGGCGGCTCGTGGACACCGAGGGGGAGCAGGGTCTGGTCGGCGTGCAGATCTTCGGCAACGAACCCGCCGCGATGGCCGGCGCCGCCCGCATGATGGCGAACCGTCGGCTCGACGTGCTGGACATCAACTTCGGCTGCCCCGCCAAGAAGGTCGTCGCGAAGTGCGGCGGCAGCGCATTGCTGGCAGACGTGCCCCTGCTGACCGAGATCACCGCCGCGGTCGTCGCGGCCAGCCCGGCGCCGGTCAGCGCCAAGATCCGCACCGGCTGGGACGAATCCTCGGTCAACTACCGCGAGGTGGGCCTGGCGCTGCAGGAGGCGGGCTGCGTCTGGGTCACGCTGCACGGCCGCACCCGCGCCCAGAAGTTCACCGGCGAGGCCGACTGGGACCGCATCGCCGACCTGGTCGACACCCTCGAGATCCCGGTGATCGGCAACGGCGACGTCGTGGACGGCGACTCGTACGCCCGCATGGTGCGCGCGACCCGCTGCCACGCCGTCATGGTGGGGCGGGCCGCCACGGGCGATCCCTGGCTCTTCGAGGCGATGGACGCGGCCGAGGGCCTGCGGGACTGGACGCCGCCGACCTTGGCCGGGATCTTCGCGACCGTCGAACGCCACATCGTCGAGGAGTGCCGGCTGAAGGGGGAGCACATCGGCTCGCACGTGGTGCGCAAGCACGTCGTGCGCTATTTCCGGGGCTTCCCGGGCGCGGCCGCCATCCGCCGCCGCCTGTTCGCCACCGAGACCGGAGAGCAGATGCTCGCCGTCCTGGACGAAGTGCGGCGGGAAGAGGACGTCCCGCCGAGCGCGATGGGGGGGGACGAGAGCCGTCCGGTGGGGACCGGCCTTGCGCCGGCGGCGCCGGTCTGCTAGATTCGCCCCGAGACAGTGACGGCTGTCCTTTTAATGCGGCCCCGCGAGGCCCAAAAGGAGGCGGAACCGGAACCAGGCAGGCACGGGCGCGTTCAGGCCCTGCCTTTTTTTGTGTCCGGCGACGCCCCCGGGAGGCGTGGAGATGTCCTTCGTCGAGAAGACCACCATCATGAACGGCAGCGAGGTCGGCCGGGCGCTGACCCGCATCGCCCACGAGATCATCGAGGCGAACAAGGGGACGGCGGACCTGGTGCTGCTGGGCGTGCAGCGCCGGGGGGTGCCGCTGGCGGGCCTGATCGGCGAGGCGATCCGCAAGGTGGAGGGGGTCGAGGTCCCCCTCGGCGCCATCGACATCACCTTCTACCGCGACGACCTCTCCACGATCGGCCCGGCGCCGCGGATCAACGCGACCACCGTCCCGATGGACGTCACCGACAAGAACGTCATCCTGGTCGACGACGTGCTGTACACCGGGCGCACGGTGCGCGCCGCCCTCGACGTGATCATGGACTGGGGCCGCCCGCGCGCGATCCGCCTGGCGGTGCTCATCGACCGCGGCCACCGCGAGCTGCCCATCCGCCCGGACTTCGTCGGCAAGAACGTCCCCACCTCCCACAAGGAGATCATCAAGGTCAAGGTGAAGGAGTTCGACGACCGCCAGGAAGTGGTCGTCGGGGAGGTGCAGGAGGGATGAGCCTGCGCAGCAAGGACCTCATCGGCCTGGAGGAGCTGTCGCGCGAGGAGATCCTGACGATCCTCGAGGCCGCCGAGGCCTTCCGGACGATCTTCGACCGGCCGATCCGCAAGGTGCCCATCATGCGCGGCCGGACGGTCGTGAACTTCTTCGTCGAGCCCAGCACGCGCACGCGGATCAGCTTCGAGCTGGCCGAGAAGCGCCTGTCCGCCGACATCGTCAACTTCGACGCCTCGACCTCCTCGCTCAAGAAGGGCGAGACCCTGCGCGACACCGCCGAGAACATCCAGGCGATGAAGATCGACATGATCGTCGTGCGCCACTCCTCGCCCGGCGCGGCGGCCTACCTGGGCCGCGTGCTGAAGGCCAGCGTGATCAACGCGGGCGACGGCGCGCACGAGCACCCGACCCAGGGCCTGCTCGACATCATGACCATGCGGCAGCGCCTCGGGAACCTCGAGGGCCGCAAGGTCACGATCATCGGCGACATCGCGCAGTCGCGCGTCGCCCGCTCGAACATCTACGGGCTGACGAAGCTGGGAGCCGAGGTGACGGTCTGCGGGCCGCCGACCATGGTCCCGGCCGCCATCTCCCGCCTGGGCGTGAAGGTCGAGCACGACCTGCTGCGCGCGGTGGCCGACGCCGACGTGCTGAACATCCTGCGCATCCAGCTCGAGCGGCAGAGCCAGATGGTGTTCCCCGGCAACCGGGAGTACCACCTGATGTTCGGCGTCACCGAGGACGTGCTGCGGCACACCAAGCCGTCGTGCTTCGTCATGCACCCCGGCCCCATGAACCGCGACGTGGAGATCAGCTCCGCGGTCGCCGACGGGCCGCGCCAGGTGATCCTCGAACAGGTGACCAACGGCGTGGCCGTGCGCATGGCCGTGATCTACCTGCTGTCCGGGGGCGATCCCCGGCAGCTCGGCGGCGGCGTCCGCGCCGGCGGACGCGGGGAGGACTGAGCATGGATTGGAACTGGAAGCGGATCCCGGCCGAGTACCTGGTCGCGAACGTGCGCCTGTGCCGCGACGGGAAGCTGTCGGCGCGGCCGGGCTTCCTGCACGTCCAGAAGGGCCGTCTCGTCGCCCTCGGCCTCGGCGCACCGGCGCGCGAGGACCTGCCCGTGCTCGACGGCGGCGGACTGGTCTGCGCTCCCGGACTCGTGGACGTCCACGTGCACTTCCGCGAGCCCGGCCAGGAGGAGAAGGAGACCGTCGCCACCGGCTCGCGCGCCGCGGCGGCCGGCGGGTTCACGGCCGTGGTCACGATGCCGAACACCCGCCCGCCGGTGGACGACGCGCCGATGGTGCGCTACCTCCTGGACCGCGCCGAGGAGACGGGCCTCTGCCGCGTCTTCCCCACCGCGGCGATCAGCAAGGGGCAGGAGGGCGAGACGCTCACGGAGTTCGGCGACCTGGTCAAGGCCGGCGCCGTCGGCTTCACGGACGACGGCCGGCCGGTCATGCACGGCAAGCTCATGCAGTACGCCCTGCAGTACGCGCGGATGCTGGGCGTGCCCGTGACCTGCCACGCCGAGGACACGACCCTGGCCGGCAAGGGCGTGATGCACGCCGGCTACTGGTCCACGAAGCTGGGCCTGGCGGGCCTGCCGCGGCTGGCCGAGGACGCGATGGTGTTCCGCGACGTCGAGCTGGCCCGCACGACCGGCGGCCACCTGCACGTCGCCCACGTCTCGACCAGGGGCACCGTCGAGATCATCCGCCGGGCGCGGGAGCAGGGGGTGAACGTCACGGCCGAGGTGACGCCCCACCACCTGTCCCTGGACCACTCGTGCTGCCGCGACTTCTCGCCGCTGTTCAAGATGAGCCCGCCGCTGCGCGAGCAGGAGGACATCGAGGCGGTGACCCAGGGCCTGGTCGACGGTGTGCTGGACTGCATCGCCAGCGACCACGCGCCGCACACGGCGATGGAGAAGGAGCTGATGTTCGACCAGGCGCCTTTCGGCGTGGTCGGGCTGGAGACCGCGCTCGCGGTCTGCCATACTCACCTGGTCCGCACCGGCAAGCTGGACCTGGGCCAGCTCGTGGACCGCATGAGCGCCCGCGCCGCGGCGACCTACGGGCTGCCCTGCGGGAAGCTCGAGGAGGGCGGGGAGGCCGACTTCCTGCTCTTCGACCCGGAAGAGGAATGGACCGTGCAGCCCGAGCTGCTGAAGTCCAAGAGCAAGAACACCCCGTACGGCGGGCAGAAGCTGGCCGGGCGCGTGAAGGCGACCTTCCTGCGCGGCCGGCTGACCCACCGCGACGGGGAATGACCGCGCGTCGACCGAAGTCCCGACGACCCCTGGGATAGGATGTCCGCGATGAAGTACCGTCACCGCCGCCTGGCCGCGGCCGCGCTCGCGACGGCCCTGCTGGCCGCGGGCGCGGGCTGCGCCCGTTTCAACACCTTCTACAACGCCCGCAAGGCGTACACGACCGCCGAGCAGGTGCGCGCGGACCGCGTCAAGCAGGGTCTGGACCCGGCCACGCCCACGCCGCAGCAGGCCCAGGAATACCAGCGGTGCGTCAAGAAGTGCCAGATCATCCTGGACGAGTACCCGGGCCACGCGCTCACCGACGACGCCCTGTTCCTGATGGCCAAGGCGTACCACCGGCTCGAGTCGCACCGCATGGCGATCACCCAGCTGAACCTGCTGATCTCGAACTTCCCGGCCACGCCGCACCTGGAGGAGGCCCTGTACCTGCAGGCCGTGAGCCACCTGCTGGTGGGCGACGTCGCCGGCAGCAACAGCTTCCTCGCCCAGCTCGAGCAGGCGTTCCCCGAGTCGGAGTTCCAGGCCGAGGCGCTGCGCGTCGGCGGCGAGAACGCCCTGGCGCTGGAGTCCTGGGCCGAAGCCCGCGACCGCTTCCGCGATTACCTCGACCGCCACGCCGGCGGCGGCGAGGCGGCGTCCGTCGGCAACAAGCTGGCTCTCTGCTACTGGGAGCTGGGGGAATACGAGGAGGCCCGCGGCCGCCTGGAGGCCGTCGTCGCCGCCGGCGGGGACAAGGGGCAGCTGTTCGACGCCCGGCTGCTGCAGGCCCGCTGCCTGGCGCGCCTCGGACGCCACGACGAGGCCTCCGACCTCATCGACCAGCTGAAGCAGGAAGCCGAGCTCTACGGCAAGGACGGCGTGACGGCGCTGGCCCAGGCCGAGGTGATGGTCGCCCGGGGGAATGCGGACGAGGCGGCCCCGCTGCTGGAGGGCCTGCCCCCGGAGTGGCGCGCCGGCGAGGTGCCGGCGAGGCTGGCCGAGATGCTCGGGGAGATCTACCTGAAGCAGTGGAAGATCGAGGAGGCCCGGCAGCAGTTCCGCGACGCCCTGCGCAACGCGAACGTGCTGGAGGACGAGCAGCGCTGCCGCCGGCTCGACGCCGAGCTCAACCGCTACCTGGCTGCCGAGCAGCGCCTCGGCACCGCCGGCGAGGACCAGAAACCCGCCCTGCGTCTGACCATGGCCAACGTCCTGCTGTTCGCGCTGGACCGGCCCCGGCTCGCGCTGGACGCCTACCTCGAGGTGGTCGCGGCGGCGGAGCAGGACAGCGCCGCCGCCGTGCGCGGCCTCTACGGCGCCGCCCTGGTCTACCGCGACCGTCTCAGCCTGCCGGATTCCGCGGCGGTGCTCACCGCGCGGCTGCAGGACGAGTATCCGGAGTCGCCCCAGGCCTTCGTCACGCGCGAGGGCGCCGAAGGCGACCTCTACGCCTACCTGACGGGGCTCGAGGCTCGCCGGCGCGAGCTCGAGCTGGCGGCCGGAGGGCCGGCGCAGGACGGTCCCGGCGCCGTCGAGGCGACCGGTCCGGCGGGAGAGAGGCCCGGTGCCGCGCCGGTGACGGGTGGACGCCGGTCGCACTGGCGCGACCGCAAGCTTCAGGGGCGCGTTTGACGGGACACCGGGCCGAGACCTAGGAGAGCCTGACGTGAACATGCCGGCCGTTGCGACCGCACCGCCCGCCCGCCGCCTGCACGGGGCGATCGCCGCGGAGGCTCCCGTCTCATCGTCCATGCGACGACTCGAACTCGAACTCGAGGAAGCCGTCGCGTTCCAGCCGGGGCAGTTCTGCATGCTCAACCTCGCGGGCGAAGCCGGCCTGGTCTTCGGCCGGCCCTTTTCCCTGCTGGCGGCGGCGGGGCGGCGTCTCTCGCTGCTCTACAAGGTCGTCGGCCGCGGCACGGCCCGGCTGCGCGACGCCGGCGTCGGGGCGCCGGTCACCTGCCTCGCGCCCCTGGGCCGGCCTTTCCCGGCGCCCGGCTCCCGGCCCCACCTGTTGCTGGCCGGCGGGGTGGGGCTGCCGCCCCTGCTCGCCTGGGCGGAGCGCTGGGGCCGCTCCTGCGACTTGTGCTGCGCCGGCGGACGCGACGGCGAGGATCTGCCCTGGGGGCTGCTGGGACCCTCCTGGCGCGTCAGCGTGGACCGGCCCGGCGCGCTGCCGGCCGGCCGCCGGGCCTTCGACGGGAACGTCGTGGAATTGGCCCGCTCGCTGCTGCCCGCCTCGGCGCCGGAGCACGTGGTGCTGGCCTGCGGCCCGCTGCCCCTGCTGCGCGCGGCCGCGGCGCTGGCCGCCGAACGCGGCTGGGACTGTCTGGTCTCGGTGGAGGAGCGCATGGGCTGCGGTTACGGCGTGTGCCGGGGCTGCGTGGTCCCGCGCGCCGGCGACGACGGCTACGCCACGGCCTGCAAGGACGGGCCGGTCTTCGAGGCGCGCGGGCTGGACTGGACCCGGTTCGGCGAGGGGGACGGGACGTGACGGAGCTACCGGGCTGGCTGGCCTTCGACCCCCGCGGACCGCTGCAACTCGGCCCGTGCGAATTCCCGGGCCGGATCTGGACCGCGTCGGGCTGCTTCGGCTATGGCCTGGACGGCGCCGACCTCGGTGCTCCCGGCCGCGGGTCGCCCTTCGACGGCGTCGGGGCCGTGGTCACCAAGACGGTCACGCCCGAGGCCCGCCGCGGCAACCCGCCGCCCCGCCTGTGGGAGACCGCGCACGGCGCTTTGAATTCCATCGGCCTGGAGAACGTGGGCCTCGCGCGCTTCGCGGACGAGGTCATGCCGGCCCTCGAAGCGCGCGGGGTGCCCTACGTCGCCAGCCTCGCGGCCACCCGGCCCGAGGAGTTCGGGGACCTGGCCCGCCGCCTGGCCGCCGCGGCCGCCGGCGCGGCGCACTGGCACGGCGTCGAGCTGAACCTGAGCTGCCCGAACGTGGCCGAGGGCGGGGTCGACTTCGGCCGCGATCCCGCGACGGTGGAGCGCTGCGTCGCCGCGGCGCGCGAGCACCTGGCGGGGCGCGCCCTGCTGGCCAAGCTGACGCCGAACGTCGGCAGCATCGCGAAGCTCGCCGCCGCGGCGGCGAGCGGCGGCGCCGACGGGGTGACCGCCATCAACACCCTGATCGGCATGGACGTGGACCTGCGCACGGGCGCGCCGGTCCTGCCGCGCCGCCGGGGCGGCTACAGCGGCCCTGCCCTGCTGCCGGTGGCCCTGGCGCGGGTCGACGAGATCGTGCAGGAAACGGGGTTGCCCGTGGTGGGCGTCGGCGGGATCGCGACTCTCGAGGATGCGCTGAAGTTCTTCGCGGTGGGTGCGGTCGCCGTGCAGATCGGCACCGCGCAGATGAGCGACCCGTTCGCCGCCGCCGACGTCGCGGCGGCCCTGGCGGCCCTGCGCTGATCAGGGCCGGTCGACGTCGCCGCGACTGCGGCCGACGCGGTCAGCAGTCGTCCCGGTCAGTAATCGTCGCGCGGTACGACGTAGTCGTCGTCGTAGGGATCTTCCCCGCCGTCCTTGAATTCCCCATCCTCTTCGTCGAGATCTTCCGGCAGATTCTCCTCGTGGATGCCGTCGGCTTCCGGGGGCGTCGCTTCGCCGTCCTCGATCTCCACCGGAAGGCCCTCGGGAAAGTCGGCCTCCAGCAGGTCGATCAGCGAGGCCGTGTTGAGCAGGAGCTGCTCGGCCAGCCGCGCGCCGAGCGCCGCCGCTTCGCCGGAGGGACCGCGCAGCACGGCCTGGTTCATGGAGTGCCCGTGCAGGGAGCCCACGGCGCCGGTGATGATCAGGCTGTCTTCCCCGGCCTGGGCCAGCACGCCGAGGGGGCAGTCCTGGTCCGAGCAGATGCGTTCGCGGAAGGCCAGCTCGGCCGTCATCTCCGCGCGCGACTGGGGGGAGTCCACGGCCCCGACCATGCCGAGGACCTCGGCGTCGCCGGCCCGCGCGACGATGGCGATGAGTCCCTGGCCGGCGCCGGGCAGGGTCATCTCCGGGAAGAAGATCTCCGTCACGATGTCCTGGACGCCGAGCCGCTCGGCGATGGCCGCCGGCATGACCAGGCAGTCCACGGCCTCGTCCTGGAGGTACGCGTCCAGGGCCTCGACGGCGCCGCCGTAGAGCAGCTTCGGCTTGAGCTGGGGCCAGAGCTGGTGGATCTGGGCCATCGAACGGCGGGACAGGACGCCGACGCGCGTGCCGTCCTCGAGGTCGTCCGCGATGCTGCCGCCCTTGTGCAGCAGGGCGTCGAAGGGCGTGTTGCGCTCGGGCACCGCGGCGACGACGAGCCCGCCCGGCAGCGGGCGCACGATGTCCTCCGCGGCGACGTCGAGCAGCTGGAACTCCCCGGCGAGCAGGCGCGCCAGCAGCATCTCGATCTCCGCCGCCGAGTGGGCGCAGTACAGTTCCGACGCGCTCTGCCGGTTGGTGCGCGGGTCCGAGACGGTGACCATGTCGAAGATGGCCCGCGGGTGCGCCGCGCGCAGCCTCTCGATGACCAGCAGGGTCTGGGCGCGATTGAGGCGCCCGTCGAGGGTGCCCAGAGTGTAGGTGCCGCTGCTCATCGCTCGTACGCTCCCGTGATCGCGGTCCCCGCTCGCGTCAACTCGTCTGCGCGAGGTGTGACTGCACCAGCGCCCCGATCCGCCGCGCGTCCCGCTCGGGCAGCGCCTGGTGGATCGGCAGGGCCAGCACTTCCCGCCCCGCTGCGTCGGCGTGCGTCATCTCGCCGTGGACCCGGCAGTACTCGGCCAGTTCGTGGCGGTGCAGCGGCGGCGCGTAGTAGATGCCGAAGTCGACGCCGGCCTCCCGCAGTCTCGACTCCAGTTTTGCACGTTCCGGCACGCGGATCCAGTACTGATGATGGGTGACGCGGATGCCGGAACCCGGAAGGGGCGCCGCGAGACGGTTGGCCCCGGGGATGAGTTCGTCGTAGATGGCCGCGGCGCGGTCGCGGTCCGCCTGCTCGTCGGCGAAGCGGGCCAGACGGACGCGGATCGCCAGGGCCTGGATCTCGTCGATGCGGCTGTTCCATCCCGCGTGCAGCCGTTCCCCGATCCGGACCGCCTCGTGGCCGCGCAGGCGGCGCAGCAGGGCGGCGTCGCCTGCGTCGCGGCAGAGCACCAGACCGCCGTCGCCGATGCCGGGCAGGTTCTTGGTCGGGTAGAAGCTCAGGCACGCCCGCCGGCCGAGGGAGCCGCACGGCCGGCCCCGGTAGTAGGAGCCGAAGGCCTGGCACATGTCCTCCACGACGTCCAATCCGTGGCGCGCGGCCGTCCGCTCCAGGGGCTCCATCTCGCAGGGCATGCCGAAGATGTGCACCGGCAGCAGCACGCGGGTGCGCGGGGTCACGGCCGCTTCGGCCAGCGCGGGATCCAGATTCAGCGTGCGCGGGTCGAGGTCCACGAAGACCGGCGTGCCGCCCAGGCGGATGATCGCCTCGATCGTGGCGACGAAGGTGTAGGGCGTGGTCACGACCTCGACGCCGGGACCGACGCCGGCGATCTGCAGCGCCAGGTACAGGGCCGCCGATCCGGAGGAGACGCCCACCGCGTCGGCGGCGCCGCAGGCCGCGGCCATCTCGCTCTCGAGGGCGCGCACTTCGCGGCCCAGGATGTACTCGCCGGTCGACAGCAGGCGGTCGACCCCGGCCAGGATCTCCTGCTTGCAGGGCAGCATGGGTGTTACCAGGTCGTAGCGGGCGACGCGGCGTCCATCGTTCTCGTGCATGACTTCCTTCCGCGGCCGCTCAGGCCCGGGGGCGCCCGAAACACCGGTAGGCAAAACCGTGCTCGCCCAGCAGGGAGCTGTTGTAGACGTTGCGGCAGTCCAGGAAACGGCGCGCGGTCATGGCCGCGCCCAGCCGCGCCAGGTCCAGCTGCCGGTACTCGTTCCACTCGGTGACCAGCAGGACGAGGCCGGCCCCGGTCGCGGCGTCGTACGGGCCTTCGCAGTAGTGCAGCTCGGGGTGGATCGAGCGGAAGTTGTCCATGGCCACCGGGTCGTGCACCCGCAGCGTGGCGCCCGCCGCCTGCAGGGCCGCGACCAGGGGGCGGCTCGGCGCGTCGCGGATGTCGTCGGTGTTCGGCTTGAAGCTCAGGCCGAGCAGGGCCACGACGGCGCCCTTCAGATCGGGCAGCAGCTCGCGGACCTTCGCCATGGCGATGCCGGGCAGACGGTCGTTCACGCCGATGGCCGCGCGCACGATGCTCATGTCGGTGCCGGCCTGCTCGGCGATGTGGACGATGGCGTTGGTGTCCTTGGGCAGGCACGAGCCGCCGAAGCCCAGTCCGGCGTGCAGGAACTTCGGGCCGATGCGCTTGTCCAGGCCCATGGCCTTGGCCACCAGCGAGACGTCGGCGCCCACGCGGTCGGCCAGCTGGGAGATCTCGTTGATGTAGGAGATCTTCACCGCCAGGAAGGCGTTGCTGGCGTACTTGATCAGTTCCGCGGATTCGATGTCGCAGTTCAGGATCGGGGTCTCCAGCAGGTAGAGCGGACGGTAGATCTCGCGCATGACCTTCTCGCCGCGGGCCGACTCGGTGCCGACCACGACGCGGTCGGGCCGCATGAAGTCCTCGATGCTCGAGCCCTCGCGCAGGAATTCCGGGTTGCTGGCCAGCTCGAAGTCCACCGGCTGCGGCTGCGCTTCCAGGATGGCCGCCTTGACCTTGCGCGACGTGCCCACCGGGACGGTGCTCTTGGTCACGATGACGCTCGGCCGCGTCATCAGCTGCCCGATCTCGCGCGCGACGTTCAGCACGTAGGTCAGGTCGGCCTCGCCGCCGTCGGACATGGGCGTCTGCACGGCGATGAAGATGACGTCGGTCTTGCCCATCGCCTCGGCCAGCGAGGTGGTGAAGAAGAGGCGGCCGCCGGCGACGTTCTTGGCGACGAGGCGGTCGAGGCCGGGCTCGTAGATCGGCATGACGCCGCGGTGCAGGTCGGCGATGCGCTCGGCGTTGATGTCGACGCACCAGACCTCGTGCCCGAAGTCGGCCAGGCAGGCCCCCGAGACGAGGCCCACGTAACCGGTTCCGATCATGCAGATGCGACTCATGTCCTCTCCTTCGTCAACTGCGGCGGGTCGCGCCTAGCGGTTCCCGGTTCGTGCCGGCGGCCGGCCGGTGCCGGCGCTCGCGGGCGGTCCGGACCGCCGCGGATTCGGCCGCCAAGTTCCAATGCCCGGTTCGAGATGTCCAGAGCGATTTGCGGGTCGGTCCCGGCGTCGTCGGCCGCGCCGCCGTCCGTCCCGGGCTCAGATGTTGGCCAGACGCAGCCATTCCTTATAGATGCAGCGATCCGCGACGACCACGAGCCCCGCGGCGACGGCCTTGCGGGACGCCTCGGCGTGGACCACGCCTTCCTGCAGCCAGACGGCGCGCGCGCCGGCGGCGATGGCCTCGTCCACGATGGCGGGGACGGCCTCGCTGCGGCGGAAGACGTCGACCACGTCGATCGGCCCCGGCACGTCGGCCAGCGTCGGGTAGACCGGCGCGCCCAGCACTTCCCGCAGCTGCGGGTTGACGCCCGCGACCTCGAGGCCCTTGCCGATCAGGAAGCGCGCGATGCCGTGGCTGGCCCGCTCCGGATTCTCGGAGATGCCCACCACGGCCACCCGGCGCATGCCGAGCAGGAGCGCCCGGACCGCGTCGTCGCCGGGAGTGGGGTCGAAGTCGTCGTTGCGGTTGTGCTCCATGTCCGTCCCTCCGGGTGTGCCTGGATCCACGGCGAAACCGCGGATCCTGCAGAATGTACCGACGACCGTCCCCGGTGTCCACCCCGCGCTGCCCGGCGGCGCCGCGGATTTCGGTTCCCCGACCCGGCCGCGGTTGCTATCTTCGCCGTGGCGACACGCTTCACCACCCGCGAGGACGGCCATGAATCCCGTGCTGACTTCCGTGCTGCTGCTGGCGGCGCTGGCCATGTTCGCGAACACCATCGCGGACCGCTACTGGCTGCTGCGGGCCGCGGCGCCCGACGACCGGCGCGACCGCCTGGGCGAGCGGCTGCGCCGCCTGTTCGTCATCGGCTTCGGCCAGAAGCGGATGCTCTACGAGCGGGGCGCGGGCTGGATGCACGTCGGCATCTTCTCGGGATTCCTGGTGGTTTCCCTGCGCACGATCACGCTTTGCGGGCGCGGCTTCGATCCCGACTTCCAGCTGCCGGGCTTCGACGGCGCACCCGCCCAGGCCTACGCGGCGCTGAAGGACCTGTTCGAGATCGTCGTGCTGGCAGCGGTGGGCTTCGCCGCCTGGCGCCGGCTGGTGCTGCGGCCGGCGCCTGCACCTCAGCGCGGAGGGCCTGCTGATCCTCGCCTGGATCGCGGCGCTGATGGCGACCGACCTGCTCGGCGACGCGGCCCTGTTCGCCCTGGAACCGGACCATCACGAAGCCGGCTGGTCCTTCGCCGGCACCGCGCTGTCGGGCCTGTTCGGGGGCGTCCCCGGGTCGGAAGTCCGCGCGTGGCTGGGCTGGATGTTTGGTCGCACCTGGTCCTGGTGCTGGCGTTCTGCCCTACGGCAAGCACTTCCACGTGCTGACCGCCCTGCCCAACGTGTTCACGATGAAGCTGGGCCCGCCGGCCGCGCCCGCCCGGATGGAATTCGAGAGGCGCGAGGTCTTCGGCGTCGGGAAGCTGGAGGACTACTCCTGGCGGCGCCTGCTGGACATGTACACCTGCACCGAGTGCGGCCGCTGCACCGTGCACTGCCCGACGGCCGTCACCGGCAAGCCCCTGCGCCCGCGGGAGCTGATCACCGACCAGCGCGACCACCTGCTGGCCGTCGCCGACGGCCTGCGCCAGGTGGGCAAGCTGAAGCACCAGGGACGCGACGCGGAGGCCGCCGCCGTCTCGGCCGCGATCGAGCGCCCGGCGCTCGCCGGCGTCGTGATCTCCGACGACGTGCTCTGGGGCTGCACCACCTGCGGCTATTGCCAGACGGTCTGCCCCGTCGCCATCGAACACGTCGACCACGTCGTGGACCTGCGCCGCCACCGCATGATGATGGATGCGGCGATGCCGCCGGAGTTCCAGACGGCGCTGCGCGGCCTGGAGAACAACTCGAACCCCTGGAACGTCGGCGCCGCCGCCCGCGAGGACTGGATCGGGGATTTGCCGGTACCGCGCCTGCGCGACCGGGGCCGCGCCGAGTACCTGCTCTTCGTGGGCTGCGCCGGCGCCTACGACGAACGCAACAAGGACGTCCTGCGGGCCGTGTGCCGCCTGCTGAACCACGCCGGCGTGGACTACGCAGTGCTGGGGACCGAGGAGGGCTGCTGCGGCGACCCGGCCCGGCGCGCCGGCCACGAGTACCTCTTCCAGGCGCAGGCGCAGAGCAACATCGAGACCTTCGCCCGTTACGAGGTCGGCGCCGTGGTGACGGCCTGCCCGCACTGCTTCAACATGATCCGCAACGAGTATCCCCAGTTCGACTGGTCCGCGTCGCGCGTGCTGCACCATTCCGAGCTGCTGCAGGACCTTCTGGCGCAGGGCCGCCTGCGGCTGCGGGAGGGCAGCGGCGCGCGGGTCACCTATCACGATTCCTGCTACCTCGGCCGCCACAACGGCATCTACGACGCGCCCCGCGACCTCGTCGACGCCCTCGGCCTCGAGCGCGTCGAGATGGCCCGCAGCCGCCGCGACGGCTTCTGCTGCGGCGCCGGCGGCGCCCGGATGTTCATGGAGGAATCCCTGGGCACGCGCATCAACCAGAACCGGGTGGACGAGGCCGCCGGCACCGGCGCCGCCGAGGTCTGCACCGCGTGCCCGTTCTGCCTGACGATGATCGGCGACGGCATCAAGGAGACGGGGCGGCAGGAGTCCCTGCGCGCCCTGGACCTGGCCGAACTCATCGAGCGCCAGCTCGACGCCTGAACGGGGCCGGCGCGGGACCCGCCCCGGGGTCGCGTCGGCCCTTGCCAAACCCGACACATGCGGTAAGATATCGCGGTCGCCGCCGGCCTCGCCCGCCGGGGCGCCGCCGTGGATCCCCGAGCGATGGAGGCGACGATGTCCGTCTACGATCCCGTGCGCACCACTCCCGAGCTGGATCACCTGTGGCGGCGCGGCGCCGGCTTTTTCGGTTCCCACGTGCCGATCATGTGCGGCGCCATGACCTGGATCTCCGATCCGCACCTCGTCGCAACATTCAGCAACCTCGGCGGCTTCGCCTCGCTGGCCGGGGGCAACATGCCGCCGGAGCTCTTCGCAACTTCGATCGACGCCACGCGCGCCCTGACCGGGCGCCCCTTCGGCGCCAACATCATCGTCATCGCGCCGAACTACCGGGCCCACCTCGACATCTGCTGCGAGAAGAAGCTCAGCCACATCTTTTTCGCCGGCTCGATCCCGCGCCAGAGCGAGGTCGAGCAGGCCCGCGCGAGCGGCGCGAAGGTGATCTGCTTCGCCTCGGCGGGCTCTCCATCGCCGAACGCATGATCGACTACGGCGCCGACGCGCTCATCCTGGAGGGCAGCGAGGCCGGCGGCCATATCGGCCCCGTCTCGACGACCGTGCTGCTGCAGGAGATCCTGTTCCCCTACGCGGACCGGCTGCCGATCTTCGTCGCCGGCGGCATCGCGGACGGGCACATGGTCGGGCACCTCTGCCTGATGGGCGCGGCCGGCGCCCAGCTCGGCACGCGCTTCGTCGTGGCCGACGAGTGCCTCGCGCATCCGGCCTTCAAGCAGGCCTTCATCAAGGCCCGCTCCCGCGAAGCGATCGCCACGCCCCAGTATTCGTCCAAACTGCCGGTGGTCGCCGTGCGCGCCCTGAACAACGCGGCGATGCAGCGGTTCGGCGAGCTGCAGCTCGACCTGCTGCGCAAGGTGGAAGCGGGGGAGCTGACGCGGCAGGAGGCCCAGTTCGAGGTGGAGAAGTACTGGGTCGGTTCCCTGCGGGAGGGGGCGGTGGACGGCGACGTCGAACGCGGTTCGCTCATGGCCGGCCAGTCGGTCGGCCTGGTGACCCGCACCCAGCCCCTGCGCGAGATCCTCCAGCAGCTGGTCGACGAGGCCCACGCGGCGGTGACGGCCGTCCGGGGGCGGCTGGGCGCCTGAGGCCGTGCGGGGCGCTTCCCCGCTTGACGCTGGCGACGGCCGGACCCTACATTACACGGGGTGCGCGCCTGTCGGCTGCGGCGCCCGTTTCCGCTCACTCCACCCCTCCGAGGTCGACGATGTTCCAGCAGCGACACCTGTTCCTCGTCTGCGCCGCGATCGCCGCCGCCCTGGCCTTCGGCGGCGGCTGCGGCGACGATGACGGCGGCACGTCCAACGCGCCACCCACCTCCGGCACCGTGGTCGTGACGCCGAGCCCGGCGACCCTGGACATCTCCTGGACGCTGCGCGGCCCCGGCGGCTTCGGCGAGCACGGGTCGGGGGCGCGCACGTTCACGTCGCAGTCCCTGGGCAACTACACGCTGACCTGGGGCGCCGTCGCGGGCTGGGTCCGCCCTTCGCCGACGACGGTGACCCAGAAGCTCGAAGCCGGCGGACAAAGTGGATTTCGCCGGCTTGTACCGGGAGAACCTGCCGAGCACGATCGTCATCGACGCCACTCCCGACGACCCCGCCATGAACTGGGTCCTGAACGGCCCCGACGGCTACCGCTACCCCGGCGCCGGCGACCTGACCCTGGAGAGCCTCGACTCCGGCGTGTACACGCTGACCTGGGAGTCGCGCAGCGGCTGGTGGCTGCCCGTCGTCAGCCCGCAGACGCAGGACGTCTTCGGCGGCACGACGACCTTCACGGGACTCTACCGCCAGGATCTGCCCGCGCCGACCGGCTACCGCTTCGTGCCCGACGGCGTCTTCACCATGGGCAGCCCCGCAGGCGAGTGGGGGCGCCGGGACGAGAAATCCTGCGCGAGGTCACCCTGACCCGGGGCCTCTTCGTCGCCAGGAGCGAGGTCACGCGCGAGGCGTTCCGCACGCAGCTGAACTGGGCCTACCACCAGGGCCACTGCAACGTCGACACGGTGTTCGTCGACGACCTCCCCACCTACCACGTGTACGACAACCTCGACGGCTCCAGCGTCGAACTGCTGAACCTCAGCGCCACGTCGTTGGAGTTCCACGCCGCGGCGGATTCGTTCCGGATCCCGCTCTCCGATCAGGCGACCTACCCCATCGGCGGCGTGAACTGGTACGGCGCGATCGCCTACTGCGACTGGCGGAGCCTGCGCCAGGGCCTCCCGCGCGCCTACGACCACGCCACCTGGACGCTCGCCGCCGGGAGCCAGACCGCGACGCCGGGCTACCGGCTGCCCACCGAGGCCGAGTGGGAGTACCTCTGCCGCGCGGGCTCGACCACGGCCTTCACCAACGGGCCGCTGCTGAACCCGGAATGCGTCGACCCGAACCTCGACCTGGTCGGCTGGAACTGCATGCCGGTGGTCATGCGCGTGGAGCAGAAGCTGCCCAACGCCTGGGGCATCTACGACATGCACGGCAACCTGGCCGAGTGGTGCCAGGACCTCTCCGCGCCGTACGTCCCCGGGGCCGTGACCGATCCGCTGAACGTGGGCGCGGGTCCCCTGCGCGTCATCCGCGGCGGCTTCTACGCGAACCCGGCCCACGCCTGCCGGAGCGCCCGTCGCGACGTCAACTACCCGGCCGCCGGCGTGGCCAACATCGGACTGCGGCCCGTCAGGACCGTGATCGCGGGCTGACCGCCGCCGTGCACCGAAAAGAACAAGGGGCTCCGCTGCGGCGGAGCCCCTTCTTCGTGTGCGTCCGTCGACGGATCAGTCCAGGGCCCGGATCGCCTCGTCCAGCGCGGGTACGACCGCGAAGAGGTCGGCCGCGATGCCGTAGTCGGCGGTCTTGAAGATCGGGGCGTTGGGATCCTTGTTGATCGCCACGATGCACTTCGACGAACTCATGCCCGCGAGGTGCTGGATCGCACCGCTGATCCCGACCGCCACGTAGAGCTTCCGGGCTGACGGTCTTGCCGGTCTGCCCGACCTGGTGGGAGTGGGGCACCCAACCGGCGTCGACGATGGCGCGGCTGGCGCCGGCCGCGGCGCCCATGGTCGCCGCCAGCGTCTCGATCAGCTTGTAGTTGGCGGCTTCCTTGAGACCACGGCCGCCGGAAACGATGACCTCGGCCTCGGTCAGCTCGATCTTCTTCTCCGCCGACGTGAGCGTCTCGACGATCGCGGCGTGGGGCGTGAATCCGCCCAGGCCGGGGTCGAAGCTCTCGGCCGGCGCGTCCCCGCCGCCGCCCGCGAAGAGGGGGAAGGCGTTCGGCCGCACGCCCGCCACCGCGACCGGCGCGTCGACGGCCACGTCGGCGAAGCACTTGCCGGCGAAGATCGGGCGGCGCAGCTTGAAGCCCCCGTCGAAGTCCAGTCCGACGCAATCGCTGACGCAGGCCGCGTCCAGCCGCGCCGCCAGGCGGGGCGCGAAATCCTTGCCCATCGCCGTCGCGCCCACCAGGAGCAGGTCGGGCCGGCGGGCCGCGACGAAGGCGGCCAGGGCGCGGGTCCAGATCTCGGAGTTGTAGACGGCGAAGTCGCCGTCGCCGGCGAAGAAGACGCGGTGGGCCCCGTGGCGGCCGGCCTCGGCGGCCGCGGCGCCGTCGCCCAGGACGACGGCCCACACCTCGCCGCCCGTCCGGTCGACGAGGCGGCGCGCCTCGGCCGTCATCTGCCAGGCGACCTTCTTGGCGGTTCCCCCGCTCTGCTCGATGAACACGGCGATGTTCGGCATATCCGGCCTCCCGTCAGATGACTTTGGCTTCGTCGCGCAGCAGGCGCACCAGTTCCCGGGCGGCGGCGGCGGGATCGTCGGCGGCGACCATCCGGCACGCGGCCCGCGGCGGGGGCGGGGTGTACGTCGTGACCCGGGAGCGGGCCGCGGGGATCTCGAGGCCCAGGTCGGCGCAGGTCAGGGTCTCCTGCGGCTTCATCCCGGCCTTCATGATGTTCGGCAGGCTGGGCAGTCGCGGCTCGTTCAGCCCCTTCTGGCAGGTGACGACCGCGGGCAGCGAGCCCCGCACGAGCGCGGCGCCGCCCTCGATTTCGCAGGTGGCGGTGAAGGTCCCCTCGCCCAGTTCCAGCTTCGTCACCACGGTCGCCTGCGCGCAGTCCAGCAGCTCGGCGAGCATCGGCCCCACCTGGGCGCTGTCGTCGTCGATGGCCTGCTTGCCGGTCAGGATCAGGTCGTAGCCGCCGCGGCGCAGCACCGCGGCGAGCACCTTCGCCGTCTGCAGCGGCTCGGCGTTCTCCAGCGCGGGCTCGTTCACCCGGATCGAGCGGTCGCAGCCCACCGCGAGGCAGTCCTTCTTCAGCGTCTCCACGGCGCGGTCCGAGCCGATCGTCACGGCGGTGATCTCGCAATCGGCGCCCAGGCGCTCCTTGATGCGCACCGCCTCCTCGACCGCGAAGGCGTCGTAGGGGTTCAGCACGCGGGTGAAGCCGGAGCGGTCGAGCTCCGGACCCGGCGCGGCCAGGGTGATCCTTGTTTCGGAGTCGGGGACCTGCTTCACGCAAACGGCGATCTTCATGGGGCCTCCAGGCTCTCGTGCATCGTCGGCCGCACATCGCGGCGAAGGGCCCGCGGGGCGGACCCTGCAATGATAGGCAGCGGCCGCGGAAGCGTCAAACCCCGGACGCGCGCGTCGGCCTGCGCTCCAGCACGCTGCCGCCCCGGCGGTCGGCGCGCTTCAGCAGCAGCGCGAAGACGAACCCCACGACGCCCAGGCCCGCGAACATCAGCATGCTGGCGCTGTAGCCGTGGGTGGCGTCGCGCGCCGCCCCTTGTCGCGGCTGGCATTCCCGTCCGCCGGATCCTAATATGGACCCGGCGAGGCCCCCCGACGAGCCCCCCTCACATTCCTGGGAGAGGACCATGAGCGAGCGATCCTGCGATCTCGTCGTGATCGGCGCCGGCCCTGGCGGCTACGTGGCCGCCGCGCACGGCGCCCGGCTCGGGCTGCGCACCGTGCTGGTCGAAAAAGACGAGCGGCTCGGCGGCACCTGCCTGCTGCGCGGCTGCATCCCGACCAAGGCCCTGCTGCAGTCGGCGCGCACCTGGGAGCTGTGCCGCAAGGGCGCCAAGACCTTCGGCGTGGACGTACCCGCCGCCGCCTTCGACTGGACGAAGATCCAGAAGCGCAAGGAGACGGTCGTGCGCAAGGGTTCCCTCGGCGTCGCGGCGCTGCTGGACGGCAGCGGGGTCGAGGTCGTGCGCGGCCGCGGCCGGCTCGACGGCCCCGGCCGCGTCATCGTGGAACGGGACGGCGCGGAGCCGGAGGTCCTGCTGGCGCCGAAGATCATCGTCGCCACCGGCTCGGCGGCCAGCGCCGTGCCCGGCGTGCAGCCCGACGGCGAACGGATCCTGACCAGCGACCACCTGCTCGAGATCCCGGCCGTGCCGCCGTCGCTGATCGTGCTGGGCGCCGGAGCGGTCGGCGTCGAGTTCGCCGACGTCGTGGCGGCCTTCGGCGGCGAGGTGACGCTCGTGGAGATGCTGCCGCGGGTCCTGCCCCTGGAGGATGTGGACTGCTCGCGCGAGATCGAGCAGGCGCTCGTGCGCCGCAAGATCGGCGTGCTCTGCGGCCACCGCGCCGTGAAGATCGAACGCGCCGGCGACGAGGTGCGGGTCGAACTGAAGAACCTCGCGACCGGCGAAACGTCGTCGCGCTCGGCGTCGCACCTGCTGCTGGCGGTCGGCCGCCGGCCGGTCACCGAGGGCCTCGGCCTGGCCGAGGCCGGCGCCGTCGTCGACAAGCGCGGCTTCGTCCAGACCGACGCCTACCAGCAGACGGCGGCGCCGGGCGTCTACGCCATCGGCGACATCACGCTGGCGCCCCAGCTGGCCCACACCGCGAGCGCCCAGGCGCGCGTCGCCGCCGCCCACGCCGCCGGCCGCGAGGTGACACCCATCGATCTCGACCTGATCCCCTCCTGCACCTACTGCACGCCGGAGGTCGCTTCCGTCGGTTTGACCGAAGAGGAGGCGGTCGCCCGCGGCCATCAGGTCCGCCTGGGTCGTTTCCCGATGTCGGCGCTCGGCAAAGCCTCCATCCTCAACGAATTGCACGGCTTCGTGAAAGTCGTGGCCGAAGAATCGGGGGGCCGGGTCCTGGGCGTCCACATGGTCGGACCCCACGCCACCGACCTGATCGCCGCCGCCGTGACCGCCCTGGGATTCGGGGGAGATCTGGCGACCTGGAGCAGGGTGGTGCACCCGCATCCCACGCTCAGCGAGGGTCTCATGGAAGCGATTCACGATGCGATGGGGATGTCCAGTCATCAGTGACTGGTTTCCGGCTGCTGAATTGTCCCGCCCATGCCCATGCTGCTGTTCGACTTGGATCCCCACATCCTGCCGAGACAGGGGTGTCCTGGAGGCCCCGTAGCCAGGATGGCGTAGGGGCCGGAAGGCCAAGCGCTCCGGGCACACGAGGTGCCCGGAGCGCGCCCCCTGTCTCGGCAGGATGTGGGGATCCAAGTCGCATCCCGGCAGCATGGGCAAGGACAAATCAGCAGCCAGAATCCAGCATTGATGCTTGCAGCAGGTGCGATTCGGTTATACATTACTGTATCGTTATGTAGCGATTCATTCAGCAGCGAGCGGGGAACGTGGCCACCCAATTCCAGCATCCGGCTGCCCTGTTCCAGGCCGTGGGTGATCCGACGCGGCTGCGGATCCTGCGCGTGCTCGGCCGGGGGGAGCTGACGGTCCAGGACATGGTGCAGGTGCTCGGGCTGAGCCAGCCGGGCGTCTCGAAGCACCTGGCGATCCTGCGCGAGGCCGGCTGGCTGAGCCATCGCAAGGACGGGACCTGGGGCTGGTACGGCCTGGCCGACCGGTCCGCCTTGGGCGACGCGGCGGACCTGCGGGACGCCGTGCTCGCGCTGGCCGAAGGCGTGCCCGAGGCCGCCGGCGACGACGAGGCGCTGCGCCGGGCCCTGGCCGACCGCGACCGCCGCACCGGCGATTTCTTCGCGGGCATCGCCGGCGCCTGGGATCAGATCCGGCCCGCCTTCGAGGCCCCCGACATCCAGGCCGGCGCCGTGGCGGCCCTGGTCCCGCCCGGACTTGCTGTCCTGGACATCGGCACCGGCACCGGCGCCCTGTTGCCCCTGCTCGCGGGTGCCGGCGCGTCCGTCACTGCGGTGGACACCAGCGAGGCGATGCTCGAGCGCGCCCGCCTGCTCTGCGAGCGCGAGCAGATCGCCGGCGTCGAGTTCCGCAGCGCCGACGTCCAGGCCCTGCCGTTCGCCGACGCGACCTTCGACGCCGCCTACTGCTCGATGGTGCTGCACCACGTCGCCAGCCCCGGCCAGGCCGTGCGCGAGATGGCCCGCGTGGTGCGCCCCGGCGGCAGGGTGGTGGTCGTGGCGTTCACGCGCCACAACCTGCAATGGATGCGCGAGGAACTGGCCCACCAGTGGCTGGGATTCTCCCGCGAGGAGATGCTGGCCTTCTTCGACCGCCACGGTCTCGTTGTGCGCCGCTACCTCGTGCGCCGCCCGGCGCAGATCGACCTGGCGCGGGTCTCCCTGCCGCCCGGCCTGCAGGACCGCGGCGCGGTCTGGCCCGACGTGTTCCTGGCCGTGGGGGAGAAGCCACCCGCCGCGGCCGCCCCATCCGTGACCGACGACGCGGGACCCGACCCGCGCTGACCCGCAAGAGGAGGACGAAGATGACGAACAAGCAAGCCGACGCCGCCCGCAGCAAGGTGGCCGATCCCGGTCTCGCCGCGCGCGGGCGCAGCAAGATCGATTGGGCCGAGAGCCGGATGCCGGTGCTGATGGCCCTGCGCGAGGAGCACTCCCGGCTGCAGTCCCTCAAGGGCATGCGCATCGCCGGCTGCCTGCACGTGACCAAGGAGACGGCCGTCCTGATCGAGACGCTGAGCGCCGCCGGCGCCGAGCCCTCGACTTCAAGCCCACCCTCACGCTCGACGACGGCGCCGACCTCATCTTCTCGGTCCACAACCGCCACCCGAACCTGATCGCGGGCATCGTCGGCGGCACCGAGGAGACCACCACGGGCATCCACCGCCTGCGCGCGATGGCCGCCGACGGCGCTGAGAAGTACCCGGTCGTGGCGGTCAACGACGCCGAGACCAAGTGGGACTTCGACAACGTCTACGGCACCGGCCAGTCCAGCCTCGACGGCATCATCCGCGCGACCAGCGTGCTGGCCGGCAAGAACTTCGTGGTCGCCGGCTACGGCCACTGCGGCAAGGGCTGCGCGATGCGCGCGGCCGGCTTCGGCGCCAGCGTGATCGCCACGGAGATCAAGGCCACGGCCGCCCTGAAGGCCACCCTCGACGGGCACCGGGTCATGACCATGGACGAGGCGGCCGCCGTCGGCGACATCTTCATCACCGCGACCGGCATGAAGGACGTCATCGTCAAGCGTCACTTCGAGGTCATGCGCGACGGCGCCATCGTCTGCAACACCGGCCACTACGACTGCGAGATCAACATCGGCGACCTCGCCGCGCTGTCGACCGGCAAGCGCGAGATCCGCGACAACTGCGAGGAGTACACGCTGCGCGACGGCCGCCGCATCTACCTGCTGGCGCAGGGCCGCCTGGTCAACCTGGCCGCCGCCGAGGGCCACCCCAGCGAGGTCATGGACATGTCGTTCGCGAACCAGTTCCTGAGCATGGTCCGGCTGGCTCGCGAAGGCCGCGGCCTCTCGGCCGCGGTCCACGACATCCCCGAGTCGCAGGACCAGTACATCGCGGGCATCAAGCTGCGCACCATGGGCATGTCCCTGGACGTGCTGACCGACGAGCAGGCCCGCTACGCCGACGACTACTCCTCGGGCACCTGAGCCGGGGCCGCGACGCCCACACGTGAAAAGGCCGGCCCGTCGGGGCCGGCCTTTCCGATTCGCGGCGGTGCGCGGGTCAGATCCCGATCACCAGACCCAGCGAGAGATTCCAGAAGTGGGTGTTCGTCCAGTAGTAGCTGTCGTTGATCGGCGACTGCAGGCCTTCCCACTCGATCTCGTCCCCGGTCAGGACGTAGCCCCATAGCAGCGACAGGTCGAGGTTCGCCCGCCGGTTCAACCGGTACTCGGTGCCGATCCCGGCGCCGAACCCGAGGTTCTGGCCCTCGATGGGCCGGTCCTGGTAGGTCACCACTTCGCTGCCGCGCCCGTCCTCATGCAGGGCCCAGTCGAAATACATGACACTGGTCCGCAGGTACGGGTTGAAGCGCGAGCCGGGCATGATCTTGTTGCCCAGGAAGGCGGTGACGTTGAAGTAGCCGCCGTCGAGCCGGAGGTAGTTGTTCGGCGTGATGGGGTCGCTGTCGATGAACCGCGCGTTGATCGCGTCCATCTCGCCCTGCTTGTTGTCGAGCAGCCCGTAGCCCGCGCGCATGCCGCCCACCGAGAGGGCCAGCCCGTCCAGCACGTACAGCCGGATGTCGCCCATCACGCCCGATCCCGCCGCGGTCAGGTCGTTGATGTCGGCGACCTTCTCCTTCAGGATGTGCAGGGGCAACAGGTGGATGTACGACGCCGAGGCGGCCAGGACGGAGGGGTGCCTGAGCCGGGTGGATGCCGGGACCTGGACGCTGTCGGCGGTCGCCGTGGTGGCGGCCGCGTGTCTTGGGCGCGCGCGGCGAGCGGCGCCAGGCCCAGGAACAACGCCAGCAGGAGCACACCGGACAGGGGCCGGGTCAGGCTCGGGAGCGAACGCATGCTTGCGCTCCTTTCGGGGCGGTGGGGATCCTTCGCTGCGCATGGAAGATACTGCTTCCCCACAGTGTTGTCGATTGCCGCACATCCTGCCGAGACCGGGGGCGCGCGCCGGGCACCTCGTGTGCCCGGAGCGCTGGGGCTTCCGGCCCCTCCGCCATCCTGGCTGCGGGGCCTCCAGGACACCCCGGTCTCGGCAGGATGTGCGGACACAAGTCGAACAGCAGCGAGCATGGGCAGGGACATTTTCGAAGCCAAGGCGAAAAGTTTTTCGACTGATGACGACGAGGAAAGTCAGGCGCGGGTACCGTTGGCCATGGTGGGATGACTCGGGTCGGTCGTGGAAATCGTGATGCTTGAAGCGCCACTTCTAATTTAACATATTGTGACAATGGAAGTTATGGTTCCGGCAATGCAGAGTCGACCAGTCCGGTTGAGAGAGATTCATGCGCAACCCATCATTCCAAGCCCGCCAGGCACAATTCCGAGGGCACAACCTGCGGGTTGCCTTTGGGTTGGAAGCGGGGTATCATCATGCGCTGAAGGCCTAGCCTGTCAGCACAGGGTCGGTGCGGTCCCACGCAGCTTGACTCGTGGCTGCGGAGCGGCCGGCATCAGTGCCTGGGGAAATGAGTCGCCTTCAGGCCTGGAGACCATCGCCCGCATCGGCGCTTTCTATCCTGGGCCGGGTCCCAAAGGGGTCCCCGGCCCAGGATGCTATTCCCCCCGGGCGTCGGACAGGAGTACCGCGATGACGACGGAAGTGACCGACCGGACCACCAGCCAGCTCCTGCATGCGATGCCCAAGACCGACCTCCACGTCCACCTCGACGGTTCCCTGCGCCCGGCCACGGTCCGCGAACTGGCGGCGCGCCGCGGCCTGCCCTTCGGCTTCCGCGACGACGACGACGTGCGCGCGGTCTGCGAGGTGGGCGAGCAGTGCGAGAGCCTCGAGGACTACCTGAAGGTCTTCGACATCACGCTGCAGCTCATGCAGCACGTGGACGACATCGAGCGGATCGCCTTCGAGCTGGCGGAGGACGCGCACCGCGAGAACATCCGCTACATGGAAGTGCGCTACTCGCCGATGCTGCACACGGTGCGGGGGCTCACCCTGGACGAGATCGTCGCCGCGGTGCAGCGCGGCCTCGAGCGGGCGCGCCGGCGCTACGGCATCATCACCGGGCAGATCATCTGCGGGATCCGTCACATCTCGCCCGCCTCGTCGGTCGAGCTGGCCGAGCTGGCGGTGCGCTGGAAGGGGCGGGGCGTGGTGGCCTTCGACCTGGCGGGCGCCGAGAAGGACTTCCCGGCCAAGGACCACCTGGAGGCCTTCTACGTGGTGCTCAACCACAACCTGCCGGTCACGGTGCACGCGGGCGAGGCGTTCGGACCCGAGAGCATCCACCAGGCCATCCACTACTGCGGCGCCAACCGGATCGGGCACGGCACCAACCTGGCCCGCGACCCCGACCTCATGCAGTGGGTCAACGACCGGCGCATCGCGGTCGAGGTGTGCCTGGCCAGCAACATGCAGACCCGGGCGATCGCCCGCTGGTCGGACCATCCCATCAAGCGCTTCCTGGACGAGGGGCTGCGGGTCACCCTGAACACCGACAACCGGCTGGTGTCGGGCACCACGATGACCCACGAGCTGGAGCTGGCCGTGGCCCACTACGCCCTGAGCGTGGAGCAGGTCACCAAGATCCTGCTCGACGGCTTCAAGAGCGCGTTCCTGCCCCTGGCCGACAAGGCCCGTCTGATCAACCGCGTGCTCGGGGAGTTCGAGGCCCTGGGCGTGCAGCCGGGCGGCGTGCTCGACCGCCGCTGGCGCGCGCAGTTCTGACCGCCCGGCGCGTCCGCGTTCAGGCGTAGAGCCCGATCAGGACCGCCGCATCGATCGACGCCCACAGGATCAAGGCCGTGTACATGCGGGCCTCGTGCTGACGGGGCGTCAGCCGCGTTGCCCGCATCCGCCATGCCGCCGCCGCTAGGATCCACATCGTCAGCGACAGCCCCAGGATCAGTTGCGGCACCGCCCTCAGGCGGCCCTGGGCGCCGAACAACAGCGCCGCGGCGCCTACGGCCAGCAGCAGGGCCAGGTCCAGCGAGCGGGTCGCACCCAGGGCGGTGGCCAGTGTGCGATCGCCCCGCGCGCGGTCGGCTTCGATCTGGTAGAGCTGCGTCATCGGGTAGAAAGAGCCGAACAACAGGGCGAAGCCGCCGGCCAGCATCAGCCCGCTGCCCCCGGGCCAGGCGTCGGGCAGGCCGGCGGCCGCCTGGCCGGCCAGCAGCCCCGCCAGCGTCGTGCCCGCCCCGTACCCCACCATGTTCACCGCGAGGTCCAGGCCCGGCACGCCCTTCCAGCGCGTCGCGGGATGCGAATACACGACCGACAGCAGGATGCAGGCGGCGGTCACCCCCGCGAAGCGCGGCGAGACCAGCAGCGCGGGGATCAACCCCGCCGCCATCAGCCCGAGGGAAAAAGCCGCCAGGCGTGGCGGCGGCGCCGGCGGGGCGCGCAGGTAGGCGATGTCCTCCTCGTCGCGGTCGTGGGCGCTGTTGAAGGCCAGGGTCCCGCCGTTGAGGCACAGCACCCACGCCAGCCAGGCCAGCAGCAGGACGGCCGGGCGCGACGGATCCGCCGCTGACGGGCCCGGCGGCGCCAGGCGGGTCACGAGCGCGTCGTGGACCGCCGGGGCGGCGAGCACCCCGACGCTGAGCTGCGCGGTCAGGATGGGCCACTGCCGCGGACGCAGGAAGAGCAGGTAGTCGAAGGCGGGGCCCAGCAGCCTAGGACCCCACCGCCGCGCGCGCGTCATGACCCGCCTCCCTCGCCGCGGTGGCCAGGCGCAGCTGCGCCGCGAACCACTCGGGATCGAAGGTGGCGTTGACGCACATGCGCTCCATGCCCGTCAGCGGCGCCAACAGGGCCGGGATCTCGGGCACGCTGCGCAGGGCCTTGACCAGGCGGTCTCTCGCAGGCGGTGGCGATGATCAGGTCGGGCCGCCGCTCGCGGGCCAGCGCGAAGGCGACCTGGCTGCGGAAGGCGACGAGCGCCTCGACGCGGTGGTGGTCGGCGATGCGCGCGAGCTCGCCCAGGTCGCAACGGTCGCAGCCCAGGCAGGTGGAGAGCGAGCCGCCGTTGTCGATCTTGCAGCAGCTCCGCTTCACGCAGCGCGGCAGGATCAGCAGCACCGTCGCGGCGCCGTGGGCCGCGAGGTGGCGCGCGACGCGGCGGTTGTTGTCCGTCACGAGCCGCCGGATCAGGGCCTCGTCGGAGCGTCCGGCCCGCGCCAGCAGGCTGCGGACGGCCGTCACGGCCAGCACGAAGGCGCGGTGGCGCCAGGGAGAGCGGTAGGCGGGGCGGCGGGGGTTCACGGCGGGCTCCCGGCGGCCAGCCAGACGCGGCGCAGGTGGAAGGCCAGCACGCCGAAGCTCACGGCGACGTTCAGGGACTTCTTCGCTCCGGCCATCGGGATCTCCACGCAGGCGTCGACGGCCGCGAGGGTCGCGGGGCCGACGCCTTGGACCTCGTGCCCCACGACGAAGCAGACCGGGAAGCGGTAGGGGAAGTCCTCGAAGGACGCGGCGCCCGGCGCCTGCTCCAGGGCCACGACCTGGACGCCGCGGGCCCGCAGTCCGGCGACGGCGGCGGCCGGGTCCTGCCGGTAGTCCCAGGGGACGGTTTCGGTGGCCCCGAGCGCCGTCTTCTCGATATCCGGCCGGGGCGGGGTGGCGGTCATCCCGCAGAGATAGAGCCCGCCGAGGTTGGCGGCGTCGGCGGTGCGGAACATCGAGCCGACGTTGCCGGCGCTGCGGATGCCGTCGAGCAGGGCCGTGACGGGCATCCGGTCCCGGCCGGCCAGCGAGGCGCGGTCGAGCCGGTCGGCGGTGCGGGCGAAGGGGTTGTCGCTCATGAGCATGGGGGCCCCCGGCTGCCTTGGGTCAGTGCGGGCCATGCGGCGGCCCGTCGCGGGGCATGATGCGGAAGAATCGCATTTCTGGCAACAGCGGGTTAAACCGGGGCCGCCGCCGGCCGATATCATCATCGAGGGAGCGCCGGAGGCGGAGAGCGGCCGAGAACCACCATCATGATCAGGTGCAACCCGCGCAATGAAACGAAAAACCGTCACGCTGTGCATGATCGCCAAGGACGAGGAAGCGACGATCGGCCAGACCATCAAGTCGGCCCTGGCCGTCGTCGACGAGATCGTCGTCGGGGATACCGGCTCGTCCGACAACACGCGTCTGATCGCCGAGGGCTACGGGGCCCGCGTGGTCGACGTCCCGTGGGACGACGACTTCGCCGCGGCGCGCAACGCCGTGCTGGCCGAGGCCCGCAGCGACTGGATCCTGGTGCTGGACGCCGACGAGCGGCTGCAGCCGGTACGCCCGGTCGAGATGCAGCGCCTGCTGTCGGAGCCCGACGCCGCCGGCTACCGGGTGGCGATCCTCGCCGGCGGTCAAGAGCGCGGCGAGGAGTCGGCGACCCAGGTGCGCCTGTTCCGCAACCACCCCTACGTCCGCTACTGCTACCCGGTCCACGAGACGGTGGAGATCGCGCTGGAGAACTGGGCGACCGCCCGCGGCTTCGGGATCAGGGGCTCGCTGCTGGCGCTGATCCACGAGGGCGGCCCCGAGCGGGCCGCGAGCCGCAGCGAACGCAACCGGCGACTGCTGCGCGAGGCTTCCCGCGAGTATCCCTACGAGCCCTACTTCGCCTACTGCCTGGCGACCGAGACCCTGACCCGTCTCGAGGACGAGGTGCTGCCGACCGCGGGGCTGGGCAAGACCGTGCGCCAGCTGCAGCGGGCGTGGGAGACGGTGCGCGGGATGACGCCGGCGGCGGCCGCCGCCCTGGCCTACGGGCCGGACCTCGCGGGCCAGCTCAGCGCGGCGTTGATCGCGCGGCTCGAGACGGCCGCCGCGCTCGACGTCGTGCGCGACGCGCTCGAGGTGTATCCCGACCGGCCCGAGCTGCGGTTCCGCCGCGCCGGGGCCGCCGTCCGCCACCTCGCGCGGGGCGACGACGCGGGCCTCACCCTGGTCGCGGCCTCCAGCCTGCGCAAGCTCGCCACGCGCGATCTCGAGGCCTGCCTGGCCTCGGCCGGCGCGGCGCCGGACGCGGATGAACGCTGGCGCGACCTCTATCCGTGGCGTTACCTTGGGCTGCTGGATCTGCTCGACGGGAACCCCGACGCGGCGGAACGCCGCTTCGACCGGGCGCTGGACGTGGCCCCGCTCTACTCCCACGCCTGGCTCGGCAAGGCCGAGTGCGACCGGTTGCGGGGGGAGGGCCGTCGCGCCCTGGGCTACTACCTGCGGGCGGTCACCACCGACGAGCGCAACCTGTCGGCCTGGCTCAGGGGCGGGCAGGTGCTGGAGGAGCTGGGCTTCCGCGACAACGCCAAGAGCTGGCGCGCGAAGATCGAGACCCTGTTCCCCGAATTCGTCGGCCTGCACGACGCGAGCGACTGGCTGGACGAGATGCTCCCGCGCCGCCTGCAGACAACCTAGGCGCTCCGGAGAGACGATGTCCCAACACCACGTCCCAGCCCGCCCCGAGGCCAACGTCCTGGCGGGCGATCCCCCGCAGCGCCACCTGCGCGTGCACACGCACCGCAACCTGCGCCTGGCCTCGATCGCGGCCATCGGCTTCGACATGGACCACACGCTGGCCCTCTACGACCCCCACGTCTTCGAACAGCTCTGCTTCGAGATGGCCGTCGCGCTGCTGGTGGAAGCCAAGGGCTACCCCGCGAGCCTGCGCGAGGTGACCTACGACCGCACCTCCGTCACGCGCGGCCTGATCGTCGACCGCCGCCTGGGCAACCTGGTGAAGGTGGACGCCTACGGCTACGTGGCGCGCGTGCGCCACGGCGGGCGGCTGCTGTCGAAGATCGAACGGCGGGAGGCGTACAAGCGCGGGCGCATCCGCCTGAGCCCGGAGCGCTACCGCGTGGTCGACACGCTCTTCGACCTGCCGGAGGGCTCGCTCTACTCGGCCCTGGTGGCCCTCAAGGACGGGCAGCCCGGGCTGCTGCGCCCGAGCTACAAGATGCTGTTCGACGACATCCGCGACGCCATCGACACCATCCACCGCGACCGGCTCGCTGAAGCGCCGCATCGCTGGCCGACCTGCCCCGTTCATACTTCGTGCGCGACCCCTGCTGGCGCCGACGCTGCGCCGCTTCCGCGACGCGGGCAAGAAGCTGTTCCTGCTCACGAACTCCGAGCCCGACTACACCGGCGCCGTCATGAACTACATCCTCGGCGGCGAGGACGGCCCCTGGGACGACAACTTCGATCTGGTCATCTGCAGCGCGCGCAAGCCGGGGTTCTTCCTGCCCAAGGGCAAGGGCGAGCGCGTCCCGGCCGACACGGTGCCGCACCTGCCGAACCGCCGCGGGCATTGCTTTACCGGGGGCGACGCGTTCTACCTGGAATCGAAGCTCGGTGCGATCGGCGACGCGATCCTGTACTTCGGCGACCACACCTACGGCGACATCCTGCGCAGCAAGAAGTCGGTCGGCTGGCGCACCGCCATGATCGTGCCCGAAGTGGAGGAGGAGATCCTCGCCGCGGAACCGCTGCGCGGGACGCTGGCGGACCTCGAGGAGATCGAGGATTCGCTGGAGGACCTGGGGCTGGAGCGCGACCACCTGCTGTCGGTGTCCGACCACGACCCCGTGGTCGTGCAGGAGCTGCAGGAACGCATCCAGGCCAGCCTGGGGCGGCGGGCCCAGCTGCAGAAGCGGATCGCCGCCGCCTACAATCCCTGGTGGGGCTCGATCTTCCGCGAGGGGCGGGCGGCCAGCCGCTTCCAGCGCCCAGATCCGCGACGTCGCCTGCATCTACACCAGCCGCGTCAGCAACCTGTCGCGCTACCCGGTGCAGAAGTTCTTCGCGAGCGCCGGCGAGCGCATGCCGCACGAATAGGGCGCGACGACCCTATTTCCAATGCTCGCTCAGGAACTGGTCGACCTCGGGGATGCCGCCCTGGTACACGAGGTACCCGTTGTAGGGCTCCCGCTCGGTGATGTCACGCGCGATCGGCGTCAGCATGATCCGCGCGACCTCGGCCGGGTCCTGCGTCTGCCCCAGCGCCCAGCCCAGCTTCATGTAGGCCACCTCGGGCAGCATGTTGGCCGCGGGCACGACGCCCAGCTCCATGATCTCGCGGCCCGTCTCGTAGACGTACATCTGCACGAAGCCCCAGAGTGTCTGCACGGTCATGTACATCGAGACGCCGGCCCGGTGGGCCCGCTCCAGCGCGGGGTACAGGGGCCGGTTGACGTGCCCGAGGCCCGTGCCCGCGATGATGATCCCCTTGTAGCCGTGGTCGACCAGGCTGTCGATGATGTCCGGCTTCATGCCCGGGTAGTAGTACACCAGCGAGACGCGGTCGTCGAAGACGGCCTTGACCGTGACGTCGCGGTCGGCTCGGCGGCGGCGGTAGTCGTTGCGGAACGGCGTGACGCCGTCCTGGTCGACCTTGCCCGGGGGGTGTCACTCCAGGTTGCGGAAGGTGGAGCGGTACGACGTGCATCTTGCGCACGCGGGTGCCCTGGTGCAGCAGGCCGTACTGGTCGCTGGTGGGGCCGAACATGCAGACCATCACCTCGGCGAGGTCGCTGGTCGCGGCCGTGCGCGTGGCGTTCATGAGGTTGATGGCGGCGTCGGAGCTGGGGCGGTCGCTCGAGCGCTGGCTGCCGACCATGACGATCGGCACCGGCGAGCCCTGGACCATGAAGGAGAGGATGGCCGCGGTGTGGTGCATGGTGTCGGTGCCGTGGCCCACGACGATGCCGTCGACGCCGGCCGCGATCTCGCGCCCGATGGCCTCGGCCAGGCCGATCCACTGCTCGCGGCTCATGTTCTCGCTGAAGACCCCGTAGAGCTTCTCGGTCTCCAGGTTGCAGACGTCCGCCAGTTCGGGCACCGAGCCGTACAGCTCGCCGGGCGAGAAGGCGGGGATCACGGCGCCGGTGCGGTAGTCCAGGCGCGAGGCGATCGTCCCGCCGGTGCCCAGCAGCTTCACGCGGGGCTTGCCCTCGGAGTAGGGGAAGGCCTTCTCCGGGATCTTGTAGTTGGCGACCTTGCGCCCGTGGACCGTGATCTCCTGCATGCCGCCGACGTGCAGGCCGATGTTGTAGCCGGTCGACATCTTCAGCACGACGTGCTCGGGGTCGGCCATTTCGTTGCGCAGCAGGATCAGGCCGCGGAACTCGCCCGGTCGGTGCGGATCGTGACGTCGCTCCACACCAGCGCGTCGTACTTCTTCAGCACGGCCAGCGCCGGGTCGCAGGTAGCCCTTGCAGTCCTCGTTGCCGTTCCCGCTCACGACGTCGCCTCCTCGGCCCAGGCGGCCGCCTGGCGTCCCGACACCCGGCCGCGCAGGGCGGGCATCACCCGGCCCATGACCGTGCGCAGCCGCGGCCCGGACTCCGCCGGCAGGCCGGCGGGAAGCCCGGCCAGGGCCGCGTCGAAGGCCGCGCGGGCGTCCGCCGGCGGCAGCGCGGCGACGGGCTCGCCGTCCGACCACCAGATCCCCTCGGGCAGCACGCGGCCGCGCGCTATTAGCTCGTCCGGGGCCCGTTCCCACCAGGGACCCGCCGCGGCCAGGCTCGAGGGCCGCGGCAGGTCGCGGTCGAGCAGCAGCGAGGCGAGACCGGTCGCCGACAGCGGGCCGTCGCCGAGGCGCGGCTGCAGGTGCGCGTAGAGGGTCCAGGCCGGGTGCAGGGCCAGCCTGCCGGACAGGTCCTCGCCCACGCCGTCGCGCTGCAGGCGGGCCAGGCGCTCCCAGGGCGGCGGCGGCAGGTCGGCCGCGAGACGCTGCAGGCGCTGCGCTCCCAGCACGACGGGGGGCAGGTCGGTGTCGGGGTACATGCGGCTGGGACCGGGCAGCACCCGCTCGAAGCCCGTGGTGTCGTCGGGCAGGGCCTGGCGCGTCTCTTCGGGCACGCCCACGCACGCCTCGCGCGCCCGCAGCAGGATCTCGCTCGCGGCGGTGCGCACGTCCTGCTCGTCGCCCCAGACCACCATGATCGGCGTGTCGCGCCCGACGCCGCAGGCGCGTTCGATGCGGCCCCACTCGGCCGACGAGAGCGTCGGGATCTCGCTCGTCGAGCAGACGATGTTCGGCAGCGTGTCGATGCAGGCGACCACGCGCACGCGGTCGGAGAATTCCTTCAGGAAGCGCGTGTGGGGCTGCGTCGGCGTGGACATGAGCCCCTCGAAGCCGGGCAGCGGCACGGCCGCGGCGCGGGCGCCGGCCGTGATCGCGCCGCGCAGGTAGCCGCCCTCGGCGCCCTGCACGATGGCCGTGACGTCGCGCGAGGCGTCCGGCAGGGATTCCGCGGTCACGCCGCGCTCGCGCAGGACGTCGCGGATGGCCAGCAGGCTGCGCTGGCGCAGGGCCTCGTTGTGCACCAGCCGCGGGATGCGCTTGATGCTCGGGACGCCCTTGATCTCGACGCGGGAGCCGCCGCGGATGCTCACGTTCACGTCCTGCCGCGCCGCGCCGACGCCCGTGCGCACCAGGCCGCTGGCCCGCGCCAGGCGGCGCAGCGCGTCGCAGACGGCGGCCACGTCCCAGGGGGTGTGCATGTCCGGGTCGGTGACGGTCTCGATCAGGGGCATGCCGAGCCGGTCGGTGCGGTAGACGCGGGAGTGACCGCGGTCGCTGACCTCGCGGCAGGAGTCCTCCTCGATGGACAGCTGGCGGATCCCGATGCGCCGCCCGCGGTAGGGGACCGCGCCCTGGACGCCGATGATCGTCGTGCGCTGGAAGCCCGTGGGGATGCTGCCGTCGAGGTACTGCTTGCGTGCGATGTGGATCTCGTCGACCACCTGCAGGCCGAGCATCAGCGAGACCCGCACCGCGATGTCGAGCGCCTCGGGGTTCATCTCGAAGGGCGGGGCGTCGTCCATCTCGTAGGTGCAGACCGTCTCGTAATTGATCTGGTAGATGATCTCTTTCTTGGTTTTGAACTCCATCAGCGCGGTGCCGTCGTAGTCCCCCATCTCGCTGAGGGTCGGGCGCATGTGGCGCAGGATCTCGGCGTGGTGCTCGGTGGTGTACCTGCTAGGCTCCCAGGACGGGCAGCGGGGCGCCCTGCAGGGGATCGTAGCGGGAGACGTCGTTCATGGGCGTCCTGTGCGGCTGGAGTGGAGGGAACGTGCGGCGCGGGACCAATATAGGGGGCGCGTTGCGGGGGGCCAACGTTGTTTTCCCTTCGGCAGGCAGGTTGTGAAATCCCGTCAACCTGCTTCTTGACGGGCTTTGGCGGGTGGGAGTAGATTAGTCCTGTCAAAGACCTAACATGATCGGGCAGGGACCGTTCGGCGCGGTGGCGCATTTTGCGAAGGGAGATCCCGGTGAGGGTCGTCAACACCAAGGGCAAGAAGTTCCGCGTCCCGGACGCCACCATCCTGCGTCTGCCTCTGTACCTGGACAAGCTCATCCTGCTGCAGCAGGCGGGCGTCAAGGAAGTCTCCTCGCGACAGCTCGCGACCTCCCTGGACATCAAGGCCAGCCAGCTGCGGCACGATTTCCACTACTTCGGGGGCTTCAGCAAGCCGGGCCGCCCCTACCAGGTGGACAAGCTGGTCCCGGCCCTCGAGGAGATCATCGGGGTCGACGTCCCGGTGCCCATGATCATCGTGGGGGCCGGCCATCTCGGCCAGGGCTTGGCCAACTACCGCAACTTCGAGCGCCTGGGTTTCCCGCTGCGGGGGATCTTCGACGTGGATCCGAAACTCGTGGGCCTGGAGATCCGGGGCGTGCCGATCCGGCCGCTGTCCGAGATGACGGCCTTCGTGAAGGAGCACGGCATCAAGGTCGGCGTTTTGACCGTGCCGGTGAACGTCGCCCAGGACGTCGCCAACCAGATGGTCGCCGCCGGCGTGGTCGGCGTCTGGAACTTCACGCCGACCGACATCCGCACCCCGCCGCAGGTCATCGTGCGCAACGAGCGCCTGGCGGTGGGACTGATGTGCCTGAGCTTCAAGACCAAGCGGATCGGCCAGACCGAAGAGCTCAAGGGAGACTGATCCCGCCGCTCACCAGCGGATCAGGTTGGCGCCCCAGGTGAATCCCGACCCGAACGCCACCAGCACCAGCAGGTCGCCGCGGGCGAGCCTGCCCTCGCGCGTCGCCTCGCTCAAGGCGATGGGGATCGACGCCGCCGTCGTGTTGCCGTAGCGCTGGATGTTGCTGAAGACCTGCTCCGGCGCCAGTTCGAAGCGTTTGGCCACGGCCTCGGTGATGCGCAGGTTGGCCTGGTGGGGGATGACCAGCTTGACGTCCTGCTTCGCGACCCCTCCCGCGTCGAGCACTTCCTGGATCGCCTCGCAGAAGCGCCGCACGGCGTGCGTGTAGACGGCCCGGCCGTTCATGTGCGGGTAGTGCCGCCCCTCGGCGATCTGCGCGGCCGTGATGCGGCCCGGCTGGCTGCCCGACGGCAGCTCGCACCACAGCTCGCGGGCGAACTCGCCCTGGCTGTGCAGGACGCTGGCCAGCACGTCGCCCGGCCCCTCGCCCGCTTCGGTCGCCCGCAGGACGGCGGCGCCGGCCCCGTCGCCGAACAGCACGGCGATGTCGCGGCCGCGGTCGGTGAGGTCCATCGACGTGGAGTGGATCTCCGTGCCGACGACCAGCACGGTGCGCGCGAAACCGGCCTTGATGTAGGCGGCGGCCGTGGCCACGCCGTAGACGAAGCCCGTGCACTGGTTGCGCAGGTCCATGGCGCCGACTGTCCGGGCTCCCAGCGCGCGTTGCAGCAGCACGCCGTTGCCGGGGAAGAAGCAGTCGGGATTGAGCGTCGCGCAGATGATCAGGTCGAGCTCCCCGGCCTCGATGCCCGCGTCCTGCAGCGCCATCCGCGACGCGCCGGCGGCGAGGTCGTCGAGGGTGGTCCCCGGGGTGATCCAGCGCCGTTCGCGGATGCCCGTGCGCTCGGCGATCCACTCGTCGCTGGTGTCCATCATCCGCGCGAGGTCGTGGTTGGTCACGACGCGTTCCGGCACGTAGTGCCCCGTCCCGATCACCTTGACACAGGTCACGTCCTGCCTCCCGGTTCAGCGGCTCGTGATCTTGAGATCGCGGCCCAGGTCGGCCGCGTGCGCGGCGGCCCAGGCGGCGGCTTCGGCTTCACTGCGGAACCAGGCCACGCGGACGCGCGTGAGCGAAGCCCCGCCGGCCGTCCTGACGGTCTCGGTCTCGATCCGGTGCCCGGCCGAGCGCAGCCGGGTCACCAGTTCCTGCGCGTTGGCCGGCTGGCCGAAAGCCCCGAGCTGGATCGCCCAGTCGCCCGAGGCGCCCGGAGGCACGGTCGCCGTGCCGGCGGGAGTGGCCGCCGCCGCGGCTGCGGCCGGATCCTGCGCGGTCGTTTCGTCGCCGGCCGCGGCCCGGTTCGCGGCGCCGCCCGGCGCCGCCCGGCCGCCGGGTGTCTCGGGGACCACGGCGGGGGCTTCCTGCGCCAGGTCCACGTCCCCGCTGACGGGGCGGCCCGAATCGGAGGCCAGACCCGGGTCGTAGGCCAGACCCGGGGAGTCCGTGGTGACGACCGAAGTCTGCTCGCCCACCGGCGGCGGTAGCTCGAACCCGCCGCGCGGCCAGAAGACGAAGGCCACCATGGCCACCAGCGCGACCACCACCACGGCCAGCAGGCCGCGGCCGCTGCGGCCGCCGCGGCGGCGCACCCCGGTCACCGGCGCCGTTGTCCGCCAGGGACCGTCGTCATCGCCAGTGTCATCGCCGTCGGGGAAATCCCCCGGTTCCCCGGCGGGCGCGGGGGACTCGTCGTCGTGCGCTGCGGGGAGGCGCTCGTCGGCCCGGTTCAGGAACTCCAGGTCGCGGTCCTCATCGTCGTCGTCGTCGCGGCGCCGGTCGTCGAACATCGCGCAGCCTCCGGTCGTTCGGGAAACGGTCCGGGCGCGAGTATAGGCGGCGGGGGGCGGGCCGCACAAGCAGGGAACGGGCCGCCCGGCGGACCGACCGACGCGCGCTTGCGCCCCCGCGGCGAGCCGCCTATGATCGCTCCCGGGAGGAACGCATGAGCCGCCAGCAGCGCCGACGTCGCCGGGCCGAGGCCTTCATCTTCGACCTCGACGGCACGCTCGTCGATTCGGGCCGCGATCTTGCCTTTTCGGCCAATTTCGTGCGCGCCCGCTACGGTCTGCCGGAACTCCCGGAGCAGGTCGTCGTGTCCTTCGTGGGCGACGGCGTGGGCAAGCTCGTCGAACGCGCGCTCGCCGACCTGGACGGCCCGTCCGCCGACGAGCGCAGGGCCGAAGGCCTGCAGGCGTTCCTCGACCACCACGACCGCCACTGCCTCGACCACAGCCGCCTCTACCCCGGCGTGCTGCAGACGCTGCGCGGATTCGCCGGCTTTCCCCTGATGGTGGCCACGAACAAGTCCCGCCGCTTCGCCGAGAAGGTGCTGGCGGGCCTGCACGTCGACAGCGCCTGCCGGCGCGTGGTGTGCGGCGACGACGTGGCGCGCCGCCAAGCCCGACCCCGAGGCGCTGGCGCTCTGCCTGGCCGGCCTGGACGTCGATCCGGGCGAGGTGGCCATGGTCGGGGACGGGATCAACGACGTGCTGGCGGCCCGCGCCCTGGGCTGCACGTCCGTAGGCTGCGCATTCGGCCTGACCGCGCGGGTCCGGCTGCTCGCCGCCGGTCCGGACCTCGTGCTGGAATCCTTCGGCGAACTCGCCGACCATTTCGTCGCCCGGCGCACCCCCGCACCCCGGAAGGCACGCCCATGAGCCGCCTGCCCATGAGCCGCCCGCCGCCTGACGCCCTGGCCGCTGCGTGACCTGCTCGGGCGCGCCGTCGCCGAACTGGACGCCCGCGGCGCGATCTTCGACCTGCCCGTCGGCAAGTGGCACCGTCCCGTCGATGGCGTCGACCTCGCCGACACGGTCGGTGGCCACGCCGAGGGTACGCCGCTGGGTCCCGCCGCCGGTCCGCACACTCAGCTGGCGCAGAACCTGGTGCTGAGCTGGCTGGCCGGAGCGCGCACCCTCGAACTGAAGACCGTCCAGGTCCTGGACGAGCTGGAGATCCCGCGCCCCTGCATCGACATGGCCGCCGAGGGCTACAACGTCGAGTGGAGCCAGGAGCTGCGGCTGGACGAGTCCCTGCGCGAGTACGCCAAGGCCGCGCTGATGATCGCGGTCCTGCGCGCCTGGGAACCCGTGCGTGCGGGGACCGGCGAGCCCGGCGGCCACGTCTTCGAACTGTCGTGCGGCTACGACCTCGCCGGCGTGCGCAGCGCGCCGATGGCCGCGTTCCTGGACAGTCTCGGCGACGCGCGCGCGGCGGTGGACGCGCAGCGCGGCGGGATCCCGCCGGCGCTGGCCGGCCTGCGCGACGTCGAAGTGCCGGCGCGCCTGTGCACCGGCGCCACCCTGAGCACCTTCCACGGCTGCCCGCCGGGGGAGATCGAGGCGATCGTCCGCCACCTCATGACCCGCCACGGCCTGGATGTCACCGTGAAGCTGAACCCCACCCTGCTCCGGGCGCGACGCGGTGGCGGCGATCCTCCACGACCGGCTCGGCTACCGCGACGCGGCCCTGGTGCCTGCGGCCTTCGCCGAGGACCTGGCCATGGACCGCGCGCTCGAACTCGTCGACGGGCTGGCGGCCTTCGCCCGGGCGCAGGGGCGGCGCTTCGGCGTCAAGCTCACCAACACGCTGGTGGTCGCCAACGAGCGCGGCCGCCTGCCGGGCGCGCAGGCGTACCTCTCGGGGGCGCCGCTGCACGTGCTGGCCGCGACCCTCCTGGCGGAGCTCGACGCCCGCCTGCCCGGACGCCTGGCCCTGGCCGGTCGTCCGGGCGGCGACGTGCCCGTGTCGTTCTCGGCCGGGGTGGAGCGCGGCAACGCCGCCGAGGTCGTGGCCCTCGGATTGTCGCCGGTGACCGTCTGCAGCGACCTGCTGAAACCGGGCGGCTACGGCCGCCTGTCCGGGATGCTGCGCCGCCTGGCCGACGAGATGCGCGCCGCCGGCTGCGCCGACCTGCCGGCCTGGCGGGCGCGGGCCGCGGCCGTCGCGCGGGATGCGGGGCACGCCTCGGCCGCGGCGGCCTACGCCGCCCATCTGGCCACGGCCCCGGGCGCGGCGCCCTACGCCGCGGGCGCCGTGCGCAAACCGTTGAAGCGCAGTGGGCGGCCGCTGGAACTGTTCGACTGCACGAGTTGCCACCTCTGCGTCACGGTCTGCCCGAACGACGCGATGATCCGTCTGGCCCGGCCGGACGGACTCGAGGACCGGCTGACCAGGCGCTGGCAGTACCTGTGCCTGGCCGACCTCTGCAACGACTGCGGCAACTGCGCAACCTTCTGTCCCGACGAAGGGGCGCCCCACCGGGTGAAGCCCCGCCTGCACCTGGCCGGGCGGGAGGCTGCGGCCGCCGATTCCGATTATCGTATCGCGCGCGCCGGCGGCGTCTGGACCGCGGACGGTGCGCGCGCGGACGACCTGGTCGCCTCCCTGCTGCGCGACCTGCCCCTGCCGGCCGAGGAAACTCAAACCGAGGAACCGCAAACCGAGGAAGCGCCATGACCGCACGCCCGCCCCTGTTCACGCCGTTCCACTGCGCCGAGGAGACCATTCGGATCGCGCCTGCGCTCGCCCGCGACGGCGGGCTGCTGGCCTGGGCCCGCGATTTCCAGCTGGGCACGGCCGGCTACCGCGACCTGCTCGATCCCGGCGACCTGCACAGCACCGAAGTCCCGTTCAACAGCCTGAACGTGGCGGTCATGCTGACCGCCCGCGCGCAGCTGGCGCTCGAGGAGGGACTGGCCCACCTCCACGTGGGCGGGGAGGTGCGCCCGCACACGCAGGAGTTCATCGACCTGGCGGCCCGCGTCTACGCGGCCCACGGGATCTGCGTCCACCTGCGCCCGCAAGGCTGCCTCACCACGCCGATCTGGCTGTCGTCCTTCGGCGTGAACTACGAGGAGCTCGACGGCGGCGAGAACTTCACGGCCTCGCACAGCCAGAGCTACAAGGGCGGCTGGAAGCCGATGGACGAGTCGGGCATGCAGCTGCTGGAGATGGCGGGCCGCATCGCCGACCGCGTCCGCCTGCTGGCCGA
Source organism: bacterium (assembly GCA_016706845.1). Classification (GTDB taxonomy): domain Bacteria; phylum Krumholzibacteriota; class Krumholzibacteriia; order LZORAL124-64-63; family LZORAL124-64-63; genus PNOJ01. The sequence continues at coordinate 141,989 of JADJIV010000008.1, forward strand.
GCGCGCCGCCGAAGAGGGACTCGAGATCCCGCTCGCGCCCGCGGACGACCCCCTGATCGTGCGCGATTTCGATCCGGTCGCCGCCTACGCGGACGCGCTGCGGGCCATCGTGCCCGTGGACATGCTGGACGGGATCGCCGCGGCCGCGGCCCGGGGCTTCCGCACCGCGATCTGCACCGAGGGCGGCAGCATGGGCGCCGCCGCGCGCCGCGTCTTCGCCGAGCTGGGCGTGGGCGTCGACGGGGACGGGCCCGTCTTCTTCACCCACGAGGCGGAGTCCAGCGACTACCACGGCATCGGGATCCTGGACGGCGTGAACCACGGTGTCGACCCCGGCAAGTGGCAGGTCTACAAGCACGTCGGCGCTCAGGACCTGCTGCGCGCGCGGCGCGCCGACCTCGTGTTCATCTGGGACCCCGACGGCGACCGCTTCAACATGGTGACCGCGGCGCCCGCCGTGCTGGCCGACCGCGCGCGCGCCGCCGGGCTCGAGGTCGATCCCCTCGACGACGCGCGCGTGCTCGTCTTCTTCAAGCCGAACCAGATCTACTTCATGCTCGCCGCCGCGCGCCTCGAGTCGCTGCACGCCGGAGGGACCCTCGGGGACGACGACTGGATCGTGGCCACCAGCTGGCCGACCAGCCGCAGCATCGGCGAGCTGGCCGAGGCCTTCAACCGGCGCCACGGCACCCGGCTGAGCACCTTCCGCGTGCCGGTCGGCTTCAAGCACTTCGGCAACCTGGTCGCCGACCTGGAGAACCAGGTGCTCGAGTCGGATCCCGACGACCCCGGCCTGACCACCCGCGCCGTGGACGCGACCGGGACCGAGACGGTGTTCGGCCCGCGCCCCCGGCTGCTGATCATGGCCGAGGAGAGCGGCGGCGCCGCGCTGGGACCCGACGACTGGATGCTGTCGCGCGACGAGGAACGCGCGACCCTGGCGATCAAGGAGAAGGACGGCCTGCAGATCGGGCTGGTCGCGCTGGGCCTCGGGGCGAGCCTGTTCGCCGACGGCGGCAGCTTCGCCGCCTTCTACCTGGACCGCCTGGACGCCTACGGCATCGTGCACCGGTTCTACGAGCGGCGCGACGTGACCCTGTTCGACGAGTCGCTGCGCGGCGCGGCCCGCGAGGAGGCCCGCGCCGCGGGCAACCGCCGCAAGGCGTCCGTCGTGGCCTTCCTCGCCGCGCTGGAGGGGCGCCCGCCGGCGGAGGTGTCCGCCGCCCTGCGCGAGCGCCTGCCGGCGGGTCACGTGTTGCCGGCGATCGTGCGCTGCTTCCGCGCCGGCGACGGCACGCTGATCGAGTTCGAGGGCTGCTGGTTCCAACTGCGCGCCAGCGGCACCGACGCCGTGCTGCGCTACTACTGCGAGGGCGGCGACCGGCGGCGGGTGGGCGAGCTCAACGAGGCCCTCATCGGTCTGCGCCTCGACGGCTGAAGGAGGGTGGATGGGCGACCGGAACTACCGCACGCTGACGGTCTACAGCGCCACCTGGTGCCCCGACTGCCGCGTCGCCAAGCGCTTCCTGGACGAGCACGGCGTGGCCTACGAGACCGTGGAGATCGACCGCGACGAGGAGGCCGCCCGTCTGCTGGAGGAACGCACCGGCAAGCGGGGGATCCCGTATTTCGTGCTGGACGGCGAGCGGTGGGTGCGCGCCTACGTCCCGCGCCTTGGTTTCGACCGCGAAAGGCATGACTGCCCTGCTCGGACTGTAACGGCTCCGGGGTTGGCAGCCCCGCGCGGGCCGTGTTAGCATCCAGGGGCCGGGCGTCCGCCCGTCCGGCCCAAGCGACACAACGCCGGCAAGAGGAGGATCCATGCGCGGCACGAAGAACGTCCTCGTGGTGGGGACCGGGACCATCGGCGAGCCCCTGATCGGGCTGCTGAGCCACTTCAAGGACCAGTTGGGCGTCGACGAGGTGCTCTTCCACAAGAACACGCCGCTGGTCACCGACCGCAGCAAGGTCAAGGACCTCATCCGGCGCGGCGCGCGCATCGTCTCGGACAAGGAACACGTCGCCGGTTTCAAGGACATCGGCATCCAGGTCGACGTGACGACCGAGGACGCGCTGCAGGCCGCGCGGGTCGTCATCGACTGCACGCCCCTGGGCAACGACATGAAGGAGAAGTGGTACCGGACCTACGAGGGTTCGACCGACCTCTTCATCGCCCAGGGCAGCGAGTTCGGCTTCGGCAAGCAGTACGCCCGCGGGATCAACGACGAGGTGCTCGACAGCGAGACCGACAAGTACCTGCAGGTGGTCAGCTGCAACACGCACAACCTGTCGCTGATCATCAAGATGCTCGGGCTCGGCGACGAGGGGCCCGACAACCTGGTGCAGGGGCGGTTCGTCTGCATCCGCCGCGCCAACGACATCAGCCAGGACGGCAAGTTCGTGCCGAGCCCCGAGATCGGCTCGCACGGCGACGCCGCCTTCGGCACGCACCACGCGCGAGACGCCTGGCACCTGTTCAACACCATGGGTTACGACCTGAAGCTGTTCTCCTCGGCCCTGAAGCTCAACACCAACCTGATGCACACCCTGCAGTTCCACCTGACGGTGCGCAAGCCGGTGACCCACGCCGAGCTGATGCAGCGCTGCGAGGCCAACGACCGCGTGGCGATGACCCACAAGAAGACGGCCAACTCGATCTTCTCGTTCGGGCGCGACCACGGCTTCTACGGCCGCATCCTCAACCAGACCGTGATCCCCTACAACGGGATCCACGTCTCGCAGGACGGCCGCGACATCACCGGGTTCTGCTTCACGCCCCAGGACGGCAACAGCCTGCTGAGCTCGGTCGCCGCCACCGTCTGGGCGCTCTACCCGGACACCTACGACAAGATCATCCAGTGCCTGCGGCCCTACTTCTTCGACGAGGTGTAGGCGCCGGCGCGGCTCGATCCGGTACGAAAGCAGGAGGCGCCCGGTCGTGGGACCGGGCGCCTCTTCGTTCGTCCGGGATGCCGGTCCGCTAGCCGGCAGGCGCCGTTGCGATCCTCGCGATCAGGTCGCGGTAGGTCTGCTGGGCGGGCAGGTTGGCGTCGGCCCGGGCCAGCAGGGGCTCCACCTTCGCCAGGGCCTGCGCGGCCAGGTCGGCGTCGCCCGTCGCCAGGGCGGACTGCGCCAGCAGCAGCAGGGGGCGGATGCGCGCCGGATTGGTCGCGAGGATCCGTTTCGCGTTCTCGAGGGCCGGGCCGGGCCGGCCGGCGGCGAGGTAGCTCTCGCCCTGCCGCCACAGGAACCACCAGCGCTCGTGGGCCGGCAGGTTGCTGCTGGAATCGAGCAACAGCTGCCACTCGTCGATCGCCTTCTCGTGGTCGCCGTCGCGGGTCGCCATCATGGCCCGCAACTGGTGCTCCAGGCCGTCGATCTGGTCGCGGTAGTTCTTGAAGGCGTAGTTGTCGCTGCTGCGCGCCTTGGTGAAGAAGGCGGCGGCCGCAGCGTCCGCTTCGGGCCGCCGCTGCTCCATCGCCAGCTGGATCGCCCGGTAGAAGCCGTCCAGGAAGGCGTCCGGGTACTTCGCCTGGTAGGCGGCCATGGCGCGCAGCGCCTCGTCGTAGAGCTCGTGGGTGTAATACATGCGGATGAGCGTCTCGTCGAGCTCGCGCTCCTGCTGCGAGCCGGCCAGCGCGGTGCGGATGCTTTCGAGGATCTGCTCGCCCTGGGTGATCATGCCCTGTTCGAGGTAGAGTTCGCCCAGATTGATCTGCGAGAAGTGGAAATCGGGCTGGGCCTTCAGGGCGGCCAGGAATTCGCGCTCGGCATCCTCGTAGTCGCCCTTCCAGCTCAGCACCTCGCCCAGCGAGTCGTGGGGATTGGCCAGGCCGGGCGCCAGGAAGGCGTACTTGCGCAGGTGGGTGACGGCCTGTTCGTAGTCGCCGCGCCCGGCGGCGAGGTAGCCGAGCATGTTGTAGGCGGGCGCGTGGTTGGGCTCGATGGCCAGGATCTGTTCGTAGACGCGCTGGCACTCGTCCCACTTCCCGGTCTGGTACAGGACGCTGGCCTTGGCCGACAGGGCCATCAGGTCCGTCGGCTGCTCGGCGAGCACGTAGTCCAGCAGCGAGTCGCGGACCTGGTCGCCCGGCTTCTTGTAGGAAAGAAGCAGCAGCTGGAGCTTCGCGCGCTCGAGCGCGTTGGGCAGGCGTGCGGCGAGGCTGTCGGCGATGGCGGCCTCGACCGTGCTCCCGGCCTTGTCCCCGAAGCGGCTCTGAATCTGCGCGATCAGGGCGTGGGCCGCCGCGAACCCGGGATCCAGGGACACCGCGCGCCGCAGCGAGGAATCGGCCTGGGCGAACTGGAACGCGTTCAACTGGGAGTAGCCCTGCTCGAACAGGTCGTAGGCCTCCGCCGAACGCGTGGTGAACTGGCGCTCGGGCCCGCCCAGGAACAGCAGGGCGAGGGCCAGCAGCGCCAGTGCGACCAGGCCGATCATGACCGATCTCTTCATGACTCGTTCTCCGCTCGGGTGAGGGGGGGCAGGCCCCGCTGTGCGTACGCAAGAGCGCCGGCGGGGTTGCCGGCGGTCGTGTGGAGGGCCTTCAGGACCAGCAGGGTCACGTCGTCGTCCGCCTGCTCGCGCCCGCTGAAGGCGCGCAGCTCGGCGTTCATGATGTCGAGCAGGTCGCCCGCCCCGGTCCCGTGGTGCTCGGACAGGAGGCGCTCCACGCGTTCGGTGCCGAACTCCTCGTCGTCGGCGTCGACGGTCTCGGTCAGCCCGTCGGTGTACAGGAACAGCATGTCGCCGGGCGTGAACCCGATCGTCTCCTCGGGGTAGCTGCCGAAGTCGAAGGCGCCCAGGGGCAGGCCGCCCTTGTCCAGCTGGTGCAGGGAGCCGTCGGCCCGGCGCAGGATCGGCGCGTTGTGGCCGCCCGAGCTGTAGCGCAGCTGACGGCGCGCGGGATCCACAAAGGCCAGGAACAGGGTGGCGAAGTGCGTCGGGTCGGTGCTCGCGTACAGGTAGCGGTTGACCCGTTCGAGGATCTCGCCGGGGGAGTCGCTGATGGCGCAGTGGGCGCGCAGCGAGGCCTGGAGGCTCGAGGCCAGCAGGCTGGCGGGGATGCCCTTGCCGCTGACGTCGCTGATGATGACCACGAGCTGCCCGTCGTCCCGCTCGATCAGGTCGTAGTAGTCGCCGCTGACCTCGGCGCTGTTGAAGTTGCAGGCGGCCAGCTCCAGCCCGCCGACCGAGGGCAGGCGTTCGGGCAGCAGGCGGCTCTGGATCGAGCGCGCCAGGGCGAGCTGCTCCTCCAGCTTCTGCTTCTTCAGCTCCTCCTCGTAGAGGCGGCTGTTCTCGATCTGCAGGGCCATCTGCCCGGCCACCAGGGTGAGCAGCTCGAGGTCCTGCAGCTGGTAGTCGTCGCCGCCGTGCTTGGGCGGCAGGGCGAAGAGCCCGACCAGGCGGCCGCGCACCAGCATCGGCACCAGCAGCGCGATGCCGAGGCGGGCCAATGCGTCCCTTTCCTGCAGCCGCTGCAGCAGCTCGGCCTGCTCGCGGGTGGCGGCCGCGCGGACATCCAGGCGGGTCTGGCTGCGCTCGATCCAGTACGGCTCGTTGAACTGCGCGAGACGCAGTGCCGTGGCCTCGAGCCGCAGCTCGTCGGGGCACTCGTCGCAGCCGTCCGGACCGGCGTGGGCTCCGGTGGCGGCGGGGTGTCCAACGACGCCGGCCAGCAGCCACTCCTCGCCGGCGGGGCCCGGCCGGTAGACCGCGAGGCGCGGCAGGTCGACCAGCTGGCAGAGCCGCCCGCCGATGCGCCCGATCAGCGCGTCCTGCTGGATGATCTGGGGGATCTCCAGCCCGAACTCCTGCAGGGCGCCGGCCAGGTTGCCGCGGCTGCGGAAGAAGCGGCGGTCCAGCTGCCCCTGCAGGTGGACGCGGGCCGGCCACAGCGAGGCCGCGGCGGCCAGCGTCGCGGCGACCGTGGCGACCTGGCTCGTCTGGCCGCTGAGGCGCAGCAACAGCGCGCCGAGGCCCAGCACGAACCCCAGGTAGAGCAGGAACAGGCTCCCGGTCAGCAGGGAGTAGACGAGGCTGCGCTTGAGCAGCACCTCGATCTGCATCACGCGGTAGCGGGCGATGCAGTAGCTGAAGGACAGCGGCACGGCGATCATCGGCACCGTGCCGATGAAGGCGAGCGTGTCGCCCACGCGGTCGCCCGGCAGCACGGTGAAGATCAGGAAGGGCAGGATGCCCGCCAGCGTGCCGACGGTCAGGATGCGGATGCGGCGGCGCTGCAGCGGGTCGCGGAACTGGTAGTAGCTGTGCAGCAGGGCGACGGCGCCGGCCGAGAAGAACGTGCCCAGGACCAGCCAGCGCGTGTTGTAGATCCGCGGGGCGTGCGAGCCGAAGAACTGGTCCATGGTGAACTGCAGGTAGAAGACCAGGGGCAGCACGTAGAGCAGCGGTTCGAGCCAGGGCCGCCGCGTGACGACGATCTTCTTGTCCGGGAACACCAGGAAGAAGTGCAGGAACAGCGCCGGCAGCAGGAAGCGCGCGAGCGCGCCGGCGTTGCGGGTGATGATGTCGCCCCAGAAGTAGCTCGACCGGTTCAGGTCGGTCATGAAGAATACGGCGAACAGCAGGCACATCCTGAAGAACAGCCGCGCGGCCTGCGACTCCCGCCCGCGCAGGTAGATCATCAGGCCGATCAGCCAGTAGGCCAGGGAGAGGAACCCGTAGTACGGGTAGAAGCGGTCGGCGGTGCGGAACGCGCTCAGCCGCACCGGCACGCGCAGGACCTTGCCGTCGCGCATGACGAGGTAGGGCACCACCGACCCGACCTGCTGCCGGCTCAGCAACTGGGCGGCTTCCTGCGGGGACGCGACCAGGGTGGTGCCGATGCCGATGATCTGGTCACCCGGCTCGAGCAGGTTGATCCCGCCGTCGGCGCGCGGCGGCACCTCGAGCACGGTGACCGTCGAGCGGCCCAGCAGCCAGACCGTGCCGTCGTTGGGGCGGATCTTCCCGGCGTCCAGGGCGGCGAACAGGCAGAGGCCGAGCGTGGCGAACGCCCCGAGCAGGTTGGCCCAGTGGCCGACGGCGCCGCTGCGGGGCGTCGCCGGAAACTGGAAGCTGGACTCTTCCGTCGCCATCGTTATCCTGGTCCTTCGGCGGGGTGACGCCCGATCGACGTGCACAATATCATAGAGAACGGCGGGTGGCTGCAATTGTTGCGGGGAGGGCCGTGGACGGCGACAGGCTGACGGGGCCTCTGCCCTGGACCTGCGAGCGGGGCGAAGGCCGCCTGGCCGTCCGCCTGGACCTGCTGGCCCAGGGGCGCGACCTGCTGCTGCTGATCGGCGGCGGCGCGGTCCACGCCGGCGCCGTGGCCGTCGCCTCGCCCGCCGGCGGCACCGCCGGCGAACCCTGCGACGAGCTGGCGGTCGTGCCCGGCCACAAGGAGGGGCCGCTGGCGAGGGAGGGCGCCCGGCGGCTGGCCGCCGCTTCGGGCCGCACCTGCGTCGCCGTCGCCGGCATCCACCAGGACGACGCGACCCCGGCCGAGATCGCCGCGATCGTGGCGCACGCCCACGACGCGCTGCAGACCCTGGCCGACGCCTTCGCGCGACGGAGGAACGAGGAAGGACAGACATGACGACCCGCGACCTGCCCGCGATCGAAGCTGCGCTGCTGAGCTGGACGGACGAGATCGGCGCCATCGCCACCGGGCTGTTCCGCCGCACGGGGGAGCTGCGCTTCAAGCACGGGCAGGAGGCGATCACCGAGGCCGACCACCGCATCGAGCGCCTGCTGGTCGAACGGATCCGCGCGGCCTTTCCGGGCGACGCCGTCCAAGGCGAGGAGTTCGGCGACTCGGGCGGCGGGATCGCCGCCGCCGGCGGGCGCACCTGGTACCTCGATCCCGTCGACGGGACGCTGAACTTCTCGCTCGGCCTGCCGGACTTCTGCACGTCGGTGGCCCTGATGGAGGGCGACGAGATCCTCGC
>JADJIV010000009.1:0-147375 GCA_016706845.1 bacterium
GGCTGTTCTGCTGGCGCGAGGCGCAGCCCGTGAGCACCTACCACGTGTCGGTCGCCGTCAGCGACTACGCCGTGCTGCAGGAGACCTACGCGGGCCAGCAGGGCGACCTGCCGCTGATCCACTACGTCTACCCGGACCTCGTCGACGAGGCCACGGTCGACTTCGAGCGCCTCGGCGACATGATGGCCTTCTGCGAGTCGAAGTTCGGGCCCTACCCCTTCCCCGGCGAGAAGTACGGCATGGCCCTGTTCGAGTGGGACGGCGCCATGGAGCACCCCACGGCCACCTCGTACGGGTCGCACTTCGTGCGGCGACCACTTCTTCGACACCATCGTCATGCACGAGCTGTCGCACCAGTGGTTCGGCAACAAGGTCACCTGCGCCGACTGGACCCACATCTGGCTGCAGGAGGGCTTCGCGACCTACGTCGAGGGCCTGTGGCGCGAGCACGTCTCCGGCCCGGTCTCGCTGAAGTGGTTCATGAAGGCCCGCAGCATCTTCACGTGGTGGGACACGCCCCTGCTGCGGGAGGCCGGCGTCGAGGATCCCTGGTACTACTTCGACGACCTCGTCTACCACAAGGGCGCCTGGGTGCTGCACATGCTGCGCCGGGTGCTGGGCGACCAGCTCTTCTTCGACGCCCTGCGCGACTACATCGCGAACCGCGACCCGTCGCACCCCGCGGTGACCACCGCGGACTTCGTCGCCTCCTGCGAGCGCACCAGCCGCCAGCAGCTGGACTGGTTCTTCGACCAGTGGCTCCTGCGCACCACCCACCCCGAGCTGGCGCTGACCTGGTACAACCTCCAGGAATCCGGGCAGAACCTGCTGCGCCTCGACCTGCGCCAGATCCAGCCGCCGGACCCCCTGACCGGCGACGCCCCCTTCGTCGCGCCCCTGGACCTGAAGCTGACCACGGCCGCCGGCGACACCCTGGTGACCCTCTGGATGGACCGGCGCGAGATGCAGGTCACCCTGCCCGTCCCGGCCGCGGTGACCGCCCTGACGGTCGACCCCGACGGCTGGCTGCTGCACTCGGCCGACGTCGCCGTCGCGGTGGGCGACGAAGGCGCCGCCGCCGCCCTGCTCCCTCTGCCGCCGCTGCCCAACCCCTTCCACGGCCGCGGCGTGCTGCGCTGGCGGACCACCGTGCCGAGCCGCGACCGCCTCGAGATCCACGACGCCCGCGGCCGCCTGCTCCACGAGCGGGACCTGCCCCCGACCCCCGCCGGCGAGCGCACCGCCACCTGGGACGGCCGCGACCGGGACGGGCGCCCCTGCCCGGCCGGCGTCTACTTCGCCACCTACGTCAGCCGCCCCCTGGACGGCTCGGCCCCGCAGCGCCGCACGGCCAAGATCGCCCTCGCCCGTTGACATCCCCCGCCCGGGGCGCATCCTTGGGCGGGTCCGCGGACCCCGGCACCCCACCCCTGTCGACGGAGAACCCGTGCACGACCGCCTGCCCGACGACGCCGACCGCACGGTGATCAGCGCCCACTACGCGGAGATCGCCCTGAAGGGCAAGAACCGCCACGTCTTCCTGCTGCGCCTGCGCAACAACATGATGGCGCAGCTGCGCGGCGAGCCGCTGCTCGCCATCAACCACATCGAGAGCCGCCAGCTGCTGCGCCTGGGCGACCCCGCGGCCGCCCTGCGCGCCGCCGCCAAGCTGCAGCGGGTGCCCGGCATCCAGAACCTGTCGCTGGCCGCCTCGGTGGCCCGCACCGGCGACGACGCGGGCGACCTCGAACGCGCCGGCGCCATCGCCGCCGAGACGGCCCGCCGCGAAGCCGGCGACGCCCGCACCTTCAAGGTGGAAACCCGCCGCTCGGACCGGGCCTTCCCGGTGCCCTCCCCCGAGATCAGCGCGCAGCTCGGCGCCGCGATCATCGCGGCGACCGCCCTGCCGGTGGACCTGCACCACCCCGAGTTCACGGTCCACGTGCTGGTGATGAAGCGGGAGATCCTGATCTTCGCGCAGAAGCTGCCCGGCTGCGGCGGCCTGCCCGTCGGCTCCAGCGGCCGCGTCACGGTCCTGATGTCCGGGGGCATCGACTCGCCGGTGGCGGCCTGGATGATGATGCGGCGGGGCTGCCGCCCCGAGTTCGTCCACTTCTACCCCGGGCGCAGCGTCGCCGAGGCCGACTCCGACAAGATCGAGCGCCTGGCCGCCGTGCTGGCCGGCTTCGCCCCCCAGCCCCTGGTCCTGCACCTGGTGCCGTCCTACCCCTACGAGACGCGCGCGGTGGGCGTGATCGAGGACGCCTACGACATGGTCCTGTTCCGCCGCTACATGTTCAAGACGGCGGTGCGCTTCGCGCGGCGCGAGAACTGCCAGGCGCTGATCGCCGGCGACAGCGTCGGCCAGGTCGCCAGCCAGACCCTGCCCAACCTCGCGGCCATCACCCCGGACGTCCGCCTGCCGATCCTGCGCCCGCTGATCGGCATGGACAAGCTCGAGATCACCGCAATGAGCCGCCGCATCGGCGCCTACGACATCTCCATCGAGCCGCACCGCGACTGCTGCTCGATCCGCTCGCCGCGGCCGGTGCTCAACGCCCGCCCCGTCCACCTGCTGGAACTGTCGGAGAAGATCGGGCTCGAAGAGGCGGTGAACGAGGCGGTCCTGACCTCGACCAAGCTGCGCATCGGCCCGCACGGCCGCGTCGAGGCCGGCCCCGAAGCCTAACCGGGCAGCACCCGGCGGATCGTCTCGAGGCTCTTGGTCCACCAGGGCTCTTCCAGGCTGTCGATTTGCACGCGCCCGCCGGTGGACGTGGAGTGGATGAAGTCCCCGTGCCCGATGTAGATCCCCACGTGCGAGATCCGCCCCCGCCCGTTGTTGAAGCAGAGCAGGTCCCCGACCCGCAGCTCGTCCCGCGACACGTGATGCCCGGCGCGGCTCTGCTCGACCGACGACCGCGGCAGCTCCACCCCCACCTTCTTGAAGATGAACCGCGCGAACCCGCTGCAGTCGAACCCCTTGGTCGTCGAGCCCCCGAACCGGTAGGGCGTCCCGAGGTGCTCCATGGCCAACCGGCAGACCTCCTGCCCGGTCGCCGTGCCGGCCTCGTTTGCGGACTCCGCTCCGGACTGGGTGTCGGCCGGAGTCTCCGCCGGCGGCCGCTCGGACGACTTCGGCACCCGCGCGGGATGCCCCCGGGGCCGCGAACGATCCGCCCGCTCCCCCTCGGGCCCGGCCGCCGGCTGGTCGCTGAGCGGCGGCAGCTTGCCGCGGCGGTGCGGGGCGCAGCCGGGCATGAGCAGCAGGGCGCCGGCTAGGAGCAGGGCGGCTCGGGATAGGGGGGTGCGGGGGATAGGGGAGTGAAGCATGCCGGGCAGTCTACCCTCCCCCCTCCCCCGTGTCACTTTGGTTGTGCCTCGGATATTGTGTCTCGAACTGATGGAGTGCGATTATATACATAATATTATACATATATTTCCACATAGTGTGGCTGGCGGCGTCCGTAATACCTCGGACACAATCTCGAAGGCACAACCGAAGGTTTGATATGGGGGGGGTGGGTGTTAGTGTGGGGGGCCTCTGAACCCCATCCAAGGATCACCCATGACCCACCCCACCCCCTCCGAGTCCCCGACACCCGCCCCCCTGAGCGTGGGCGACGTGTTCGAGACCGCCATCACCAAGCTGGTCACCGGCGGCGCCGGGCTGGGGCGCAGCCCCGACGGCCTGGCCGCGTTCGTGGCCGGCACCGCGGCGGGCGACACGGTGCGCGCGCGGGTGACGCGCCGGCGCAAGGGGTTCCTGGAGGCCGGGCTGGTCGAGGTGATCGTGCCGTCGGCCGACCGCGTCGAGCCGCCGCTGGGCGAGTTGGGGTCGCTGTCGGGCTGCGACCTGCAGCACCTGTCGGTGGAGGCGCAGCTGCGGGCCAAGACGGAGATCGTGCGCGACTGCCTGGCCCGGATCGCCGGCCTCGAGGTCGGCGAGCGGCTGCAGGAGCCCGTGCCCGCCGGCCCCGCGCTGGGGTACCGCAACAAGGTGCGGCTGTGGCGGACGCCGGCCGGGCCTTACGGGATGCTGCGGCACGACAGCCACGAGGTGCTGCCGATCGAGCGGCACGGCCTGATGCCGGACGCGTTCAACGACGACGTCCTGCCCTTCGTGGTCACGCTGCCGCCCGCGGACCAGGTCGTGATCCGGATGGACCACCAGGGGCGCTTCCTGGTGTCGCTGTTCGGGGAGCCCGACCGCGCGCGGATGCTCAAGGCCGTGCTCAAGAAGCTGCCCGAGGGCGAGGCGCCGCACCCGCGCTGCCTGGGCATCCTGTACAACAACCGGCCCCTGTGGGGGCGCGACCACCTCGTGATCCAGCTCGCCGGCCGCACCTACCGCGTCCACGCCACGAGCTTCTTCCAGACGAACTACGCGGAGACCGAGGCCGCCGTCGCGCTCGTGCGCGGCTGGCTGGACGAGGCCGGCGTCACCGCGTCGGCGCCGGGGGGCGCGCTGCTGGACCTCTACGCCGGCGTCGGCCTGTTCAGCCTGGCCCTGGACGACCGCTTCGCGCGCACGATCGCCGTCGAGAGCGACGCGGGCGCGGTCCGCGACGCCCGCAACAACGTCAAGCGGGACCGCGCCGCCGCCGCCCGCACCGCCGTGCTCGACGTTCCGGTCGAGAAGGCCGTCCTGTCCTGGAAGACCGGCGATCCCGCCGACCAGCCCGGCAACGCGGGCGATCCGGCCGGAGCGCTCGACTGGGCCGCCACGACGGTCGTCGTCGACCCGCCGCGCACCGGCCTGGGCGAGCAGGTGGCCAAGGACCTCGCCGCGCTCGGACCCGCCCGCGTGCTCTACATGAGCTGCGACCCGGCCACCTTCGCCCGCGACGTCAAGACGCTGGGCGAGGGGGGCTACGCGCTGAAGCGGGCGCGGGGGATCGACATGTTCCCGATGACGGGGCACATCGAGGTGCTCGGGGAACTGGCGCTGAAACGAAGCGCGGGAGGGGACCGCCGCCGTCCCCTCCCGCGCTGTTCCTCCCCCTACCGCCGGGTCACCGGTACAGGCTCTTGACCGCCCCCCACCCCATCGCTTCGTTCGCCGCCGGCGCCGGTTCGAGACCGGACACCTCGAGCACGTAGTCGAACATGTAGGGCGCCGTGGGGATCGGCGGGCCCGTGCTGGCCGGCGCGAAGTACAGCCAGAAGACGGTGCCCGGGGCCGCCTCCAGATCGATCACGCCGGGCGCGCCGCGGCCGCCGCGGGCCTGCTGCAGCTCGTCCAGGAAGAAGCAGTCGTCGGGGACGAACACCCGGCAGTCGATGGTCCAGTCGGCATCGAACTCGCCGTGGAGGATCCCTCCCGGCCCCATCGTCGCGACGAGCCAGTCGACGTCGTAGATGTTGGAGGCGGCCGCGTCGTTCCAGCCTGCGACCTGGCAGATCTCGAGGATGCCGTCGAGGCCGCCGGTGATCGTCTGGAATTGCAGGCCGCCGGTGGAGCAGCCGCTGTTGAACACGTCGTCGCCGCTGCCGTCCAGGGGCGGTTCGCCCTCGACGCGCGCGCCGGACGCGCACTCCAGCTCGTAGTCCGCCGCCGGCGCGACGGCCAGCTCGTAGTTGCCCGCATCGCCGTCGTAGCCGTCGATGACGATGTAGTACGTCGTCCCGGCCGCGACCTCCAGATACTCGATCTTCGACACGTAGCTGCCGCAGACCGCGTCATCGAAGAGGTAGAAGTCGTCGTTGCAGGCGACGAGGTTCTGCCCGTCGTCGTAGACGATGACTTTCGTGTCGTAGTCGGAGCCGCAGAGGTCGATCGCGATCGCGCCGGCGGCGGCCGGCGTGTAGGCGTAGACCACGTCGGGCGACCCGCTGTCCTCGAGGGGGCAATGCTCTGCGTAGTCGTCGACGGCGCCGGTCGTCTGGCCGCTGTCCGCGTAGGGCAGGGCGGGGATCGCCACCGCGTCGCCGATCGTCTCGCCGCCGTCGCGCGCGGCGGTCGCGGCGACGGGGCGGGCGTGGGGGCGGCCGGTCTTCTGCGGGGACCAGGCTCCGGGGTCGCCGGCGGCCGGGAGGGCCGAGACCAGCAATAGGATCGACAGCAGCAGCGTCGGAACCGGGATGTTCCCGGGGGGGGGGGGGGGGGGGGGGGCCGGGGGGGGGGGGGATTTCGTCGTCGTCCTCCAGGTGAGGGGCGATGTCGTCGCGCGTCCTTCCGAATGTTGGGGTTCATCTTGGCTTGACCTGCAAACGCGGTTGAGGCGGCTGGTGCGCGCACACCTGTTGGGCGCTGCTACCCGGGATGGGATCGCACTGCGTTCCTTCGTGTCCAGAAGATCCCGGCAAGGCGCTGCGCGCACGGTTTTCCAAGGGAACGCCCACGAAACCAAGCCCCGGGGCGGCCCCCCGCGCCCAAAACAATGCTTCGATGAGTTCCGCGATGATCGCACCGTCTTCGCCCGGCACGGAGTCCCGGGCAGTGCACCGCACGATCCAATGGTGCCTGGCGATGCAACCTGATTCGCAGTCCCCCCACCCGACCGAGAACCTGAAACACATCCCCTCGAAGCCCGACAGGCTTTCACAGGGCGCCACGTCGAGCGTGGGCCCATCGCCCACCAGGTCTCCCAGATACGGTTCGCGCGAAGATCTCCAAAAACACTCGGGGTACCGGGCATCATTCATGAGCACGAGGCCATGTGGTCCAGATCGACGGCGCCTGGAACATCGGATACATGGCGGCCATCTGCTCGGGGCAGCGACCCGTTTCCGTACTCCGACTCCGAAACGAGGACGGCTGCGACACCCTCGTGCAAGCCAGTCCACGACCTCCCGTGTTGGCGCATCTGCGCGTAGCTCTCCTGGCGGCAGGCGCGATCCAGGTCCCAGCGTGTCGCGGCGCGTTGCTCAGCCGCCCGCCTGCCGCGCGCTTCTCGTCGGTTTGGATGCTCGGCTCGCAATCCGCCCCGATGGCGGCCCCTACCGCCCGCATCACCATCACCGTCGCGGCCGAAATGCGCCAGGCCGGTTCGCCTCGCTTTGAGTTCGAGGGCGTCTTGAACTTAGCGGCGACCTGGGTTTGGGGGGCCGGTAGCGGTGTCCGATCTCGACCGTGGATGTCGGCGACTTTCGGCACAGCTTGCCGTGCTGCCCGGAGGCACTCCTCGGTGAACTCGACCTCTCGACCGGCGAACTCGATCCCTGCCCGGTGCTCGGGATCGAAGTGCTGAACAGCCATCAAGAACGCATCCGGAAGGGGGGGGGGGGGGGGGTGTTTCCGGGGGGGGGGGGGGTTATAGGGGGGGGGGGGGGGGGGGGGGGGGTGGGGGGGGAAAGGGGGGGGGGGGGGGGGGGGGGGGGGCGGGGGGGGGGGGGGGGGGGGGGGGGGGGGGGGGGGCTTTTTTTCCCGGCCCGGGGGGGGGGGGGGGGGAAGGAGGGGGGGGGGGGGGACGGCCGGGGGGGGGGGGGGGGGGGGGGGGGGGGGCGGGGGGCCTCGGGAGGGGGGGGGGGAGGGGGGGGGGGGGCGGCAGGGGGGGGGCCGGCCATGGGGGGGGGGGGGGGGGGGGGGGGGGGGGGGGGGACGGCGGTGGCTTTTCAGGGGGGGGGGGCCCGGGGGGGGGAGGGGGGGATAAAGAATGGGGAGGGGGGGAAGGAGGAGAAGAAGGGGGGGGGGGGGGGGGGGGGGGGGGGGGGGGGGGGGGCGACGGCCCGGGGGGGGGCGGGGTTGTGTTTGGGGGGGGGGGGGGGGTGTCCAGGACTGAGGCCGTCGAGGCGGCGGTCCAGAGCGCAAGGCAGGCCAGGGTCGAGATGAAGACAGCTCGCAAGCGGTACCTTTGCTTTCTCAGCGGCGACCTGCCCGGTCTTCCGTCTTTCGCGCGCCTGGGGTCGGGGGTCGGCGCTTGGCGGTCCTCAGCGATACGCGGCCTTCAGCGCCCCCCAACTCATCGTCTCGTTCGCCGTGGTCGTCGCCTGGCCCTCGATCGTCAGGTGCAGGTCGTACTCCAGGGGCAGGCCGAAGCCGGGATCGACGTAGGGCGACGGGGTCAGCACGATCCAGACCGGCGTGCCCGGCGCGAGCGGGACATCCAGCACGGCAACCTCGCCGGGTACCGCCGCGACGAAGCCGTAGTACTCGGCGAACCCGCAGACGGTCGCCAGCACGAGGAGCTCCGTTGGCCACTCCGCAACCAATTCACAGTGGAGTTGCCCGTCCGGACCGACGGCGGTCGCGATCCAGTCGAAGTCGCGCACGTTGCCGCCGGGGATGCCGTTCCAGCCGGAGCGGAAGCAGGCGAAGGTCGTGCCGGCGGGGTCGATGCCGAGCTTCTGGAACCGGGCCGGGGGGGTCGCGCAGAAGCAGCCGCAGTTGTACGCGTCGTCGAGCCCGTACACCATCGGCGGCTCACCCTCGACCTGGGCGCCGTCGAAGGCGGTCAACTCCAGGTTGTCGGTGACCGACACCGACAGGGGCGTAGTCGCCGCTGCCGCCGCCGTAGCCGTCGATGATGATGTAGTAGGGGATGCCCGCCTCGAGCAGCAGGACGTCGATCCGCGAGTCCAGGCCGCTGCACGGCGGGTTCGCGGAGGCGTTGTCGTCGTTGCAGGCCACCAGGTTGCGCAGGTAGTCGTAGACGAAGACGCGGGTGTCGTAGCCGGAGCCGCAGAGGTCGATCGCGACGTACGTGTCGAACGACTGCTTGATGGCGTAGACCACGTCCGGCGACTCGCTGCCGTCCCAGGGGCAGATCTCGTCGTAGTCGTTGTTGGCGCCGGCAGGTGGAACCGGTGTCGGCGTAGGGCAGGGTGAAGATGCCCACGGCGGTCTCGATGGTGTCGCCGCCGATGCGGGGGCCGGCGACCGGCGGGGTCGCGGGATCAGGCGCGTCTTGGCAGGGGCCTCCGGGACGGGGCACCTGCGGCCGCTGCCGCGAGGAACAGGGCCATACAGAGGCAGGGATTGTCGTTTTCATCGCCGATGCTCCTTGATAGGCGCCGCGCGGATCGTACCACGGTGACGCCGGCTGTCCAGAGCCCCCCCTGGTTCCCGGGGACTTCTCTCGATGTCGTTCCGCTTCGATCCGATTTTGTGCTCTGGTTCTCAATGTGTTATCATTGATCAACTTTGGGGCGGATTCGCCCGCCGCCCCAACAGCCAGACCCGGCATCCGCCCACCCGGATCCACACCCGAAGGATGTGCCCGATGACCCGCTGCCGCCCCCTGCTCGCGCTCGCCGCCCTGCTGCTGCTCGCCGGACCCGTCCTGGCCCAGAGCCTGAACGTCGGCGGCTGGAAGCTCGAACAGGCGAATTCAGCCCAGACCTACACGATCCCGGCCGGCACCGCGGTGCCGGCGGGCGGCTACCTCATCGTGGCGCGCGACGCGTCCGAGGCCGCGTTCGAGACCTACTACGGGGTCACCCTGGGCGCCAACGTGGTGTTCCTGAACTCCGCGGCGACCTTCCCCTTCATCAACGGGGACGAGACCTACACCCTGCGCAACGCGGCCAACGGCGTCGAGGACGGGCCCACCCCCGCGCTGACCGGCGCGGTGGGCGCCTACCACCGGCTGGATCCCGAGGCGTCGCCCTGGACCGTCATCGACACCACGCCGACCCCGGCGCGGGCGTGGAGGCCCCCGACGCCGTCATGTCGGGCCTGGTGATCAGCGAGGCCAGCAACCCCGCCAGCTACGTCTACGAGTACATCGAGCTGTACTACGACGGCACCACCGGCACCTCGAACCAGCCGCCGGTCATCGCGTCGGTCCAGCACGCCCCCGCCGCCCCTTCCGACGGCGACGACGTCACCGTCACCGCGACGGTCACCGACAGCGACGGGTCCGTCGCCGGCGTCTGGTGCTGGTCGCGCGTGGGCGCCGGCTCGTTCGTCGCAACGGCCATGACCGCCCAGGGCGGCGGCCAGTACGCCGCGACCTTCCTCGACCAGGTCGGCAACACGGAGCTGCAGTACTACCTGCGGGCCCTGGACGACGAGAGCGCCGAGACCCTGAGCCCGATCAACGCTCCGACGGGTTACTACTCCGTCGCGATCCAGGGCGGCATCGCCGGCGGCAAGGTGGTCCTCTTCGACCACATGCACAACCAGGACGCCGGCACCTCGGGCAACTGGCGCGTCGACAACAACCACCCGAACCCCGAACCGGCCAACCCGACGAGCGAGTCCGCGTGGAGCGGGCAGCTGTCGAGCTGGGGCTACGAGCTGTACCTCGCCGGCAACACCATCCGCAGCAACACTTCGGCGATCACCGCGGCCCAGCTCGCCGACGTCGACCTGCTGGTGATCCCGGAGCCGCAGGCCCCGTTCAGCGCGGCCGAGATCGAGGCCGTGCGCCAGTACGTCCACGCCGGCGGCTCGCTGTTCGTGGTGGCCGACCACAACGGCAGCGATCGCGACGGCGACGGTTGGGACAGCCCGAGCATCTTCGGCGGCTACTCCGTGCCGCACATCACGGTGCCCCCGACCAACGACACCGAGACCTTCTGCGGCGCCCTGTTCGGCCTGCACTTCCACGTGAAGGACGAGGGCAACAACGCGATCACCGGCACCTTCGCCAACGTGAACGGCGACCCGGCCAACCCCGTGATCCACGGCCCCTACGGCGAGGTGTCGGCCGTCATCTACCACGTCGGCAACGTGATGAGCCTGTGGCCGACCGCCAACCCCGACCTCTCGGACGTGGGCGCCCTGATCAGCAAGAACGAGGGCTCGCCCCACGTCGCCGCCTGGTCGCGCTACGGACAGGGCAAGATCGTGGGCTACGGCGACTCCTCGAGCACCGCCGACGGCACCGACAGCGAATCCCACGAGAACAACTGGACCGAGGCCGGCTCGAACAACCGCGAGTTCTTCCTGAACGCCAGCGCCTGGCTGCTGACCGCCGACGCCACCGCGGTCGGCGAGCTGCCGTTCAACCCGGGCCTCGACCTGCGCGTGCGGCCCAACCCGTTCAACCCGCAGACGAGCATCGCCTTCACGCTGCCCGGCGACGGCCCGGCCCTGGTCGCGGTCTACGACCTGCAGGGCCGCCTGGTGCGCACGCTGCACGACGGCGCCCTGGCCGCCGGGCCCCACGCGCTGGCCTGGGACGGCCGCGACGCGGGCGGGCGCGCCGCGGCCAGCGGCGTGTACCTCGTGCGAGCGGCGGCTGCCGGGTTCGTGAGCATCGCCAAGGCGGTCCTGGCGCGGTAGTTGGGGGGGGGGGGGGGGGGCCTTCTCCCCCCCCGGGGCTCCCGGGGTTGGGCCCCCCCCCCCCCCCCCGGGGGGGGGGGGGGGGGGGGGCCCCGGGGGGCGGGGGGGGGGGGTTGGGGGGCCCCGGGCCCCCCCGGGGGGGGGGCTTCCCCCCCCCCCCCCCCCCCCCCCCGGGGGGGGGGGGGCTGGGGGGGGGGGGGGGGGGGGGGGGGGGGGGGGGCCTTCCTGTCGCCCGATCGGAGGGGGCATGCACGACGACGGACGAGGCGAAGCGCGCCCCCTGCGGTTCCGCCGCAAGCACGCGCGGCGCCACAACGGCTGGCTGCTGTGGGCTGCCGTCGCGCCGCGCTGCTGCTGCTGCTGGCGGCGAGGTACGCGCTGACGCCGCGCTGACGCGGCCGCACCCCTTTTTCGGTGAAGAAACGTCCCCCCCGCGCGTCTTCCTGTCGTGACGACGGTGCCCGGTACGGGTAACCTCGGGACGGGAGGGTGGCGTGGCGCAGGCGAGGGATGACGGGTTCGCACGGCTGGTCGAGCGGGATCTCGACCGGGTGCACCGTTTCCTGCGCTCCCTGGTGCGGGACGAGGACCTCGCCCGCGACCTCACCCACGACACCTTCCTGCGGCTGCGGCGGCTGCGTCCCGACCGGGACGGCGAGCTGCCGACGGCGGCCTACGTCTTCGCCTGCGCTCGCCATGCGGCCGTCGACCACTGGCGGCGCCAGCGCACGCGCAAGGACGCGGAGCCGCACCTCGCCACCGATCTCGCCCCCCCGGCCACGGCCGACGCCCCCCTGCACGTCTCCGAACTGCGCGCCGCCCTGGACCGGGCCCTCGGCCTGCTGGACGAGGAGCACCGCGCGGTCTTCCTGCTCTCGGAGGTGGAGGGGCTGCGCTACGGGGAGATCGCCGAAGCCCTGGGCATCCCGCCGGGCACCGTCGCCTCGCGCAAGCACCACGCGACGCAGCGGTTGCGCCGCGAACTCGAGAGGATGGGTCATGCGTTGTGAGGACGCGCTCGCGCTGCTGACCGCGCACGTCGACGGCGAGCTCGACGCCGCCCGCACCGCCCCGCTGATCGCGCACCTGGACGGGTGCGCGGGCTGCCGGGCCGAAGCGGAGCGGCGCGGACGGGAGCGGTCGGCGTGGCGGACGGCCCTGGCGGGCGACCGCGCACCGGACGACCTGCGGCGGGAGCTCCTGGCTGCGCCCGCGCCGGTGGCGCTGCCGATCCTGCTGCGGCCGCTCGCCTGGGCGGCGGCCGCCGTGCTGGCGGTGCTGCTGGTCGCGCCACCGCTCCTGCAGCGTCTCGGCGACAGCGACGCGATGTTGCGTTCCGCCGCCGTCACGCTGGTGCGCGACGGCGGCGACGTGGGACCGGCGACCGCGCTCGCGACGGAGACCCTGAATCTCGGCGACAGCCCGTTCTAGGAGGCGAGACGATGACCACGATGCTCGAGACACGACGAGTCGCCGCGATGGCGGCCCTGTTCCTGATCCTGGCGGCCGCGTGCTGCGGCGCCGTCGAGGTGCGTCTGGCCGACGGCCGCACGCTCGAAGGCACGCTGAGGCCGATCGACGACGCCTCGTTCCTGCTGCAGACCGACGACGCGCTGCTCGAGCTGGCGGGCAGCCAGATCCGCGAGGTCGACGGCCGCCGCGACCTGCCGCGGCCCGAGGGACGGCGCCTGGTGCGCTCCTCCTGCTACGAGGTCCTGCGCCCCGACGGCAGCGCCGAGGCCTGGAACACCATCCGCGTCGAGAACGGCGGCCGCGGGCTGCAGACGCGCGTCGAGTGGGGCGTCGCCCCCACGAGATGGAGACGTTCCGCACGCCCCTGGGGCAACACGCTGGCCCACCGCTTCGAGCCCCGGCCGGGCAGCGACGTCCAGAGCGTGGTCGTCGAGCTCGCGGTGCCCGTCCTGCCGGGCGAGAGCGTCGAGCTGGCGACCAGCACGATCCGCCGCGCAGCGCCGTCCGCGACGGCGACGTGTGGACCTGCGCCTACCCCGGCGACTTCTCCGACGACCGTCTCTACGGCCGCCTGCTGCGCCTGCCGCCGGGGGCCGAGGTCGTCGCGGTCGAGCCCGAGGTCCGCGTCCACGAGCACGACGGCGCATCGTTCGTGAGCTGGCGGCGCTACTACCCGAAGGGGTCGATGTTCCCGCTGACGGTGAAGTACCGGCTGCCCGGCTGACGCCGCCGCTCCCGCGCGTGACAAGCGGGCCGCGGCGGGCGATATTGGGGGGGACGGACGACCATCCCTCCCCCCCGAGGACGAAACCCGTGGCCCGCTTCCCCCACGATCCCGTCGATCCCGCAGCGCAGGCGGTGCTGGACAACGTCCGCATCGTGCTGAGCCACACCACCGAGCCGCGCAACGTCGGGGCGACGGCCCGCGCCATCAAGACGATGGGCCTGTCGCGCCTGGTGCTGATCTCGCCCCACGACCCCTACGGGGAGCGGGCCCGCGCGCTGGCGCACGGGGCGGAGGACGTGCTCGAGGGCGCGCAGGTCGTGCTGGACCACCGGGCCGCGGTGCGCGACTGCCTGGTGGTGGCCGGCACCACCGCGCGGCCCCGCGAGCTGCGCAAGGGCGCCCTGATGGCGCCGCACGAGCTGGCGTCGCTGCTGATCGAGCACGCGGCCGAGGGGCCGGTGGCCCTGATGTTCGGCACCGAGCGCACCGGCCTGACCAACGACGAGGTCTACGCCTGCCGCTACGTCTGCTCGATCGACACCGCGCCCGAGCAGCCGTCGCTGAACCTCTCGCAGGCCGTGATGGTCATGAGCTACGAGCTGCGCCGCGCCTGGCGCGCGGCCTGCGCGGCGCCCCGCCGCGAGCCCAGCCGGCGGCCCGAGATGCGCGTCAACCACCCGCACCGCTCCACGAAGCTGCCGACGCAGGACGAGCTGGACGTGATGTACGAACACCTCGGCGCCGCCATGGCGGCGGTCGGCCTCGAGCCGCCCGAGCGGGAGAAGTTCCTGACCCTACATGCGCCACCTGCACATGCGCGCGGGGATCGTGAACTGGGAGCTGCAGATCTACCACCTGTTCGCGAGCAAGGTCCTGCACGCGACGGGCGCCGAGCCCTACCGGAAAGGCGAACGATGAGCCTCCGACGACTCGCGCTGCTGGCGGTCCTGGCGGGCGCCGTCGCGCTGACCGTCTTCGCGCTGCTGCGCGACCGCGGGCCGGCGGGCCCCGCCGCGGGACGGCCCGCGACGGCCGCCGGGGACACCGCGTCGACGCCGGCGGGGGTCGCCGGCGCGCACATCCTGATCGCGCACCGCGACGGCCGGCCGGCGCTGCCCGGCGTCACGCGCACCCGGGAGGAGGCGCAGGAGCTGGCCGTGCGCCTGGCCACCGAGATCCTCGACAACCGGGCCTCGTTCGCGGAGCTGGCCCGCCGCTACTCCGACGACGCCCGCACCGCCGCCCTCGGCGGCGAGTTCGGCCTCGTACGGCCGGGCCAGCTGCCCCTGCCCCTGGAGATGGGCCTCACGCAGCTGGAGGTCGGCGACATCCATCCCTGCGTCGAGTCCCCCGCCGGCTTCCACGTGCTGATGCGCGTGCCCGTCCGGCGCGCCGTGGCCCGCCACGTCATGATCACCTGGAAGGGCGCCGGCGGCGACTTCGGCACGATCTCCCGCTCCCGGGAGCAGGCCCGGGCCCTGGCCGACGAGATCGCCGCCAAGGCGCGGGTTCCCGGCGCCGACTTCTGCGAGCTGGCCGCCCGCTTCTCCGACGACGAGCAGAGCCGCTTCGGGTGCGGCCTGATCGGGCTGGTGCGGCCGGGCGATCTCGAGGCTTCCTTCGAGGACGCCCTGTTCTCCCTGCCGCCCGGCGGGATTTCCGGCGTGGTGGAAACGAAGTACGGCTTCCACATCGTGAAGCGCGACCCCGAGCAGCCCTGAGGCCGGCCGCAACGGACGAAGAAGCGGGAGAGGTCGCCCTCTCCCGCTTCCCGTTTGCGGAGGTTCGTCGCGTCCGGGGGGGGATTCCGACACGCCCTCCGCGGGATCGCTGCGCCTAGTACAGGCTCTTCACCTGGCCCCAGCTCATCTGCTCGGTCTCGACCGGGATGGTGAGGTACGAGGTCAGGCCGTCGGCGCTCCACTGCACGGCGTTGTTGTCCGCCACCTTGGGCGCGTCGTACTCGGGATGGTTGACGATCGCCAGCTCGGCGTTGACCATCAGGTAGTTGAGGGTCGACAGCTGCAGGGTGTAGAGCAGGCCCGGGTCCGAGCCGAACACCGGCAGGTAGCTGTACAGGCCCATCTCCACGCCGGAGGCCGGGTTGCCGAAGATCAGGCCGGCGGCCGGGGTCGCGTTCAGGATCATCACGCGCGGGTCGAGGTTCAGCTTGAAGGCGGCGCCGCCGACCATCATCTCGGCGTTGCGGACCATGATCCAGGCGTTGTGGATCTCGGTGAAGCCGCCGTTCTGGGTCGACACGGTCTCGGTGCCCTCGGCGTCCCAGAACAGGCCGATCTCGGGCGTCGGGCGCAGCGTGATGCTGGAGGTCAGGCCGTCGGCCGGGAACAGGATAGCCGACGAGTTCGCCAGCATCGGGGTGGCGTAGTCCGGGTCGGCGACGATGGTCTGGTGCGAGTTGACGATCATCGTCGGCGAGAACACCTGGATGTGGCAGATCGACTGGGGATCGTCACCGAACTGGGCGATCGGCGTGTAGAGGCCGATCTCGGCGCCGGTCAGCAGCGTGCCGAACACCAGGCCGTCGGCCCAGGTCTCGCTGACGATCAGGAAGCCGCCCTCGGACTCCATCTTGAAGGCCGCCCCGCCGATCAGCAGGTCGGAGTTGTTGATCAGGACGTAGCCGTCGTAGACCATGCCGGGCTCGCCGACGAGCTGGGCGGTGGTGCCCTCGGTGTCGAAGAACAGGCCGATGGTTCCGGTCGCCATCGCGGTGGTGGCCAGGCCGAGCATCAGGACGCCGGCCAGCAGGCAGTAACGAGTCTTCATTCCAGATCCCTTTCTCTTGCCCTCGCGAGGGGGCGCTCATGTCGGGTCCGCGCGGCCGGACCGGGGTGAATTCACGGGAGTCCATCGGCAAGCCTCATACCCGCTTGAGGATTTCTTGGCGGGGATCTGCGGGCGGCTCCAGGCGGCCGGCCGGTGGCGGCGCCCGGAATCGGCGTGTTTCGTGTAACGCGTTGATTTTGATCGAGTAAAGGCATCCGGCGCGGCCGTGGGTGGCCTGGCCGGACGCACGCGCCGGTCCCCCGGCGGCGAGTACCGGACGTGTTCTGTCGTGTCGCGGGAGGGCGCAGAATGCCTTGCTGCGGCGCCGGAGGTGAGCAATACGGAAGCAACGGGGGTCGGAATCTGGACGCCTGCGCCGGGGCTCAGACCACGTAGACGTCGAGGGCGACGAAGCCCAGCAGGATCATGCCGATCCAGGAGTTGACGGTGAAGAACGCCCGGTCGATGTGGCGCAGGTCGCCCCCGCGCACCAGCCGGTGCTCCCAGACCAGCAGCAGCGTCATGGCGATCAGGCCGAGGCGCGCGACCAGGCCCAGGTCCGCCGTGACGCCGAACGCGGGCGCCGACCGGAACGCGATGGCCAGGCACAGCACGGCCAGCACGTGCAGGACCTTGGCGATGGCCAGCGCGCCGGGCACGCCGTAGCGCACCGCCAGGGAGCGCAGTCCCTCGCGCCGGTCGACCTCGACGTCCTGGCAGCCGTAGATCGCGTCGAAGCCGCCGACCCAGAGCATCACGCCCGCCGACATCCACAGGGGGAACGCGGCGAAGCGGCCGACGGCCGCGAGCCAGGCGCCCGTCGGCGCGATCCCCAGGCCCAGCCCCAGCACCAGGTGCGACCAGGGCGTGAACCGCTTGGCGTAGGAGTAGCCCAGGACCACCGCGAGCGCGGCCGGCGCCAGCGCGAAGCAGAGCGGGTTGAGGCTGCGGGCGGCCAGCACGAAGACGACCGCGCTGGCCAGCGTGAACACCGCGGCGCCCGCCACGCCGATCCTGCCTGCGGGCAGGTACCGGTCGGCCGTGCGCGGGTTGCGGGCGTCGTAGTCACGGTCGGCGAGCCGGTTGAAGGCCATCGCCGCGCTGCGCGCGGCGACCATCGCCGCCAGCACGCCCAGCAGGACGCGCCGTGAGGGACGGCCGCCGGTGGCGACCAGCAGCGCGATCAGGGCGAACGGCAGGGCGAAGACGGTGTGCTCGAACTTCACGAGCCCGAAGTAGTCGCCGACGGTGCGCCAGCCGCGGCCCGCCTTCACGCGGCTCCCCTCCCTCACTCCGCACCCCACGGCTTCGCGAGGCGCACCGCGACGCCGAGCTGGTCGCAGACGCGCTGCACGACGAAGTCGACGAGTTCCGCCACGGTCGTCGGGCGGTGGTAGAAGCCGGGCATCGCCGGCAGGATCACCGCGCCGGCGGCCGCGAGCCGCGCCATGTGTTCGAGGTGGTGCGCGGCCAGGGGGGTCTCGCGCGGCACGAGCACCAGGCGGCGCCTCTCCTTCAGCTGCACGTCGGCGGCGCGGTGCAGCAGGTCGTCGCCGGTGCCGGTGGCGATGCGCGCCAGCGTGCTCATCGAGCAGGGGCACACCGCCATGCCGCCCGAGGGCGCCGAACCGCTGGCGACCGGGGACGAGAACGCGTGCTTGCCGTACTCGTGCAGCGCCGCGCCGCGGGCGACCGCGACCGACCGCAGCTCCTCGATCAGCGCGCGCGGCGCGCGGCCCAGCTCGGCCGCCGCCGTCTGCTCCACGGCGTCGCTGCGCAGCAGCGCTACGTCGCGGCCCGCCTCCAGCAGCACCTCCACCAGGCGCACGCCGTAGACCAGGCCGCTGGCGCCGGTCCAGGCGACCGTGACCGGGGGCTGCGGGATGCGTTCGCGTTCCATGGGTCTCCCCTCAGTCGGTGATCTCGAAGCGCCCGCCGATCAGATGGGCGATGCCGAAGGTCTGCCGGCGCACCAGGATGTCCCGGAAGCCGAACTCGCCGAGCAGCGCCGCGAACTCCGCCGGGGTCACGAAGCGGTCGCGGCTGGCGGCGAGGTAGGCGTAGGCGGCGCGGTCGCGGCCGAGCAGGCGGCCCGCCAGCGGCAGCGCCAGGTCCAGCCCGCGCCGCAGCGGCCGGGCGGCGCCGCGCCCCGCGCCCGCGGCGGCCGGGTCGTCGCGGAAGAAGTCGAGCACCAGCAGCCGGCCGCCCGGCTTCAGGACGCGGCGCGCCTCGGCCAGGCCGCGGCGCAGGTCGGCCAGGTTGCGCACGCCGAAGCCGACGGCGACCGCGTCGGCGCAGCCGTCGCGCAGCGGCAGGTCCTGGGCGTCGGCGGCGATGGCGGGGATCTCCCCACCGAGGCCCTTGCCGCGGCCGGCCGCCAGCATCGCCGGCGTGAAATCGGCGGCCACGACCCGGCGGCAGCGGCCGCCGCGCAGGGCCGCCAGCCCGAGGTCGCCGGTGCCCGCGCACAGGTCCACCAGCAGGTCTGTGCCCGGATCCAGCGCGCGCACGAGGTCGCGCCGCCACGCGCGGTCGCGGTTGAAGCTCAGGGCGTGGTTCATGAAGTCGTAGACGCGCGCGATCCGCGCGAACATCGATTGGACGACGCGGTCGTGGGCGGCGGGGTCCTGCACGACGCCGTCGCGGCCGCGCTCGTGGACGCCTTCGGGGTGCCGGGCCTCGCTCACTTCGCGCGCCCCGCCAGCGCCAGCAGGTCGCGCCAGCGCTCCGCGACATCGCTGCGGACCGCGTCGTCCATGCGCACGATCGGCGGCCACTCGCGCCGGAAGCCGTCCTCGCCCTCCCACTTCGCGGTGGCGTCGATCCCCATCTTGCCGCCCAGGAACTGCACGTTCACGGCGTGGTCGAGATGGTCGACGGGACCGTCGACGAAGAACGTGTCGCGCCGGGGGTCGATGGAGTTGGTCACGCGCCACAGGACCTCGCGCGGGTCGTGGACGTCGACGTCCGCGTCGACCACCACGATGGTCTTGCAGAACATCATCTGGCCCATGCCCCACAGCGCGTGGCAGACCTTGCGCGCGTGCCCCGGGTACTGCTTGCGGATCGCCACGATGGCCAGGTTGTGGAAGCAGGCCTCCGGCGGCAGGTGGTAGTCGACGACCTCGGGCAGCGGCTTCTGCATCAGCGGCAGGAACAGGCGCTCGGTGGCCCAGCCCAGCCACTTGTCCTCCATCGGCGGGACGCCCACGATGGTCGCCGGGTAGACGGGGTCGCGGCGCGAGGTGATGGCGGTCACGTGGAAGACCGGGAACTCCTCGGGCAGCGTGTAGAAGCCGGTGTGGTCGCCGAACGGCCCCTCGCTGCGGCGCTCGCCGGGGTCGACGTAGCCCTCGATGACGAAGTCGGCCTCGGCCGGCACCTCCAGGTCGCAGGTGAGGGCCTTGGTCCAGGCGATCGGGGCGCCCTGCAGGAAGCCGGCGAACAGCGACTCGTCGATCTCCGGCGGCAGCGGCGCCGTCGCGGCGTAGGTGAGCGACGGCGGGCCGCCGAGCGCGACGCAGACGGGCAGGCGCTCGCCGCGCCGTTCGCTGGCGCGGTAGTGGTCGGCGCCGGTCTTGTGCAGCTGCCAGTGCATGCCGGTGGTGCGGCCGTCGTAGACCTGCATCCGGTACATGCCGATGTTGCGCCGGCCGGTCTCGGGGTTGCGCGTGACGACCAGGGGCAGGGTGATGAAGGGGCCGCCGTCCTGCGGCCAGGTCGTCAGCACGGGCATCAGGTCCAGCAGGCCGCGCCGGTCCAGTTCCTCGCCGCGGACCACGACCTCCTGGCAGGGGCCGCCGGCCACCGAGCGGGGCATCCCGGCGCTCCAGTCCCGGGCCTTGCCCAGCAGCTTCAGCTTTTCCCAGAGCCCCTCGGGGGGCGCCAGCTCCAGGGGCTCGCGCACCCGGGCGACGGCCTCCTCCAGCGACTCGCAGCCCAGGGCCCAGGCCATCCGGCGGCGCGAGGCGAACAGGTTCATGGCCAAGGGGACCGGCCGGCCGTCGACCGTCGTAGCGCGGGTCGTGCGGCCGACCCGCTCGCTCCAGCGGCCGGGGCGCGGGTCCTCGAAGAGCAGGGCGGGACCCTCGCCGGCCTTGACGAAGCGGTCGGCGATCTCGCCGGCCTCCAATACCGGGTCGACGGGCTCCCGGACGCGCACCAGGTCGCCGGCCTGCTCGAGCAAGGCGATGAACGCCTTGAGGTTCCTGGCGGGAAGTTCGGCCATGACGGGACCTTTCGGGGAACGACGCGCCGCGACGGCGCCCGATGTGGTATATTCATGCGTGAACGTAGCAGAGTCGCCCCCGGGCGGCAAGGCGGCCGGCAGGACCGCCTTCCGGGATAGAGGTTTGTAGGCAACCGATCCGGGATATCGTCATTGTGATGAAGTGGAAGACACGCCCCGCAGGTCGGCTGACGCTGGTGCCCGGCTTCAAGCCGAAGTCGGCGGTCATCGATGATCCGGAGCGGCTCGAGTACGAGCGGGTCTGCATCCAGGATGCGAAGCGCGACCCGGAAGCGTTCGATTACCTGTACGATTACTACTACGCACGGGTCTTCCGCTTCTTCTACAACCGGCTCCAGAACCGGGACGACACCGAAGCGCTGACCTCCGATGTGTTCTTCCAAGCCCTGGACCGGATCTGGCAGTTCCGGTGGCGGAACAAACCGTTCATGCGTGGCTCTACCGGATCGCGATCAACCGGCTGAACCGCCACTTCAAGGTGGCGAAGCGGCAGAAGGACTGGTTCACGCCCCTGAACGTCCTGGGCGAGGACGTGCTCGCGGACAGCGAGGGAACCCCGCCCTGAAGCTGGAGAGAGCGCAGCTGCGCATCCGGCTCGACCGGTATCTCGGCGAGCTGGCGCACGAGGAACGCAACTGGCTCGCCCTGCGCTATCACGAAGATCTGCCCGTGAAGGAGATCGCCGCGATCTACGGCGTCTCCGAGGGCACCATGAAGGCCAGGCTGTTCCGCACGCGCGAGAAGTTGCGTCGCGCCATGACAGACGGCCACGAACTCGATCCGGACGGTTATGACGGACATGACTGATCGCGACGAACTGGAACTCTGGTTCAGCGACACCCGCATCGAGCCCCGGCACGATCGCGAGCAGAGGGAAGCGCTGCGCGCGGAACTGCGGGCGCGCCTCCGCGACCGCCGGACCTCGCGCCCCCTCGTCCTGGCCGCGGTCGCGGTGGTGATGCTGGGGGCGACCTTCGCCAACCAGCCGGCGCTGGAATCGACGGGGCTCCGTCTCGACGTCATGCAGGTCCACAACGATGGCACGGCATCCCTGGCGTCCCGTCAGGACGCCAGAACCTCCTTCGGATTCAGCCGCAGTACGTCCGACGGGGTGCGCGTGCCCTACACCAACGCAGAACTCGAGTCTATACGAACGGCGATGGAAGAGCTGCAGCAGTTGTACCTCGAGGGACAGCTGCCCTTGAGCCGTGCCTTCGGCCTGTCATACGCGGGGAAGACCGAATACCACTTGGCATACGGAAAGGATAAAGTGAGCACATTCCCGGTCTGCATCGGTGATATCGGGACTACAGAGCAACTCCAGAAGTTTTTTCTAAGCCCCAGATACCGGGAAATTTGTTTGGCTGGCCTACAGGGCACCCTGGGGTCCCGCACCGCAGGATACGCTCATGCTCAACGGCACGCCGGTGGCGTTCAAGTCCTGGCAGTTCGACATCCCGGAGTGCGGCATCTTCACCTACCACCTCGGCACTCCGCTCAACTGACGCTGCTGTCCTTCAGGTGGTCCAGAGCCCGCGGGCTGCGCGCCAGCAGTTCCACCCACAGTCGCAGCGTACTCTCGAACTCCTCCCTGACGGCCCGGCACGCCGATTCCGGCACGGCGCCCACGCGTCCCGTTTCCCTGTCGATCATCGCCGTGAAGCAGAGGCTGCAGTGACGCAGCGCCCAGCAGTCCGCACACCGGCCGCCGAGGGCGTCGAACCACGCCTGCTCGAGCCGGTCCACGGCGTCGAGATCGAACCCGCGCCGCACGTCGCCCAGGACGAACGCCGTGCCCACGCGCTCGCAGGGCTGCAGCCTGCCGTCGCTGCACACGTGAAGGCGGCGCAGGCCGGGCGTGCAGACGCCGCCCGGCCGGAAGGTGGCGCCGAGCGGTACGGCCTCGCGGTGGTAGAAGCGGATCAGGGGGCCGTCGAACCAGGCGCGCACCAGCGGCCCCAGAGCGGCGTGGCGTCCCGACGCGCAGGCCGCGACATAGGCGTCACGCGCCCGCTCCCAACCGTCCGCATCCGACGGCGTCATGGCCGGGTCGGCTTCGACCATCCACGAGAGGTCCGCATAGGACGCCCCCACCGATAAGTCGGCGAGGCCCAAATTGCGGCCCAGTTTCACGAAGAAGGCGTCGGCTTCCAACAGGTCGCTGCCGGGCGCCAGCGTCGCCTGGAACCGCAGCCGACCTGCCGCGGCGGGATCCCGAGCCAGCAGGCGTGCCAGGCCTGCCATCACCGTGGCGTGCGTGGGCCGGCCGTCGGACGTGGTGCGCCAGCGGTCGTGGATCGGCGCCGGGCCGTCCAGGCTCACCTGCAGGTACAGACCCCGTTCGGCGATGAGATCGACCATCGCGGCATCGAGCAGGGTGCCGTTGGTGTCCAGGATGATCCGGATTTCGGGCCGCTGCTCCGCTTGGACCAGGTCCGCGACCATGCGGACGAGTCCCGGCGCCAGCAGGGGCTCGCCGCCGTAGAGCGAAATCGACGGCGACCCGCCGCCCGCGCAGGTCAGGAACAGGTCCACGGCGGCCCGCACCGTTTCTTCCGACATCCGCCGCTCGCCGTGGGGGCGTGTCCAAGCGACGGCACGCGTGTGGGGGCAGTAGGCGCAGCGCAGATTGCAGCGCTCGTCCAGGGTCAGGGTCATCTGGGAAATGCGGCTCGAGTAGTCGATGGCGCGGTCCCGGCCGGACCGCTTCGCGACCAGGCGTGGACGCCGGGAACAGAACAGGCCGTGTTCGGCGTGAGCCCGCCCAAACTCGTCGGAGATGGCTGGATCGGCGTCGATCACGGCCGGATCGGGCGCCGCCGCTTCCAGCCACGAGGCCACGGACGGCGACAACTCCACGACCTGATCGGCCCCGGCGTCGTAGGCGTAGATCCGGCCCCCGTGCCGGAAGACCCGGCAGAGCGGGTGGCCTGGCTCAGGCGCCGTCACGCTTCCCGAGAACGACCGGGAGTGCGCCGACATCATCCTTGGCAGACTTGGTCGACTGGCTTCCGGCCTGGTCGCCCGTCACGCAATTGCAGGCACAGGAGCAGCCACACGTTCCATCTGCGCGTGGGGCGAGGGTATCGGGACGATGGTCCGGTTCGACGATCTTGATCATGCGGTTCATTCTCCCGATGGCCGGGCGAGGGCCAAGGACAGCATACACTTACCGCGCTGGAGAAATGTGAAAAATCATCCGGATCGACGCTGATTTCATGCAACGTTCCGGGGCTACCGTGATTGTAGCTATTGTCGGAGAAGAGTCCGGGGGGACAAACCATTCGATCACGATCGGGATTCCGAAACACTGTGCGAAGCTCTAGTGAGTCGCGAACCTACCTTCCCCTCGCATTCTTGGCCGGAACTCCTCTTTCGAGAATGACCTACGGGCGAGGGCCATTCGGAGGGGTTCCGGCCTTCCACTTCCTTCCAGCAGTGCAGGCGGGGGTTGGTGTGACGGGGCGCCGCTGATCTAGCGGCGCCCCGCCACGAGTTCGATCAGGCCGGCCCGGGGGCCGTCCGCCGCGTTCCCGTCGATCAATGGCATGCATTCCCGGTGGTGCAGCGTGTTCCAACCCCGGAACAGGTTGCGCACGACGCCGCGCGCCAGGTAGGTGCGGTACTCGCCGTCCGGACTGCGGAAGCTGTGCAGCCCCACCCGCTCCCACGTCGCTCTCACCTCGTCGTAGGACGCGTCGTCCACGTGCCGCGCCGTCAGGAACAGCAGCGACCCATGCGCCGTCCAGCTGAAGATGCGGTGCAGCAGGCTGGCGTTGTCCGTGCGGGACAGGCGCGGCATCACGTCGTAGCAGAGCAGCGCATCGTACGGCTGCGGGCCCGGGTCGTGGTCCAGGTACGATTCGCGGTAAGCCACGAGTTCGTGGCTGCCTGCGGCCGCCGCCTCGTTCAGGCTCGCCGCAGCTGCGGCGGTTGGGGCCAGCGCGGTCACGCGGTAGCCGGCCCCCGCCAGGTGGAGGGCGCGGGCGCCGTCGCCGGACGCGAGGTCGAGGACTCGGCCGCCGGGCCGGATCCGGTCCTGGAACGCCTCGAGCAGGGAATCGGGGGCCGCGCCGGTGAGGACGGCGACGGCGGCATTGGTGTCTTGCATGGCTCGCTCGCGGTTGAGGACGTGCCTTTCGGGGCGATCACGGGAGATGATCGGCCGGCGGTCCTCGCGGTTGAGCGGGAAATACGGTGCAGGGGCTCCCTCCCGGCCGGTCCGGGCGGGCGGGCTCAGTGGGAGTAGAGGGTCTTGACCTCGCCCCAGGTCCCCTGCTGGTCGGCGTCGCCGTTGTTCAGGGTGAAGACGGCGCGGTCGAAGTCGCCGCTGCAGACCGACGCCGGCTTCATGGTGTTCACGCCCACGAGGTAGCCGGGCGTGCCGTCCGGGAAGCTGGCCGAGCCGGGCACCGGCCCCACCTTGAAGAGCAGCGGACCCTCCCCCAGCAGCATCACGGTCATGGACATCAGCGGCACCAGGCCGACGCTGTTGGGCGACAGGCCGTTCAACCCGCCCAACTGCAGGCCGACGGTGTAGTCGTCGCCGCTGCCCACGTTCAGGCCCGCGGTCAGCGTCCAGCCGCCCACGTAGGTCGCGGAGCCCTCGACGGTCACGCGGGCCTCCCAGGCCATCACCGGCGAGCCGGAGGGCTGCGCGAGCACGAAATGGATGGTGCAGGAGCCCGGGACGTCCACCTCGAGGTTCCCGCCGCAGGTGCCGGACGCGGCGTCGGTGCAGATGCAGAACACGTCGGATTGGGCCGCGGCGCCGCCGGCCGTCAGCAGCAGCAGCGCGAAGGCCAGGGCGGAGACGGGGCTCGGGCAACGCATCGGCATCCCTCCGGAGTGGGCGGGGGCGGTCCGGGATGACCTTACTGAAAAGGGGGCGGCGGGACAAGCTGCAGCTGCCCCGCCGCCCCCCGGGAGTTCAGACCCCTCAACGGACCAGGCTCAGACGCACCACGGCGCCCGTCGCCGCGCCGTCCAGGTGGAGCGCGGCGAAATAGGCCCCGCTGGCGACCTCGCGCCCTTGCTCGTCGACGCCCTGCCAGGTGATCCGGTTCTCGCCGGCCACGCCCGCGCCGATCTCGAGGCGCTTCACCACGCGGCCCTGCACGTCGTGGATCCGCACCTCGGCCTTGCCGGCCCGCGGCAGCGTCAGCACGATCTCGGTGCGCGGGTTGAACGGGTTCGGAACCGCGCGCAGGCTGCACCGGGCCGCCGCGGCCTCCGGAGCCGCGGTCGACAGGTCCGGCGTGCGCAGGCGCACGACCAGCGGCCCCGCCCCGACGTCCAGCGTCAGGCTCGACTGCGCCCGCATCGACAGCACCGCGACGCGGTTCTGGTGGGGCAGGTACAGCTGCAGGTCCTCGCGGCCGCCCCACTCCGCGGCGTCCCAGCGCAGCGTGACCGGGCCGGGCGCGGGCGCGGTGACGACGAGGTCCCAGGCCACGTCCGACCCGTCGGCGGCCCGGTAGTCGGCCGTGAGCTGATCGCCGGTGCTGAGGTCCAGGGCCGCGCCGTCGAGCCACAGCTCGGGGCGGGACGCGGCGACCGGCGCGCGCGGGGGGCGGGGCTGGTCCCACGTGGGGTCGAAGCCGGCGGCGGCTTTCTCGAGGCGGCCGACGGTGACGGATTCGGGGGCGCCGTCGAGGCCGAGGAGAGGCGCCAGTTGACATCATCGGCTGAAGTCAGGTGGAGCGGATTTATCGGCGCCGATGTTGATGTAGCGGAACCATGCGCGACATCGCTCCGGTACGCGGCCAGCCAGTACCCGTACCAGGGATCGATTGTCGTCCGGAAGTCGTACGACCCGGTAGCCGGGTTGTACGAATGAACGCCGTTCCCGACGAGGCCCATCTGGATCGCCGTCGCGTAGTCGTAACGACTCCCCTGGTAGTCGACCATGGCGTCCGTGAGGTCCATCGACGACCACAGGGGTGCGCCGAGCATGTTCCAGCCGTTGGCCAAGGGGACGAGGACACCGTCGAGATCGAACTGGCCCTCCATCGTCCAGGTGAACGGGGTCGTCGCGCCGATCCAGTAGCCGGTTCCCTGGGACATCGCCTCCCCGGAGCTGCGATACTGGTACCCGCCGCCTCCCAAGTAACCATAGATGAACGTCGGCTGCGGGAGTCGTCGTTCACCACCGAGTCGAAGGTGCCCGGCGCATCCGGCAACAGGGGCGCGCCGACCATGCTCCAGCCCGTCGGGAGAGCGCGGGAAGTGGGGGTGAGCGGCGGGATGGGGTTGGGGCCCACCACGAGCCTGAAATGTCGAATTTGGCCAGGACTCGCCGTGAACGAGAAGCTGAGGCCGGAAGCCCACAAATCGATGATTTCCGCCCGGTCGACGTCGATCAGCGACAGATCCCAATACTGGGTCTGATCGAAATCGGGCAGGAAGGTCAGCGTCGCGGCGCCGGCTTGATCGGTCGTGATCTCGATCGGCCACATCTTGGCTTCGTCTTCAGGGTCGAAATGCGACCTGATGTCGGTGCGGAACGCATCGCCGAACGGAGACATCCATTCCGGGTGCGGGAAGGTCAACTGCACATATCCCGAAGGCGGGAGCGGCGGCTCGGGGATGTCGAGCGCCGGATCGTACCCGTCCGTGGCGGACAGAGACGTACCTGCCACGTTGTTCTGGTCGAGGTAGCCGCCGACAGCCGCGTCGATCTCCACCGAGAAGTCTTCGTCGACGCCACAATTCATGACCTGAATCGTGCACCCCGCGTTCACAGGCCTGGGGCGCGTTCATGTTGCCCGTCAGGACCTGGCAGGGAGTGTTGATGCCCAGGGTGTGCACATAGCCGGGCTCGCCGCCGGGGAAGCTGACGGAGCCAGCGACGCCCTTGACCGTGAAGGTCGCAGCCGAGCTGGCGCCGGGGGCCGCGCCGTACATCGTCTTGCTGGCCAGAATGACGGCCGGAGCCGCCGGGTGCGGCGTGGTGCCCATGCCAACAACGAAGTCCATGGCGTCGCCGTCGACATCCAGGCCGCCGTTGAGAGTCCAGGTACCCTGGACCGTGAAGTTATTGGTCTCCACGATCGTGCACTCCCACGCCCGGACGAAGGCGCCCGACGGACGGGTGATCATCAGGTAAACGTTGATGGGAGCGAAGCCGCCAGGGTACGTCACGTTGTACGCGGTGGCGCCGGTGTCGAAGTAGACGCTGAAGACATCCTGACATTGGCTGATCTGAGCCTCGACGCCAGTAACGGCGACCAGTGATAGGATCATCGCCAGTGCAATCGTTCTACGCATGAGATATCTCCTTGTGGTTCATGGTCTACACGATGTCTTTCTATGATGATGATGCTCATTCGATCATGGAAGTGGTCAACGCGATCGCAACCTTCGACATCACCTCCCATAGACGGACTTCAGGGTTCCCCATGGCATCTGCTGCAGAGCGACAGGATCGTCGGATGTCAGCTCGAGAAGAATCGTCGTGACGGGCGCCACCGCCACGAACGGCAGCTGCGCCGGCAGCTCGACGCGGTACGCCCGCTCCGGCGGCGCCAGGACCGTCACCGCCAGCGGGTACTGCGCGCCGATCTCCGCGGCGAAGTCCAGCAGCAGCGGCCGGCCGACCTGGTCGGTCTCCAGGAGCAGCTCCCAGGTCTCGGTCTGGTCCATGAAGATCTCCGAGGGCCTCAGCTCGTGGCGCCAGCGGTTCGGCAGCTCCGCCGGCGCGCCCGGCATCACGAAGGACAGGCCCAGGTAGCCGCCGGGCGGCGGCGGCGGCTCCGGCAGGTCGTAGCCGTCCGCGCCCATCAGGGCGTCGTCGTGCACGCCGAAGCGGTGGACGTCGGAGACGACCGCGTCGCCGTGCGCCTGCAGGGTGATGACGATCGATTGGGAGAGCGCTGTCGCGGGGACGAAGGCGGCGAGCCAAGCCAGGAAAGCGAGCGGCGGGGCGGCGCGGCGCCGATGATGCACGACCGACTCCTCTGCGCACGGGCGCCGCGGCGTCCGGGACGGTTCGAGGGTGTCACATCGGGCGATTCGACGTGTTGATGCTATCAGAGAACCTTTGGAATTGCAAGTGTTCCTTCAAGTTATGGCTTTCAGCGCACCAGGCTCAATCGGACCACCGCTCCGGTTGCGGCCCCCTCCAGGGACAGCGCGGCGAAATAGGTCCCGCTGGCGACCTCGCGCCCTTGCTCGTCGACGCCCTGCCAGGTGATCCGGTTCTCGCCGGCCAGGCCATCGATGGACTCGAGGCGCTTCACCAGGCGACCCTGCACGTCGTGGATCCGCACTTCGGCTCGGCCCGCCCGCGGCAGCGTCAGCACGATCTCGGTACGCGGGTTGAACGGGTTCGGGACCGCGCGCAGCTCGAAGCGATCCGACGGGACCGCCGGCGCGCCTGTCGCCGGGAGCCGACCCACGATGAGCCGGAAGTTCCTCGGTTGGTCCGCCACGACGTTCACGGTGAGGGAAAGCGAATTCCAGAGGTCGATCACCTGGCCCTCGTCATCGTCGATCAGCGTCAGGCCCCAGCCGGTTGACAGGCCGAAGTCCGGCTGGAAGGACAGGGTCGCGAGTCCGCTGTTGCTGCTCGAAAGTCGGAGGGGCCAAGTCTTGGCGTAGTGTACCGGATCGTAGAGCGACCGGGAGTCCGTCTTGAAATCATCACCCACGGTCGCATTCCATTCGGGATGCGGGATGGCCAACGACAGGTATCCGTCCGGTGACGGCGGCGGTTCCGGAAGATCGTATTGGCCGTCGAACCAGTCCGTCGCCCTGGAGTAGGCGCCGATCCAGTTGTCGTAATCCAGCATGTCGTCGAGCACGGCACGCATGTTCACCGAGAAATTCGGGTCGGCGGATTGGCATGCGACCGTGGATTCAATGCTGCCGTTGACGCTCGCCTGCGGGCAGCAGGCATCGACCATCATGCCGATGGCGACCCGCAGGGGGGTGTTGATGCCCGGCGTGTGTACGTAGCCGGGCTCGTCGTTGGGGAAAGAGGTCGAGCCCGGGATACCCGCCAACTGAAACACCGCGGTCGATGTCGGCATCCCGTACATGGTCTTGCTGGCGAGCAGGTTGATGGATGTCGTCGCCGGGAATTCCGACATCTCCACCACGAAGTCCTGCGGGTCGCCGTCGAGGTCCGTGCCGCCGTGGACCGTCCAGGTGCCCGGCACCGTGAAGGTGTTCCCCTCGATGATGCGGCACTCCCACGACCGGATGGTGTCGCCGGTGGGATGGGTCAGGATCAGGTAGACGTGCAGGGGCGTGAAGGTGCCGGTGTAGGAAGTGTTGAACCGGGTGGCCTCCAGGTCGAAGTAGACGCCGATCGCGTCCGGGCAGGGGCTGATCTGGGCCGCGGCGCCCGAGCTGAGGACCGTCAGCACAATCGTGATCAGGGCCAGGGATCTTGTCATGGTTGTCCCCCCCGGGTCGTGCCGGTTACCTGACCGCCGAATACGCACTCTTGATCGCACCCCAGGTATCGACGTCCGCCGCGACGACGCCGTTGATGCTGAACACCGGCTCGTCGAAATCGCCGCTGCAGACGGTGGCAGGCGTGTTGAATCCCAGCGTGTGGACATAGCCTGGCGTGCCTTGGGGGAAGCTGATGGAGCCGGGGATCGGGCCGACGAAAAAATTGATCGGTACGCCGTCATCAAGGACTCTGACTAAGATGGAAGCGAACGTGATGACGCCTGCGGCGTTCGGTGGCCCAGGGCGCGGGGCAGTTGCCAACCAGGAAATCCTCGGGGTCGGCGTCACAATCCAGTCCGCCGTTGAGACACCACTCGCCAGAGTAGACGCCGGCAGCTGCGTCGTCCGTCACTCTCGCTTCCCAGGCATGCACCTGATCCCCGCTGGGATTGAGCAGGCACAGGTAGATGTTCGTCGGCACGCCGACGGGGATCACGGCATTGCCGCCGCAGGTGCTCTGGTCCATGGGATCGAGGCAGATGCAGAAGGCGTCCTGCTGCGCCGACGCGGCGCCGGCCGTCGCCAGCAGCACGGCGAGGATCGCCGGGCAGGCCCGGAACCGGAATCTCATGGCGGACCCCCTGATCGTACAACCTGCGGGCGCGGAGCGTTCATCGCCCGTACAACGCCTTGATCGCGCCCCAGCCAGATCCCTCCGCATCGCTCGTACATAAGTTGATCTTGAACACAGGCTCGGAGAAGTCGCCGCCGCAAACGGCGGCGGGCGTGGCGGTCCCCACCGTGTGGACGTAGCCCGGCGTGCCGTCGGGGAAGGCGGTGGATCCCGGGACCGGACCGATGTAGAACAGGATGGGTGCGTGCGCGTTCACGACGATGACCTGCATCGCGGCCAGCACGAAGGCGTTCTGCTGGTCGGGCTGCAGCGGCGCCGCCGTGCAGTCGACGACGAAATTGTCGGCGTCCGGGTCGGCGTCCACGCCGCTGAACGTCCAGGCGCCGATCATGCCGTCGGCGTTGTCGTGCGTGAGCCGGGCCTCCCAGGACAGCACCTGCGCTCCGCTCGGCTGGTGCAGGACCAGATAGATGTTCGTCGCCACGAAGACCGGCGTGTCGATGCAGCGGTAGCAGGACCAGTCCTGCGGGTCGGTGCAGATGCAGAAGACGTCGGCTTGCGCGCGCGCGCCGCCGGCCGCGGCCAGCACCGCGATGACGAGCAGGGGGATGTACGGGACGCGGCTGCGCGTGAGAGCATTCCAGAGACGCCGATGATCCACGATCGACTCCCATCCACGCGGGCGCACGGGCGCCCGGCGCTGTCCGGGGTGTGTGTCGCATCGGGCGAATCGACCTTTTGAGGTTACCAATTCACCTGGGACAAAGCAAGCGCCCCACCCATCGGGGGCGGGGCGCTCACGCGGATCCGCACGACTGGAACCGTCGTCTATTTGACGAGGGTCAGTTTGAGCAGATCCTCCCCTCCCCCCGCCGATCGCAGGCGCACCATGTAAATGCCGCTGGGGACGCGTTTTCCCGCGTCGTCCAGGCCGTTCCATTCCGCGACGTGACGGCCCGTCGCCGCCTCGCCGTCGAAGAGCGTCCGGATCTGCCGCCCGCGCACGTCGTGCACGGTCAGCGCGCAGCGCCCGGCCCGGGCCACCTCGTACGCGACCTCGGTCGACGGGTTGAACGGGTTCGGGGTCGCAGCCACCAGACGCGAGGCGACCACAGCACCCGGCACGGGCTCGCCGTCATCGATTCCGGTGACATCCTGCCCGACCGTCACCCGCCAGCCGCCGGCCGCAGCGGCGGTGGTCCCGTCGGTGCGCCAGACCACGAGCGCGAACTCGCTCGGCGCCCCGGTGGCGGGGATCGTCACCGCGAAGGTCGCGTCCTGGGTGCCGGTCTCGGGCGTCTGCCAGGCGATGCCGTCCTGCCAGGGCTCCGTCTTGCCGGTGGCGCCGAGGCTGAAGTCGTGCAGGGAGAAGCCCAGCTCGACGTCGGTGCTCCGGAGCGTGAAGTCGTAGGTCCCCTGCGGCAGGTCCAGCCGGATGGCGTCGAGGTAGCTGCCGGCCTCCACGGTGCCGGCGAGCCAGCGGCCGATCGGGGTCGCCCAGGCGTCGGTGGTCGTCTTGGTGGCCAGGGTGTAGTCCCCGGTGGATGGGCCGCCGGCGCGGACGACGCCGAGGTTGAAGGTGGCCGTCCCGTGCGGCAGGACGCCGCGCAGCACGAAATCGCAGCCCGGTCCGCTCCACTGCGACAGGGCGTAGTCCGACGTGTACCCCTCCTGCACGGTGGCGCTCGTGTAGATCCCAAGATCCACGTCGATCGCGTCGTCCCACGCGTAGGCGGCGACGATCGTGGGCAGGGTCGGCATCACCGGCGTGCTCGGGCGGTAGCCGTCGCAGTTCGGGGCCACGGTGCCCGCGGTCACCAGGGCGAGGCCGCCGTACGGGTTCGCGGGCGCCGGCAGCTGGTAGGTCGTGTTCGCCGACAGGGTCTGGGCGGACCAGACCCACTGCCGGCCGTGGCGGTTGTTGGTCCAGTCGTCCTCGTCGATGACGACCGTTGCCGTTGACGCTGTGGGTGAGCGCGTGGCGGCCGCCGCGGACGTTCAGCAGGGTGCTGCGCACGGCCTTGACGACGTGGGACGGCGCGATCTCCTCGATGAAGGTCCCGTTCAGGAAGCTCGTGCCGTCCAGGTAGAGGACGTGGTTCAGCCCCGTCGGGATCGGGGCCTCGGCGCTCTCGTTGCTCAGCGACCAGTAGATGCCGGTCGCCGCGCTGTTGCCGGTGAGCGACGTCGGGGCCGGGATGTCGTCCACGGCGGCGTCGTACGGCGTACCGACCTGGGGCACGACGTTGGCGAACCAGCCCTCGGGCACGGTGGTCGCCGGGTCGGACTTCGCGCGGTAGGCGAAGACCGTGTACGGCGACGAGCCGGCGGGACGGGGATCCCGGGTGACCACCGTCAGCGCCATCTCGCCCGGCGGCAGCAGCACGCTGTGGTGCACCGTGTCGCCGGCCGCGGCCGTGACCAGGACGTCGGCGTTCGCCAGGGACCCCACGGCGAGCCCAGGCTCGAAGAAGCGCAGCTGCAGGTCGCGCGTGCCCTGGTTGGCCAGCTTGATCGTGAACCACGCCTCCTCGCCGAGCTCGTTGTACGTCAGGTAGAAGTCCAGGCAGTCGGCGGTCGACAGCGACCCGGACAGGGTGTCCGGCATGGCGAAGAACTGACCGATCTCGCGATGGATGCGGTAGTCGGCGCCGCTGCCGTCATCGTCCAGGACGCCGACGCAGTAGTCGGTCATGATCGTCTCGGAGGGGTTCTGGATGACGACCGCCGGCAGGTCGGCGAGGCTGGTCGACGTCGCCAGCGGCGTTCTGAACCCGGTCTGGTTGAAGTCGTGCTCGTGCAGTCGCAGCACGATCCGGTTGTTCGCGTCGTCCGGCACGGCCCAGACCAGTTCGGGGAAGAGGCAGATTTCGATCTCGAAACCGTCGCCGTTCGGATAGAAGGTGCTGCCGTCGGACAGCATCCCGTGGCCGGCGGTCGCGTCGGGCAGGCCGCCCGCACGCGCGATCGTCTCGCCCAGATCCAGGTCCTGCGGCGCGAAGACGAACTGCTTGGCGTAGATGTTGTTGTCCTCGTCGGACTCGGCCGCGTCGTCCTGGCCGTCCTCGCGCACCCACACGGTGTGGCGGCCGATCGCGCCCAGGTTCACGGGCCCGTTGTTGCGCGGGGCGTTCGTGACGCCGGCGTTGAGCAGGCGGACGGTCGAGGTGTAGACCGGGTTGCCGTCGAGGTACATCACGTCCACGAAGTTCCCCGAGGTGCCGGTGCCGACGTTGCGCTCGCCCCAGTTGAAGTAGACGCTGCTGCCGTTGACCAGGCTGGTCTGCAGCACCGGGTCCGGGGCCGCCACCGTGACGTTGCGCAGCACCAGCGACGCCGTCCAGCCGGTCGGGGTCATGGGCTCGAGATCGGAGGGGCCCGGCGCGATGATCACGATCGGCCCGTAATAGCTGGCGACGTTGCTCCAGCGCCCGGCGCGGTCCACGGCGAGGATCGAGAAGTAGTAGGTGCCGGGCGCGAGCTGCTCCTCGGGCTCCCACCACAGGTTGGTCGTGTCGATGATGCGGTCGGGCGTCAGCATGTGACCCTCGGTCAATTGGACGCTGTAGGCGCAGACGCCCGACATGTCGTCCCAGGGCTGCTGCCAGTGGAAGGCGCCGTTGGCGATCTGCGTGGGCGTACTGACGGGGAACGACGCGGTCACTCCCGGCACCGACCCGGGCGACTGCTCGTCGATCTGCAGGTCGAAGTTCCAGGCGGTCTCCCAGAGCATGGCGCGCGTGGCCTGCGGCGAGCCGAGGCCGTCGAGGTACTCGGCCGCGCAGCGGAAGAAGCCCGGCGCGCGGTAGGGCTCGTGATCCTCGATATCGCAGTCCTGGGCCATGATGTTCAGGATGTCGACGGTCTCGAGGTCGAGCTGGTCGTAGACGTCTTCGCCCAGGGCGTCGGTGCGGAAGTGGTCCGTCTCGGTGCCGTAATCGTCGTCGGCCATGTCCCAGACGGCGCCGGCGAACGTGTTCTCGATGCTCCAGGCATCCCAGGCGCAGTCGGGGCTGTCGTAGACCGAGCCGACGCCGTTGTGCACCACGGCGAAGTCGACGAGTCCGGCGATGTGGTTGGTGCAGAGCCGGCTGATGATCTGCGCGCAACCCTCGATCCAGGCCACGGCGAGATCTTCGGGGCACCACGCGCAGTGGCCACAGTCGTCGCCATCGTCGCAGATGCCGTTGCAGTAGTCGATGCTGACGGTGTGGGCGTGCGCGGCGTGCCAGTAGTGGCCCCACTCATGGCAGATCGTTTCGTCGGACCAGGCATCTGCGCGTTCGAGG
Organism: bacterium; assembly: GCA_016706845.1. GTDB lineage: Bacteria > Krumholzibacteriota > Krumholzibacteriia > LZORAL124-64-63 > LZORAL124-64-63 > PNOJ01. The sequence goes on from JADJIV010000009.1 coordinate 34,738, forward strand.
TGGAGTTCGTCGTAGTAAGGCGTGTAGAAGCTGCCGTCGTCGTCCGGCCACTGCGTGTCGACGCGGTTCACGTCCCAGCCCAGATCCCGGAAATAATTGTGGGCGTAGGTGATATCCGTACAGATGTGCAGAGCGCCGTGGTGCGAAGTGGGGAAGACGATGGCGGCGTTGTAGCTGGTGGCGTTCGCGGGCAGCGTGTAGTTCGTCGTCGTCCAGGTGTAGTTGTCCTCCCAGACGCCGTCCTCCTGCACCACCACGGCGTTGCTGACGGCCGCCATGCAGATGCGGAAGGTGCACCCGGCGGGGACGTCGATCTCGAAGCGGCCGAACTCGTTCACGCGCTGCGACCCGAGCGAGTAGGGCCAGCCGGACTCGGGGACCACCTGGATCCAGACGGTGGCGCCGAAGGCCGGCAACAGCGTGCTCTGGGTGCCGTGCAGGTACCAGAGGTTGCCGTAGACGTTGCAGGTCGTGCGGTCCTTGTCGATGGGCACGGCGGGCGGCGGCTCGTCCGCGGCCATGGCCGTCAGCTCGGCCATCGTCAGCTGCGGCGTCCCCCTGAACTGCTCGCCTTCCGCCGCCCGGATGCGGCGCGGCGGCACCAGGTCGCTGTCGGTGGGCAGCAGGCCGTCGTAGGCTTCGCGCGAGGGATCGAAGCTCCGGCGCCACGGTTTGCCGTTCACCCGGGCCGACAGCACGAGCGGCCCGAATCCGGCTTGCGGCGTGGCCGTCAGCGACCAGCGCACCGAGCCGCCGGCGGCGAGCGTCAGCTCGCGCGCACCCTCCCAGCGGGAGACGGTCCAGCCCTCGCCCTTGATCTCCACCTCGCTCAGGATCGCCTCGCCCGCGGCCTCGATCGTCACGGCGGTGGCGAACTCCCGGCCCGCGGCGGCGAAGCGCTGCGGGCGGTCGAGATGCGCCTTGACCGGCAGCGACACGATGTCCGCCGCAGCGGTTCCCGCGATCGCCAGCAGGCTCACGATGATCAGCAGTCGTGTCACTCGGCGCACGGCGGCACCTCCCGGACGGCGGTCGCCAGGGGCGCGAAGGCGTAATCGGCCGGCAGCCGCGTCTTCTGGACCTCGAGCCGGGCGTGCAGATCCTCGACCAGGACGGCGAGGTCCGCGCGCGACGAATCGTCGGCCGCGCTTTCCAGCCGCGCCTGGTGCAGCGCGAGGCGGCTGGCGGATTTCACGTACGCCGCGCAGCGCTGCAGCGCGAGCACCTCGACGGGGTCGGCGGCGGCGGCGATCGCCTCGCCCAGGCGGGCGAGTTCGACGGCCTGGGCCGACTCGATGCTGGCGACCTTGGCCGCGAAGGCCGGCGCCGCGGCGCGGGCCGGCGCGACGAGCGCGCAGACGCCGGCCAGCAGCGCCGCGCAGAGGAACTTTTTGCAGGGGTTCATGGCGTCACTCCGGGATGCGGGTGGGTGCATACCTCTGGAAAACGAAACGACAGAATCGTTTAGTTTCATGGAATTGATCGATGGGAAGGATCGGCGCGGCCAGGAAGGGCGCCTGATTCTATATATATAATAATATCAAATGATTACGATGATCTTCGGCGCCGTAAAACCGGCACCGCGACCACGCCCGCGACGGCGATGACCGCGATCCCGGCCACGAGGCTCCGCGGAACGCGGCGCGGCTGCAGGCGGACCGGCGTGTCCCCTTCCCCGAGCAGGACGAATCCCGCCCAGTAGAACGGGTGCGACGTCGCGGGATCGTCGCGCAGCGCCGCGCGGGCCGCGCGGAGCGCCGCCGCCGGGGGACGGCCGGCGGCCAGCTCGTCGTAGAAGACGCCGATCAACCGGGAGGTCGCCGCGTCGTCGACCGGCCAGAGCGTGGCGACCACCGCCGGCACGCCCGCGCTCAGGAAGCCGGAAGCCAGACCGGGCACGCCCTCACCGGCCACCAGCTGGCCGTCCGCGCTGCCGCAGCTGGAGAGCACCGCCAGCTGCGCTTTCAGGTCGAGGCGGGCGATGTCGCCGGCGCGCACGCGCAGGGGACGGTCCGCGTCGCCGAAGACGAGGGCCGAATTCCAGGGCCGTTGCGCGTCGACTTCGCCGTGGCTCGCGAAGTGCAGGACGTCGAAGCTCTCCACCGCGGCGCCGCCGAAGGCGGCGGTGTCGGTGCGGGCCGCCGACGGCACGGTCACGCGCCGGAAGCGCCGTCGCAGGCGCGCGACCTCGGCCCCGGCGCCGGACAGCCGCCCGCGGCCGGCGTTCTCGCGGCCCGCGACCGCCAGCACGCACGCCGCCTGCGGCGGCGGCGGCGCGGCGCTTGCGCGCAGGTGCGCGAGCACGGTCGCCGAGGGCAGCCGGCGGGGTTCGGCCGGGGCCAGCAGCAGGGCGAAGGGGGCGCGGTGCAGGACGCCGTCCGGACAGACGAAGACCGTCGCGGCGCCGGCGACCGCCGCCGCCGCCGGCGATCCCGGCGCGCCCAGCAGCGTGTCGCGCGCGGCCAGGCGTCGCGCGCGTCGAAGTCGTCGAAGGGGTGGGCGAGCTGCGTGAACAGCGGCGCGAGGACGGCCTCCCAGCCGTCCCCGCCGGGCAGCGGCCTCGCGAGGAGGTCGTCGCGCGTGACGACGAACAGCCAGCCGCGGTCCCGGCCCGCGAACACGTCCAGCAGGACCTCGCCCGGCTCCAGGACCGCGGCCTGCAGGTCGTGCAGGGTGATGGGCGGCGCCTCGGGCGCGACCGGCAGGTCCTCGCCGGGACCCAGGATGCGTTCGAGCATCGTGCGCGCCTTGTACCGCTGGGCGGCGTCGAAGGCCGCCACCGGGTCGGACCGCTCCATCGCCAGGCCGAGCCGCAGTTCGAACAGACGCTGGGCCTCGGCGCCGCGCCGTTCCCGCCACTGGGGATCCGCCGGCAGGGCGCGTTCCCGCTCCCAGAGCCGCTGCGCCGCATCGAGCCGGACGCCGGCCGAGTCGGCGGCGCCCAGCGCCCGCCAGGATTCGGCGCCCGCGACCAGCAGGGGCAGCCGGTGGCGCGCGACGTCGGCGGCCGTCGCCGCCGCCAGCGCCGGTGAGACGACGGCGAGCGCTTCGGCGTGGCGACCGAGCGCGCGCAGCACGCGGCTGCGGCCGGCGGCCAGCTGCATCTCCAGGATGAAATCGTCGCGACCTGCGAGCGTGGCCGCGGCGGCCGCGCACTCCGCCAGGGCCTCGCCGCCGCGGTCCAGGCCGAGCAGCGCGTCGGCGGCGGCCAGGCGCGCGTTGCAGAGCACGTCCGGCGCGAGTTCCACGTCCGAAGCCATGGCCTCCCCGCAGCGGGCGTGAGCCGCGGCGTACCGGCCGGCGGCCAGGTCGACCTCGGCGAGACGGACGAGCGTGAGGGCCTCTTCGTCGCGGAAGCCGCGCTCGCGGCAGAAGGCCAGCGCGGCCTCCAGCTCGGCTCCGGCCTCGTCCGGCGATCCCAACTCCAGCAGCGCCGACGCCAGGTTGCGCCAGGGCGCGCCGGCCTGCTGCCAGAGTTCGAGCTCGCGCTGGATGTCGCGGGCGCGGCGGTAACCGGCGACCGCCGCTCCCGGATCGCCGAGGATCATCTCGATGCCGGCGAGGTTGTTCGCGGCCATGGCCTCCAGCGAGCGCGAGCCGCCGCCCCGCGCCATGACCGCCGCGCGCGCGTAGTGCGCAGCGGCGTCGCGGTAGGCGCCGCGGCCGGCGCGGCAGTTGCCCAGCCCGTTGAAGAGGGCGGCGAGATCGGCCGAATCGGCGGCGGCCTCCAGGAAGGGGCGCGCAGCCGAGTAGAGGGAGTCGGCGCCGGCGAGGTCGCGCGCCCGGTAGAGCAGGCGTCCGCGACCGTACAGGGCCTTGCCGGTGTGGAAGCCGTCTCCCGCCGCGCGGGCCCTGGTCTCCAGTTCGGCGAATGTCGCCGCCGATTCGTCGCGCCGCCCGAGGTGCTGGCAGGCCTCCGCCAGGTAGCGCAGCGCCTTCAGGGCGGCCGGAGTGTCGCCGCTCGCCTCGGCCAGCGCGAGGGCCTCGCGCAGGTCGGCTTCGCCGTCGGCCGCGCGGCCGTAGGCGACGCGGGTCATGCCGCGCTCGAGCGCCAGCGTCGCGACCAGCGCCCGGTCGCCGGCCTCGCGGGCCGGCGGCAGCATCGACGCGACCAGCGTTTCCACGGAGTCAGGCAGGGAGCGCGCGCGCCAGTCGGCCAGCCGGGCGGCGAGGTCGGCGGGAGCGGTCGCCGCGAAGGCCGCGGCCGGCGTGAAGGGCAGGACGAGGACGAACAGCAGCAGCGTGAGGACGTGGCGCATGGTGATGGCTCCCGGCGGGGATGGTGGGCTCCTCGACGCGCGTCGAGGCTACCATGCCCGAACGGACTTGCCCACGCACCGGTGCGCCGCGGCGGGAAATTCCTCGCGAAAAAGAGGCGAGTGGATCAGTCCACGCTCGGGTCGTCGCAGCGGGACACCTTGCCGACCGCTTCGGAGAGCTGCGCGGTGACCGCGCGGATCGCATCCTGCCGCGAGCCGGCGGCGACCGGCAGCAGCGCCTGCAGGTGCCCGGGATCGGGAGGACCGTGCGTGGCGACGGCCAGCAGGTAGGTCTCGGGACCGGCCGCCAGATCCGCGCGCCACACGGCCTCTTCGCCCGGCGGCAGCAGGACGAGCCGGTCCTTCGCCAGCAGCGCCGGCGGCGCGCCGGCGGCCGGGTGGATCAGGCGCGCCGCGCCGTCGCCGTCGATGTGGACCAGGACCGGGTAGCCGGATTGTTTCAGGCGGAAGCTCACGCCGTGCGTCCCGCCGGCCGGCGTCTCCGCTTCCCCGCGCAGGACCAGGGGCGACCCGACGCGCAGGTCGCGCACCGGCGATCCCCGCTGCAGAGTGGGCAGGATGAGCGCGAAGGCCACGATCGCAGCCAGCGCCAGCGGTAGCGTCCGCGGCCAACGCCGGGGCGGGCGCGTCTCCTGCGCGGCCAGCAGCGCCGCGAGGCTGCCGCGCGCCTGGACCCGCTCGACCTCGCTCGACGCCGCGAGGGGATCCGGCGTCTCGGGCAGGGCGGCGACCGACCGCACCGCGTCCTCGACGGCGAGCACGCGTGCGCGCAGCGCGCGGCAGGCGGGGCAAGCCTGCAGATGCCGCCGCGCCTCGGCCAGCTCCTGCGCCCCGAGTTCCTCCTCGACGAGGATCAACCGCCGCAGCCGTGTGCATTCGGATGTCACGATGCCACCTCCGCCGGGAACACGGCGCCGGGCCGGCCGAAAGTTGCACCGCGGCCGCTCATCGCTCCAGTTCCAGCCGGCGCACCAGGCAACTGCGCAGGGCCACCCGGCCGCGCCGGATGTCCGTGCGGACGGTGTTGAGGGGCCGGCCGACCGCCGCGGCGATCTCCTCGTACGGCATCTCCTCGAACAGCAGCATGGCCAGGATCCGGCGCTGATCGGGGTTCGTCAGGCCCTCCAGGCAGGCGTTCACGGCGTGCAGGATTTCCAGGCGTTCGAGGTCGAGCCGGGGATCGTCGCCCGACGGCGGGTCCGGGGCGTCTTCGGCGTCCGTCTGCGCCGTGATCTCGCGGGATTCCAGCCGCCGGCGCGCGCGCAGGCTGTCGAGCACCAGGAAGGGGGCGCGGATGCGGAACCAGGCCCAGAACGAGCCCGGCCGCCGGTAGACGAATCGCCCTTCGGCGACCTCCGCCGCCAGGCGCAGCAGGCAGTCGTGCGTCCAGTCGCGGCGCAGGTCGGCGTCGCGGGTCAGGCGGCAGGCGTAGGCGTAGACCGCGTCGTGGGCGGCGACGAAGAACTCGCGCCGCGCCCAGGGGGCCGCGGACCGCAGTCCGGCCGCCAGGGCCCGCTCGTCGTGTCTCTCGCCTTCACCGGTCACGTCCGCCTCCTGGCACCTCCACCTTCCGGGCGCCGTGGAGGATACCGTCACGCGGCATCGGGATCAATGATTCGTGGCGGACCCGCCGCCGGGACCCGTCGCCCGACCGGGCGCCCCAGGCCGAGCTCCCTCGTCTTCCACAGCTTGTAGACGGCCGGGTACACGAGCAGCTCCAGCAGGAAGGACGTCGCCAGTCCGCCGATCATCGGCGCCGCGGCGACCTTCATCAACTTCTGGCGCGCGCGCTTGACCTCACCGTGCAGGATGGCTTCGTCCAGCTCCACCACCGAGCGCAGGCGGTCCCGCTTCTTCGCGTCTTCATTGGATAGATTGAGGAACAGCAGCATGAACACGCCGGTCTCCGCGTCGAGGCCGAGCAGGGCGATCATTCCCACCCAGGCGGCGATCGATACGTTGCAGTGAAGCAGGTGGAACAGCCAGATGGCGCCGATCGCCGAGAACGGCGCCGCCAGCATCACGATTCTGGCGCACGAGACTCCGAGACAATTCGGAGGCGTGTCCGACCCCAACTGGACCTCTCCCTCGACCTTACTTTTCGGCCACACCTACCACCCCAAAACCCTGTCTCGAAAGTAGCGAAACTACTGCCACATACAAAGACCCCAACCGCATCGCGATCGGGGTCTCCGTCAACATCTCTGTAACTCATTGTAAAAATGAAGCTTGATGGCTTCCCGAGAACTAACCACATCGAACTCGCCAAAATCTGGATCGAAATAGTGCATGCCGTACCGCTTGGCCAAGACAATGTGTATCTTGCATTTTGATAACAGGTTGTGGCTGACGTTCGGCTGTGGCCAGTTCGGGGGCGGACTTGCAACTTCGGGTCGGCGTCCACGACGTCGAACACGGCGACGGCGGCGAGACCAGCCCGCCGCCGTTGCGCATTTTCACCTGAGAGGAGCCTGCTTCCCTGGACTAGTGATGTCCCAGATGCCCGCCACCTGATGTGTCCATGGTCGTGAAGTGGAACATCATGTCCGCACCCGTGTCGCCGGAGCCGTGCCCGCCCATCCCGCCCATCCCGCCGATCGAGTCCATGCGGGACTGCATCATCTCGGACATCTCGCGGTTCACGTGGACCATGTAGCGCGTCTGGGGTCGCAACCAGGCCGCGGGCCGTACGGTGCATTCCGTACCGTCAGCGTTCCACTCGTAAGTGATGTCGGTGGCGTGGGCTTCGTCAAGGTGCCTCATCGTCAGTGAATCCGCCATGACGGTCATCATGTCGCCGTGCGGCGCCATCGCCGAATCGGGACAGGCTGCGTTCATCAGGTCGAATTCACTGATCAGGTGCATGTCACGTTCCACCACGGCGCGGTCAACGGCCACGGCGAAGGCGAGCGTGACGGGCGCGTCCAATTGGACGTTGGTCGTGCCGTCCGCCGGCGTGAGCGTCAATGGCGCGCGCGCCTGTGAACCGGGCGGAGCCGTTGAATCCGCGGAGCAGCCAACGAGTGAAATAAGAATCAGAAGAGCGGCAACGAAAAACTTGGACAACATGTCGACCTCCATGGTCATGGGTGGCATTACGTGACGGATGCAGACGAGGCACCGCGGGCGCGCGGCGCGCGGCGCCCGGTCTACTTGCGATCATCAGTCGCATTGCGCACCAGGCGCATGCCGCAGACGGGGCAGGCACCGGAAACTGCAGCCTGGACTTCCGGATGCATCGAGCATGTGTACGACACCTGCGGCTGCTCACGAACCGCCGCGTCGGCAACGCCCTTGCTGTTCGGGGACTCCGCCTGCATGCGGGTCGCCAGGGCGCTCCACTTCGGATCGGCCATCAGGCGCGCGACGAATCCGTGCATGAAGTCAGTGTCGTTCAGCAGCAAGTCGGCGAGAAAGGCGCGTCCGCGCTCGTCGGCCAGCAACTGGTCGATGCTTTGCTGCAATTCCACGGTGGACACCGGTGTCGCGACAGTTGCCTTCCCGCGGGTATTGCCGTGGTCGTGCGTGCCGCCTTGTCCCATTGAGCATTGCGCGACCGCCGGTCGCGACGCGAGCAGGAGTAGTGCCGCCAGGATTGACAGGACTCTGAATGTGCGTCCGGGCAGCAGTCGGTCGATGGTCATGTTCGTACCTCATCCCGCAAGTTCATGGGCCCGGCCTACCACAACGAGCGTTGACGACTCCCATCGCAACTATCGGACCAATACTACAAGAGGTTGCGGGGCAACGGGTTGCTTGTTGTGGCGAGCCGATCTGCGCGGCGAGTTGGTGACAATCCCGCAGGCGACCGGAGAATAGTCTCCAAAACTGCGCCGGCCCGCGACAGGACGCCCAGTGTCGCGGGCCGGGCCAACTGCAGGGACTGGTCGCGCGGGGCTGCCCACCGGCACCGCGAACTACTTCTTGTTCATCTCAGCCCCCAACATGATCGAGACTGCTTTCGGCTTGTCGGTGGCGCCGTCCGTTTCCACCATGACCCGGGCTCCAACCTTGATGTCGGCCAACTTGGCCGCGATCTTCTCCCGGAAGACCTTGGTGTCCGCAGTGATGGCTACGGAGGCCGTCTTGCCTTCCGTGGTCGTCAGGGTCATGTGGGCCGCATCGATCACGGCCACGGTCCCCATCAGGTGGTGCTTATGATCCTCGTGGGCCAGAACAGCCACGGGCACCGCCAGAATCAGCAAGAAACCCAACAGTGCCCCGGTCTTCGTCTTCGTCTTCATGGTCTATTCCTTTCTCAACGCGGCGGCAGGTCGCCCGACGCGTTTTGGTTGCTTCCGCCTTCCAGCCAGAGTCGCTCCTGCTCTTCTTCTTCAAATTGGGCACGCGACATGGGATTCATACCCTTCATCTGCTGGATCTGTTCCGGCGAAAGTTGGCCAAGTCGCCGGATCAACAGCACGAGCCCCCAGGTCGCTTCGTCGTCCTGGGGCGTCCTGGAGCCCCAGGCCGGCATTCCCGTCAGTCTGATGCCGTTATTGATGATGTAGAAGAGCTCGCCGTCGGTGAGATGCTGGGTCTGCGCCAGCGTCATGTCCGGCGCCTTCGGGTATAGATTCCGTCCGATGGGTGTCTGTCCCCGGCCGTCGTTGCCGTGGCACAGTGCGCAGTGGTCCGCGAAGTGCGCCCGTGCTTCAGCGAGAGTGGCCTCGTCGGCCGGAACAGGATTGACAAGATTTCTGGCCGCGGAGGGCATCGCCAGTCTGCGCATCATGCCGGCGGCCCGGCACTCCGCCATGGTCGGCTCCTCCCGAGCACTCACCCCCCGCGAGACAAGGTGCAGGGCGGCGACCACCAAGAGCACACCGCCGGCCGCGACCACCGTCACCGTGACTACCAGCACCCATTTCCGGTATCGACTCATCCGCGGGCCTCATCTTCGCTCAAGGGACTCCCGCCGCAATCTTCAGGCCACGGGCTCCAACATAGCACCGTCACCGGCTCCCGGCTCGGTCGCCGGACCGTCGACGACCTCGCGACGGCGCCACAGATAGTAGATCGCCGGGTAGACGAGCAGCTCCAGCGCGAACGAGGTCACGAGCCCGCCGACCATCGGCGCCGCGACGCGCTTCATCAGGTCGGCACCCGGGCCGGTGGACCACATGATCGGCAACAGCCCGATGAAGGCGGCGGCGACGGTCATCGCCTTCGGGCGGACGCGCTTGACCGCCCCGTGGATGATGGCCTCGACCAGGTCGCCGGAAGTCTTCAGCTGGCCCCGCTTCCGGGCCTCGTCGTGCGACAGGTCCAGGAACAGCAGCATGAAGACGCCGGTCTCGGCATCGAGTCCCATCAGCGCGATCATGCCGACCCAGACCGCGATCGAGACGTTGTAGTGGAGCGCGTGCAACAGCCAGACGGCGCCCACCATCGAGAACGGCACCGCCAGCATGACCACGGACGCCTTGAAGGCCGATTTTGTGTTCATGTACAGCAGCGCAAAGATCAGGAGGATGGTGAGCGGGATGACCAACTTCAGCCGTTCCTTCACGCGGATCATGTTCTCGTACTGGCCGCTCCAGGACAAGGCATACCCCGTCGGCAGCACTGCCCCGGCGGCGACGGCCTTCTTGGCCTGCGTGACGTAGCTGCCGATGTCGACGGCCGCCGGCGAGAAGTCCACGTAGACGTATCCGGACAGCAGCCCGTTCTCGTCGCGGATCATCGACGGGCCCTCGACCAGCTTCACCTCGGCGATCTCGCTCATCGGGATCTGGCCTTGCCCGTTCGGCAGCGGCAGCAGCACGCGTTTCAATGACTCGACGTCTTCGCGATAGGCACGGGCGTAGCGCACGTTGACGCCGTAGCGCTCGCGGCCCTCGACCGTCGTCGTCTGGTTGTCGCCGCCGACGGCGGTCATCACCATCATGTTCGCGGCGTCCACCGACAGGCCGTAGCGCGCCAGCTGGTCGCGGTTCAACACGAAGTCGAGGAAATAACCGCCCGCCACCCGCTCGGCGTAGACGCTGCGGGTCCCGGGCACGTTGCGCACCGCAGCCTCGACGTCGAGGGCGATCTTCTGGATCACACCGAGGTCCGCGCCGCTGATCTTGATGCCCACCGGCGTGCGGATGCCGGTCGAGAGCATGTCGAGCCGGCCCTTGATGGGCATGGTCCAGGCGTTGCTGATGCCAGGCAGCTGCAGCACCTTGTCCATCTCAGCGATCAGTTCCTCCTCGGAGATGCGGTCGCGCCAGGCCGGGCGCAGGAGTTCCTGCAGCCAGTTCGGGGCCCAGCTCGAGTACCAGCGCGGCTTCGCGCGCCATTGCGACTCTGGCTTGAGCATGATGGTCGTCTCCATCATCGAGAACGGCGCCGGGTCGGTCGGCGTGTTCGCGCGGCCCGCCTTGCCAAAGACGCGCTCCACCTCTGGGAAGGTCATCAGCAGCTTGTCCTGGACCTGCAGCGCCTTCTGCGCCTCGGCGACCGACATGCCCGGCTGCACCGCCGACGGCATGTACAGCAGTGACCCCTCGCGCAAGGGCGGCATGAACTCCGAGCCCAGTCTGAGGTACACCGGGACCGTGGTGCCGACGATCACCAGGCTCGCGATCACCGTGGCCTTCGCGTGCCGGACAACGAAGCGGCACGGGCGTTCGTAGATGCGGTGCAGCAGGCGGCTGATGGGGTGCCTGTCTTCGGAGTAGTAGGTGCCCACGAGCACCTTGGTCGCGAGCCAGGACAGCGGCTTCGGCTTGAAGCGGAACGGCTCGCTGCGCGCAAAAGCCATCCTCATGGCGGGATCCAGCGTCACCGCGAGGATGGCCGCGATGGCCATCGCCAGGTTCTTGGAGTAGGCCAGCGGCTTGAACAGGCGCCCTTCCTGGTCGACCAGCGTGAAGACCGGCATGAAGGCGACCGCGATGACCAGCAGCGAGAAGAACACCGACGGGCCCACCTCGAGCAATGCCTCGAGTCGGATCTTGTGGAAGTCCTCCTTCTTCCCTCCGGCCTGCCACAGGTAGATCTTGTTGTAGGCGTTCTCCACCTCGACGATTGCGCCGTCGACGAGTACGCCGATCGAGATCGCGATGCCGGCCAGCGACATCAGGTTGGCGTTAAGCCCCATCATGTACATCGGGATGAAGGCCAGCGCCACGCTCGTGGGGATGGTCAGGATCGGGATCGTGGCCGACGGGATGTGCCACAGGAACAGCAGGATGATGAGGGAGACGATGATGATCTCCTCGATCACCTTGCTCTTGACGGTGTGGATGGCGCGCTTGATGAGGTCGGAGCGGTCGTAGGTGGTCACGATCTCGACGCCCGCCGGCAGCGACGGCTTGAGGGACTCAAGCTTGGCCTTGACCCGGTTGATGACGTTGAGCGCGTTCTCGCCCTGGCGCATGACGACGATGCCGCCGACGACGTCGCCCTCGCCGTTGTAATCGGCGATGCCGCGCCGCATCTCAGGGCCCAGTTCGACCGTGCCGATGTCCTTGACGGTGACCGGAGTGCCGTCCACGGTCTTGAGGACCAGCTTCTCGAGGTCGGCTGCGGACTTCACGTAGCCCCGGCCACGCACCATGTATTCGCGGCCGGCCAGTTCGACGAGTCGACCGCCCACGTCGTTGTTCCCGCTACGCACGGCCTCGATGACCGTCTCGAGCGGCAGGTTGTAGGCGGCCAACCGGTTCGGGTCGACGGTGATCTGGTACTGGCGCACCTGGCCGCCGACGGTCGCCACTTCGGCGACGCCCGGAACGCCCTGCACCGCGTACCGGAGAAACCAGTCCTGGTAGCTGCGAAGCTCATCGCTCGTGTGCTTGCCGGAACGGTCGACCAGCGCGTACTGGAAGACCCAGCCGACGCTCGTGGCGTCGGGCCCGAGTTCGGTCTTCACGCCCGCCGGCAGCTGCGGCGTGATCTTGGACAGGTACTCCAGCACGCGTGTCCGCGCCCAGTAGAGGTCCGTGCCGTCCTCGAAGATGACGTAGATGAAGCTGAATCCGAAGTCCGAGAAGCCGCGGATGTCCTTCACCCCGGGGGCGCCGAGCAGCGAGGTGATGATCGGGTAGGTGACCTGGTCCTCGATGATGTCCGGGCTGCGGTCCCACCGCGAGTAGACGATCACCTGCGTGTCCGAGAGGTCGGGGATGGCGTCCAGCGGAATGTGTTTCATCGTCCAGTACGCGATCGTCAGCGCGACGATCGTGGCCGCGATGACGAGGTACCGGTTGTTGGCGGAGAAACGGATGATCCCCTTGATCATGGCGACTTGCCCCCGATGGCGGCCAGCGACGACCTGAGCTGCGACTCGGAGTCCACCAGGAAGTTGGCGCGCACGACGACGTCCTGTCCTTCGTCCAGTCCGCCGGTCACTTCGACCTGGTCGCCGCTTCGGGCACCGAGTTGGACGACCCGTGGCGCAAACTTCCCGTCGCCGAGAGCCACGAAGACCACGTCGGTTTCGCCGGAGCGGATCACGGCGTCGGCCGGGATCTGCAGCCCTTCACGGCTCGTTCCGGTGAGAACGACGTCGCCGAACATTTCCGGTTTGAGGATCCCGTCCGGGTTGCGAAGGTGGAGGTGGACCTTGGTGGTCCTCGTCCGTGCGTCCAGGAGCGGGTCGATGAAGGCGATCTCGCCGGTAAACGGCCGGTCGGGATATGCCCGCACCGTGAAGGTCGCCGGCATCCCGACCTGCAGGCGGGGCAGGTCGCTCTCGTAGGCGTCGGCCATCACCCAGACGACGCCCAGGTCGGTGATCTCGAACGGCGTGTCCCCCGGATTCACGCGGGCGCCCTCGACCACGTTCTTGGCCGTCACCACGCCGGCGATGGGCGACACGAAGGTCAGGGACTTCGCGGGTTGTCCGGTCTGTTCGAGCCGCTCGACCTCGGCGGTCGGGACATCCCAGTACTCCAGCTTCCGGCGGGCGGCGGCCAGCAGCGCCTCGCCGTTGTCGGCGGCGGCGCCGCGCGCGGCCAGCGCGTCCTTCGTCCGGCGCGCGAGCAGGTACTCGTTCTCTGCCGCCACGAGCGACGGGCTGTACAGCGAGAACAGCGGCTGGCCCTGATGGACCGGCATGCCGACGAAGTCCACGAACAGGCGCTCGATGTATCCCTCGACCTTGACATTGGTCTTGCGCACGCGGGTCTGATCGACCTGCACGCGGCCGATCGTCTGCCAGCTGCCGGCCACATCGCCTCGCGTGACGGGCGCCGTGCGCAGGCCGATGAGCTGCTGGCGCGCGGGATCGATCGTCACCGTGGCCAGACCCGGGACCGATTCCGTGCCGCCGCCGGCGACCTCGTCCGCGTAGACGGGGACATAGTCCATGCCCATCTCGTCCTGCCGCGGTGCTGGCGATGTTACCGTTGGATCCATGGGCGAGCGGTAAAAGAGGATCCGGTGTTCGGCGCCTGTCGTGGCGGCTTCCGGCACAGACGCGTCCTGCTTGACCTCGACCAGCTTCATGCCGCAGATGGGGCAGTCTCCGGGGTGGTCGGACGTGATCGTCGGGTGCATGGGGCACTGGTAGAGCGGCTTGTTCGCCTCCGGTGCCGCACCGGTCGCGGCCGAGCCGCCGCCGCGGTCCAGCAGGAAAAACCGCCCGCGCCGAGGGCGACGCCGACGATCAGCACCAGAACCGCAAGCCACACCATCCGGATGGGAGAGCGCCCCGGTTCCGGATTCCGGCCCGGCGCGGTGGTCGAGTTCGTGTCCACGGTGATCCTCCTGCGCCTACATGCGCTTCATCGAGCCCGGGCCCTGGCCGCCGGCGGCCGCCGGCGATCCTTCTGCTGCGGATGGCGACGAACCGGCACCCATCGCGCCGGCCCCCGGCACCGGAGAACCGGACATCCCGGCGGCCGCCAACCCCGCGTCGGCGTCGAGGCTCACCTCGGCCTGGGCGATGTCGAGCCGCTGAGCAGCGGCCGCCGATTCCAAGTACGCGTTGAGGTCGGCCACATGGCCCGTGATCGCCTCCAGGACAGAGGCGAATGCGATGCGACCCACCTGGTACTGGGCCATCGTGCTCGTGACGGTGACCTCGGACTGGATGAGCAGCTCCGAGCGGTAGAGGCGGTTGGTATTCACCAGCGCGTCGAGCAGCGCGACGCGCTCGGCGACACGCTGGCGCAACAGCTGCCGCGTGGCCTCGGCGCCCTGGAGCGAGGCGGTTTCCCGCAGGCGGCCTTCGGCGACGGCGCGCGACTGTTTGCTGCCCGCCCAGGCCGGCAGCGGAAACGACAGCCCGGCCTGCCACATCGGCGGAAAATCGCCCCCGCGAGGCATGACCGCGGCGCTCACCGTCAGATCTGGCCACGTGTCCTTGCGGGCAAGGTCGGTAAGTCGCGACGACCGCTCCTGGTCCAGCTGCCACCGCCGCAGTTCCGGGCTGCGGGTCTCCGCGTCGGCCCAAGCGGCTGCCACCTCGGGCACCGCCGGGTCGGGCAGGTCCGCGAGCGACCGGCTCGTGGCGACCGCTTCGTCGACCGTGTGCCCGCGCAGGCGGTTCAGGACGGCGATGCGACGCTGCTCCTCGGCTGCGAGCGCCCAGCGGCGCTGCTTGAGGCGGCTGCGCTCCAGCTGCGCCCGCAGCAGGTCCGACTGTGCGCCGTCTCCGGTTTCGTAGCGCACCCGCGCCATACCCTCGGCCTGGCTCCAGAGGTCCTCCAGCCGTGCCAGCAGCGCGAGCTGGTCCCTGGCCAGCAGGAGGTCGAGGTAGGCACGCGCGACCTCGGCCTGGACGGTCAGTCGCGCGCGATCCGCGTCGGCCTCGGCCTGACGGGCACCGAGCGCGGTCACGTCACCGCGCAGGCCGCGCTTCCCGTGCCAGGGAAATGTCTGGGAGGCCATGATCGACACGAAACTTCCTTCCATCTTGCCGATCTGAATCCCGCGGAACCCGTCGTTCTGGATGCCAAAGGACAGCATGGGATCGGGCAGTGCCCGCGCCTGGGGCACGCGCTCCCGCTCCGCGTCCACTTCGGCCTGCGCACGTGCCATTTCCGGGCGCGTCGCCAGGGCGTCCCTGACGAAGTCCGAGAGTACCGGGTCGTTCGCCAGGGAAGGGCCCGTCGGCGCGGCGTCGGGCTCCGACCCCTGTGCGACAGAGCCGATCAGGAGAAACAGCACCAGCGCCAGGCGTCCGGCGCCGTTCCTTGCGATCATCGTCCGCTTCGACACCATGGTTCCCCGCCTGTTCTGTCGCCCCGGTCGAGCGGCGGCCACGGCCGGCGACGGGGTCGCCGTCACTTGCCCGTCTTCTGCGGCGCTGCCCCGGCCGGGGGCGCCGTGAATGACGGCGTGAACGTCACTTCCCTATGCGCGCCGGTCAGCCCGGTCAGACGGATCTGCGCCGTGACCTTGTTCGGTGCGACCTTCGCGAGGTCGGCGGCGGCGAACAGGTAGTCCTGCGTGTAGAGGTTCATGCCGCCGCAGAGATTGCACTTGCCCGGCTCGCGCTGGACGACCTCGGTGTGCATGGGGCAGTAGTAGACGGCGGCTTCCGACGCCGCCGGCTTGCGGGCCGCGAGAGTCAGGTCGAGGCTGCGGCCGTCGGGGAACTTCAGGCCGGCCTTGCCGGCGACCTTTTCGACGCCCACGGGTGCGCCCGCGGACGAATAGAACCACACCCGCACGCCGTCCGCGGCGAGCGTCGTCTCGAAGACGCCGGCGTTGGTCTTCGTCACGGCACCGCCATGGAGCGGCGCGGTGATGGCTGAGGAGTCGGCGGTGGCGGCGATGCCGACCGCCGGAGCGACGGTCGAAGCGGACAGCAGCAAGGCGGCCGCGACGGCAGCGCTCTTGCCTGCCGAGCTGAACAGGCGGATCGTCGGTCTCATGAGGTATTCTCCCGGTTTCGGATCACGAAGTGCGTAGGGTCGTTGAGGGCTTGAGCATATCGCATACCGTTGATCGTATGTTATTGGAAAGATAGCAATTAAGACCAGGGACTGCATTCCCGAAGGAGCTCCGGCTGCGGAATAGTCTCCAAAACGATCGTGGTGTATGCCGACTATTCTGCGTACGGCGTCACAGCCTGTTCCTTGGATACCATCAGCGTGCACTGAACTTGTATGCCCTCGCCGGTGGCGGCTACTACTTGATTTCGAATTTCTCCAACCGGTACAGAAGCACGTGCCGGGGAATCCTCAGGTACGCCGCCGTACGGGAGCGGTTGCCGCCGTACTTCGCGAGGGCGCGGACGATGATGTCCCGTTCGACATCGTTCAGGGATAGCTGGTCGTGGGGCAATTCACCGAGGAAATCACCGCTGCTTCGCCCGGCGTCTCGGTTGCGGGACGGGCCGCCGCCGGTCACCGCCTCCCCGCCGGGTCCCCCGCTTCGCTGCTCCTCGGGCGGCAGGTCATCTGCCTGCAGCACGTCGGTCGACCGCAACAGCACCAGCCGCTGGCACACGTTTGCCAGCTCCCGCACGTTCCCCGGCCAGCGGCGCGCCATGAGTGCCCGGACCAGCCCGGGCGACGATCGTACAGGGGAGTCCCCGGCATACCGCCTCACGAAATGTTCCCAGAGGGCGGGGATATCGTCCGTTCGTGCACGCAGGGGCGGAATATGGATGGGGATGACGTGCAATCGGTAATAGAGATCATGTCTGAACTCGCCCCGTTGCACCTTTTCCTCGAGATCGGCATTGGTCGCCGCGATGAGGCGGACATCGACGGGCACGGGTTGCTGTCCGCCGACGACGTCGACCAGCCTGGTTTCGATGACACGGAGGAGTTTCGTCTGCAACTCGGGGGGAAGATCCCCGATCTCGTCCAGGAGCAGGGTGCCGCCGTCGGCTCGCTGGAATTTCCCCGGCTTATCCTTGACCGCCCCCGTGAACGCCCCCTTGGTGTGACCAAACAGCTCCGACTCCATCAGGTCGCGGGGGATCGCGGCGCAATCGATGGCGACGAACGGCTTATCCCACCGGTCGGAGCAGGAGTGCAGGGCGTGCGCGAGGACCTCCTTGCCGGTGCCGCTCTCGCCGGTCAAGAGCACGGTCGCCTCGGTGGGCGCAATGCGTCGGATCATGGCGAGGATCTCCTGCATCGCGGCCGAAGCGTGGACGAACTCGACGCGGCGCGTTTCTTCGTGGAGCCGGTCCCGCAGGGTCCTGTTCTCGAGCAGCAGCCGCCGGCGCTCGAGCGCCTGCTCGATCGTCAGGCGCAGTTCGTCGCGGTCGTAGGGCTTCGTAAGGTAGTCATAGGCGCCGTGTCGCATCGCCTCGACGGCGTCGGTGATCGAGCCGAACGCGGTGAGCATGATCACGGGGATCGTCGCATCGATGTCGGCCACGCGACGCAGGACTTCCATGCCGTCGATGCCGGGCATCTTCAGATCCGTGATGACGACGTCGGGCCGGAATGACTCGATGCTGCCGAAGGCGGATTCCCCGGTGCCGTGCGCGTCGACCTCGTGCCCTTGCTCGCGCAGCGTGAAGGCGACCACTTCGCGCAGGCTCGTGTCGTCGTCGATCAACATGATCCTGGACATGAAGCTGCTCCCGGGTGAGACGTGGGACACGCGCGAAGCGCGGGCCTTCAACTGCTCCCCGGCATGGGGAGCCTGACCTCGACCTCGCCCCCTCCCCCGGGAGCGTTGGCGACCAGGATCCGCCCGCCATGAGACTCGATCATCCGGTGCGAAACTGCCAGCCCCAGGCCGGTCCCCTGTTCCTTGGTGGTGAAGAACGGCGTGAAGGCGTCGACCAGGGCATCGGGCGTGAAGCCGGGACCGGAGTCCCGGATCCGGACTCGCAGCATCCCGTCGACGGTCTCGCAGGCAATCCGGACCTCACCGGCCTCTCCCGCCGCCTGGCAGGCGTTGAGCAGGACGTTCAGCAGGACCTGGCGGAGCTGCTCCCGATCTCCCCGCACGCGCAGACCACCGGCCGGCACTGAGACGAAACGGACCGCCCGTCCCTCCTTCTGCGCCTGCAAGAGAGAGACGACGCCGGCGATCTCCTCCTCGATCGCAACCTCCTGCTGCTCGATCGGGCGCGGCCGCGCAAAGGCGAGGAAGCGCGAGAGGACGTTGTTCAGCCGGTCCGACTCGTCCACGAGGATGCGGAACATCCGATGCTTCGGGTTTTCCGGCGGGAAATCGTCCGCCAGGATCTCGGCAGAACCTTTGATCGACGCGAGCGGGTTGCGGATCTCGTGGGCGAGACCGGCCGAGAGACGGCCGACCGCGGCGAGCTTCGCCGTCCGGATCAGCTGCTCCTCGGTGCTGCGCAACTGGTCGAGGCTCGCGCGGAGTTCGGTCGCTGTCCGCATGAGTTGGTCTTGTGTCCGCTTGACGCGCGAGACGAGCAAGCCGGTCGTGGTCCCGACGACGAGATAGAGGACCATCTCGAGGATTTTCTGCGTGTCGGAGGCGGGGTCGTGGGAAATCTGGCCGAAGGCGTGGGGGGCGTAGGCTACACACACCACGACGGCGGCGATCAGGCCGCCCAGGAGCCCGTGCTGGAACGCCGCGAAGATGATCGGGAGGTAGTACAGGCGCCTAAAGATGTCGTGCAGGTAGTGTGCGTGGACCGGCGCGACGTAATGCGATATCGAGATCGCCAGAATCGAGACCGCGATGGCGATATCCGGCCGGAGGAACCGTCCATCACACCGAGTCGCCGCGTCCCGAGGCAAGGAGCCGGACGGGGGGGCTTCTTCGGTCGAACGACTTTCCCGGGCCATGGATGCTCCCTTGTTCCCCGTGAAGAGTATTCTTCGGGGGCGGCCATGTCTTGGAGAATTCTCACGCCTGTGATATCGCCGGGTCGCGCCCACTCCCGGTCATGGCGAAGGGCGATGAACAAAGGAGCGATGGGGTGCCATCGCTCCTTCATCGGAGAGACCGGCCGTGCTTCGACGCCTCGAGCGGCGCGCCGTGGTCGCACTGGAGCGGATCTATTTCCCTCCGCTGAGCAGATCCCCGAGCAGCCCCTTCCCCCCGACCAGCCCCCCCACGCCGCGGTGCTCACCGCGGTTGCGGCCGACGGCCGACAGGATGCGGTCGCTGAGGCGGCTCAGGGGCAGCGTCTGCAGGTAGACGCGGCCGGGGCCGGTCAGGCTGGCGAAGAAGAGGCCCTCGCCGCCGAACAGGGCGTTCTTGAAGCCGCCGACGAACTTGATGTCGTAGTCGACCGACTCCTGGAAGGCGACCAGGCAGCCGGTGTCCACGCGCAGGTGCTCGCCGTGGGCCAGGTCCTTGACGATGATCGCGCCGCCGGCGTGGGCGAAGGCCAGGCCGTCGCCGGCCAGGCGCTGCAGGATGAAGCCCTCGCCGCCGAACATGCCGGCGCCGAGGCGCTTGGTGAAGGCGATGGTGATGTCGATGCCGTAGGCGCAGCAGAGGAAGGCGTCCTTCTGGCAGAGCAGCGAGCCGCCCAGCGCCTTCATGTCCAGCGGGATGATGCGGCCCGGGTAGGGCGCCGCGAAGGCCACGTGGCTCTTGCCCGCGCCGCCGTGCTTGAAGGTGGTGATGAAGAAGCTCTCGCCGGTGACCGCGCGCTTGAGGCCCTTGAAGATGCCGCCGTCGGTGCCGGTGTTCATCTCGATGCCGTCCTCCATGTAGAGCATCGCGCCGGCTTCGGCCTGCACGGCCTCGCCGGGATCCAGCTCCACCACCACGGCCTGCAGGTCGTCGCCCAGGATCTGGTAATCGATCTCGTGCGCCATGAGCGTCATCTCCTTCTCGGGTCAGCGGCGCGTGATGCGCCCGTCGGTGGCTGCGTCGATGACGCCGGCTTCGCGCACGGCGTCGGCGATCGCTTCGGTGATCGTCCGGCCGGCGTAGGTCGAGGCCGGCGGGTCCATGTCCATGTAGATGCGGGCCTTCTGGACCACGAAGTCGGGGCACGCGACCGTATAGACGCGCGCCGGGTCCACGGGTTCCCCGCCCACGGTCATTTCGAGCACTTCCGGCGTGGAATCGGCCCAGGCGTAGGCGTAGCGCAGGCCCGAAACCTGCAGGATGCCCTCGCCGCCGTTCTCGGCCGTGCGGGCGTTCGCCAGCACGATCCCGCGCAGTCCCGCGCCGTCGATGCGGAACGTCTCGAGCGTGTTGTTGAACGGCACCAGCGAGTGGATGTCCAGCAGGGTCACCGGCCCGGCCAGGAAGTCGCGGCGCAGGGTGCCGGAGTTCAGCAGCGCGACGTCGGCGCCGGCCGCCTCGCGCAGCCGGTCGCAGATCCAGCTGCCGACGTTGCTCTCCCCGCGGCCGTTGCGGCGCCAGTCGCGGGTCAGCCGGCCGATGACCTGGCCGAACACGGCGTCCACACGGGCGGCGTAGGACTCGGCCAGCGACTCGAGCGCGGGATCGGCGCGGCGCCCCTCGGCCAGCACCTCGACCAGGCGGCCGTCGTAGGCGACCACGCGGTCGTCGGCCACGCGCAGGTCCAGCCGGCCCAGGTTCTTGGCGTGGCTGCCCGCCTGCACGACGAGGATGCCGCCGACCAGGCGCGGCTCGCGGGTCCGGCTGTGCGAGTGCCCGCCGACGATCACGTCCAGCCCCGACCCGGCCAGGTCGCGGGCCAGCTCCTGGTCGACGTCGAGCCCGTCGTGGGTGAGCAGCACCAGCAGGTCGGTCTTCGGGTCCAGCTCGGCGATCCAGCGCCGGATCACCGCGCGCTGGTCCTCCAGCCGCAGGCCCGCCACGCGCACGTCGGCCGTCACGTCGAACAGCTCGGAGCAGGTCACGCCGATCACGCCGATGCGCAGGCCGCCGCGCTCCAGGATCACCGGCGCGTCCGCGAACTCGAGCTCGCCGCGTTCGTTCCGCAGGTCCAGGGCCATGATCGGCCAGGCGGCGCGCGCGGCCACGCGGCGCGCGTTCTCGCGGCCCAGGTCGAAATCGTGGTTGCCGATCACCCCGGCGTCGATGCCCAGCAGGTTAAGCATGTCGATCCAGCCGCCGCCCAGCACGCCGTCGACGTCGATCTCGCCGACGGGGTTGCCGGTCATGAAGTCGCCCGCGTCCAGCAGCAGCGAGGCCGCCGCGGCGCGCCGCTGCTCCTCCAGGTGGGAGGCCAGCGCCGCGATCCCCCGCGGGCGCGTGGTCGTCGCGCCAGGTGGCCGGTTCGGGCATGAAGGCGGTGTGGGTGTCGTTGATGTGGAAGATGGTCAGGTTCCAGGGACCTTCCCCCCGGACCGGAGGCGGCGGCGGGACGGCGGCGGGAGCGACGGCGGGGGCGACGGCGGGGGCGTCGTCCGGCGCGGGGCACTTCGGCCCGCAGGCGCAGCCCGCGAACGAGACGGCCAGCAGGAGCCCGGCGAAGACGGCGAGCGCGCGCAGGGCGAAACGTTCCTGGAGATGGTGCATGGTCACTCCGGTGTCAGGGGTCCGGGCCCGGGGCCCGCGGGGGCGGTCGCGGCAGGGTAGGCCGAACGGGCGAACCTGGCAACCGCCGGCTGGGATCAGTGCCGGCTGGGATCAATCCGGGGCCGCGGGGTCCCGGGCCGCCAGGTGGACCAGGTACTCGCGGTTGCCGGCCTTGCCGCCGTCCACGGGCGACACCACGGGTCCGGCCACGATCCGCGCCAGGGCGCGCAGGCTCCCCAGGACCTCCTCCAGCACGCGTTCGGCTTCTTCCGGCGGCAACCGTCCCTCCACCAGGCGCGACGGCGGGGCCTCGTAGTGCGGCTTGATCAGGCTGACGACGCTGCCGCCGGGCTCCAGCAGGGCCAGGGCGCGGGGGACGACCCGCTGCTGGCGCGTCCAGCCGGCGTCGATGACCACCAGGGCGACCGGCTCGGGCAGCTCCACGCGCAGGGCGTTGGTCCGCTCGTGGACCGCCACGCGGGGGTCGCTGCGCAGGCGCCAGTCCAGCACCCCGTAGGCCGTGTCCACGGCGTGGACGCGCAGGGCGCCCCGCTGCAGCAGCACGTCGGTGAAACCGCCGGTGCTGCAGCCCAGATCGGCGCAGACCAGGCCGGCGGGGTCGATCCCGAAGGCGTCCAGGGCGCAGGCCAACTTGTCGCCGCCGCGAGAGACGTAAGGCACGCGCGCTTCCTGCCGATGGAGTGGGGGCCGGACGGCGACCCGCCCATCCGTCCCGGCTCGAGGTTGCCCGATGGCACATGATAGGGCATCATGGCTGGTGACGGAACCATGAGCGTACGCGGAATGCGGACGGGATCTTCCATGCGCCGACCCTGGAATCACATCTCGGTGCTGCTGCTGCTGCAGGCGGTCGTGTTCGTCGCGTTCCGCCACGTGCTGGACACGCCCCTGTGGAACCCCGTCGACTTCGAGATCCTCCGCGACGCCCACGTCCTGCGGGGCAATCTGGGCGACTATTTCAGCCACCTCGGGAACTTCTTCAGCCAGCCCCTGCTGCAGGTCGTCTTCCTGCTGGAATCCCACTTCTTCGGGCTGGAGCCGTCGGGGTACCTGGCCGTCAACCTCGCCGTGCACGGGCTGAACACCTTCGTGGTCTACATGCTGGTCAACATGCTGTTCCCGCACGAGCGGATGGCCCTGACGGCGTCGCTGCTGTTCGCCCTCGCGGTCGGCCATTACGGCAAGGGGCTGCTGAGCCTGGCCGGCATGGAATCGCTGCTGATCACGCTGTTCTACCTGACCGTCCTGTACTGCATGATCCGCAACGACTTCCGGCACGGGGGGCGGCTGCGGACCCCCTGGTTCCTCGGCGGCCTCGGGGTGTTCGTCCTGGCGGGCCTGACGCGCCCGGCCTCGTTCTCGCTCCTGGGCTGCCTGCTGGTCTACAAGCTCCTCTTCTACCGGGAGCGCGGCGGCCGGTCGATCTTCTCGCCGACGCTGCTGATCCTGCTGGTGGCCGGCGTCTCCTTCTACGTTGCGAAGGTGCTGTGGGGCTACGACCAGCCGCCGGTGCAGTTCGGCGGCAAGGCGGGCGCGACGGAGTTCACCTGGGACGCGTTCAAGACGATCTTCCGCTACCTGAACCTGCTGGTGTTCCCGCTCCAGGTCAGCGACCTCGTGACGTCCTCGCACCCGGTCGTGCGCTTCCTGTACGAGTGGCGCGTGCCGGTGCGGACCCTGGTCTCGCTGGGCCTGCTGAGCTTCAGCTTCTTCGGCTTCCTGTTCGGCAGCCGGGCGCTGCGCTTCTTCATCGCCTGGACCTACATCACGGTGATCCCGGCCGCGCTGATCGCCGGCCGCGGCGAGTGGCTGAACGTGCGCTCCCTCTACCTGGCCGCGGTGGGCTTCTGCGTGATCCTGGCCGCCGGCACCACCGGCTGCGCGCGCCTGCTGGACGCCCACCGCCACCGCCGCTGGCTGCCGTTCGTCATCCCGCTCTGCTTCGCCGTCGTCGCCATGACCGTCAACAGCCGCCTGGCCGGCCGCACCTCGTCGCTGGCCGCGTCCCCGGACATCCGGCGGCTGCACCGCCTCCTGGACGCCGAGCTCGAGGCCGGCGGCCGCGACGACGCGGTTCCCGGCTCCCCGGCGCCGATCATCCCCCCGCGCGAAGACCCGACCGGACGCTGATTCCGGCTTTCGCCACCGCAGCCGCGATGTATCTTGGAGCCTGCCGCCGCACCGCGCGGCGCCCCCATCCTGCGGGGCGACGCGGTCCGGCGGCACGGTTCGGGTGAGCGACCCTTTTCAGGAGGCTCGTGCGATGGCCAAGTACCGCATCGGCTGGATGCCCGGCGACGGCGTGGGCGTGGACGTGATGGACGCGACCAGGACCGTGCTGGACGCGATGGGATTCGACGCCGAGTACATCCACGGCGATATCGGCTGGGAAATCTGGCGGACCGAAGCCAACCCGCTGCCCGACCGCACCCTGACGATGCTGCGCAGCGTGGACGCCGCCCTGTTCGGCGCCATCACCAGCAAGCCGAAGGAGGAGGCGGAGCAGGAGCTGGTCCCCGCGCTGCGGGGCAAGGGGCACATCTACCGCAGCCCCATCGTCGGCCTGCGCCAGAAGTTCAACCTGCGGACCAACCTGCGGCCCTGCAAGGCCTACGCGGGCAACCCCCTGAACTTCCGCGACGACCTCGACCTGGTGGTCTTCCGCCAGAACACCGAGGACCTGTACATGGGCGTCGAGTGGCACCCCCTGCCGCAGGACGTCCGCGACGTCATGAAGAAGACCCACCCCGCCCAGCTGGGCCGCATGGACGCGACCGCCAACGAGGACATCGCGGTCAGCTGCCGCATCCTGACCCGCCTGGGCTGCCAGCAGATCGTGCGCGACGCCTTCGAGTACGCGAAGAAGTTCGGCTACAAGTCGGTCACGGTCGTCGAGAAGCCGAACGTGGTGCGCGAGACCTCGGGCCTGATGGTCCGCGAGGCCCGCCTGATCGCCAAGGAGTACCCCGGCATCGCGCTGTGGGAGACCAACATCGACGCGATGTGCATGTGGCTGATCAAGAACCCGCAGGACTACGGCGTGCTGGTCTCCAGCAACATGTTCGGCGACATCATCAGCGACCTGTGCGCCCAGCTGGTGGGCGGCCTGGGCTTCGCCTGCTCGGCCAACATCGGCGACGAGGTCGCGATCTTCGAGCCCAGCCACGGCTCGGCGCCGAAGTACGTCGGGATGAACAAGGTCAACCCGATCGCCATGATCCTGTCGGCCAAGATGATGCTCGACCACCTGGGCGAGAAGGACATGGCGGCGCGGCTGGAGCGGGCCGTCGCCGAGGTCATCGCCGAGGGTCAGGTCCGCACCTACGACATGGGCGGCGACGCGACCACGACCGACATGGCCGCGGCGATCGCCGCCAGGGCGGTCCGCTAGGCGGCCCGCTCGGGCTCGGTTCGCGAAAGCGCCGGCCGCGGCTCCGGGAAGGGGCCGCGGCCGGTTCCTTCAGGGGCGTGCGGCGCCCTCCGCCGCCGCGAGCGAGACGCGCAGCAGGTGGCGCTTGGCGGCGCGGGCGTTGGGACCCAGCGAGCTCAGGAAGGCGCGGACGTGATCGCGCTCGGAGCCGATCCCCTGGGCCGCGCGGTCGCAGAGGCAGGGCACGAAGGGGAAGCCGAGCGCGGACGCGGCGCGGGCGATCTCGGACTTCTCGGCCAGCAGCAGCGGGCGGATCAGCGCCACGCGCCCGTCGAAGAAGTCGCGGCGCGGCGGCAGACCCTCCAGCCCCCCCTGGAACAGCAGGTTCATCAGGACCGTCTCGGCGGCGTCGTCCAGGTGGTGGGCCAGGGCCAGCTTGCCGCAGCCGTGCTGCGCGGCGTGGCCGAACAGCAGCCGCCGGCGCTCCCGCGCGCAGCGGAAGCAGGGGTGGGCCGGCCGCGCGCCCGCCGGCGGGCCCGGGTCCGGCTCGGCGGCCGCGAACGCCAGGGGCACGTCCAGGCCGTCGCAGAGTTCCTGCAGCCGGCGGCGGCGCTCCGCGCGCCCCTGCGCCTCCGGGAACTCGACATGCAGCGCCGCCAGCGCGAAGTCGAGCGGCGCGGCGCGGCGCCAGCGCACGAGCAGGTGCAGCAGCATCACGCTGTCCATGCCGCCGGACAGGCCGAGCAGCACGCGGTCCCCGTCGGCGAACAGCGACCATCGCTTCTGGGCGGCGGCGAGGCGGCGGGCCAGGAAGTGCAGGCGGCGCTCGCGGTCGGCGGCCGGATCGGCAGTCGGTTCGGCATTCATCCCAGATCCTCCCGCTCCCCATCCTGGACCCCTGCGACCTCCGGCGCAAGATTGCGCGCACGGCGCGTCGCGGATCTGCTATGGTTCCGGCGACACGTGTCATCGCCGGCCGCGGTTCCCAAGGACGGGGACCGCGGCCGGTTCGCTTGCGGCGGAGCCCGGCCGCGCGATCCTCTGGACGCATCCACTGGACATGAGGCGGCGCGTCGCCCATCGTAGCGCCCGAGGGAGCCCACCACCCCGCCGGGAGGGCGACGATGAAGAACCGTGAGGAACGGGTCCGCGCCGCGCGCAGCGCGCTGACCAACGTGCTGGACTTGAAGCGACAGGACCGCGTCCTGGTCGTCACCGACGCGATCACCCGCAGCGTGGGCGACGTGTTCGCCGCAACGGCCGAGTCCGAGGGCTGCGACACCGACACCTACCTCATCCCCGAACAGGGCCGCCCCCACGCCGCGCTGCCCGCGGGCATGGTCGAGCGGCTCGACGGGCGCACGGTGGTGATCAACGCCTTTTCGGCCTCGAACGCCGAGGTGCCCTTCCGCATCGCCTGGATCCGGGCCATCGAAGCGACGCGGCGGATCCGCCTGGGGCACGCGCCCGGCATCACCGAGGCCATGCTCGACGATGGACCCCTGGCCGTGGACTACGCCGCCATGCGCGCACGCGCCGAGCGGCTGATCGAAAACCTGCGCGATGCCGTCTCGGTGCACATCACGGCGCCCGGGGGCACCGATCTGGTGCTGGGCCTGCGCGGCCGGCCGTTCCAGTCCGACGTCCGGGCGACCGTCGAGATCGGCGTCAACCTGCCGTGCGGCGAGGTCTACTGCGCCCCGGTCGAGACCGAGGGCGACGGCGTGCTGGTGGCCGACGGCCCGATCGGCGCCATCGGCAAGCCCGCGGCGCCCGTCACCCTGGAACTGTCCCGGGGGCGCGTCGTGCGGGTGGCCTGCGCCGACGCCGCGCTGCGGGCCGAGATCGAGAAGCTCTGCGCGGCCGACGCGACCGCGAACATCGTCTGCGAGCTGGGCATCGGCCTGAACCCCGGCGCGCGGCTGGTCGGCTGCATGCTGGAGGACGAGAAGGCCCTGCGCACGGCGCACATCGCCTTCGGCAGCAACGAGGACATGCCCGGCGGCCGCAACCGCTCGAGCGTCCACATCGACTACCTGTTCCACACGCCGTCGATGGACGTCACCTACGAGGACGGCTCGCACCGCCAGCTCATGCGCGACGGCCAGTTCACCTAGGAAAGCGGGGCCGCGGCCATGCAACCCATCGAACGGCTGGGCGCCTTCTACCTCGGCAAGGAGTACGACCCGGCCACAGGCGTGAAGGCCGACGCGCACCTGCAGTACGACGCCCGCGACCTGACGACCCACGCCGTCTGCGTGGGCATGACCGGTTCGGGCAAGACCGGGCTGTGCGTCGCGCTGCTCGAGGAGGCGGCGCTCGACGGCGTGCCCGCGATCATCATCGATCCCAAGGGCGACCTCGCCAATCTCCTGCTCACGTTCCCCGAGCTGAGGCCCGAGGACTTCCTGCCCTGGGTCAACCCCGACGATGCGCGCCGCAAGGGCCAGACCGCAGGAATATGCCGCCGCCACGGCGACCGCCTGGCGCGAGGGGCTCGCCGCCTGGGACCAGGACGGCGAGCGCATCCGCCGCCTGAAGGCGAGCGCGGAGTTCCGCATCTACACCCCGGGCTCGGACGCGGGCACGCCGGTGTCCATCCTCGCCTCCCTGAGCGCGCCGCAGGGCGGCTGGGAGGGGAACGGGGAAGCCCGCCGCGAACAGATCGCGGGCACCGTCGGCGCCCTGCTCGGCCTGGCCGGCGTCGACGCGGACCCCCTGCGCGGCCGCGAGCACATCCTGCTCTCGACGATCTTCGAGCACGCCTGGCGCGAGGGCCGCGACCTGGACCTGGCGCAGTTGATCGCGGCGGTGCAGCGGCCGCCGGTGGCGAAGCTGGGCGTCTTCGACGTGGACGTCTTCTTCCCGCCGCAGGACCGCTTCGGGCTGGCCATGGCCCTGAACGCGGTCGTCGCGGCGCCGTCGTTCGCCTCCTGGCTGCAGGGCGAGCCGCTGGACGTCGACGCGCTGCTGCGGGCGCCGGACGGGCGGCCGCGCCACGCCATCTTCTCGATCGCGCACCTACAGGACGCCGAGCGCATGTTCTTCACGACGCTCCTGCTGGAGCAGGTCGTCGCCTGGATGCGCCGCCAGCCGGGCACCACCAGCCTGCGGGCCCTGCTCTACATGGACGAGGTCTTCGGCTACCTGCCGCCGACAGCCGAGCCGCCCAGCAAGAAACCCCTGCTGACCCTGCTGAAGCAGGC
Source organism: bacterium (assembly GCA_016706845.1). GTDB lineage: Bacteria > Krumholzibacteriota > Krumholzibacteriia > LZORAL124-64-63 > LZORAL124-64-63 > PNOJ01. The sequence goes on from JADJIV010000009.1 coordinate 62,913, forward strand.
CCGCGCCTGCGGTCTCGGCGTGGTGCTGACCACCCAGAACCCCGTCGACCTGGACTACAAGGCCCTCGGCAACGCCGGCACCTGGCTGCTGGGCAAGCTGCAGACCGAGCGCGACAAGCTGCGCGTGCTGGACGGGCTCGAGTCCGCGGGCGGCGGCCTCGACCGCCAGACGGCCGACGCCCTGCTGTCGGGCCTGGGCGAGCGCGTCTTCCTGCTGCACGACACGCACGCCGACGGCCCGGTCCTGATGCAGACGCGCTGGGCCATGAGCTATCTGCGCGGCCCCCTCACGCGCGACCAGATCCGCTCGCTCACCAGCCGTCGCCGCCCGCCGCCGGCCCGGCCCCGCCGGCGACGCGCCGGCGGGCGCCCGGCGCTCCCGGCATCGCCCTCCGCGACGCCGCCCCCCTCTGCCGCCCGCGGTGCCGCAGGCCTGGGCGCCCGCGACCCGCTCCCGCGAGGCGGCCCTGGCCGCGCTCGAAGCGAGCGCGGGCGCCTGGACGTCGCAGCGGCGACGCTGGTCTACGAGCCGCGGCTCGGCGCCTTCGGCCGTGTCGCCTTCGTCGACCGCAAGCTGGGCGTGGACGCGGAACAGTCCGTCGCCCTGCTGGTGCGGCCGCAGGACACCGGCGCCCTGATCCGCTGGCGCGAGGCCGAACCCACGGCCCTCGACCCCGCCGCCCTGGCCGCCGCCCCCGAGACCGGTGCCCCCGAGACCGGCGCCCGGTTCGCGGCGCCGCCCGCGGCCTGGAACGCCGCCGCCGCCTTCAAGGCGGCCGCGAAGGATTTCGCCGACCACCTCTACCAGGACCGTGAACTGAGCCTGCCGCACTGCCCCGCCCTGGACCTGCACGGCCTGCCCGGCGAAACGGCGGCGGCGTTCGCCGGGCGCGCCGCGCTGGCGGCCCGCGAGCGCCGCGACGCCGACGTCGAGAAGCTGCGCGCGAAGGCCGAGGCGGCCCTCGCGCGGCTGATGGCGAAGCTGGAGCGCGAACAGTCGGAGCTGACGCAGGATAGGGCCGACCACGCCTCGCGCCAGCGCGAGGAACTGCTGTCGGCGGGCGAGACGATCGCCGGCATGCTCGGCGTCTTCGGTGGCCGGCGTCGCACCGGCCTGGCGGCGGCGGCGCGCAAGCGTCACCTGACCGACAGCGCGCGGATGGACATCTCCGAATCGGAGCAGCTGATCGCCGGTCTGGAGCGGGAGATCGCCGGGCTGCGCGCGCAGCTCGAGCAGGAGGCGGCCGAGGTCGCCGCCCGCTGGGACGCCGCCGCGCGCGAGGTCGCCGCGGTCGCGGTCAAGCCGCGCCGCACCGACGTGCGGGTCGACCTCGTCGCGCTGACCTGGGTGCCGGTCTGGGAGTTCTCGGTGCGGGAGGCCGCGGGCGGGACCGCGACGCTGCGCGCGCCCGCGGGCTGACCCCGCCGTCAGCGCACGGCGGTGCCGGCGGCGCGGAAGGACAGGTAGTCCCGGATCAGCCCGTCGTACTTGGCGCAGAGCGTGTCGTCGGCCAGCGCGTGCCGGACGTCGTCCGGCGTCGGGACCCGGCGCAGGCCGGCGCTGACGCCCCGCAGGGCCTGCAGCACCCGCAGGTGCTCGGCGCGGGCGTCGGGGTTGTCCGAGACCAGGATGTAGTGCTCGCCGAAGCCGAACACGCCGTCCGGCGTCGCCGCCATCCACTCGATGAAGACCCGCATCGCGTCGAACTGGCGGTGGCGCAGCGCCTCCCGCGGCTCGATCCAGTGCGGCTCGTGCACGAAGTTCACCGTGATCTCGGGCAGGTCGCCCACGAAGCGGCAGACCAGCGTCTCCCCCGGCACGTCCAGCGCCACCATTTCCATCACCGTGCCCATCGACTTCTCCAGCTCGGCGGCGAAGCGGCGCATCCCCTCTTCCTTGTCATCCGCGGTCTGGTAGGCCGCCTCGGCCGCCTCGAGCATGAGCTGCACCGTGCGCAGGCGGTCGCTCAGCGGCATGGGGAGCCCGTCGGCCGGGTCGGGCCGCCGCATGGGCTCGAACGGCATCCCGGCCAGGTACAGGGTGTCCGTGCCGACGCCCGTGAACGTCCACGGCGGCGGGATCTGCGCGCCGTATCCCACCAGCAGGGGCTGATCGCCGCCGGCGACGGTGACGGTGCCGTCCTTGTTGATCGGGTAGGGGAAGAACTCGGCGCGGAAGAAGCGCCAGTAGACCACCAGGGTGACGATCAGCACGAGCTGAACGGCCGCCACCAGCAGAAAGACGCGTTTCCAGCTGAACTGCTGGGGGTCGAACCTGGCGAAGTTGTTCATGGGGGATGTCATCGGCCGCCGCCGCTTCGGGTTGAGGGCGCAGTGGCGCGCCGCGGGCGCCCCATCAGCGCAATCTCACCAGCCGCAACGGCGCGGCCCCGCGGCGGCCGGGCAGGACGGCGAAGTACACGCCGGCGGCCACGTCCCGGCCGGCGGCGTCCCGGCCGTCCCAGTTCCGGCTCGGGGTCTCCCCTCCCGGTTCGAGCTCGAGCCGGCGCACGATGCGGCCGCGGGCGTCGCGGATCTCCACCGCGACGGGCTCCGCGAGCGTCTTGCCGTCCGCGCCGGGGCCGGTCAGCGCCAGCGTCGCCCCCCCCGCGAAGGGGTTGGGCCAGCCCTTCAGCGCCGCGGGGCGCGGGATCGCCGCTCCCACCTCGGTCAGGGCCGGCAGTTCCAGCAGGTAGTCCAAGACCAGCTGCTCGTGCCCGTCCAGGGAGTCGGGATCGTGGCTGCCCTGGGGGTAGGTGTAGTAGGCGAACTGCGGCGGCGTCGCCCCCTTGCCCTGCATGACCGAATCGGCGCGTGCGCTGTGGAGAGGGGGCACCACGGTGTCCCGATCTCCGTGGTGGATCTGCAGGGGGGTCTCGACCCGCAGGTGCGGCAGGACGCACCACGAGATCAGCGCCTGCCGCGCCTGTTCCAGGGTGATCTGTCCGGCCAGCCACGGCCCGGCGATCCGGTCCGCCACCTCGCGGCCGAGGGAATCGCCGGTATCCCCGGCGTCGAGCCGCTCCTGCGCGCCCAGGTGCACGTGGTCCGCGAAGAAGTCGGTCGGACCGTAGCGGATCGCGGTGCGCCGCACGCGCGGGTCGCGCAGGGCCAGATGGTAGGCCACGTTGCCGCCGCGGCTGCCCCCCAGCACGACGACGTAGCCGGGATCCGCCTGCGGGATGTTCAGCAGCACGGCCGTCAGCAGCGCCATCGTGTCGTCGCAGTCGCGGTCGAAGGGCGACGGCTCGCCGCCGCTGGTGCGGATGCCCAGCGGCTGGCCGCCGTTGAGCGGTTCGGAGCGGAAGGTGGGCGCGACGACCAGGAAGCTGTCCGCGAAGGCCGTGCCCGGGAAGTCCTTGTCGAAGTTCACCAGGAAGTCGAGGGTCAGCCCGTCGAAGCCGCCGTGCAGCAGCACCAGGACGGGGAAGCGCCCCTGCTGCGTCCACAGCCGGGGGTAGCGCAGGCCGCCGTAATGAGTGAAGCCTTCGATCTCATGGCTGACGGCCTGCACCGCGTAGCCCGTCGCGGAATCGACGCCGGCGCGCACGACCTTCCAGTTCGTGGGCGTGGGCAGGCGCCCGGCCCAGTCCTGCGCCACCGCCGCGACCTCCGCCGCGGCGGCGGGCGCGAACAGGGCGGACAGGTCCGTCTGCGCCGCGACGGGCGCGGCGGCGGCGGTCAACATCGAACAGGCGATCGCGCACAGGGCGCGCCGCAGCGGATACCAGGCCATCGATTCTCCTCGGGGAAGATTTCCCACAAGCAAGGCCCGATCGCAGCGGACGTCAAGAGCGGGCGCCCATCGCCGGGCTTGCCCGCCGGGCGGCGCGCTGGTAGATTCGCCCCATGAAAGACGATCGCGGCTCCCCGCCCATCTATCCCCGGACCGACCCCCAGGTGCTCGAGCGCGCCGACTACGAGACGGAACCGCTCCAGCGCGGGGAGTACGTCACCGCCATGGTCCACCTCTACCGGGGCGAGATGCACCGCGCCCTGGAGTGGCGCAAGCGCCTGGACACCACCACGCACTGGGCGCTGGTCTCGACGGTCGGCATCCTGACCTTCAGCTTCAGCAACCCGCACTACGCCCAGGAGACGATCATCACCGGCATGTACGCCAACCTGATGTTCCTCTACCACGAGGCGCGGCGCTTCCGCTTCTTCGACGTCTGGCGCTCGCGGGTCAGGATGATCGAGGAGAACTTCTACGGGCCGATCCTGCGTCGCGACCCGCACAGCCCGATGGAGGGCTGGGGCGACCAGGTGGCCGAGGACCTGCTGCACCCGAAGTTCAAGATCACGCGGCTGCAGGCGATGCGGGCGCGCCTGAAGCGCAACTACATCTACATCTTCGCCTTCATGCTGGTCGCCTGGATGGGCCGCGCCTGGGGCCTGCCCGTGGAGGCGCAGCGCGAGGGCCTGCCCGGCCTGTTCTCGATGGGGCTGCTGCCCTGGTGGGTGCCGGTCTCGCTGGTGATCGGGCTGTACGGGTTCCTGGCGGGCATGATGGTCTTCACGCCCAACGTGAAGCCGGCCGAGGAGAGCTACTGGCCCGATCCCGAGCACTGCGGCGAGGACATCCCGAGCCTGGACGTCTAGAGCGGCGTCTAGGACCGCTCGTCCCGGGCCTCATCTCCCAACGGCTGCAGCAGGGCCACGTGCGCCCCCGCCGGATCGCAGATCACACAGAACGTGCCGTACTCGCCCAGCGACCGCGGCCCCGCGATCACCCTGCCGCCGCGGGCCGCGCAGGCCTCGAGGCTCGCCTCGAGATCCGCGACCGTGACGTACGCCAGCCACCGCGGCGGCAAGCCCGTGTTCGGGCCCCGCGCGTGGCAGATCCCCGCGACGACCCCGCCGTCGCGGTTGATCATCAGGTAGTCGTCGTAGCCCTCCATCGGGACCAGCTCGTAGCTCCAGCCCGCGACCTCGCCGTAGAAGTCCCGCAGGCCCTCGGCGTCCTCGACGGTCAGGTCGAACCAGCCCACCGTGCCGATCGGCACGCCCATCTCGTCGCTCATGTCGCTCATCCTCCGTCGGGGAACAGGGTCAGGGGGCCGGACGGCGCCTCCGGAGTCGCGGCCGGCGGGGCGGCGGCGGGCGTCTTCGTCGGGAAGCGGCCGACGAGCGCGTCGTTCAGGATCCCGCGCACCTCGTCGCTGAAGTCGTTGCCCAGCATCCAGCTCAGGTAGCCGGGCGTCGCGCGGGCGATCTCCTCCAGCGGCTTGCCCTGGTGCTTGCCGAAGGTGAAGCAGGCCCGGCCCTGGTCGTCCCACTCGAACTTGCGCGTGCGGTCGACGTAGCGGCCCTCGTTGGGGTTGCTGACGCGGTGCAGGTCGTCGACGTCCCCGCTCAGCGCGTCGTAGCAGCCGACCATGGCGTCGAGCACCTCGAGGGTCGCCTCGACGTCGGCCAGCGCCGCGTGGGCGTCGGTCAGGTCCTTGCCGCAGTACTTGCGGTAAGCCGCGGTCAGGGTCCGCGGCTCCATGGCGTAGAAGATGCGCATGGCGTCCAGGTGGCGCCGGCCCGCCAGCTCGATCGGCGTTCCCGCGCGGCGCAGTTCCGCCTCCAGCAGGGGCGCGTCGAAGCCGACCGAGTTGAAACCGCAGAGGTCGGCCCCCTCGAACAGCGCGACGATCCCGGGCGCGACCGCGGCCAGGACCGGGGCGTCGCGCACGTCGTCGTCCGAGATCCCGTGGACGGCGGTCGCCGGCGCCGGGATGGGCATCTCCGGGTTGACCAGGGTGCGGTAGCTGCGGCGGGCGCCGCCCGGCTCCACGCGCACCAGCCCGATCTCCACGATGCGGTCGCGGTCGGGGCTGGTGCCGGTCGTCTCGAGGTCGAAGCAGACCAGGGCGCGCTTCAGGTCCAGATTCTTGAACATGTGTCTCCTTGGCGTTCGTTCCCCCGCCGGGCGCCGGCTGCGGGGCCGCCGGCACAGATTGCCACAACCGTGCGGCCGGCGCCATCGCCGAACGGCGCCACCCGGCAAGAAGGAGGCCCCGGCTTGTCGGCCGGGGCCCCCTTCGTCGCGATCGGCGCGTACGCGGTCAGACGTGGACGAAAACGGGCACCTTCTCGATCCACTCGGGATGCAGGTCGCTGGTCCCGGTGTGAATCGCGCACAGGGCCTCGCGCAACCGGCGCGTGACAGGTCCCTCCTGGCCGCCGCCCACCTTGTGGTCCTTGCCACCGTAGCTGAGCGAGCCGATGGACGTCACGACGGCCGCGGTGCCGCAGGCGAAGGCCTCCAACAGTTTGCCGCTGTCGGCGTCGGCGCAGATCTCGCGGACCAGGGGCGGCGTCTCGGTCCAGTTCAGGCCGAAATCGCGGCAGAGCACGCCGACCGAGTCGCGGGTCACGCCCTTGAGGATGGTGTCGCCGGTGGCCGCGGTGATCACCTTGTCTTCGTAGACGAAGGCGATGTTCATGGCCCCCATCTCCTCGATCGACGACATCGTGCGGGCGTCCAGCCAGACGATCTGGTCGAACCCCTCCTGCTGCGCCAGCCTGATCGGCAGCAGGGCGGCCGCGTAGTTGCCGCCGGTCTTGGCCCCGCCGACGCCGCCGGGCGCCGAGCGCACGTAGGTGTCCTCGGCCTTGACCCGCAACGGCTTGCTGCCGCCGGCGAAGTAGCTGCCGACCGGCCCGATGATGATGTAGAACAGGTACTCGGTGCTGGCCTTGACGCCCAGGCCGCGCTGGGTCGAGATCATCGTCGGGCGGATGTAGAGCGCGTCGGGCGACTTCGGCACCCAGTCGCGGTCCAGGTCGATCAGCCGCTTCAAGGCCTCCATGAACAGCTTGGCGTCGACCCGCGGCATGCACATCCGGTCGCAGGAGTGGCCGAACCGCGCGATGTTCATGTCCGGCCGGAACATATGGACCGAGCCGTCTGCGGGATGCGCGTAGGCCTTCATGCCCTCGAAGATCTCCTGCCCGTAGTGGAGCACCTTGGCCGCCGGATCGAGCACGATGTCGTGGTACGGGACGATGACCGGCCTTCCCCAGGCTCCGTCCCGGAACGGCATCTCGAACATGTGCGGGGTGAAGATGCTGCCGAATCCGAAATCGCTGCGCGGGGGCGTGGGCGGGTTCGGATGACGGGTGATCCGGATCTCCATGGGTGCCTCCTCGGTCTCCATGAACGGTACGGCTTCGAGGCGGTCCTGACCCGCTAATCGTCGCTTATCGCCGCCCAAAAATCAAGGGGGGCGGCTCCCGATACCGGGCCGTTGTCGTATGCATTTTCAATGGGTTGGGGGGAGAGGGTCATGGCTCAGGCCCGGTCGGACCCGGGAGCCCGCAGGGCGCCGGCCAGCCCGAAGACGATCTCGGCGATCGCCGCGACCACGAGTACCTGGCCGACCCCCCACAGGGAGGCCAGCGTCGGACCGACCAGGACCGACAGCAAGGTCACCGGCCCCAGCAGCGGTCCCAGCCAACCGAAGATGCGGCCGCGGCGCTCCTGCGGTGTTTCACGCTGCAGGAAGGTGGCGAGGTTGATCTGGATTCCCGTGCTGATCGCCCCGAACAGTGCGAACAGGACCAGCGCCCCGGCGAAGCTGCGATTGATGGCGAACAGACCCAGCAGCAGGCCGTCGAGCACCACCAGCAGCCCGACCGCCCGCAGCGGTCGGCGCGCGCCGCGGGTCAGTATGCCCGCCGCGGCGCCCAGCAGGCCTCCCAGTCCGGCGGTGGCGAAAATCAGACCCAGGTCCCCCTCGCTGCGACCGAGGATCCGCGTGACGAACTCGTAGACCAGGGGCGGCTGCATGGCCGTGACCATCGTCACCAGCCCCAGGAACATCACCGCGAAGCGCAGGGACGGCCGCCCCCACAGCCACACCACCCCCTGGCGGATGTCGTGCCACTTCTCGGCGGGCCGTTCCGGGGCGTCAGAATCGAGCGGGTGCTGCTCGACCGGGATGTAGCGGAAGGGCCGGACCGCCAGGATCGCCGCCGAGATCAGGAACGTGGCGCCGTCGATCAGGAACGCCGGCACGACGCCCAGCGCGTGGACGATCAGGCCGCCGGCCGCCATGCCCACCAGCAGCATCGCGTTCTGCGAGATCATGAACAGGGCGTTCGAATGGCCGAGCTGCTCGCTCGGCACGAGGTCCGGCAGCAGGGCCATGCGCGCCGGACCGGTCAGGTTGCGCCCGGCGGCCAGCAGGGAGGCCAGCAGGTAGACCTGCCACAGCTCGGGCACGAAGGGGATGGCGCAGACCACCGCCGTGGAGAACAGGTCGCTGGCGATCATCAGGCCGCGGCGGCTCCAGCGATCGACCACGACGCCCGCGAAGGGGCCGATCAGCACGCCCGGCAGCACCTGCACGGCGGCCAGCAGGCCCAGGCTCGCCACGTTGCCGGTGCGGTGGTAGACGAGGGAGAAGAAGGCCAGGATCGCGATCTTGTCGCCGAGGCCGCTGACGAACGACGCGGCCCAGACCGCCAGGAAGCTGCGGTTGGCGAACAGGGGTCTCAACGGTCTCCGTCCCTTCGCGGCCGGGATCCGTCCCGGCTTGGGGGGTCGAGCGTGTGGCGCGGGTGATGTTAGCCGCCACCGGACGGCGGCGGCAAGCGCGGATTGGCCGGGATCAGCCCAGTTCGGCCCGCAACGCCGTCACCAGCCGGTCGACGTCCCCGGTCGTGTTGTAGCCGTGGATCGAGATGCGCAGCCAGTCGCGGCCCGCGAAGCGGGTGACCGGCGCCTCGACCAGGTGATCGCGTCGCAGGGCGAGTTGCAAGGCCGTCGCGTCGACGCCCGCCGGCAGCGGCACGACCGCCATCTGCAGCAGCCAGGGATCGGGCGGGCAGAGCGCCGGCAGGCGGACGACCTCCAGCAGGCGCGTGCGCGCCTCCAGCAGCAGCTCGCGGCAGCGCGCCCGCACCCGCGGCCAGTCGTGCTCGGCGAAGAAGTCCAGCGCCGCCGGCACCGCCAGGTAGGCCGACACGTCGCGCGTGCCGATCCACTCCTGCTCGTCGACGAAGCGGCTCGGGCCGGGTTGGTCGTCGTGCCAGCCCCAGCTCACGGCCAGGGGCTCGATCAGGTCCTGGCGGTCCCCGCGCACGTACAGCAACGCCGCGCCCTTGGGCGACATCAGCCACTTGTGGCAGTTGCCGACGTAGACGTCGGCGCCGAGGGCGTGCAGGTCCAGGTCGAGCTGCCCGGGCCCGTGGGCGCCGTCGACGACCGTGAAGATGCCCCGCTCGCGCGCCCGCGCGACCAGTTCCTCCACCGGCAGCCGCACGCCGCTGGTCGAGGTGATGTGGCTGACGAAGAACACGCGCGTGCGCCCGCTCACCCCGCCCCACACCGCCTCGACGACCGCCTGCGGGTCCTGCAGGGGCAGCGGCAGCGCCCGCGGCACGTACTTCGCACCGGTCTTCCCGCCGACGAAGGTCCAGGTGCGGTCCATGGCGCCGTACTCGTGGTCGGTCGTGAGGATCTCGTCGCCGGGGTGCAGGTCCAGGGAGCGGGCCACGATGTTCAGGCCGGTGGTGGTGTTGGGCACGAACACGATCTCGTCGCGGTCGGCCCCCACGAAGGCGGCCAGGCGGGCGCGCGCGGCGGCCAGGCGGGCGGGCAGGTCGCGCTCGCGGGCCAGGAAGTCGACCGGCTCGGCCTCGAGCTCCCGCTGCAGGGCCTGGTAGACGTCGAAGACGGGCCGGGGGCAGGCCCCGAAGGACCCGTGATTCAGGAAGACGACGTCGTCGCGCAGCAGGAAGAGGCGACGCAGCTCGGTGGCGGTGGTCATCCGGTCACTTTCCTTCGATCACCTTCACGCCGCTGTCGCGGCCCAGCAGGCGGTTGAGTTCCTCGTCCTTCAGGCGCACCGCCAGGCGCACGCCGTGCTCGCCGTGCTCCTCCTCCAGGACCGAGCCGGTGCGGTGGAAGACCGAGACCAGGTCCATCCGCGTGTACGGCACCTCCAGGCGCACGACCCGCTCGCCGGCCAGCAGGCGGGCCTCCACGGCCTCGCGCACCGCGGCGCAGCCGGCCGGATCCAGCGCGGAGACGAACAGGGCCCCCTCGTAGCGCCGGCCGAACTGGTTGCGCAGCGTCTCGGCGAGCTCGGCCGGCACGCGGTCCATCTTGTTGAAGACCATCAGGGTCGGCAGCCCGTCGGGCGCCAGCTCGCCCAGCACCTCGTCCACCGCGGCGATCGGGTGCTCGGGGTCGGGGTGCGAGGCGTCGACCACGTGCAGCAGCAGGTCGCTCTCGGCCACCTCCTGCAGCGTGGCCCGGAACGACTCGACCAGGTGGTGGGGCAGCCGCCGGATGAAGCCGACGGTGTCCGACAGCAGGAACTGCCGCCGCTCGTCGATCTCCACGCGCCGGGTCGTGGCGTCCAGGGTGGCGAAGAGCTTGTCCTCGACCAGGACGCCGGCCCCGGTGATCCCGTTCATCAGGGTGGACTTGCCGGCGTTGGTGTAGCCGACCAGCGAGACCGCGAACTGCTCGCGGCGGCGGCGCGTCTGCACCTCGCGCGCCTCGTCGATCGCGATCAGCTCCTTCTTGAGGTGGGCCATGCGCAGCTTGACCAGGCGGCGGTCGGTCTCGAGCTGGGTCTCGCCGGGGCCGCGCGTGCCGATGCCGCCGGCCTGCCGCTCCAGGTGCGACCACAGCTTGACCAGGCGCGGCAGCTGGTACTGCAGCTGCGCCATCTCGACCTGCAGGCGGGCCTGCCGGGTGCGGGCGTGCATCGCGAAGATGTCCAGGATCAGCTCGGTGCGGTCGATGACCGAGACGTCGTCCTTCTTGTCGGCGGCGCTGCGGACCCGGGTCTTGCGGACCGGCGCGCCGTCGGGCCCAGGCTCGGGCTCCTCCCACTTCTTCTTCTTGTCCTCTTTGTCCTTCTTGCCGCTCAGCTCCTTGGTCAGGTTGCGCCCCTGGGCCGGCGACAGCTCGTTGTCGAAGACCACCAGGTTGGCCCCGGTCGCCTCGACCACGGCGCGCAGCTCCTCGAGCTTGCCCTTGCCGATGAAGGTGCGGGCCTCGGGCTTCTCCCGCTTCTGGTGGACGGTCCCGACGACCAGCCCGCCGGCGGTGTCGACCAGCAGGCCCAGCTCGTGCAGGTCGGCGGGGCCGCCGATGGCAGTGCCGTAGTGCTCGGGCAGGTCGGCCCCGACCAGCACGACGCGCTGGCGGATCTCGGCCGTGGTTCCGTCGGGCTGGGGAGCGTGGTTCTCGTTCAGGTGGGGCCTCCAGGCTTCAAAATGCGACTTCGTGCACCATGCCCACAATCGTCTTACAGGGACCAAACGTCCAGTTCGTGCTTGCAGGCGGGATCACGCGCCGTCCCCGGCGTAGTACTGCGCCAGCCACCCGTGCAGCGGGGCCATGGCCTTGAAATGCCCCTGGCAGTGATCGAGCAGCTCCCGCGAGTGCAGCTCCGCCGGAATCGGCCCGTCGTGCCGCAGCCAGATGCTGTCGTGCTTCAGCAGTTCGGCCCGCGGGTGGTCCGCCGCGAACCCGGCCGGCACGCGCTTGTAGTGCTGGCCGCCCAGTTCGTACCCCTTGCGCCCGATCCGGGCCGTCAGCCTGGCGAGCGCGGCGCCGCTCACCGGATCGGCCACCGCCGCCCGCCAGGTCGCCAGCTCCTCCTTGTCGAAGACGTACTTGCCGACGTAGAGCTGCAGCTGCGGCGGCTCGAGGTGGAAGTAGAACCCCGGCCCCCACTTCTTCTGGCCCTCCCAGAAGAAGATGCCCAGGTGCGTCTTGTAGGGCGACTTGTCCTTGCTGAAGCGCACGTCGCGGTGGATGCGGAAGATCGACCCCGAGCCGTCAATGCGGGGGTCGAACTGGATCTGCGGCGCCACGCGGCGCAGCCGCACACCCATCTCCACGACGAAGGCGCGCGCGGGGTCGAGCACCGCCTCCTGGTAGAGCGGCTTGTGCGCCAGGAACCAGTCGCGGTCGTTGTGGCGCGCCAGGTCCGCGAAGAAGCGGACGGCGGCCGGCGGAAAACCCGTGAAATGGTACTTCTCGATCATCGGTCCGCTCTCCTTGGGTGCCGGTCCGTCTCCGCCAATGCTGGAAAATTGAAAGTCGGAGTTTCAATTTTACCACAGCAAGGCAAGCGCGCCCCCCCCAGCCATCGCGGGACTCACCAGCCATTCAGGATCAGGCGGACCCGCTGTCGTCCACCATCGGGATTGCCGACCACCGCGAACCCCGCCTTGCGGAACAGCGACTGCGTGCCGGTCCAGGCGAAGGTGGGCACGTAGTTGCCCGCGGCATCGGGCTTCGACGGGTACCCCTCGACGATCCCCACCTTGCGCCGCTTCATCGCCTTGAGCGCGTGGTCGAGCAGCGCCGTGGCCACGCCCCGCCCGCGCTGGTCGCGCACGATGAAGAAGCAGGTGATCGACCAGACGCGCTCGGCGTCGTCGCACTTCAGGGTGCGGGCCCGGGCCAGCTTCGGGAACGACAGGCGCGGCCCGAAGGTGCACCAGCCCACCGGCCGCTCGCCGTCGAAGGCCAGCACGGCGTGGACGCTGCCGTCCGCGACGCCGGCGCGCAACCGCGCCTTGGCCGGGTCGCCCTTGATCTCGTCCCACTTCTCGCCGGGACCGACGCGCCAGGCCTGGCACCAGCAGCCGCCGCAGGCGCCCTTGGCGCCGAAGAGTTCCTCGACCTGGGGCCAGAGCGAGGGGGTCAGTTCACGGGTCGTGATGGTCTCCGGCATGATCCGCTCCCCTTTGACTGTCGCACGCGCTTGCCTGGCTTCCACCATATATATCTGTATATTATTACATATATACACATATATAGCCTTCCAGATCAGGATGCTGGCCCAGGCACCGGCCGCATCCCCTGGAGCAGCTCCCGCGCCGCCTTCGTCTGCTCCGGCTGACCCCACACCCAGAGCACGTCCCCCGCCTGCAGGACGTGGTCCGGCGGCGGGTTGCCCGTCAGCTCGTCGCCGCGCGCCACGGCCACGACGGTGGCGCCCGAACGCCCACGCAGATCCAGCTCGCGCAGGGTCAGCCCCGTGGCGGTGCAGGCCTCCCCGAGCGTCAGCTCTTCCAGGTCGGCCGCGGTCAGCAACGCCCCCATGGGAGCGACCGCCGGCGCCGCGTGCCCGCCCGCCACCAGCGAGGCGTACCGTTCCTGCCGGATGCGCACCTTGTCCCGTTCGATGACGCGGCCCGGCACCCCGAAGGCCGCCATGGCGGCGCCGGCCAGTTCCAGCGACGTCTCGAACTCCTCCGGCACCACCTCGTCGGCGCCGAGCCGGTGGAGCGCGTCGACCTCGCTCACGTACCGCGTGCGCACCACGATCTTCAGCCGGGGCGCGGCGCTGCGCGCCACCGCCACGATCTGCCGCGTCGCCGACGGGTCGGCGATCGCCACCACGAGCACCCGCGCCCGGGCGATCCCGGCGTGGGCCAGCACGTCGGGGCTGGCGGCGTCCCCGTAGAGCACCGGTTCGCCCCTCACGCGCGCGTCGCGCACGGTGTGCGGGTTCAGCTCCAGCACCAGGTAGGCGATGCCGCGTTCGCGCAGGACCCGCACCACGTTGTGGCCGTTGAGCCCGTGCCCGACCACCACGACGTGGTCCCGCAGCGCCGCCGCCGCCTCATCCGCGTCGCTCCCGGCACGCGACGGCCGGACCGCGAGCAGCCGCCGCAGCCAGGGCACGCTCTCGGTGTGCTCCGCCAGGCGGGGCGACAGCAGGGCCAGGAAGGGCGTCAGCAGCATCGTCAGCACCGACACGGCCAGGAAGCGCTGCATGAGCTCGCCGCCGATCAGCCCGTGCGCCGCCCCGGCCCCGGCCAGGATGAACGAGAACTCCCCGATCTGGGCCAGGGCCAGGCCGGTCAGCACCGCCGCGCGCACCCCGAAGCCGAAGGCCAGGGCCGTGGCGGTCATGATCAGCGCCTTGACGACCAGCACCGCCACGCCCAGGCCGAGCGTGGCCAGCGGCTCGCGCAGCCAGATCGCGGGGTCCAACAGCATGCCGACCGAGACGAAGAACAGGCTGCCGAAGGCGTCGCGCAGGGGCACGATCTCGGCCAGCACCTGCTGGGCGTATTCCGAATCCGCCACCACGATGCCCGCCAGGAACGCGCCCAGCGCCAGCGACAGGCCTGCCAGGCTGCCGAGCCAGGCGGTACCGAGCACCGTCAGCAGCGTGGCCAGCACGAACAGTTCGCGGCTGCGGGCGCGCACGACCTGCTCCAGCATCCGCGGGAACAGGAAGCGCGCGCAGACGACGATCGCCGCGACCATGGCGATCGACCAGACCAGCGAGGTCCCCGCCCGCCCCCACGACAGCCCCTCGGTGCGCCCCAGCACCGGCAGCAGCAGCATCATGGGTACCACCGCGAGGTCCTGGAAGACCAGCACGCTCAGCCCCAGCCGCCCGTGCGGCGCGTCGGTCTCGCCCCGGTTCTCGAACATCTTCAGCACGATGGCCGTCGAGCTCAGGGCGAGCAGGCAGCCGAAGAACACGGCCTGCCCGGCCGGGTAGCCGAAGGCGGTCGCCGCAACCACGCCGGCCAGGACGGTCAGCCCCACCTGCATCCCGCCGGCCCCGAGGATCAGGGCGCGCAACCGCGCCAGCTCGTGCAGCGACAGCTTCAGGCCGATCCCGAACAGCAGCATCGCCACGCCGATCTCCGCCACGACCTCGATGCTCTCGTGCTCGCGCACCAGGCCCAGGCTGCCGGGGCCCAGCACCACGCCGGACAGCAGCAGGGCGGCGATCGTCGGCACGCCGGCGCGCCGCAGCGCGAACACGACGGCCAGCGACACGGCCAGCACGATGACCAGGTCGCGCAGGACCGGCAGTTGGGTCATGGGGCTCCTTCCGGGGCGCGGGCCGTCAGGGCTGGGATTCGCCCGTCTCCTCGACGATCCGCCAGACGCCGTCCGCCTGCGGGGCGATCCTCAGCGCGAGCGGGCTGCTGTACTGCTTGAGTTCCGAGTACCGCGTCGCGGTGATCGCGACCTCGCCCGTCGCCAGGACCTCGTACGCGACGTCGGTGTAGGCGCTGAGATCGCCGCGCTCCTTCGCCGTCGGCAGCGAAGCGACGAGCAGGGCCTTGTACCTGGCCCCCTCGAGCTTCATCTCGCGCACCTGGCCGGTAGGGTAGCGCCGGAGGTTGCGAACCGTCGCCGAATCGGCGTAGAGGTCCGCCACCGCCGGGTCGAACGCCCTCTCCAGCGTCATGTACCGCTCGAAAAGCGCTTTCGCCGCGACGAGCCGGGCATTCGGCTCCTCACCGGCGGCCGCCGGCACGGACGGTGCGGCGAGGGCCAGCAGCAGGATCATCGCCATGCAGCGTAGTTTCATACGCTTCTCCCGTAACGTTAGAATCGTGCGACGGCCGGAAGCGGTGAAGCAGCCCCCTGTCCATAGCGGATTTGCTCCGCGGCGTCAACCGGCCCGCGTCCGCCGATGCCCCCTTGCCCCCGCCCCCCGCATGTGTGAGGATTCATGGAATTCCATGCAGGCCGCCGCGGCACGGCGGCGGCCGGAATCGCCATCCGAGCGCCGTGATCCCGCTTACGCCCCGGCGACCGCACGAGGACGCGCGCCATGACCCGATCCCTCGCACTGGCCGGTCTGCTCGCCAGCATCCTGCTGGCGCCGGGGTGCGCCCCCGACACCTTGGAGCCCACGCCTTACGGTCCCGGAGACGGCTGGCGCGTCTTCCATCCCCTGCCTGGCGGCTACGACCTCCTCGCGGTCTGGGGCGTCTCGCCCGCCGACGTCTGGGCCGTCGGCGCCTACGGCCACATCGCGCACTGGAACGGGGAGACCGTGGTCGACGTGGACAGCCCGGTCGAGGAGCGGCTGACGGCTCTCGACGGCTGGGGGCCTGACGACGTCTACACCGCCGGCGGCGAGTTCCTCCTGCACTACGACGGCCGCTCCTGGCGCCTCGCGGACCGGTTCCCCGAAGAGACGATTCTGGACCTGCTCTGCGCGGCCGACGGGAGGCTGCACGTCGCCGGCACGTTCGGCCTGCGCATCCGCGACGGCGATGCCTGGCGGACCGTGGCCGGGCCGCGCCCCTCGAGCACGACGGTCTGGACGGCCGACGACGGCGCCGTGCGCGTCGGGGACGGCTCGCGGATCTGGCGGGTGGCGGGCTGGACGGCGGTGCTGGAACAGGACCTGATCTACGGAATCGCCCAGCACGGCGACGGCGGCCTGGTCTGGACCGGCCGCTGGATCTACGGGCTGGGCCGCTGCGGGACCGACGGCCTGCTGGCCTGCGGCTACGGCGGCACCCTGATGGCCGGCACGCGCGGCGAAGAGAGCTACGCCTGGAACGAGGCGTCCCGGGAGCCCGGGTACCGCCAATTCAACGCCCTGGACGGCACGGGCTGCGACGACATCTGGGCCGCCGAGTGGTACGGGCGCGTCCTGCACTTCGACGGCGACACCTGGACCCGCGAGTACACCTCCCTGCCATCCGACCGCGCCGTCGCCGACATCCAGGCGCTGGCCGGCGGCTGGGTCCTGGCCAGGGGCGGCGATGCGCTTTCCCTGCGGGAGCCGGGCTTCGGCTGGCGCGAGATCCCGTCGCCGGGCGCCGGGCTCAACCAGGCCTACGCCGTCGCGCCCGACAGCATCTTCGCCTCCACGGCCGCCGGCCTGAGGATCTGGAACGGCGCCGCCTGGCGCGACGCGGGCCTGACCGCCGGGACCGACTACGGCCTGGCCGTCACGTCCTCCGGGGCGCTGCACGCGCTGGTCGTCGACGGGGTGATCAGCCTGCGGCGCTGGGACGGCGCGTCGTTCGCGACGCTGGCCGAATTCCCGGGCCTGGCCGACGCCGAGCTGTGCGCGTCGCGCAGCGGCGAGACGCTCTGGGTCGGCGGCTACACCGCCGGCAACCCGCCCCGCACCACGGTGTACCGCTACGAGAACGGCGACCTGCGCCGTGTCAGCGACGGCATCTTGCTGCCGTCCTGGCTGCTCGGCATGACCGAACTGCGCGCCGACGACCTGTTCGTGCTGACCGCCGAGCAGATCTGGCGGTACCACGACGACGCCTGGTCCCGCGAAACGGGCCTGCCTGTCGAGGAATACACGACGATCTGGAGCCACCCCGACTGTGGCGTTTTCGTCGAGGGCCATCCCACATTCTTCAAGGAATTTCCCGAGGAGTGACCACGCCATGCACCTGCGCAAGCGCCTGTCCCTCATCTTCACGCTGCTGGTCCTGGGCGCGGCGGCGGCCCAAGCCGGCACCGCCCGCCTGCTCGCCCTCGGCGGCGACACCGGCTACTGCGCCGACGCCCTCGACGCGCTGCGCTGGTACGGCAGCCTCGCCGACTACCCCGACCGGGCCGTCTTCGAGTTCGGCGACCTGCTGCACGGCCGCGACCGCGCCCCGACGGACCAGGGCCTGATCGGCCACGGGGGCGGCGTCCACGCGCGCCTGTCCGCGGACGACAACTGGGGCACCGCGGCCTTCTATTTCCAGGACCACCTGCCGCAGAGCGATACCGACGGCGCCTTCTCGCTGCTGTGGTCGCGGCGCTGCGGCCCGCTGGACGTGGGCCTGAGCGGCAAGTTCACCACCTACGGGATGTCCGAGGTCGGCACGGTCGTCGGCGACCGCATCGAGGCGCAGTACTTCCACCACTACGGGATCGGCGTGCGCGGCGAGCCGCTGTCGGGCCTGTGCCTCGAGGCCGCGGGCGAGATCGTCAACAGCCGCGCCGAGAGCCACGGCGCCCTCTACCACATGTCGCCCACGAACGACTGGTCCACGTTCGGACTGCGGTTGCGCGGGTTCATCGAGCTGGGGTCCGACCTGACCCTGGTGCCGCTCATCGACCATTACCGCGACCGGCGCGCCACCTTCGACGCCACCCTCGACAGCCCCGCCGACCTCGACGCCGCCCTGACGAGCCTGGGGATCGCCGCCAACCTGCGGACCGACCAGGGCACCCTGCTGATCATCGGCTGCGAGTACCGCTCCGGCCACCAGGACCTGGAGCTGCGGTCCGCCGAATCCCTGTCCCCGCTCTGGGGAAGCAGCGGTCGCGACTTCTACCAGATCCGGGGACGCGCCGGTCTCGAGACGGAACTCCTCCCCTGGCTCACCGCGCGCGCCGCGATGCAGTACGTCCGCGTCCACGACGACCAGCTGCTCGCCACCACGGGCGCCCACCCCGACCAGGAGCGCCGCCGCCTCGAGGCCGTCGCCACGCCGCTGACCCTCGGCGTCGCCGTGCGCCAAGGCCGCTTCACGGCGGACTTCGCCCACAACGACAGCGCGCCGGTGAACCCCGGTCTGACCGCCGCGGGCCTGTTCGGCGCCGGCGGCGAGGGGATCTCGGCGCTCACGCTGTCCTACGAGTTCTGATCCGGCGGCCGCTACGATCGGTTTAAACGCCCATATAAGTATATATATGTATTGATATATGTATATTTACGGTGATGTCGATCTATCTGCCCTGGCGCGCTCCACCGTCGGCTCGCGACCCGCCCGCCGGCATCCCGCGCGATGGCGCGCCAGGTGCGACCGGGGCAACGACCGGCGACGTTTCGACCGGCGGTCGTGGCGCACGGCCCCGACCGTGGTCCGCCGAGACGCCGCCGCGTCCTTCGACGACAACGACGACACGGCGACGCGCACCGGCGCGGGTCGGCGCCGGCGCGCGCGACGGCTTCGCGACGCCGCCGCGGCATCGCATTTTTCCCTGCCAAACCACGATATTTTGTGTATCGTCGCGCCGGATTGCGCTAGATTCCCCCAGGGAATGGACCCACAGCGGTCTGCAGATTTCCATCCAAGGAGGAAAACCCGCATGGCAAAGAAGACGATGAAGAAGGTCGCGGCGAAGAAGGCTCCGGCCAAAGCCGCCCCCTCGAACAAGCCGCCGACCAAGGGCGAGACCTACCGCGAGATCTGCGCGAAGACCGGCCTCGCGCGCAAGGACGTTGTCGGCGTGTGCGACGCCCTGACCGACATCATGGTCAAGTCCGTCAAGAAGCACGGCTCCTACAACTACCTGGGCCTGATGAAGCTGTCCCTGGTGAAGAAGCCCGCCGTCGCCGGCGGCAAGCTCGTGAAGAACCCCTTCACCGGCGAGATGGTCAAGCAGAAGCCGCGTCCGGCTTCCCGCTCGGTGCGTGTCCGCCCCATGAAGTCCATCAAGGACATGCTGTAGACCCTACGCGGTCCGTTCCGTGATGAAGCGTACGACCCCCGCGCGGATGCGACGGGGGTCGTGCTTTTCCCGCAGGGATCAGGATCACGCCCGCCCGTCGCGCCGATCCGCGATCACCGACGCCGCGACGCCCGCCGCCAGGATCGCGAGCACCGTCAGCAGCACGTACAGGTTGAAGCTCTTCCCGAGCACCTGCTTCAGCCACCCCGCCGCCAGCATCTTCAGGCCCACCACCAGCAGGATCAGCGCGAGCGAGACCTTGAGGTAGCGGAACTTCTCCACCATCCCGGCCAGCGCGAAGTAGAGCGAGCGCAGGCCGAGGATCGCGAACACGTTGCTCGTGAAGACCAGGAACGGGTCGCCCGTGATGGCGAAGATGGCCGGGATCGAATCGACGGCGAAGATCACGTCGGTGGTCTCGACCATCACCAGCGCCAGCGCCAGCGGGGTGAGCAGCAGCGTGCCCGGCTTGGCCTTCGCCACGACGTCGTCCGCGACCGCGGCCGCGCCGGGCACCTCGCTCTCGAGCGACGCGGAGGTGCCGGCCCGCACCACGAAGTGCTCGCCGTGGAAGCGGGCGGTCACCGGGAACAGCCGGCGCGTCAGGCGGACCACGGCGTTCTGGTTCGGGTCGCCGTGGCCGGACTTCAGAAACAGCATCTTGAGCGCCGTCAGGATCAGGAAGGCGGCGAACAGGTACAGGATCCAGTGGAACTCGGCGATCAGCTTCGCCCCCAGGACGATCATCACGCCGCGCAGCACCAACGCGCCGAGAATGCCCCAGAACAGCACGCGGTGCTGGTAGAGCGGCGGCACGGAGAAGAACCCGAAGATCATGGCGATCACGAAGATGTTGTCGACGCTGAGCGACTTCTCGACGATGTAGCCGGTCAGGTACTTCTCCACCGCCGCGGCGCCGCCGTTCACCAGCCCGTCGACGGGGTCCGCCAGGGCGCCGAGGCCGAACCAGTGCCCCTCGTACGCGAAGTACACGAACACGGCGAAGGCCAGGCCGAGGCTGATCCAGACGGCCGACCAGCCCATGGCCTCCCGCACGCTCACGGCGTGGGCCTTGCGGTGGAAGACGCCCAGGTCGAGCGCCAGCATCAGCAGCACGAAGGCGATGAAGGCCAGCCAGATCATGATCATGTCGGTCGCTGCTCCTCAGGGATGGTGAATACGCGGCCGCCGGCGATCATCGTCGACGAGGCGGATTCCCTCGTGCGTCCGGCCTGATGCCAGGATATGTCGGGTATGTCCCGAATGACAAGGGAAGCCAGCGGGTTTCCGGCACGGACGGCGAAAGGCCCCGGGATCGCGCCCGGGGCCCGCGGGAGTCCGCGCTGGGCGCGTCATCACTTGATGAGGACGACCTTCTGCACCTCGCTGCGCCCGGCGGTGTCGATCCGCCCGAAGTAGACGCCCGACGGCAGTTGACGGCCATCGTCGGCGACGCCGTCCCACGACACCTCGTGGTCGCCGTCGAGCTGGGCCTCGTCCAGCAGCGTGCGCACAAGCTCGCCCTGCGCGTCGAAGACGCGGATCTGCACGCGGTCCTGCCGCGTCAGCGTGTAGGCGAAGGTCGTCAGCGGGTTGAACGGGTTGGGGTAGCTGCGCAGCCCGAGCCGATCGAGCAGCGCGGGCGGCAGCCCGGTGGCGCTCTCGGCGGTGACCTCGTGCAGCGGCGCGGCGGACATGCTCACGTCCAGCGGCCCGCTGTGCGTGTTGACCACGAAGCCCTGCAGGGCCACGTTGCCGGCGTCGCCCGAGACGACGATCACCGCGGAGACTGCCGCGGAAATGACCGCGCCCCCGGGCAAGGCCGCGCCGAGCTGGAAGGCGCTCTTGCGCGTCGCGTCGTCCAGGTTCGTGGTGCAGGGGTTGCAGACCGGCGTCCCGACGGCGTCGGTCAGTAGCTCGCCCGACTCCTGGTCGAAGAGGTAGACGTCCACGGCGGCGCCCCCGCCGGATGGCGTGCCGGCCTGGCCGGCCGTGTAGGTCATGAACATCGTGGTGTCGAAGGTGAACGAGGTTCCGCCCCCCGTGCCGGGGGAATAGAGCAGGTTGTCCATCGTGAAGACGCGGCCGCAGGTAAAGGCCGCGGACTTGTTGGCGGCGGCGGCGATCGGCGTCGGTTCGAAGCCGAAGACCGACAGATCGAAGGCCGAGGTGTGGGCGTTGACGATGAAGCCCGAGACGGCGACGTCGTCGCCGGTTCCCGGCACGTCGACGACCGCGTAGCCGGTCAACGAGTTCGGCATCTCGTCGGCCGTGAGGAAGAGATTTTCGACTCTCACGCTTTCTTTGCGGTGCGTGGGACCGAGCGGGTAGGTGCAGGGGTTGCAGACATCGAGCCCGCTCGTGCTGCGCATCGGCGAACCGTCGTCATCGTAGAGGTAGAGGCTGACCGACAGCGGGTCCTCGACCCCTCCGACGCAGGCGACGCCGCCCGCATAGGTCAAGAACATGGTCGTGTCGAAGGTGTAGGGCGTGTCGCTGGTGCGGCCGCGCGTTTCGAAGACGTGCGGGAAGGCGTAGGTGCGGGCGGCGGCTGTGCCGGCCAGCATCGACAGGGACAGGGCCAGCAGGGAAAGGGACGGCAGCGCGACCGCGCGTCGGTTCCGGAATGCGTCGGCGAGAGTTTGCATGATCCGGGCTCCTTGGTGCAGAGGAAAACAGGGGAAAATGTGTATTGATTGTAGCAGGTGGCTCGCCGTAATCAGTATCAAAATTGTCTAAATTAACTCATGATAAACATTTGTATCTGATCGGAAGAATTTCCCTGCACGATTCGTGAACGGAGGTTCGGCCTCACACGCCGCGTTCCCGCCACGCCCGGATCCCCGCGGCGTGTTTCGGGTAGTGGCCGAAGGTGTCGAGGCGCAGGCGGCGGCGGAAGCGGGTCTCGCGCACGCACTGCTCTGCGGGCACCGTCTCGAGGTAGGCGACGAGGCGGCGGTGCACATCGTCCCGGCGCCGCAGCACCCCGGGCAGCGGCAGGCCCCGCAGTCGCTCGATCATCAGCGCGTTGAAGGCGTCGATGCCGCCGTAGGTCGTCAAGTAGCGCGGCGGACGCTCCCCCTCGAGAACGAGGGGCAGGTGCTTCAGGGCCTCCTCTTCCCACACCGACACGTGGGCGACGATGTCGCGCACCGACCAGGCGCCGGTGACGCCGGGCGCGAGCAGGTCCGCGTCGGCGAGGCCCGCGTAGGAGTCCAGGAGATCGCGCCAGGCGGCGTCGAGGCGGTCCAGGAGCCGGGCGCGCATCGCTTCGGGAGCCCGCCTACGCATCGTCATCCTCGAACACCTCCCGCCAGCGCTTCGCCGGATCCTGGAAGCGGACGCGCTGCGCGTCGAACTCCTCGGGATCGAAGCGGCCGCCGCACCATTCCCGCATGGATTCGTGATCGTCGTCGTCCGGATCCGCGAGCACGCGCAGCAGCTCCTCGTAGCCCCCGGGTCCGCCGCAATCCTCCGGCGGGCACCGGCGCGCGCCGTCGACGCACCGCGGGAAGCGCACCTTCACCCCGGCCTCGACCATCTTCTCGAAGCGCACCTCGTGCAGCCACGAATCCCCGAAATCGTACTCGTACAGCGCCAGCGGCGTGTGGTAGCCGAGCTTGTCGCGGATCCCCGTCCGCCAGCCCGGCTGCGTGTCGACATCGTCGAAGCCCTCATCGTCGGGGATGCCGAGGGTGAGGTCCGACCCCACGAACCGGAAGGCGTGCAGGTGCGAATCCTGCCAGCCCATCGCATCCTGGATCGCGACGTGCAGGTCCCAGAAGGTCGCGGCCTGCGCGATCTGGATCCGCCGCCAGACCGGCGGCTCCACCCCCAGCAGCTCGATCCGGATCTGGAACGCGTAGTCTCGTCTTGCCATGCCGAGGCCTCCGGTCGCCGACCGTGTCCTGTTCACTTCCCCAAACTAACCGTCGCTCAGCGCCGCCGCGAACGCCGCCAGGAAGCCGTCGACATCTTCATCCCCGATCGTGAGCGCCGGATCGAGGCGCAGCACGGGCAGGCCGGGGCGGCGGCCCGTGACGTAGCCGCGGCCCACCAGGTCCCGGTGCAGGCGCGCCGTGAAGGCGGCGTCGGGCGCGTCGTCCAGCTCGACGGCGATCATCGGGCCGCGCGCGCGGATCTGCGCGATCCGGCCGACACGCGCGCGGATTTCTTCGAGGCCGGCGAGGAGCCGCGCCCCCGCGGCCGCGCCCCGCGCGATCAGGTCCTCGTCGGCGATGACGCGCACGACCTCCCGCGCGACGGCCGCCCCGAGGGGGTCGTTCTGGTGGGACTGGGCGTACTTCAGCGGGCTGCCGCCGAGGCGCTCGCGCACGCCGGGCGCGTAGAGCGCGGCGCTGACCGGGTAGCCGTTGCCGAGGCTCTTGCCCGTCGCCACGACATCCGGCGCGAAGCCGTAGTGCTGGTGGCCGAACCAGCGCCCGGTCCGGCCGAACCCCGTGGTCACCTCGTTGACCAGCACCAGGCCCCCGTCCCGGCGGATCGTCGCGACGAGGTTGCGGATCAGCTTGTCGGGCGGGAAGCGCACCAGGCCCGACGAGCTGCCCGGCTCGAAGACGGTGCCGCCGATCTGCTCGAAGGGGACGGCCGCCCAGTGCGGGCAGCCCCGGTCGCACTCCCCGGCGAACGGGCAGGACGCGCACGGCGTCCAGTCGAAGCTGAACCACTCGTCCGCCCGGCGCCGGCTCGCCGAACCGTAGGCGCCGAAGTAGGAATCGGCCATCGTCAGCAGCAGGGGGCGCCCGGCCGCCGCCTGCGCGGTGCGCACCCCGTGCTCGACGGCCTCGCTGCCCGAGCAGAGCAGCACGCAGTCCCCGCCCGCGAACCCCAGCCGGTCGAGCAGCTCGCGCGCGGCCTCCTCCACCACGGCCGTGCCGTAGCAGTAGCCGTTGTGGGCGATGCGGGCCGCCTGCTCGGTCAGCGCGCGCAGCACGCGCGGGTGCCCGTGGCCGACCGTGGCGCACCAGACGCCGGACTCCAGGTCGACGTAGCGCCGGCCGCCGGCGTCGAAGAGGTGGCAGTTCACGGCGCGGACGATGTCCGGGAGCAGGATCTCGTGGCCGGGGTAGCGGATCAGCATGTCATCCCTTTGCTGCAGGCGGTTCCCGTCTCCGGTTCTTGCGGTTCACCTCACCCATCACGTCCACCACGCTAGAAGTACAGGCTGGCCCCGAAGATGGCCTGCGTGCCGCCGAAATCCCAGCCGTGGCCGGCGCTGCTGCTCGCGCTGTGGTAGGTCGGCGGCTCGCCGTCCTCCCCCTGCCGCGATTCGGTCACCCGGCTCGTGGCGCCGTACTCCAGCGAGGCCGCGTACTCGGCATGGAGGCTGACGGCTTCGGCCACGAACCACTCCACGCCGCCCACGCCGAGCGCGCCGACGCTCCAGGTGTGGCTGTCCTCGCGGGACAGCCGCGTGTCGATCTCCGGCTGCGTCCCGTAGACGGACATGGTCTCCTTTTCGAAACGCGAGAAGCGCGCCCGAGGTCCCACGCCCCAGTACCAGCACACGCTCCTGCCCGGGGACGGGTACCGCAGGCGGAGCAGGTCGACGCGGAGGCCCTGGCCGTTCGAATCGGCGTCGTACGATTCGACCCGCACGTCATCCTGGTTGACGGTGCCGGACTCCAGATCCGCGTCGTCGATCTCGAGGTCCAGCATCACCCCGAGCCGCCACGCCGAATCGGCGGAGGTGTGCTTCTTGAAGGACACGCTCATCCCGTCGAAGGCCTTCAGTTCGAAGTCTTTCCCGATCTGGAACTGGAGCGCCCGCACGCCGGAGGCCAGCGGGTTCGTCGGCGTGTCGGCGGCTGCGACGCCGGCGACGAGGGAGGCCAGCATCAGGCAAGCGATGAACGTTTTCATGGGTTCTCCTAGCGTTTGGCCATCTTCAGCGCCGCCAGCGCCCGGACCGCGGCGAGATCGTCGCCGGTGACGACCGGCAGACGGATGCCGCGGCCCTCGGCGTAGCGGGGCGCCGCATCGATCAGGGGTAGAACGGAACCGGGAAGATCCATCTCGTGGGCGGCCTGCGCCGCCTTCTCGCCCAGGACCAAGCCCAACTGGAAGGCGCCGGCCTGCGGCGTCATGTAAAGCACGACCCGGTCCTTGCACTTCAGGCGCAGCGACCAGCCGTACTTGGCGCCGGCGAAGTTCCACTGCTGCGTGATCGGAGGATAGGTCGCCTCGATGTTGGCGATGAGGTCGTCCCAGGGACGGAGCGCTCCGCCCAGGACCTCGGCGAGATCGCCGGGGGCGGGCGGGCGGGACTTGTCGTCGAACGCGCTCAGCGCCACGCGGAACCTGCCTTCGGGTGTGGAGTCGCCGCTGAACCGGGCCCCGTCCGCCGTGACTAGAACCCGAATCCCGCCATCAGGGACAGGCCATCCACTTCAGTCGTAGGAGGAGGCGGCCCTTTCGCGATGCCGGTAAGCGCGTGCCTGTAGAGCAACTCCAGGCTCCAGGTCGCACCGCTCGTCCGCTTTTCGAGACCGGCGCCGACCTGCAGCGCCCAATCGTGGTGGCGCAGCCAGCCGGCGTCGCTCCCGTCGTTCTCGACGTACCGAGCCGACAACAGCCGCCCCCAGGCCGGGCCGACAAGCAGCACCGGCATCCACGCGCGATCCGTCAGCAGATCGTAGCGTAACAGCACCGGGATTTCGAGGTAGTCCAGACGGAATTCCGCCATGTCGACCCCGTAGAGCAATCCCCACGGGTCATTGGCCTGGTCCCTGTAGGCGCCGCCTCTGCGGACGTAGAGTGCTTGTGGTTGGACGGCCAAGCGGTCCGCTAGTTCGACCGTAAGGAAAAGGCCCGCCGCCAGACCGGGACATCCGTCGAATCGTCCGTAGTCGGCGAAGGTCATCCGCGTCTGCGCGACACCGACCTTCATCCCCGCATCGACGACGCTCAGCGCCTTCGCGTCGGCGCACGTCAGGGCCAGGATCATCAGGGCCGCGACCGGCAGCACGCTTCGAGAGCTGATGGTCATGGAGTTCCTTCAAGGAGTAGTTGATGGAATGATACCCTTCAGGATACTCCCCAGTTCCCGCAGGGTAAAGCGAATCGGGGCCCCCGCAGCCTGCGCCGCGAGAGCCCCGATACCGGACGGATGACCCTCAGGATCGGATCATTTCAACAGGAGCATCTTGCGCGTGGACACCCCGCCCGCTCCCGTCAGCCGCGCGAAGTAGGTGCCGCTGGCTACGCCGTTGCCGTCGTCGTCGCGGCCGTTCCACTCCACCTCGTGCCGTCCCGCGGTCAGCTCGGCCGCCAGCAGCCGGCGGACCGGCCGGCCGCGCACGTCGAACACCTCGAGCGCGACGCGCCCGTCGCGCGCGAGGTCGAAGGCGATGCGCGTGCTGGGGTTGAACGGGTTGGGCGTGATCTCCCGCACCGCGGTGACGGCGGGCGGGCCGCCGTCGCCCGGCACCGGCGTGGTGCCCGGGTTGAAGGTCAGTTCGTACTGCCCCGCCTTGGCAACGTCGGCGGCGCCGGCCTTCCAGATCGCGAGGCAGTAGTAGCCGGCCTGCGGCACGATCGCGGGCAGGCTCTCGTCCTGGCCCGGGCCGGCGATCCAGCTCTGGGCGACGATGCCGGCCGAGGCCGACTTCGCGTGGTACGGCAGCTGGCCGCGGTGCAGGGTCAGGCCCCAGTCGACGTCGCCGCCGGTGTTGCGCAGCTCGATCAGCAGCGGGCCGGCCGGCAGCCAGACCTCGTACAGCCTGATCAGGTTCGTGGCGCCGAAGTTGTACGGGCCGTAGTCGCCCTGCGGGTCGGTGTCTAGCCAGGACGACACCGCCGCGTGCACCCGGTAGCTCTCGGCGCCGTCGGCGCCGATCGCCCCGACGTCGAGCTGGCGCGGCGTCGTGGACCGGCAGTTCACCAGCACGTAGTCGGACTCGGCCGGGCCCCAGACCGACACGGCGTGGGCCTCGCGGAAGCCGTGCAGCGGCGAGTCGGTCTTCTCGTGCAGGCGCAGGTCGACGTCGCTGGCCGCGCCCGGGAGCGCCGCCACCGCCACCCACCAGCCGTTGTCGCCGGAGGGCGCCGGCACGGGCGAGCGCAGGCCGTCGCAGTTGTACCACGTCGGCGCCGAACTCCAGGCCATCACGTCGGCGAAGCCGCCCGTGGGGTCCGGCGGCGCCGTCCGGTTGATGACCGACCCGGCCGTCAGGTTCATCGGCGACCAGGCGTACTGCGCCCCCATCGCGTTGTTGGTCTCGTCCCCCTCGATCACGTCGCCGCCCGCGTCGGGGAACATCGACAGGGTGTGCCGGCCGCCGCGGACGTTCTGGGCGGTCGGGAAGTTGCGGATGCGGTCGGTGAAGCCGGCCAGCATGGAGATCTGCTCGCCGAGCAGCGCCACCCCGTCCAGGTAGGTCATGCTGTCGAACGGCCCGGCCGTGCCCGCGTCCTGGTTGCGGAACTGGGCGTTGATGTAGGTCGTGGTCGCGTTGCCCACCAGCGTCCCCGGCAGCAGGGTCGAGGCCGGGGTGCCCGGCATGGGGTAGGTCGGCACCAGGGGAGCGTGCCAGCCGGCGGTGGTCAGCGGGGCGAAGTCGGGACGGCGGACGAAGGCGCGGACCGTCACCGGGAAGTGGCCGGAACCGCCCGCGGGGATGTCCCGCGGATCCTGCCAGACGGCCAGGCCCTGCGTGGTGCCGCCGTAGGTGAAGTCGACCCTCGCGTACCCGTCGGCGTCGGTGACGGTCTGGTCGAAGATGTCGCCGAGCCCGCCGTCGGCGAGACCGGAATGCATGACCTTCATGCGCACCGGCCCATTCGCCGGGTCCACCTGCAGGGTGACGGTGCCGTAGTTGGTGCCCGAGCCGCCCGACATCGTGAAATGGCGCAGCGCCAGCGGCGCGACCGGGCTCAGCGGGAACTGCACGTCGCTGCCGGTCGCCATCAGGGTGCTGGCCATCCGGCGGATCTTGAAGCCGTAACTGTCGAAGTCCTGGTTGACGACACCGACGTCGAAGACGGTCTCCGTCGTCTGGCTGTTGTTGACGAAGACGCCCTCGATGCAGCCGGCCGGGCGGGCGCTGATCGCCTCGATGTCGAAGTAGCCGAAGCCGACGGTCGGCCCGGTCGTGTGCCCGTGCAGCCGCAGGTCGAAGTCCGAAGCGTCGTCGTCGGTGATCATGACCGCGCCGACGAACGGGTCGGAATTCAGCGCGAAGGCGAAGCCGTCGCAATTCGGGGCGGAGAACAGGCCCGGGTTGAAGCCGCCCCAGGCGTCGGGCGGGCGCTGCCGCTCGACCCAGGTGCCGTCCGTGAAGAGGGTGTAGGGGTACCAGATGAACTGCCGCACGAAGATGTTGTCGGCTTCGTCGACTTCGGCCATCTGCTCGAAGGCGTCCGCCCACATCATGACCGCGTGGCGGCCGCCCTTGACCACCGAGGGGCCGACGTTCAGGTAGGTGATGTCGTGGTAGCCTTCCAGCGGGTAGACGCTCGAGTACCACCACAGCGCGCCGTCCACCAGCAGGTTCAGGCGCACGATGGGGCTGCTGGTCAGCTCGCCGGAGTTCCCTACGCGCAGGTTCATGTAGGTGTTGTCATCGTTGCCGACCAGCACCGCCGGCAGCGGCGCGCTCGTGTAGGTCGAGTTGCCAGTGATGCGCGGCACGACCGGGTAGGGCCAGTAGCCGCCGTCGATGGCCTCGAGATTGGCCGCGGTCCAGTCGCGGATGGTCACCGGCCCGAACGAGGCGTGCGTGCCCGCGTTGCCCGCGCGGTCGACGGCGCGGACGGTGAACCAGTAGGTCCCAGGATCGAGGTCGTCCGAGGTCCACGCGGTCGCCGTCGTCTCGACGGTCACGTCCGGGATCAGGCCGGCGGCGGCGCCGACGCGCACGCTGTAGCCGTTGATGCCGGAGTCCCCGTCGCTGGCGGCGTTCCAGACCAGCTCGACCGTGCCGTCGGGCGAGTCGCCGGAGGTGGCGTGGCTGAGCGAGGCGAGCCCGGACAGTGCCGAGGGCGCCTGCGTGTCGAGCCCGTCGAAGCGCGCGTTGGCGGCCGCCATCCAGATGACGTCCCGTGACTCGGGATAGCGCGTCTGCAATCGAGCGATGAGTCCCGCCGGGGTGGTGGGGTCGTAGGTGCCCTGGGTGGACAGGATCCGCTGCGCCGACCAGGTCACGGCGTCGGCGCCGCCGAGCAGGGCGTTCGGGTCGGTGTCGTTGGCGTCGTCGACCAGGTCCTGCAGGAAGGCGGCGATGTTGCCCTCGGTCTTCCAGGGGTCGTCGAAGGCGTCGAGGTCGTTCCAGCCGCAGACGTTCACCGACTCCCAGTTGTAATCGAAGATCGCGGAGAAGCCGTAGGACGACGGCCACGTCGAGGTGACCGCGTTGGAGATCCAGTCGGGGAAGCCCTCCCGCAGCGCATCGCCCGCGGTCTCCTCGCACCAGAAGCAGTGGCGGCAGTCCGCGTTGGGATCGTCGCAGCGGTTGCCGGCGTTGCAGTAGTCGGTACCGCTGACCTCGGTGTATTCCTGCTGCCAGTGGTGGCCGTACTCGTGGCAGACGGTGCCCTCGTACCACTCCTTGAATTCGGGGATGTAGATCGTCTCCCAGTCCGACGAGTAGTGGGGCCAGTCGGAGTCGGGCCAGGAGATGAGCAGGTCGTCGATGCCGCCGTAGCCGTTCGCGTCCAGCCAGCGCCAGGTGCGCGTGGCCGAGGCCAGCAAGTTCAGGCCGGCGTAGTGCGATTCGGACGCCGGGTGCCGCAGGCCCCAGTTGATGTCGGACCCGCCGTAGTCCTCCTTGGTCGGCGTGTTCCACCGGTAGGAGATGTTCCAGATGCTCGGGTGGACCAGGTCGACCTTGTTGTTGGCGGCCAGGAACTCCACGTAGATGTCCGGCGCTTCGGCGTCGTCGTACCAGAACGTGAGGTCGAAGGTGCCGTCGGGGCCCAGCGAGGTCTGCGCCAGCAGGTCGTCCCATTCCCAGTCGGAATCGTAGACGTTCACCGTGACGCCATCGGCGCCCATGGTGCGGCCGTCGCCCTCGTAGTTCCCCTCGTCGTCGACCGAGTTGCGGTAGTAGACGAAGCGGCCGCGGACGCGGATGTTGCGGCCGGTGGCGGGGTTCGCGGGCATCTCCTTGCGCAGGTCCCGCACGTTCTTGCGCGTGACGGGCGCCGGGTCCGGGCGCGCGAACTCGTCGTCCGTCGTCCAGGTCGAGCCCTGGTCGCTGTCGAAGGCCATGATCGTCTCGGAGCCGCCCATCGCCGCGTTCAGGTTCTGCGGCAGCAGGGAGAAGCGCTGCATCGCGGTGCGGCCCTCGACCTCCAGGGAGATCTCGATCGGCTGGGCCGGGTCGTTGCACTGCAGCTGCACCGGGATCGTCGCCGGCTGCATCGCGACCAGCCGGGTGCCCGCCGGCAGCGGGAAACTGACCACCTCCCAGGCGAACTGGCCGCCCGCTGTGCGACCGGAGCGCACGGTGGGTTCCGTGACGGTCGACGAGGTCGCGCTCGTGATCTCGAAGTCGAAACTGAACGTCTGTCCGGCCACCGGGTAGACGCCTTCGGGCGCGTGCAGCCTCATCTTCACCTCCGGCCCCAGGTCGGCGAGGGCCGGCGCGGCGAGCGCCAGCAGCAGCAGGAGGGTCGGCGGGCTGAACCGCCCTGATGTGATGATCCTCATGACGGGTCCTCCTACTTGCTGGTGGCGGCGGGGACCGCCGGGGCGTCGAGACCGGTGTCGGCGACCAGCCGCGTGCGGGCGGCCGTCAGGGATTGTTCGAGTTCCGCGATCGCGTCGGTGGCGTTGCGCTCGCGCGCCAGCCTCAGCTGGAGGCCCAGCAGGTCCAGCTCGAGCTTCTGCTTGTGGGCCGAGATCTCGCGCTGCGCCGCCGACGCGGCGGCGGCGTCCGGGGCGGCGGCGTAGGCCGCGACGAGTTCGGCGAGGCGGGTCCGGTACGCTTCGCGGATCGACGCCACTTCCCGCCCCAGGGGCGTGGACGGCGCCGGAGCCGGGGATGCCTGGTCGGCGGTTTCGGGGGCGACCAGGATGCCGGCCGTGTCGGCCGGCGCCTCCCCCGGCCGGGCGTGAGCCGTGGTGCTGCCGACGACGGCCGCGAGCACGAGCGCGCTCGCAACCCACTTGAGAAATAAGGACATGGCGGACCTCCTGCCGGATGGAGCTGCGAATCCGGCCACCCGCGGCGGCACGCCGGGACAGCCCTGTTCATGAGGGATAACGGAGGAATCCCGTCCGGTGGGTCACGCCGCGGGCAGTATTTCGGACTAATTTTGTAGCTGATTCGGATTCGATTGATACCATGTTGTCATGGTTGAAGATCGGGCACTCCAGGACGAAGCCGCGCGGACCCACCACGTCACGCTGGCGCTGCATGCCGCCCGCGGTGGGGACCCCGACGCCCTGAACGAGGCGTTTCAACTGGTCTATGCCGACGTGAGCGAGATCGCCCACCGGCGGGTCGCCCACGGGCGCCGCAGCCCGACGCTCGACACCTCGGCGGTCGTCCACGAGGCGTACCTCAAGTTGGCGCGTCACGGCGAGATGGCTTGGGAGGACCGGCAGCATTTCTTCGCGGTCGCCTCGGCCGCCATGCGCCAGGTCCTGCTGGACCACGCGCGCCGCCGGCTGAGCCTCAAGCGCGGCGCCGGCGCCGACCACGTGCCGCTGACCGAGGCCGACGCGGCGGTCGAAGTCCAGACCCGCGACATCATCGCCCTCGACGCCGCCCT
This sequence comes from bacterium, assembly GCA_016706845.1. GTDB lineage: Bacteria > Krumholzibacteriota > Krumholzibacteriia > LZORAL124-64-63 > LZORAL124-64-63 > PNOJ01. Next base: position 94,804 of record JADJIV010000009.1, read on the forward strand.
GTCGCGGCTCGCCGTCCTGGACGCCCAGCTGGCGCGCATCGTCGAGCTGCGCTACTTCGGCGGCCTGACGATCGAGGAGACGGCGCAGGCGGTCGGGGTGAGCGACGCCACCGTCAAGCGGGCCTGGCGGCGGGCGCGCGCCTTCCTCCATCACGAGCTGGCGGGACCGCCCGCGCCGGGAGCGCCGTGAACCCCGGCGACGACGCGCGCTGGCGGCGGCTCGACGCCGTCCTGGACGAGCTGCTGGCGCTGGCGCCGGCGGCGCGGGCCGGGCGCCTCGCCGAACTCGCCGGCGACGACGTCGCGCTGCGCGAGGACGTCGAGGCCCTGCTGCGCTGCGACGAGACCGACGACGGCCTGCTCGACCACCCCGCGCCCGACCACTTCGGCGAACTGCTCGCCTCCGCCGCGACGGCCGCCGGCGCGGACCGCGACCTCACCGGCAGGCAGGTGGGTCCCTTCCAAATCCTCGGGCGGCTCGGCGAAGGCGGCATGGGCGTCGTCTTCGAGGCGCGCCAGACCCACCCGCCGCGCACCGTGGCCCTGAAGGTGCTGCGCGCCGGCGTGTTCGCGGGCACCCAGCAGCTGCGCATGTTCCGGCGCGAGGCGGAGAGCCTCGGCCGGCTGAACCACCCCGGGATCGCCGCCATCCACGACGCCGGGCGCACCGACGACGGCCTGCACTGGTTCGCCATGGAACGCGTGCACGGCGAGCCCCTCGACACCTGGCTGCGCGGGAGGCCGGCGCCGGACACGCGCGCGGAGCTCGCGATCCGCACCGCGGTGTTCCTCGCGGTCTGCGACGCGATCTCGCACGCCCACCAGCGCGGTGTCGTGCACCTGGACCTCAAGCCGTCGAACATCATGGTGCTGCCGCCGGCCGGCGACGCGTCGGCGCCCGCGGTGAAGGTGCTCGACTTCGGCATCGCCCGCATCACCGGCGGCGACGCGGCGCAGACGACCCTCGGCCACGACGGCCGCTCCTTCGCCGGTACCCTGTCCTACATGAGCCCCGAGCAGGCCGGCGGCGACGTGCGCGACCTCGACGTGCGCAGCGACATCTACTCGCTCGGCGTCCTGTTCTACGAGATGCTCACCGGCCGCCTGCCGGTCGAGGTGGGCGGCGCCGCGCTGCCCGAGGCGGTGCGCCTGATCCGCGAGCAAAGCCCCGCGCGGCCCTCCGCGTCCTGCCGGCTGCTGCGCGGCGACCCGGAGACCATCGTCCTGAAGGCGCTGGCCAAGGACCCGTCCCAGCGCTACCAGAGCGTCGCGGCCTTCGCCGAGGACCTCCGCCGCAGCCGCGACAACCTGCCGATCTTCGGCCGCCCGCCGAGCACGGCGTACCAGCTGCGCAAGATCGTCGTCCGCCACCGCCTGGTGATCGTGTTCGCGGGCACGCTGCTGGCGGCCCTGGTCGCCGCGGTCGGCGGGACCACCACCGGCATGCTGCGCGCCAAGCGCGCCGAAGCCGCCGCCGAGAGGACGGCCAGCTTCCTGGAATCCGTGTTCCGCGTCGCCGACCCGAGCGAATCCCGCGGCGAGGCGGTGACCGCCCGCGAGCTGCTCGACCGCGCGGTGGCCGACATCGACGTCCAGCTGGCCGACCAGCCTCAGGTGCGCGGTCGGCTGCTGGCCTCGATGGGCAACGCCTACCGGCAGCTCGGCCTGTACCGCGAATCGCGCCCGCTCCTGGAGCAGGCCCTGGCGCTCGAGCGCGCGACGCTCGGCCCCGACCACCCGCGCGTCGCGCGCAGCCACTACGTCCTGGCCGGCCTGCTGCGCCGGCTGCGGGAGCTCGGCCCCGCGCGCGAGCACTACCGCTCGGCGCTCGCGATCCGCGAGCGGGGCCGCGACCCCGACGACCTCGCCGTCAGCCTGACCGGCCTGGCGAACCTCGAGGTGGACGAGAACCGCTTCGCCGAAGCCAGCGAGCTGTACCGGCGCGCCCTCGCCATCACCGCCGGGAGCGAGGGCGCCGATTCACCCCGCTACGCGTCGCACCTCTCGGGCCTGGCCCCTCGCCCAGTGGCGCCTCGGGGAGGCCGACTCGGCGCTCGCGATGTTCGAGCGCGTCGTCGCGATCCAGCGGCACGCCCTCGCTCCCGACGACCTGGACCTCGCCTGGAGCCTGTCCACGCTCGGCACCCTCTACGCCAACAGCGAGCAGAACGCCCGGGCCCGCGAGCTCGGCGAGGAGGCCCTCGCGGTGCAGGAGCGCGCGCTCGGGCCCGATCACACCGACGTGGCCGAGACGCTCGACATGCTGGGCAACCTCTGCCGCGCCGAGGGCGACCACGCGCGGGCGCTCGAGCACCACGGGCGCGAGACGGCGATCTGGGAGAAGGCCGTCGGCACCGAGCACCCCAACTACGGCATGGCCCTGAGCAACTACGCCCGCGACCTCGCCGACCTGGGCCGCCTGCCCGAAGCGATCGCCACCGCGCAGCGCTCCCTGGAGATCCTGAACCGGGTGCTGCCCGCGGACCACCCGACCCCGACCTACACCCAGGTCTACCTGGCCAACATGTACCGCGACGCCGGCGAGCCCGCCCTGTCCCGGAAGCAGCTCGAGGCGGCGCTGCCGGTGCGCGCGCAGGCCTTCGGCGACGAGAGCCTGCAGGTCCTGGAAGTGGTGATCGAACTGGGCAGGATCAGCGCGATGCAGGGGCGGCGGGAGGAGGCGCGCGCGCACTACGAGCGGGCGTTGCGGATCGCCGTCCTGAACGAGCAAGAGGGCGAGCTGGCCACGATCCGCGCGGAGCTGGCGGCCGTCACGGCCGCGCCGCCAGCGCACGGATCGTAGCCTCGTCGGCGTCCGGCCCGAGGATGTACCGCAGCCCCGCCTCCAGCACCTCGTCGCGGCCCTCCCGGATCCCGGCGATCGTCGGCACGGCGACGATGTCCGGCACGATCCCCACCCGCTGGGTCGGCGTCTTGTCGGGATAGAACACGCCGATGCCGCTGACCATGGTCCTCAGGCCGCCCGGCAGCACGATGGGCGAGATGTTGCCGTCGGCGCCGGCGGTGGTGCTCCCCACCGACCGCCCGGCCGTTCGCCCGCAGCGCCATGGCGGTGGCGCGGTCTCCGCCTGGCTCTGCGAGACCCAGATCGACCAGGATCGCGATCCGGCCCGCGTAGCCGGGCGAGACCGGCTCGATCTCGACGGGGGCGTCCAGGTGAACGCCCCGGGCGTCGCCCGAGATCCCCAGCGGTGAACCGCGCGAAGCCCTGCTCTCCCCGACCAGCCGGCCGCCGAACGCGAACACCGCGAACTCCGAGGGGTAGTTGCGGATGTCGATCACCAGGCCGCGCGTGCCCGCGGCCTGCTCCAGGTAGCCGTCGACGTCCCGGATGCGGAACGACGACAGCTTGAGGTAGCCCGCTTCGGGCGACAGCCGCTGGAAGGCCACACCCTGACGATCGTGGGTCACCATGCGGGCGTCGCTGGAGATCGACCGGGGGACGACGAGCGCCAGCGTCTCCGCCATTCGCTGTCGATGGCACCTAGGTCGCCATCGCCGCGCGACAGGGCCAGCGCGATGTCGCGCCACAGCACGGTCCGATTCGAAGCGCAGTAGTACGGCGACCACGCCTCGAACAGCTTGGCGACGGGTATCCCGTCGACCGCCGCGATGACGTCGCCGATCGCCAGGCCCGAGGCCGGCCCCAGCAGGGAGTCGGCGAAGGCGGACACGACCATGCGACCCTCGACGTAGCGCAGATCGACGGGCCAGCTCCCGTCGCCGCGCGGAGGTCTGACGTCGAGGCTCGACCAGAGATTCGCGTGGGTGTCGCCGCTGCGGGCGATCATCGCCATCATCTCGAGCCGGTAGTCGTCCTCGTCGCCGCGGCGACGAGCCGCGGCAGGAACTCGGACAGCACGGACGTCCATTCGCCGTCGATCAGGTCCCGGTAGGGGAACCAGTACTCGACGATGTTCCACAGCCTCGCCACCGCCTCGCGACGGAACCGGGTTCGTGGCAGGGCCGGTCGGGCGTCCAGCCCGCGGGTAGGCCCGCGGGGACCGCTGCCTGGGAACTTCGCCGTCTCCTGCGGTCTTCTTGCGGGACGAAGCAGTAGACGTGGCCGCGTCGCCGGCGTGCGCGGCGCGCAGGAAGTGCAGGCTGGCGGCGCGAATTGTCCCTTGGGCACGACGCCAGCAGATGCTGCCGGTCGAAGCCGCCGACGAGCCGCCCGCCCTGCATACGCAGGTCCTGCAGGTCTCCTCGCGCGTGCGCTGTCCGCCGTCGCGGTGCGGGCCGCGGCGTCGACCGCAGCCGACCCGACGTCGCGCGAGGTACCGGGGCGGAAGTCCCCCACTGGGACCGTGGGCCCGTCGATGGCGAACAGGGCCGGCCGGACGGCGCCGGGACAGGGCGACCTCGTCCGCAGGCTCGAGCTTGCGCCTGCGGCGAGAGCGCTCGGACGCCACGTGGCAGCTCCAGTTCGGACCCCACACCTCGACCCGGCGGCCTCGGCGGCGCCGACCTGGCGTTCGAACGCGACGCGCAGCCCGATGCCGGGAGCGGCATCGACCTGGTCCTGGTCCCGGGCGAGGAGCGACCACCGCCATGCCGTCGCGAACAGGGCGGGGTCTGGTAGAAGAGGGACTTGCCGCCGACGGTGGGCATCAGCAGGGCATCGACGCCGTTGGTCAGATGGTCGCGACCTTGGCCTGTCGATCACGGAAGGGGGGTACGCCGAAGCGGATTACAGGATGTCCAGGGCGGTGCGGGTCCAGGGGCAACCGTAGCGAGCACTCCGTCCAGTCGTTCGTGCCGCGCAGGCCGCGGTTGCGGGAGTTGTCGAACCGCAGCGCGCCGCTCGGGCCGTCCTCCCGCATCCACAGGCCGGCGTAGCCGACGATGTCTTCGGTGCGCAGGAACCCGCGCAGTTCGAGGACCTTACCGTCGAAGTCGATCGGAAGCTGTTTAGTTAGCGTGGTGAAGGTTCCCTCGCTGGTAGCATCGCGCTCCAGCCTGGCGGCGCCTTTGCCGGCATGCACGACGGTGCCGTCGAAGTGGAAGGTGCCCGACGGACCACCTCCCCAGCCGCGCAGGGCCCCGCCGGCGTTCTCGAAGCGCAGGCAGGCATCGAGATCAGGTTCCCGGGCCTCGGCCGCCGGGATCGCGAGGACCAACCAGACGACGAGGCCCACCGCAACATTCCGGATCATCATGGAGATGCTCCCTGGTTGGCGCCGTGCCGGCTCAACGCTTGGCGCCGCCGCGCCGTTCCAGATTTTCCGCGATCCGCGCCCTGACCAGCTTGCGGATCAGCGCCACCGGCAGGGGCTTGTCGGGCTGGAAGCGGATCGTGCCCTTGCTCGTGCCGAACTCGGCGAGCTCGTCCGCGTGCTCGGCCACCGTGGCGGCGCTCATGGGGTAGAAGGCGCAGTGCTTCGCCGCCGCGCCGAAGGCCACGAGCGCCTTGCCGTCGAGGCGGAAGGCAGGCAGGCCGTAGCTGAGGCACTCCTCGGCACGCGGCGCGGCGGCCCGGATGGCCTTGCGGAAGCCGCTCGAGCGCGAGGCGCTGGTCGTCGTTCAGGGCCTCGAGGTATTCGTCGATGCTGTTGGCCGCCGGTCTCATCGCCTCACCCCCCTGCCCCCACTAATCGATGGCGGCCGCGCGGATCTCCGCCAGGAACAGCTCCCCGTACCGCCGCAGCTTCGTCTCCCCCACCCCGCTCAGCAGCAGGAAAGCCTCGGGCGTCGCCGGCCGGTGCTGCGCCATGGCCGCGAGCGTGCGGTCGTGGAAGATCACGTAGGGCGGCACGCCCTGCTCCACGGCCAGCCCGTGCCGCAGGACGCGCAGCCGCTCGAAGAGCGCGGCGGTGGCCGCGTCGACCTCGACGTCCGCATCGACGGTCAAGGCGGCCGGCGTCTTGCGCTTGCGCTCTTCGCCGCCGCTCGCGTCAGCACGTCGCGCCGCAGGCGCAGCTCGCGGCCGCCGTTGAGCACGGGGCCGGCGGCCGCCGTCAGGCGCAGGCCGCCGTAACCCTCGGGGTCCAGGGCCAGCAGCCCCTGGGCGACCAGCTGGCGGAACACGCTGCGCCAGCCGAAGTCGTCGAGCTCGCCGCCGATCCCGTAGGTCGACAGGCGGTCGTGGCCGAAGCGCCGCACGCGCTCGTTCTCGCTGCCGCGCAGCACGTCGATCACGTGCTGGGCGCCGAAGCGCTGCCCCGTGCGCGCCACGCACGACAGGGCCTTCTGGGCGACCACGGTGCCGTCGTAGGTGTCCGGCGGCTCGAGGCAGGTGTCGCAGTTGCCGCATGGCTCGGCCATCGTCTCGCCGAAGTACGCGAGCAGGCGCTGGCGTCGGCAGTCGGTCACCTCGCAGTAGCCGAGCATGGCGTCGAGCTGCTGCAGGTTGCGCCGGCGGTGCATCTCGTCGCCCTCGGAGGCGTCGACGAGCTTGCGCAGCATCACCACGTCCTGCAGGCCGTAGCAGAGCCAGGCGTCGGCGGGCAGGCCGTCGCGACCGGCGCGTCCCGTCTCCTGGTAGTAGCCCTCGACGCTCTTGGGCAGGTCGAGGTGGGCCACGAAGCGCACGTCCGGCTTGTCGATGCCCATGCCGAAGGCGATGGTCGCGCACACCACTAGGCCGTCCTCGCGACGGAAGCGTTCCTGGTGGCGGCGGCGTGTCGCGGCGTCCAGCCCCGCGTGGTAGGGCACCGCGGGGATGCCCTGCTCCCCGAGGAACTTCGCCGTCTCCTCGGTCTTCTTGCGGGCCAGGCAGTAGACGATGCCCGCGTCGCCGGCGTGCTCGGCGCGCAGGAAGTCCAGCAGCTGGCGGCGCGGGTTGTCCTTGGGCACGACGCGGTAGCGGATGTTCGGCCGGTCGAAGCCGCCGACGAAGACGCGCCCGCCCTGCAGCCGCAGGTTCTGCAGGATCTCCTCGCGGGTGCGCTCGTCCGCCGTCGCGGTGCAGGCCAGCCGCGGCACGTGGGGGTAACGCTCGGCCAGGACGTCGAGCTGCAGGTACTCCGGCCGGAAGTCGTGTCCCCACTGGGAGACGCAGTGGGCCTCGTCGATCGCGAACAGGGCCAGGCCCGACGGCGCCGGGGCCCGGGCGACCTCGTCCAGCAGCTCGAGCGTGCGCTCCTGCAGCAGGCGCTCGGGCGCCACGTAGAGCAGGTCCAGCTCGCCGCGCCGCAGCTGCGCCTCGACCCGGCACCCCTCGGCGGCGCTCAGGCTGGAGTTCAGGAACGCGGCGCGCAGACCGAGCTGCCGCAGGGCGTCCACCTGGTCCTGCATCAGGGCGATCAGGGGCGAGACCACCACGCCGGTGCCGTCGCGCAGCAGCGCGGGGATCTGGTAGCAGAGGGACTTGCCGCCGCCGGTGGGCATCAGCAGCAGGGCGTCGCCGCCGTTGGTCAGGTGGTCGACGACCTCGGCCTGGTGACCACGGAAGGCGGGGTAGCCGTAGACGGATTTCAGGATGTCCGGGGCGGTGCGGTTCATGGGGGCAGGCTAGCCAGAAGCGGGCCGCGGGGCAAGGCCGCAACGGCCCCGCCCCGCACATCACGCGTCACGGGCGCGATCTCACCGGTAGATCCGCTTCACCTCGCCCCACGACGCTTCCGCCGTCGCCGTCGGCGCGCCTGCGGTCACGACCCAGGCGCCGGGGTTCCAGCCCGCCGAGGACGACTGGGTGCCGTAGTTCGTCACGATGTGGAAGGTGGGCTCGATGTTGGCCTCCAGCAGCAGCCCGTCGGGCTGGGCGGCCTGCTCGTAGTAGCCGATCCAGCGCGGCTCGCCGGCGCCCGCCCAGAATTGCGGCGCGCCCATGATCTCGACCAGGGAAACGTCGCCCACGGACAGGCGGCCGACCAGCGCCGCGACCTCGGCGGCGGCGGCCCAGCGCCAGCCGGGGTTGGCGGCCAGCCAGTCCGTCACCTGGTCGCGGGTGAAGCCGACGAACAGGGACGGGTCGCACCAGTACAGGCCCGAGCTCTCGTCGTGGAAGAGCTGCCGGTGAACGCCCTGATCCGCCAGGCGGGGCAGCGTGGTCGGGTCGGCGGCGTTGACGAGCCAGCCGCCGGGGCCCCAGGCCGCGACGCCGCCCTGACCACCGGACTGGGTCAGGACATCGTACGGCTCGGTGTCCGACTGGATCAGCCAGCCATCGGGGATGGCGCCCTCGTAATAGCCGATCCAGCGGGGCCCGCCGGCGCCCACGATGAACTGGGGAGCGCCCATGACGTCCTCGAGGTCGGATCCGGCCGGCGCCGTGCTGCCCAGCAGCGCGTCGATCTGCGCGCTCGTGGCCCAGACCCAGCCCGTCGAGTTGCGGGTGACGAAGACGTCGAGTGCGGCGCGGTCCGTGTCCGTCAGCACGTCGGGGTCGCACCAGGTGAGCCCCGTGGCCGGATCGAAGAAAAACTCGCCGTAGGGTCCGCGGTTGGACAGTTCAGCGGCGAGGGCACCGCCGGCGAGGGCCGCGAGAACGGCGATGACGAGTACGAGAGTGCGAGGGTACATGACCGCAGCTCCTTCCACGATGGACCATCGAAATAATGAACACGCATCTTCATATCACTGAAGTCATGATTGCTCAACGGGATTCATATCCGGCCGGCGGCGGGTCGCTGCAGGCTACGCGCCTCCGGTTCACGATCCCAACCGATCCAGCCGCTCTCCGACGATCTCCGCCAGACGAACCCGCAGATCAGCGCTCAGCTCCGAACCGGCGATCATCCCCTGGTACTCGTTGCGCAACGCCACCAACTCGTCGAGCTTGCGCACGGCGTATTCCGGCGCGATCCCCAGCCGCCCAGCAAGGGCCAGGAAATCTTCCCGCCGCAATCGACTCCTCCTGCCGCCGACCGTGAGCGCGAGTTCCTCCTGCTCGCCCGGAATCACCAGGCGCGACGACACCAGGTCGTAGGCCGGGCTGAGCGCGACGGTGCCGTCCTCGCCGGTCAGCAACGAGAAGTTCTTGCGGTGGGCGTCGCCGTTGCCGACGGCGAAGTTGAAGATCGTCAGCTCGAAGAGCCGCTGGCATTCGAGCGGAGCGAACGTGCAGTACTCATCGATGACGCGGGCGATCTGCTCGTGGCTGCCGGCGTACTTGTCGGGACCGCCGAGGATCTGGTGCATGTCCTCGCAAGCGAGCTTTTCGACACGCCGGCCCTTTGCGATTCGGTCGAACCGCTTCACCAGGTACGCCGGTTCACCGTCGGCCAGTTCCAGCAGCAGGCAGGGCGCCGTGTGCAGCCCGAACCTGTGCCCCATCCGCATGCACAGGTATTCGTTCTGCGGCAGTTCGCGGAAGGCCGGCGTCTGCGGCTTCAGGATGAACCGGCCGCCGCGCGCAACGGGAACGAGCTGTCCGCCGTCGAGGCGCAAGGACAGCTTCGGCTGGACGCCGGAGATGCTGAGCCCCCCGGCCATCTTCTGCGCCTCGCCGGCGATCTCGCCCGACTTGATGGGAATGGTCGGCCGGATGGGCTTGCCGAACATCTTGCGGAGCGTCTTGCCGTCGTAGTCAATCGGCGTCATCGGCCGCCTTCCGCACGCCGACCGCTCCGATGCAGTCGGCGCAGGTGCTCAGCAACAATCCGAAGGTGTCGCGCTCGTCCACCTTGATCGTGCGCGCGACGATGCGCAGGTACCATCCTTCGGGAACCAGCCCGGCGAAGAACGGGAACAGCGCCGGCGACTCGTACGGTTCCGGCCGCAGCGGCAGCGTCACCGAGACGGCCGGGCCGTCGGCCAGGTAGGCCGGATCGTAGACGAACCGGTAGGTGCCCGAATCCAGTTCGGCGAGCACGCCCGCCTGCCGGTCCCGGTAGTAGACGTCCCCCCGGCGCATCAAGACTTGGGCCTGACGTGAAGTTCGTGGCCGAGCAGGTCGAGCACCTGCTTCACCTTGTCGAGACGGACGGTGGGTTTGCCCTGCTCCAGTTCACGGACGAACCGCAGGCCCACTCCCGCTCGCGCCGCCAGTTCGACCTGTGTCAGGCCGGCAGCCTTGCGCAACCGCGTGATTTCTGCCGATAGCTCCATGGCATTCGCCCTGATCGGGTATATTTTCTATCAACACAACGGCATCTTCCGCAACACCGCGCCAGCCGTCAAGCAAGAATAACCCCAATAGGGTATAAAATATCTAATTTACCCATAAGTTCGACGCTAAATCCTGGATGTGATATATTATTATACCCTTTCGGTGATATTATACTGAACTCCGGCGGAGCGGGCCGGGGCCCGCGCCCCGGCCCTCCATGGTCAGGCGAGCACGCCCGCGTACTGCAGCAGGGTGGCCTTCTCCTCGTCGCTCGACGAGTACAGCTCGAGCAGCTGCTCCGACAGCAGGGACGCTTCCTCCTGCGCGGGCGGCGGACCGCCGGCGCCGGGAGGAGGACCCTGCGGCCGGCCGGCCTCCAGCTCGGCGGCGTTGACCGCGCCGTCGCCGTCGGTGTCGAGCCGGGACATCATCTCCGAAGCGGACGGCGCATCGGCGTCCATCTTCCCGGACATGCGGTCGATCATGGCCTGCAGTTCGGTCTCGTCGAGGGTTCCCGAAGCGTCGGTGTCGAGCTCCGCGAACATCTCCTCGGGCGACGGTCGCTTCGGCGGCGTCATCGCGACCGCCGCGGTGGTGTTGGTGCTGCCGATGGAAGAAATCACGTGGGACCTCCTTGATCACGTCCGGCACCCGTGCCGGTCCCGAACGCGGGGTCGGGCGCATTCCCGGCCGCGCCGTTCGTATCGCCGTGTATCGGCGGGGCGCGAAGGTGCAACCGCCGTTCCCTGGACTGTGGCGATCGTGTATCAGGAGGTCGGCGCGATCAGCAGGTAGCCCTGCCCGCGCACCGATTTGATGTAACGGGGATTCAGGGCGTCGTCGCCGAGCTTGCGCCGCAGGCGCACCACGCACAGGTCGATGGAGCGGTCGCGGCTGTCGAAGGGCAGGCCGCGGATCTCGCGCTTGATGGTCTCGCGGTCCACCACCTGTCCCGGTCGCCCGGCCAGCAGGAGCAGCAATTCGAACTCCGTGTCCGTCAGATCGAGGGCCCGTCCCGCCAGCTTCGCCGAACGGGCGCCTTCGTCCACGACCAGCGCGCCCGAGTCGTGCCGACCGGGCCGGCGGGGTCGGCCGCGGGCCAGCGCGTGCAGGTGCGCGAGCAGCAGGCGCTCGCTGAAGGGGCGGACCAGGACCGTGTCGGCGCCCGTCTCCAGGGCGACGACCTGCGCCGTCTCGTCCGCCTCCTCGAAGAGGGCGCAGATCCGGCTGTCGGGACGCGCCGCGCGCACGTCGCGGCACCAGGCCAGGGCGCCCGCGGCGCGGGGTTCGATGTTCACCACCACGAGGGAGGAAGAAGAGGCCGCCAGGTTCGCGGGGGGGATGTGGTCGCGGACCACCGTCTCGACCCGGCAGCCCTGCCGCCGCAGGCCCGCGCACAGTTCCGCCGCGGCATCGGGCCGATCGATCACGAGGGTCACGTCGAGGCTGGGCATCCGCCGCTCCCTGCCCGGGGCGGCGCGGTGGGGTGAGGCGCCGTCCGCCGGGCAGCGATCCCAACGCGCGGGGAGCGGCGATCCTGCGCGGCGGCCGCCGGCGCCAGGCCCGTCATTCCATCAGCCACGCGATCGCCCGCTCGCGATCATCGAAGAGTTGGACGCAGAGGCCGCGATTGCGGCAGGCGTTCTCCCAGAACCGGACCGCCTCGAACGCCGCGTGCCCCTTCGGCAACAGGACCGCTTCCCTGACGGTGCCGCCGGGATCGTTCGCCAGGAAGGTCTCGACCGTCGCGTACAGGTCCACGACCGAGTGCCCGCCCTCGAGTTCCGAGCAGTCGGCCAGCAGCCGGGTCACGCCTTTGGCGCGGCAGATCATGATCGTTTCGCGGACCAGCAGCGCCAGTGATTCCGGCGACACCGCGCCGCAGTAGCGGGTCTCGACGATGGGATGCTCGGGAAGCAGATTGACGGACCTGGACATGCCACCCTCTTTCGTTCGCGGCCGAAGTCGCTCGACCCGAGGGGCGGGTCGCGGTCGATCGGAAGACGAGTGGGCGATCTGCAGGCTGGTTCGGAATCCCCGTCATTCTCCGCAATCGTCACGCGGCTGGCAAGCGGTCATCGGCGCCGGCGAGTTCGGTTATGGGCGTCGGTCGTGCCGCCCTGCGGTAAAATTGAAACTCCGACTTTCAATTTTGCAGCACGGCGCCCGCAGCGCGGACATCCTCCCCCCTTGTCAATCCGCGAGATATAGGACATAATCAGACCTCATTCACGGCAGCCCGGTGCCCGTACGCCGCCACGAAGGAAGCTCGCCATGGCCCACCGCTCCGATCGCAGACCGCTCCTGCTCCCGCTGACCCTCGCCCTGCTCTCCCTCTGCTGGGCGCCGGCGTCTCCGGCGCGCGTCGTCGAGGTGTCGGGTGTTCCCGCCGCCGGCCTCGGGCAACCGCCGGCCGACCCGCCGCTCGCCGCGGCGCACGGCTACTGGGAAGTCGACCGTGACGTGCCCTGCGTCACGCCCGAGCAGCACGCCGAGATCGAGGCCCAGCTGGCCGCGAACGTCGCGGACCTGCGCGCGCGCGGGCTCCTGCCGGAAACGGCGGACAAAGAAGCCGGCGTGCTCCTGCAGTGGCCGTTGCGCGCCGCCGCCCACCTCGACGACCCCGGCTACCACGGCATCTCGAACTTCGTGGACCAGGACGCGACCTACCCGAACCACCTGCTGGACTACAACTGCGGCACGCGCACCTACGACCTGTCCGGCGGCTACAACCACGCGGGGACCGACATCTTCACCTGGCCGTTCTCCTGGCTGAAGATGGCCAACGACGACGTCGAGGTCGTCGCTGCAGCCCCCGGCGTGATCGTCGGCAAGTACGACGGCTATGCCGACCACAACTGCGGCTTCGGCGGCGGCCAGTGGAACGCCGTCTACGTGCAGCACGCCGACGGATCGACCGCCTGGTACGGCCACATGAAGAGCGGGTCGACCACCGCCAAGAACATCGGCGACGCGGTGGCCGCCGGCGAGTACCTGGGCGTCGTGGGCAGCAGCGGCAACAGCACCGGCCCGCACCTGCACTTCGAGCTGTACGATAGCCTCGGCCAGCTGGTCGATCCCTGGAGCGGCCCTTGCAACTCGCTGAATGCAGACGGCTGGTGGGCCGAGCAGCGCCCCTACTACGACCCGGCGATCAACGCCCTGCGCACACACTCGGCGCCGCCCGTGTGGCCGAGCTGCCCGAACACCGAAATCACCAACGAGCAGATCCACTACCAGGCCGGCGATCTAGTCTACTTCGCCACCTACTACCGCGATCAGCTGCAGAACCAGATCAGCACCTATCAGTTGCTGAAGCCGGACGGCTCGGTCTGGCAGGAATGGACCGCGTGGCTGAACGTCCCCCACTACGCGGCATCGTGGTGGTACTGGAGCTGGTACCTGCCGTTCGGCGACGACGGTGTCTGGAAGTTCCGCGTCACCTACCAGGGCCAGACTGTCGAGCACCTCTTCAGCGTGGGGACGGCGACGGCCGCACCATCGGTGACGGGAACCACCCGCCTGCATCCGGCCGAACCGAATCCATTCAATCCCGCGACCAGCATCCGTTTCACGCTGGGCGATGGCGGCCCGATCGACCTGAGCATCCACGATCTGGCCGGGCGGCGCGTGGCCACGCTGCGACGCGACGTCCTGGAGAAGGGCGAGCACCTGGCGGTTTGGGACGGGAGCAGCGACGACGGCGCGACGGCGGCCAGCGGCGTCTATTTCGTCCGGTTGGCGACCGCGGGCGCGAGCCAGACGCAGCGGATCGTCATGCTGAAATGACCGCCTACGGCCGCCTTGGGCCGGATTGAGCTCCCCACTGATCCTGGGGTAAATGCCGTATCGGTATCAAATTAACACCGTTGACGATCACCCTGTAATTGGGATTAAAATCGTCCATGTTGCCGGCGAACACCGCCCGACAAGGACGTCCGGTTCGCCGGTGATGGGTGCGGCGTCGTTGCGCCGCCCCCGCCACACCACGAATCGGGGGTCCACCATGATGAAGGTAACGAAGTCTCGCAGATCGCCGCCCGCCGGCGCGGGGGCCGCGCTGGCGCTTGCCGTCGCCGCGGTCCTGCTGGCCTCTCCCGCCGCCGCCTTCCCGCCCGCGCAGTGCGTCGTGCCCGACAACGGCGCCGGCACGATCGACTACCCGCCCAACCCGTGCGGCTACGTGACGCTGCAGCCGATGATGATCATCGACGGCCTGCCGCCCGGCACGACGATCGGGATCGAAGCGATCATCGACTCGTTCTTCGACATCACGTACCAGGCCGGCGGCACGCTCGGCGGGGAGATCGAGCAGTTCCACGCCCCGATCCACATGGAGATGACCGGGGCGGGCTCGATGGCCGGCTACTTCCGCCCGGCGTTCTTCGACATCTTCTACGAGTGCCACGCGGGACCGCGCCTGCCCGGAGAACCCGTGCAGTCGTTCCCGCACGACCTGTTCCTGATGCAAGGGCAACTGCCGCCCGGGGATCCCGACTTCGACCTGCTGCGGATCACCGCGGGCGGCGGCTTCGGCATGCCCAGCCCCGGCCACACCACGCTCACCATGGTCGGGGGCGGCGGCGGGGGTGGCGGCGGCTGGGCCGTCGACAGCTTCTTCGACATCACCTACCGGATCGACTTCGTCGGCAGTCCGGGCGGCCCCCTCGGCGGCATGTCCGGCAGCACGACCGGGACGATCCGCATGCAGTGCGGCATCCCGGGCACCGTCGCCAACGAGGCGAAGACCTGGGGGGCGGTCAAAACGATCTATCGTTGATATGGGGTGATCTCAGACAGGGCCGCCATCCTGCGGGGGGGCGGCCTTTTCTTTGGTTCTGGCCGCCTAAACCCCCGGAAGACCGGCAATCGGGCTAAACTATTAATTTGATAATTATTAATAATTGATGCTTGACGCCACCCCGCCAGGCCGCGAGTTTCAGGAACTATCAATGTTGATCAAATTGATAGTTCCTGGAGGTCCCCCATGAAGATCCCCATGACACCGCCGGATGCGGACACGATCCTGGATGGGTTGCTGAACCGCGCCCCCGGGCGTACCGACGCGCTGACGCGCGTCTTCGACAGACAGAAGGAAGCTGCTCCGGGCGGACGCTACCGACACTGGGACAAGCTGCGGCAGCTCACCCCTCCCGACGGCCTCGACCACGAGCAATGGTGGCTTTCGATCAAGCTGGCCCGCAGGGCGCTGTCCCGCCCCATTCCTCTGCGCGATGCGCGAGGTCGTCCTTTCACCTTCGCCATGCCCGACATCGCCCAGCAGATGGTCCACGGGATCGATCGTCGCGCTTCGGGATCGATCGAAGCCGCCGCCCCCCTCCCCGCCGACAAGGAGCGGCACGGCTACCTGCTCCGCTCCTTGCTGGAAGAGCCCATCACGTCCAGCCAGCTCGAAGGCGCCGCGACGACGCGGAAGGTCGCCAAGCACATGCTGCGCGAACAGCGGGAGCCGCGGGACCGGGGCGAACGGATGATCGTGAACAACTATCTCGGCATGCGCTTCATCGCCGAGCGGACCAGCCGCGTGGACCTGACGCCCGACCTCGTCCGCGAACTTCACGGCATCCTGACCGACGGCACCCTGGCCGATCCCGCCGCCGCCGGCCGGTTCCGCCGCGACGACGAAGAGATCGTGGTCCAGGACATGGAAGGCAGGACCTTGCACGCGCCGCCGCCGGCAGCCGAACTGCCCGATCGTCTCCAAGCGTTGTGCGAATTCGCCAACGACGTCTCGGACTCGCCCTTCATCCACCCGGTCGCCCGCTCGATCCTGCTGCATTTCTGGCTGGCCTACGACCACCCCTTCATCGACGGCAACGGCCGCACCGCCCGCGCCCTCGTTCTATTGGTCCATGGCCAGAAGAGGCTACTGGCTCATGGAATACGTCTCCATCTCGCGACTGCTGCTGCGGGCGTGGAGCGCCTACAACCGGGCCTTCCTCTACACGGAGACGGACGACAACGACGCCACCTATTTCCTTCTGCACCAGATGCGGATCATCCTGCACGCCATCGACGACCTGCACGCCTACCTCGACAGCAAGATGGATGAGCGGCGGCGCAGCCTGGAGATCCTGAGGTCGTCGACTGCTTCGAAGCTCGGGCTCAACCACCGGCAGCTGGCGCTGGTCCGCCACGGCCTGGACCACCCGGGAGCCGTGTACTCGATCCAGGAACATGCCGGATACCACAACGTGAGCTACGGCACCGCCCGCTCCGACCTGCTGGGCGTGGCGGACGCCGGGTTGTTCGTGCAGGCGAAATCGGGAAGGGCGTTCCGGTTCCTGGCGCCCGAAGATCTGGATGTCAGGTTGGGCGGCGGGCTCGCCTAGTCGCGGTCAGTATCCCGCCGCCTGCCCGTCCTTGCGCGACTCGCTGGCCCCGTAGTACACGCCCTGCGCGGCGTCGTACATGATGGCCTGGTAGCCGCCGAACGAGCCCACGTCCGCCCGGATGTCGTGGCCCATCCCGGCCAGGTCGCGGATCACCTCGGCGGCGAAGCCCGACTCGAGGCTGACCACGCCCCCGTCGGTCATCAGGGTGCCGGTGGGTTCGCTGGAGCCTTCGTGCAGGATGCGCGGGGCGTCGCCCGCCGCTTGCAGGTCCATCCCGAAATCCACCAGGTTGACGATGATCTGCGCCTGGCCCTGCGGCTGGGTGCTGCCCCCCATGACGCCGAAGCTGAGCCAGGGCTCGCCGTCGCGGGTGGCGAAGGCCGGGATGATGGTGTGGAAGGGGCGCTTGCCCGGCGCGTAGGTGTTGGCCTCGCCGGGTTTCAGGCTGAACAGCTCGCCGCGGTCCTGCAGGCAGAAGCCCAGGCCCTCGGGGCAGACGCCGCTGCCCATGCCGCGGTAGTTGCTCTGGATCAGGGACACCATGTTGCGGTCGGCGTCGGCGACGGTCAGGTAGATCGTGTCGCCCTGGCGCAGGGCCGGGTTGCCGGCGTCGACGCGGCGCGCGGCGCGGCGCGGGTCGATCAGCGCGCGGCGCTCGTCGGCGTAGGCCTTCGACAGCAGGCCGGCCACGGGCATGTCGGCGAAATCGGGGTCGGCGTAGAAGCGCGCCCGGTCCTCGAAGGCCAGCTTCTTGGCCTCGACGAACGCGTGGACGTACTCGCGGCTGCCGAAGCCCATCCCCGCGACGTCGTAGCCCTCGAGCAGGTTGAGGATCTGCAGGGTGGCGAGGCCCTGGCCGTTGGGCGGCAGCTCCCAGACCTCGACGCCGCGGTAGGTCGTCGAGATGGGCTCGACCCACTCGCTGCGGTGGGCCGCGAGATCCTCGTAGCTCAGGAAGCCGCCGGCCCGCTGTACCGTGCCGGCGATGGTGCGCGCCATCTCCCCCTTATAGAAGGCGTCGCGACCCTCGCGGCCGATCCGCTCGAGGGTGGCCGCCAGCAGCGGGTTGGTCCACATCTCGCCCTTGGCCGGGCCGCGTCCGTCGCGCGTGAAGGCCTCGCGGAAGCCGGGGTGCTCGATCAGGTTCGGCACGCTGAGCCGCCAGTAGTGGGCGATGAGCTCGGAGACGGGGAAGCCCTCGCGGGCGTAGCGCACGGTCGGGGCCAGCAGATCGGACATCGGCAGCAGTCCGAACTTGGTGTGCAGTTCGAACCAGCCGTCGACGCAACCGGGCACCGAGATCGGCAGCGGGCCGCGCGGCGGCACGAACTCCAGGCCGCGCTTGCGGAACTCCTCCAGCGTGAGGGCGCGCGGCGAGCGCCCGCTGGCGTTCAGCCCGTAGAGCTTGCCGGACTTCGCATCCCAGACGATGGCGAACAGGTCGCCCCCGATGCCGCTGCCGGTGGGTTCCATCAGGCCGAGGGCGGCGTTGGCCGCGATGGCCGCGTCGACGGCCGAGCCGCCGGCCTTCAACACGTCCAGGGCGATCTGCGTGGCCAGGGGCTGGCTGGTGCAGGCCATGGCGTGCGGCGCGATCACTTCGGAGCGGGTGGTGAAGGCGCGGCCGGTGACGCGGTCGGCGGCGGGGGCGGCGCCGGCGGCCAGGACGGCGGCCAGCGCGATCAAGGCGGAATGCGCGACGCTCGATCCGGTCATGGACGACTCCTCGGTTGGTCGCTGTATCAGCGCGCGGTCGGCTCGGACCGTCGGTCCCAGGCGGCGGCGGCCTTGCCCAGGATGTCCCGAGCCCGCGCGACCGCCTGGTATTCGTCCGGCGGCGCGGGGGCGGGACCGAAGCTCGGACCCCACGCGGTGCGCAGGGCGGCCATCAGCTCCGTCGCGCAGGCCCGCTCGGCGAGGTCGAGAGCTGCGGGATCGCCCGACAAGTACGCATCGGCGAGCATCTCGCGCGTGTCGGGATCGACGACCGCGACGACCGACCAGCGCTCGCTGGGCCGCATCGCGACGGCGGTCGGCTGGAAGGGCCGGTGCCTCCCCCCCGACCTGACGACGAAGCTTTCGGAGGCCAGGGGACGCGGCTGCGCCGCGCGCTGGGCCGCCTCCTCGCGCCGCAGGTAGCCGCCCGGGGCGTAGTCGGGATGGCGTTCCGCCAGCGACCGCGAGAGCGACGCGAACTCCGGGCCCGGCAGCGCGCCGCCCAGCGCGAGCACGTGGGCGCGGTCGGCCAGGCGCGCCGCTTCGGGACGACCGCCGGCGCCGGCGGCCGCAAGCTCCGGCGGCGTCTCGCGGTACCCGATCAGCGCCGCCATGTTCGCGGCCATCAGCTCCGGCCGGCCGATCGAACGCGGCGCCGAGAATTCCAGCCGCAGGTTGTCGTCGGTGTTGACGAGTCCGTCCACGGCGTCGGCGAAAGCCCGCGCGCCGCGGGGGCCGGTCAGGCAGTAGTCGAGCAGGCCCGTCTCTCCCGCCATGTTCACCGCCGCCAGGTCGGCGGCCACGGCGCCCGCCGAGGCGCGTCTCGCCAGTGCCTCGGGATCGATCGCGAACGGCTGGTTGCTGCCGATCAGCTCGGCGTCCCACCAAGTCAGCCAGACCAGCACGTGCTCGAAGTTGCGGGCGAACGTGCGCACGACCGTCCCGACGTCCTGCGGCGTCAGCTCGTAGAGGGGCAGCCACTGCGCGATGATGCCGCCCGGCGCCAACCGCGACGCCGCCAGCCGGAAGTACTCGTCGGTGTAGAGGTAGGCCGCCCCGCCCGACCAGGGGTGGATCGGATCCGCCGTGATGACGTCGAAGCGCTCGTCGGTCACGGCCAGGAAATTGCGCCCGTCGTCGTGGACGACGCGGACCTTGGGGTTGTCGAGCGCCCGGTGGTTCCACTCCGCGAACGTGCGCGTGGCCGGCAGCACGTCCCGCTCGATCTCCGCCAGGGTGATCGAGCGCGCCTCGGGGTGCAGGGTCGTCGCCCCCAGCGTCATGCCGCTGCCCGATCCCAGCACGAACACGCGCTCCGGCGCCGGGTGCAGGAGCATCGGCACGTGGCCGAGCGCGTATTGGCACTGCATGTCGGCCCGCACGGTGGTGGCCTCGGAGCGGCCGTTGACGATGAAGGCCTGGTCGCCGCCCAGGGGCCGGATGACGCTGATCGTCTCGTTGACCCCCTCGTGGTAGTAGACGACGTCCACGATCTCGAGCCCGCGCTCGATGCGCTCGCGCGACTCGAACAGGTCGCGCTGGTTGTTGACGAAGATCGCGAAGTAGCGCGGGTTCCAGAGCAGGTTGCGGGCGCCGCCGGCGCCGAGGGCGGCCAGCAGCGCGAACACGGCCACGGCCGCCGCGACCGCCGCGCGCCTGCCGGCGGCGCGCGCCGCGATCACGGCGCCGGCGCCCGCCTGCAGCGCGACCAGCAGCAGCAGGGAGCGCTCCACGCCGAACGCCTGGACCAGGACGAAGCCAGCCGCCGCGGCGCCGAGGATGGCGCCGGCGGTGTTGCAGGTGGCGACGTCGCCGACCGCACGCCCGACGCGACGACGCCCCGCCGCCACGACGGAGGTCGCCAGCGGGAAGGCGGCGCCCGAGAGCGCGGCCGGCACCAGCATGACGGCGACCGCGACGATCGCCGTCGCCGCGTTGCGGGCGCCGGGCGCCGGACCGTCGCCGCCGAACACGCCCTGCAGGCGCAGCGCGTGCTCCGGCAGCCGGCTCATCAGGGCCGTGGTCGCCAGCGCGGCCGTCGCCAGTGCGATCTCGACCATCGCGAACGCCGCGACGGGTCCGCGGTCGTCCTCCCGCCGACGGCGACGCGCCAGCCACGCACCGCACAGGAAGCTGCCCAGCGTGATGCCGCCCAGGAAGGCGGCCAGCATGATCGCGAAGCTGTAGGTCGAGGTCCCGACCACCATGGTCAGCGTGCGGGTCCAGAGCACCTCGTAGCCGAGAGCGCAGAAGCCGCTCACGGCGATGCCGCCGAGCGCGAAGCGCTCGTGCCAGGACGCGGGTCCGGCGGGACGGTCCTGAGCGATCGCGTTCGGCACGGTCGCGTGCGCCGACACACGATCCCGCCTCCCCAGCGCCAGGGCCGCCGCACCGACCAGGGCATTCAGCCCGACCGCCACCATCATCGTCGCCTCGACGCCGAACCGGCCCAGCAGCACGAACCCCGACAGCAGCACGCCCGCCACCGCACCGAGCGTGTTGGTCGCGTAGAGCCGCGCGACGCGTCCACGCCCCTCATCGTCGCCGCCGACCACCAGACGCGACAGCACCGGCAGCGTCCCGCCCATGAGCGTGGTCGGCACGATCATCGCGCCCGCGGCGAGCGCGACCCGCATCGCGGTCAGCAGGGCGGGGTGGCCGTCTGCGGCTCGGGCGAGCGGCGCGTAGAAAGCGGTGGCATGGTCGACGAACAGCATGAAACCGAGGCCGCAGACACCGATGCCCAGCTCCAGCAAGCCGTACAGGCGCAGCGGTCGCGCCGTCCGGTCGGCACGGCGTCCCAGCCAGGCGCTGCCGAGGGCCAGACCGCCCATGAACACGGCCAGCACGGTCGCCACCGCCAGGTGGGTGCCGCCGAACACCAGGCTCAGCGAACGGGCCCAGGTCACTTGGTAAACCAACGCGGCGGCGCCGGAGAGGAAGAACAGCACGTGGAGGATGGGGGAAGCGATCGGGCGGCTTGGCGGATGGGGCTCCCTCGGCGTGCGCTCCATGGGGCTCCTTGGCGGGTCGGCGATCCTCCGAATACGAGTCATCGACCGGAACCATACCAGAGCGCATGCGGCGGAGGAAGCACAAGCGGTCGCCGTGGATGTCGGCCCGGCCCGCATCATCGCGGACCGGGCCGACGCACCCGTGCTACTCGAACAGGGCTTTGACTTCGCCCCAGGTCGCAGCCTCGTCGGCGACGATCCCGTGGGGCTCGAAGCCGATGTTGACGCCGATGCCGTCGCCGCGGATCAGGCTCTGGTTCACGGTGAGGCTCGACACCGCGTCGTCGATGCGCACCACGCCCAGCTGCGTGTTCCACCAGGGGTTGGCGCCGCCGGCGCCCGTGACCGAGTTCTGCACCGAGAACGTGCCCGCCCCGCCGGTGAACTGCGAAGCGCCGGCGGTGACGTCGCCGATGTAGTCGCCCAGGAACGTGCCATTCTGGTTGACGGTCGTCACGGAGGCGCCGCCGCCGAAGCTGGTGGTGGCGCCGAGGCCGATGGTCCCGACGAAGACCGAACCCGCCGGCAGCGTGCCCGCGAACGTGTAGGTGATGGTGCCCGGCTCCGGCCCCAGCAGGCCGGCATCGAAGATGGTGCCGAAGTGCTCGTAGTTGGACCACGAGTACGTGTCCGGCCCGCTGGTGACGCTGCCCACCGTGTAGGCGGGGTTCTGGTAGCGCCCGTGCGTCCAGTGGGCGGGGACCGAGTAGGTGACCGTGACGTTGCCGATGCCCGGCACGAAGAACACCGAGCCGTTGGGCACCACCGAGCCGAACGCGTTCGGCGACATGTCCAGCCAGGTGATCGAGTAGGCCGCCGCCGACGCCGTGGTCGGCAGGGACACCGCGGTCACGGCCAGGGCGAGGCAGAGGATCGTCAGCAGGGCTTTAGTGTGGCGCATCGATGACTCCTTGGGGATCGCTCCGGGTCTGCCCGCACGCGACACGGGCTTGCGTCGCGCGGGTAGAGACATGGTCGAGACTCCCCATCAACCAATAACGAGATGCAGTGTCAATATCGTTAATAGATGTGGACACCCTCCGTCCGGCGCAACCGCCTCCGGGGCAGCATCATGGCAAGATATTATTACATGGTAAGTTGCGGACGATTCCTCTGCGGAGCGCCGGCGTCCTAGCTCCCGAGCCGCACCAGCAGCCACCGCAGCCCCAGGCTGACGCCGGCGCCCAGCACGGCCCCGGCCAGCACCTCGCGCGGCGTGTGCCCCAGGAATTCCTTCAGCTTGTGGCGGTTGAGCCGGTGGTCCGGCGCGAGCAGCTCGCGCACGATCACGTTCAGGGCCTGGGCCTGCAGGCTCGCGGAGCGGCGCAGGCCGGCGGCGTCGAACATCGTGACCAGCGCGAAGCAGGCGGCCACGGCGAACACCGGCGAGTTCCAGCCGGCGACCAGGCCGACCGAGACGCCCAAGGCCGTCACGGTGGAGCTGTGGCTCGAGGGCATGCCGCCGGTGGCGACCAGCAGGTCGAAGTTCGGGCGGCCGAGCTTGCGCCAGTCGCGCCCGAACTTGATGAGCTGGGCGACGGTGTTGGCGACGACCAGGGCGACGAGGGCTTCGAGGCCCGTATCGTGGATCGTGCCGATGATCATCTCCGGCTCCTGCTGTGGCGGCTAGTCGGTCCGGCGGCGTCGCCGGAAACCAGGCGCCGAACCATCAGGCTTCCTTCAGCGCTCGAAGCAGCAGGTCCGACACGCCGAGCGTCGGCGCCCAGCGCTCGAGATACGCGACCTCCAGCGATGCGCCCTGCACCTTCACCACGCCGACGATGTCGCGCCATTGCCGCTCCGAAGTCTGGTTCCCGAGCTTGTACCAGACCATCTTGTGGAGCAGGGTGTCCTCCGGGCTTGCGAAGTTGATCGAAACCGCGCCTCCGGGCACGTCGATTTGCTCTGGACGCGCTCTCGCCATCTCCTCGCAGGACCAGGAATCCCCGCGAGCCACGAAGATGTCGGCCTTGAACATCGTTTCGAGGTCGACGACGTTGAACGACTCGTGCCGGTCGACGGCATCCCGGATCATCACGGCATCGGCATAGAACCCGCCACTGAGCGCGGCGGAAAGGCCATCCACATGGGAGAGTTCGAGGTCGGCGACCAGATCCACGTCCTGCGTGGCGCGAGGGATCCCGTAGAGCGAGCTGGCCAACGAGCCTCCCACGAGGTAACGAATTCCGAGCGCATCGAAGATGCGGACGAGCCTCGCCAGGACGAGGATGGGTTCGGAGAGCATCAGTACCCCTCCTTGCCGACATCCCAGCCGAAGGCGCGCACCATCAGGTTCGGATCGAGCCACCGCGAGGCGACCCGTAGCGCCAGCTCCCGCTCCTCGGCGCCCGGGTGACGGCGACGGACGTCGAGCAGCGCGAGCTCCTGGACAGCTCTCGTGAGCGCCCGGACGCGCTCGAGTTTCTGGGCGTGCGACATGTTGCGGTAGCCGGCGACCAGGTAGGCCTCGATCGCGGGATGGGTGTCGTTCGGCGTGCCTGAACTCATGGGCTCGTCCTGCCGCATGCCGCGGCTTGTTGCAAAGGCCGTGCTCCTGTGGCGGATTGCCTGGCAGCACCGCAGGATATCACAACAAGGTGCCGACGAGGAAGCCGCCATTCCGATCGGAGGCCGTCCTGGTCGATGCGGGCGGCGGAAACGCTGGTGCGGCAGTCGGCGCTGGTCCCGTCCTAGCTCCGTCCCGACTCCAGCCCGTCGGCCAGCGCCGCGATCTCCTCCCGCATCGCCAACCGGTCTAGCCAGGGCGCCGGAATGCCATCCTCACCGTAGAACGCGCCGGCCACCTGGCCGCACACCGCGGCCGTGGTGTCGGCGTCGTCACCCAGGTTCGCAGCGGCGAGCACCGCGTCGGCGAAGCTGTCGGTGCGCGAGAAGGCCCACAGGGCGGCCTCGAGCGACTCCACGACGTAGCCCGTGCCGCGGATGACGTGCTCGGACTTGTCGCGGTAGCCGCCGCGCGCGATCGCGGCGATCCGCGGCGCCGCGGCGAAGCCGTCCGCGTCGCCGAGCAGGACGGCGTCCTTCGGCTCGCCCCGCAGCGCCCGCACGAGGATCCGGGCGAACAGCCGGCAGGCGTCGACGCACTCCGGGGCGCCGTGCGTGGTGCGCGAGCTCTCGCCGGCGAAACGTTCCGCGGCGTCGATATCCGGGCACCAGAACATCGGGACCGGCGCGAGGCGCATGAGGCTGCCGTTGCCGGCCGTGTCGGGGTTCGTGGAACCGGCGAACGGATCGCCGTCGCGGCGGTAGCGCGCCAGGGCGGCCTTGGTCGCGTTGCCGGCGTCGAAGCAGATGCCGGTGCTGCTCAGGTAGCCCTCGTAACGCCAACGGCAGTAGCGGCGCATCTGGTCCTCGGCGTCGAAGTCGCCCCGTTCGACGAGGCTGGTCGCCAGGCAGAGCGCCATCGAGGTGTCGTCGGTCCACTGGCCGGGCAACAGCCCGAACGGTCCTCCGCCCACCATGTCCATCAGCGGCGCGAAGGAGCCGCGTGGGCGGAACTCCACGGTGGTGCCGACGGCGTCGCCCGCGGCCAGGCCGAGGAGGCAGCCGCGGAATCTCGAACTGCAGTTCATGAGCCCCTCCGCTTGCGAACCACGCCGCGTCATCTTACCAGCCGGCTGTCGCCGTGAGATAGGCATTCCAGGGCCGGGGGGGGGCCTGATCCCGCGACCGCCCCCTTTTCATATCATAAATTCGCAACAGGTTGCGGTCGCCGCCCCCTTGATCTCCTTTAAATAAGTCGGATATGCTCCTGAATTCCTGGTGCCGAGGACATACCTATTATACCGACTCGAGGAGCCCCGTGATGACCCGACACCGATCCCTGAGCGCATCGCTCCTGACCACCTCGATCCAGGGCGCGTCGATCCTGGCAGCCTGCTGCCTCATCGGCGGCTGCTCCGGCGACGACGGCCCCGGCCAACCCCAGGACCCCCAGCCCCAGCGCGTGGTGGCCGAGCTCGAAGGCGCCGTCGCCGACGTCCAGCTCGCCGCCGGCGTGACGTCCACGCTCGTGTTCACGCTCCAGCTGCCGCCCGATCTCGCGCCGGTGACCGCCGCCGAGATCGACGTCGCCGCGACGCTCGACCACGTGCAGGTCGACGGCGTCCCGTTGTGGCAGCTGATCGCCCGCAAGGCGGCCCGCCTCTTCGGCGGAGACGAGGATCTCGGCGCCACGGCGTTCATCCGCATCGGTGATGACCCCGCCACCGTGTGCGAGGCGGGCATCCTCTACGGTCCGTTCACGGTCAGCCACGGCACGTCGCTGGTCGTCGACCCCGAGACCGCCGCCGCCGACGGCCCCACGCTGCAGATCATCAACAGCGGCACGACGGTCCTGTGCCTGAGCGTCACCGCGAACATCGACGCCGAGTTCAGCGTCGACGCCGTGGCGATGGACCTGGTCGAGGGCGAGTGCGACGCGCCCGCCGACTTCGCCGGGACCTGGACCGGCACCTACCAGTGCGGCAACAGCTGCGGCGAACCGTTCAGCGGCGACGTCACGCTCACGGTCACCCAAGACGGCGACGAGGCCAGCTACGTCGACCAGTCCGGCGACACCTACACCGGCCGGGTCTGCGGCGACACCTTCCACTTCGAACGGATCGACGGGGACGAGATCGAGCGCGGCGCGATGACGCTGGACGGGCCGGATTCGGCCACCAAGCGCTCGACCTGGCGCGGCGCCTCCCCGCCCCACTGCAGCGGCGACTGCGTGGACGTGCTGACCCGCGCCGACCCGGGCGACTGCCCGCCGCTGGTGATCACCAGCGGCCAGCCGCCGAACGGCCGCGTCGGCCAGCCCTACTACTTCGAACCGGCGACCAGCGGCGGCCGGGGTTCGGTCACCCGCTGGGCCATCCCCACGGTGCCGATCCCGGGCCTGGAAACGCTCTCCTCGGGAGTGCTGACCGGCACGCCCACCGCGGAGGCGGTGGGGAGCTGGGAGGTGCACGTCACCGTCTACGACTCCTGCCCGGAGGGAGCGCAGACGGTCAACCGCGACTACACGATCGTCATCACGGAGTGAGCATCCGATGACGATCCGTGAGGCCGCCGGATCGAAGCAGAACTCAGGCCTGACATCATGGGCTCCTCCCGTGCCCGCCACGGCTGGAGCCTCGGTCCTCCACACCACGAAACGCCGTCGGAAAGGGTCCGTCATGACAATCTTCCGCCTACCTGCTGTTCGCATCCGCCCGCTCGTCGCCGCCCTGGCCGCCGCGCTGGTCCCCTTGTGCGCCGGCGCCGCTCCGGACTTCGCCGCGCCGTTCCGCGAGTTCAGCGCCGGCATCGAAGCGGTCGCGCTGGCGCCCGGCGACTTCGACGGGGACGGCCTGCTCGACGCGGTCGTGTCCGTCTTGAGTCCCGGCAGCGATCTGGTGTTCATGCGCCAGAACCCCGACCACACCTTCACGAACGCGGGCAGCTGGAGTCCGCCGGACTTCCTCTACGAGCTGGCGGCGGGCGACTTCGACGGCGACGGCAACCTCGACGTCGCGGGCCTGAGCTACGGCGACTCGTTGCGGGTCTTCTTCGGCGACGGCGCCGGCGGCGTCGCCGGCCTCGTCGGGCGCGCGTCGCCGCCGTCCGCGCTGACGCTCGCGCGGGCCGACCTCGACGGCGGCAGCGACGATCTCGTCGTGCTGTCCTACTCGTGGTCCCAGCTCCAGACCTACATCGGCGACGGGGGCGCCGTGACGCCCGTCACGACCTACACGACGCTGGTCAGCCCCTCCGCGCTCGGCATCGGCGACCTGGACGGGGACGGCCACGACGACATCGTCGTGGCGCACGAGTTCATCGAAGTCTCCGAGGTGCTCTACACGGACGGCGCCGGCGGCCTCTCCGGCTCGCTGGTGCTGTCCTACAGTCCGGTGTACGGCAGCGCCGCGGCCGTCTGCGACTTCGACGGCGACGGCCACAACGACATCCTGATCGGCGCCGCCGACGGGACGGGCGCGGGTGTGTATCTGTACGCGGGCGCCGCCGTGTTCACGCCGCCCTCCTACTACGGCGGCGCCGTGGGATCCGCCAACTTCTCGGCTCTCTGCGGCGACCTGGACGGCGACGGCGACGCCGACGTCGTGCTGGGCGGCACCTCCTCCACCCTGCTGATCAACTCCGGCGCGGGCACGTTCATCGCGCCGGACTCGGCGCTGCCGAGCGGCGTGCACAACTTCGGGGAGATGCACCTGGCCGACATCGACGCCGACGGCGCCCTCGACCTGCTGACCGTCGGCAACTACGGCGCCACGCTGCTGACCGCCCGCGGCAACGGCGACGGCACGTTCGAGGAGGACCTGCTCCTCCCGGCCGGCTACGCCGAGCAGGCGCTGCTGGCCGACGTGGACGGCGACGGCGACGGCGATCTCGTGTCCATCAATTCGAATTTCTCGGCGATCGAGGTGCGGCTGCGTTCGGGGTCGCTCTTCGGTCCGGAGACCACCGAGTACTTCCCCGATCAGCCCTCCGGCCTCGCCGCGGGCGACTTCGACGGCGACTCCTACCCCGACTTCGCCACCGTGACGGCCGCGAGCGGCGACGTCCAGGTCCTGATGAACGACGGCGCGGGCGCCGTCGGCCCGGCCAGCACGCTGGGAACGGGCGAACACCCGATCGACGTCGCGGTGGGCGACCTCGACGGCGACGGCCTCGACGACATCGTCGCGGTCTGCACCGGGAGCGGCGAATTCCAGGCGTCCGCCGCGGCGGCGGCGACCAACGACGGTTTCAGCGTGTTCCTCAGCACCGGGAGCGGATTCTCGCTGCCGACGTTCGTGAGCGCGGCCGGCACCTGCCCGCTCGACGTCGCGATCGCCGACGTCACCGACGACGGCCTCGCCGACCTGATCGGCATCCTGGCGTGCTCGGGCGAGGTGGCGGTGTTCCCCGGCCTCGGCGGCGGCGCCTTCGGCGCGCCGACGTCGCTGCCCACGGCGGCCTACCCCTCGGCGGTCGCGGTGCGGGACCTCGACGGCGACAGCCTGCTCGACATCGTGGCGCTGACCTCGTCCGGCTGGCTCCACACCTTCCACAACGCCGGCGGCGGTACGTTCGACCCGCCCGTCGACGCGGAGACGGGCTACTGTTCGAACCATCTCGCCATCGCGGATTTCGACCTCGACGGGCTGCCCGATGCCGCGGCGCTCTCCTTCGCGAGCGTCGTGAACGTGCATGCGGGCCTGGCGGGTGGGGAGTTCGGCGAACGGCAGGGCTTCGGCGTGTTCTCCGGCGCGAGCGGGCTGATCGTCGAGGATTTCGACGCGGACGGCGCCCCGGACCTGCTCGTCCCGGGCCACGCGGAGCCGTCGTTGCAGTTCCTGCGCAACCGGCACGTCGGTGCGACCGCCGTCGGCGACGGCGCCGTCTTCACCGCCGGCATCCTCGACGTGCGCGAACCCTCGCCGAACCCGGCCAGCGGCGGCATGCGGCTGGAATTCCGGCTCGGGGCCGCCAGACGCGTCGCCGTCGACGTGTTCGACGCGAGGGGCCGCCTCGTGCGCCGGCTGCAGGACCCGGGCACGCTGGGCGCCGGCGCCCACTTGACGACCTGGGATCTCAAGGATCGGGACGGCGCGCGCACAGCGAGCGGCGTCTACTTCGCGCGCGTGACCGCCGGCCCGGAGGCGGTGACGCGGAAGGTGTTCGTCACGCGCTGACGCCGCGGGCGTCGGACGGGCGTCCTCGCTTGCCGCGGCGGGAGCTCGATCCCATGGAGATCGAGCTCCCGCCGACCCACGAACCGCCGGCGCCGGCCCCGGCCCTCGCTCGTGTCGGCTTCACGGTCTACAGCGCCACCAGCAACGACTCCGAACAGAACCCCGGCCCCAACGACGAGATCAGCCCGTGCCCCCCGTTGCCCGCGCCGTGCGCCTTCAGGTGCCGCTCCAGCACGAACAGGACCGTCGCCGAGGACATGTTGCCGTAGTCGCGCAGCACGCCGCGCGCCAGGTCGAGCTGTTCCGGCCGCAGGTCCAGCGCCTCCCGATACGCCTCCAGCACCTTGGTGCCGCCGGGGTGCAGCAGGAAGGCGCCGAGGTCGGCGACCTTCAGGTCGAAGCGGGACAGGAAGGCGCCCATGTCCTCGGCCGCGGTCTGCTGGACGATCTCGGGGATCCTCTGGGCGAAGACCACCTGCAGTCCCTCCTGCAGCACGGTCCAGCCCATGACGTCCAGCGAGTCGGGGAAGAAACGGCTGCCGGTGCCGCGGATCTCCAGCCCGGGCCCGTCGGCCTCGTCGCCGCAGACCACAGCGGCGGCGGCCCCGTCGGCGAACAGGGCCGTGGCCACGAGGTTGGCCTTGGATGTGTCGTCCGGCAGGAAGGTCAGGCCGCACAGCTCGGTGGCCACGACCAGGATCCGCGCGCGCGGGTGGGCCAGCGCGTAGTGGTGGGCGTGGGACAGGCCGGCCGCCCCGCCCGCGCAGCCCAGGCCCCAGATCGGCGTGCGGCGGATGTCGCGGCGCAGGCCCAGGACGTTGATCAGGCGGGCGTCGATCGAGGGCGTCGCGAGGCCGGTGGTGTTCACGTAGATGATGTAGTCGATGTCGCCGGGCGCGAGCTGCGCGGCGGCCAGGGCGCGTCCGGCGGCTTCGGCCGAGAGGCGGGTCGCCTCGACGGCGTAGAGCGCGCTCTTCTCGGCCATGTCGTGGGACGTGAAGAACCAGTCGCGCGGCGCGGCGAAGTAGCGGGTCGCGATGCCGGAGTTGGCGAACAGGGGCATCAGGCGCTCGAGGTCCGGGATGCGGCCGGCGAACTTCAGGCGGGCGAAGGCTTCGGCTTCGGCCTGGTCGATGCGGGTGGCGGGGACGCTGGTGCCTGCGGCGCGGATTCTGGGCATGGGTCTCCTCGGCGGATGGCGGGAAGGGACGGGCTTCCACAGGGTAAGCCACCTTCGTGCCGGACGCTGGCGCCGCACCCGACGCCGTCATGGTTTATAATGGAGCGGTCCCGGACCCGGCCCCCGCGCCCTCTCCCGCACCGACAGGCGGAACAACGTGCGACGTCCGCTGCTCTGGATTTTCTGCTGCACCGCGCTGCTGCCCGCCCGGGCCCCGGCCGCACCCGTGACCTTCCGGGTGGACATGGGGCCCTACCTGGCCGCGGGCTACTTCGACCCGTCGACCGATACCGTCGAGGTGCGCGGCGATTTCGACGGCTGGGCCGCCGGGCAGCGCGTCCTGCAGGCAGGCGCCGGCCAGGGCACCTTCGAGGTGCTCGCCGACCTGCCCCCCGGCGCCATCGCCTACAAGTTCCTGATCGTGCGCAGCGGCGGCGCCGAGGTGTGGGAAGAGGACATCCCCAACCGGACCTGGCAGGTGCCCGCCGCGGGCGGCGCCGCGCCGACCGTCCCCTTCGACGATCTGAGCGACCTCGCCGCCCCGGACGCCCGCCGGGCAGGGGCGGACCTCTCCTACGCGCCGTGGCTGGAGGCGCTCGGCGCGACCTACCGCCGCGACGGCCAACCGGCGCCGCTGCTCGACCTGGCCGGGGATGCGGGCCTCGGGCTGGTGCGGTTGCGGCTGTGGCACACGCCGGACGAACCCTGGCACGGGCTCGCGGCCACCCTCGACCACGCCCGCCGGGTGCGGGCCGCGGGCTTCGACCTGATGCTCGACCTGCACTACTGCGACTCCTGGGCCGACCCCGGCCAGCAGACGCTGCCCGCCGCCTGGCAGGGCGTCGCGCTGCCGGCGCTCGCCGATTCGTTGGCCGCGTACACGGCGCGCGTCGTCGCCCGCTTCACCGACGAGGGCCTGGCCCTGCGCTACGTGCAGCTCGGCAACGAGATCGACGCGGGCCTGCTGTGGGACGCCGGCCGCGTCGGCTGGCCGGGCGGTCCCTGGGACACGCCGGCGCAGTGGGACGCGCTGACGTCCCTGCTGCAGGCGGCCGCGGGCGCCGCCCGGGCCGCACTGCCCCCGGACGAGGGCACCGAGCTGATCGTGCACCTGTCGCCCGGCGGCGACAACGCGCGCTGCCGCTGGTTCCTCGACCATCTGGCGGCCGCCGCGGTGGACTACGACGTGATCGGGCTGTCGTACTACCCCTGGTGGCACGGCTCGCTCTGGCAGCTCGAAACCAACCTGCGCGACCTCGGGCCGCGGTACGGGAAGCCGGTCATGGTGGTCGAGACGGCCTACCCCTGGACGCTGGCGGCGGCCGACGGCACGGGCAATTTCGTCGACGGCCCGGAGGATCTGGTGGCCGGCTATCCGGCCACCCCGCAGGGGCAGCTGGATTTCTTGCGGGACGTGCGGCGGATCGTCGAGACGTCGGGCGGCGTCGGGACGGTCTACTGGGAGCCGGCGTTCATCCCGACGACGGGCGGACCGCAGAACCCCTGGGAGAACCTGGCGCTGTTCGACTTCGACGGGAACGCGCTGCCGGGGCTGGGATTCGGCGGCGCGGCGGGCGGCGCCACGCCGGCGCCGGCGCTGCCGCGCACGGGGCTGCTGCAGAACCAGCCCAACCCCTTCAACCCGGGCACGCTGATCCGCTACCACGTCGAGCGCGCCGGGCCCGTCGACCTGTCGGTGTACGATCTCGCCGGCCGCAGGGTCTGCACGTTGGTCGGCAACGCCCCTGCGGAGGGCTGGCACCAGGTGAGCTGGACCGGACGGGACGGTCAGGGGCGGGACGTGCCGTCGGGGCTCTACTTCTATGCCTTGGAGACGCCGCAGGGAGCCGCGCGTCGCCGGATGACTCTGCTGCGTTAGGGGCGGGCACATCGCCGCCGTCCGTCACTCCGCCCGCGGCGGGTACCGCCGCTTGATCTCCGCCACGGAAAGGGCCACGAGCTGCTCGAGGACGACCGTGTCGACGTCGGCGAGGCGCCGGACGTACAGGCAGGCCTTGCCCGTCTTGTGCTTGCCCAGCTTGGCGAGCAGCGCCTTGACCGGCGCCGCCTCGTACCCGGGGACCAGGTAGATGCTGATATCCCCCTTGCGGGGCGAGTACCCCACGACGCACGAGTCGCCCTCGTGCCCGCTCGCGTACTTGTAGTGGTACGTGTCGAACCCCACGATGCTCGTCCCCCACATCCGGGGGCTGCAGCCGGTCACCCGCTTCATCAGGGCGGAGAGCGCCCGGCAATCGCGCCGGCGCTCGGGGTCCGCGATGGCGCCGAGGAAGGCGGCGACGCCGGCCTTGGTGGGCTTCGTCTTGGCTTCGTACATGATTCCCTCCGGACGGATCGATCAGTTCCTGTCGACGATCACGGGCAGCCGCCCCGCCCATTCGCCCCAAGATCCGTCAACGGTCGCCAAGTCGCACATGAAATCGGCGACGTTCGACATGCGGGTGTCGTCCGGCCTGAAGAGGCTGCTCACCGGGTGCTCGTGGAGCGCGTACGCCGAGACCTCCCCTTCCCGGAGGGTGTCCGGGCGGACGACGGCCCACCGCACGTGCGGGTCTTCCGTCCCGACCACGGCGTGGAGGAAGTCCGCGGCGCGCTGGTTGTCCCGGGCGGGCGGGACCAGGCGGCGGAGCACCCGCAGCAGCAGCCGCTCCGGGTCCGTCCGTCGCTCGTCGGTCGTGCCGGGGTGGTCGACCGAAACGCTGCTCATGAGGATGAACTTCACCGGCGCTGCCGGCCGCGAATCCCGGATCGCCCCGCAGAGGCGCGCCGTGGCCCGCGCGACCAGATCGTGCGGCGGGCCGAACACGCCCCTCAGGCTGATCGTGTGGCCGAGGCACGAGACGACCGCCTCGCAGCCGCGGACCTGCGCCGCGAGACCCTCGTCGTCGAGCGCCAGGAGGTCGGCCTCGACGACCGTCAGCCGCGGATCGCCGGCGACACCCGGCGGCAGCCGGCCGGCCGACCGCACGACGGCGCGCACGGCGACGCCGCGCTCCAGCAGCCGACACAGGACGCGTTGACCCGTGCGCCCCGTGCCGCCGACGAGAAGGACCGTCCCGCCCTTGGGCGCCCCGCGCAGCATTCAAACCTCCTTGCGGGCCACGACCATGAGCTCGATCTCGTCGAGCTCGAGCTGCCGCCGCCCCCAGTTGCCGGCGGTGCCGCCCCACATACCGACGACCAGATCAAACGCTTTGCCACCCATGGCAACTACCCCATCACCGCATGAGCCGCCAGGCTGCATCAAGCCGTCCGCGGCGGCGGCCGCCACGGCGCCGACTTCGCTTCAAGCAGTGAGATGAGTCCTGGATCCATGCACTCGTACTCATCGCGAACACCCAGAACGACGATCCGTTTTCCGGCCGCCATGGTCCCGAACAGCTTGATCAGCTTGCTTTTCTGGGCCCGCTCCATGACGAAGACGACTTCCGCCCACGCGATCAACTCCGGCGTCAGGCGATTCACGGCGTATTCGCTCAGACCCGCCGATTTCGTCTCCGTGTCGGGAAGTTGAGCGAAGACCCACGCCGCCGTGGGGCTCCTGGCGCGGTTGTGGCTGCACACGAACAGGGAAGCGTCTCACGACGGGTCACCCCGGGTCCTGCACGGAGGCGTCGATTCACGCATGCGGCGTCTCCCCCCATTCCCGCATCGTGAACAGCGCGCGATCCGGCGGCGCCTTGCACAGCTTGTGCAGGATCGCGTCGAGGGCGTTGCCGGGAGCGCTGCGGTGTTCGATGACATAGCACCATCCCGCGAGGACCGGCGCCAGCAGGACCCGGGCCCACTGCATACCCGCTCCGCCGGACAGCCAGTCGATGATCGTAAAATAGCTCAAACCCAGGGCGCCGGCGGCCGCGAGGATCCTGCGGCGCATCGTGCGACTGCCGAGGCAATCTTCGCAGAGCGGAATGTCGACGAAGTGATCGAACACGAAGTGCGTCGGGTCGACGGGCTGATTCCCTCCGTCCTCCGGCATGAACTCGCTGATCGGGTACTTGGCGACGACGAGCTGGTGGATGGTCACCAGGTCCGGCGACCCGCATTGACGACACGGCTCCATGTCCCCCCGATCCGGAAAGCCTTGCCGGCATGTGCCGGTGCTTTGCGATCAACCCGCGTGCGGCGCGCGACGGGCTGTTTCGCCTGTTACCCGCTTTCGCGCGCGGCCTCCAACAGGAGAGCCAACGTGTACACGTGGGAGTTCTGCTTGGCGAACCCGATCGCCGACAGGCCGTGACGTCCGGTCACCGAGGGATCCGCGCCCGCCGCGAGCAGCGTTTTGACGGTTTCTTCATGTCCGTGTTGCGCCGCGAACATGACGGGAGTGGACCCGTCGCTGGCGGCGGCATTCACGTCCGCGCCGGCGGCAAGCAGGATCCCGGCGACGGCGGCCTGGCCCCGGTTCGCCGCGAAGATGAGCGCCGTGAATCCTTCCTGGTCCCGCAGTTCGAGCTTGGCGCCCGCCTCGAGCAGCAGCCGGACGATGGCTTCGTGGCCTTGTCCCGCGGCGCACATCAGCGGCGTGAGGCCGGTGGCATCGGCGGCATCGACATCCGCTCCGGCCGCGATCAAGGTGCGTGCGGTCTCGAGCGAGCCGTTGGCGGCCGGGAGGGAGAGCAGGGGGCCCCGGAACGCGCCTCGCTTCCCCGTGCGAACCTGCAGCGAGGGATCGGCCCCCGCCGCGAGGAGCACGCCCACGATGTCGGACCATCCGTAGCTGGCCGCGACGGCGATGACGGGCACATGGTCGGGGGAACACACGTTGGCGTCGGCGCCGGCGGCCAGCTGCGCCTCGACTTCGGCCAGGTCGTGGTCGGCGACCGCATTGCTGAGCAATTGGTCCGGTGACAGGCTCCGGTTGAAAGGCGTCCCACCCGGCCCCGCCAGCCGCCCTTCGCTTCCTGCGTCTGCCGGCGGAGCTGCGCCATCAGGACCTGCGCGGCGTTGAACAGGACGCCCAGCGGGTCGCTCCCCCGCACGAGGCCTGCCTCGGCGCTGGCACAAAGCCGTACTCCGTTGTAGGTGAGCAGGTAGAAGTACACGCCGGGCTTCGTCGGCAGCGGGTAGTCGGCGACGGCCTCGCTGGACGCGAGACAATCTGCCGCGACCCTGACGCAGCGCTTGGCGGCCTGCCGGGTTGAAGCGTGCATCTCCCCGCCGATGACGCCGAAGGAGGTCGTCGTGTAGAGACTACTAGTTCCGTTGCGCATGGCGAGGATCGAGGCGACGGTCTTGTTGTAGATCGGCCAGTCGACGAGGACGCCGTAGACTTCGGGAAACTCGTCGTCCGCCGAGAAGCCGAGCGTCTCGGCCGGCGTCGTCAACGCCATGTGGCGCAGATCCTTCCCCAGTGAATCGGAAGCAGAAGAAGAGCTCGCAGGTGGCATGGCTCATCCCTCCGATTGGAAATATGGGATAGCAATCACAACAACATCGATCAAGCGTCGTCCCGGACGCCCGGCATGGCGTCGCGGCGGTTTGGCGATTCGGCGGCAGTCTCCCGGAACCTTGTGGACCATCCTAGTTCAACGTGTAGGTCGCCCTCAAACGAAAATGCCCGTACTCCGGGTACGTCGCCGACGGCACCTGCGGGTCGTACAGCTCGTGCGCCTGGTGGCCCTGCAGGTAAGTGCCGTCCCAGGTGAAGCCGCTGCTGTCGGCGAAGGCCTCGTACTGCGACCGGCTCGCCGCGAAGGGCCAGTCCAGCGGGAAGTGGACGAGCCCGCGGTTCAGATCGATCATCCAGTAATCTTCGATGTCGACCAGACCATCGTGGCCCGGGATGCCGTCCAGGTCGATCTGATCGAGCCCGAAAATCCGGAGATAGGGAAGACCGTTTGCGTCGGCGGACGGATGGAGCGGGGAGTTCTCTTCGATCACGAAGCGGAATGAATTCGCGTCGATGTCTGGATGACCGAGCTCGTAGAAGTTCCTGATGACGTAGTGGAACGAGTAATCGACCGCGCCCTCGGGCGCCTTCAGCAGCTTCATCCGGTAGTAGGCGGCTTCCACGCCGGGCAGCTCGCCCAACGGCGGGTCGTAGGGCGGCCTGTCGCCGATCCTGCAGGAAAAGTCGCCATCGCCTGGGTAGAAATCATAGACGACCGCCAGCGCGTCGCCCGCGCCCAATTCCGAGCCCACATCCAACCCTTGGATCTCATCATCGGCATTCACCAGGGGTTGCCACGCGAGCTCCCGCCAGCGCGCCCCGTAGACGACGGGCGACCGGAAGTCGTTGGGCGGGCAGTCCGGGCCGACCCAGAACACGCCCGTGGTGTCCAGGTACGCCGCGATGTTCGCGACGTCGTCCGGTTTCTGTTCCCCTCCCGTCACCAGACGGTACACGCGGATCGATCCCCGGTCGATGCGCTGGCGTGAGGCGTCGCGCCCCGGCACGTCGTGAACGGGCAAGCTGTTCGGACCTGCGAGATCCAGCTTGAAGAAGCGGTTGTTCAGATAGTTGTCGGAAGTCGTGATGAATTCCGTCTCCGGGATCTCCGGCGGCCGCGGCCTGGACGGCGGCTCGTCGCCGCAACCCAGGACGACCAGAATGGCGCCGGCGATCACGCAGGACATCATGGCCTTCACGGCAGCCCCCGGAATTGCTAATCGAGGCGCGCACCAGAAAGCGCCAGCCCCACCAGCAGGTAATACCCGACCGCGACGGCGATGCCAGCGATGGCGATCTTGCCCAACATCGGGACCGGCTCGGATTGGCGCAGTTCGATGAAGCTGATCTCCGCAACCGGGACGACTTGTGCCGCCATGCCACGGGCCGCATACCTCCGGACGGTCAGGGCGTCATCGTCCCTTTCGAGCACGACCCCCGCGATGCGCTCTCCGTGATGGCGGGTGATCCGCACATGGCTGCCGACAACGATACCGGCCGTGCCCGGACCCGGCGAGGGGTGGTCGGCGTCGCAGCGATCCGAGACGAGGTGATAGCTGGAACAACCGGACAGCATCGCACCCATGGCCACCAGAGCGATGATCCGATAGGTTGCGGAAGTGCTCCGTGAGGTCACGACCACCCGGTCTTTCTGGCGTCGCGCCGGCTGCCTGCGGCCGGTCCTGCGCGGGAGGGTCAGCCGGCGCTTGCTGCGGCGCCTGCCGTGGCGGAATCATCCCAGTGAATCATCGCGATCCAGCCGACGAACACCCTGAGCGCCAAGGGCAGGCTGTCGGGCAGGTCGACCTTCGCCCCTTCGGCGAACAGACCCCTCGAGCTGATGCTGCCGACAACCGACTCGCCCGCCTTGAGGAGCAGGGTGGAGCTGTACCACGCCTTGTCGACGATCTCGAAGTCCCTTTGTTCGTAGCGGAACCTGAGCCTGGAGCGCCAGGCGCTGGGCTGCGCGACTTCGATCAGGGCGGTATCGCCGTCGAGGAGCTCGAACGTGTCTCTCAGTGCGCCTCGCTTCTTCAGCTTCAGGCTGCGTCCCTGGATGGTGAGTTCGCCCTGCGATCGCCAGATCGACAGGTTCAGCTCTGCGACGACGGCTCCATTCTCCTCGGCGACGTATTCGTTCGAGAAGAACTTCTTCTTTCGCAACTCCAGCATGACCCGTTCCTTGTCTCGCCGGCACCGGCAAGCAGCGTGCGGCCTCGGCGTTCCCCTATGGTTTCCTCAGCAGGACCGCCTTGTTCAGAAGCACGCGCGGGCCCGGTTGTCGAGGCTGCCGGCACGTTCCACCGGGCAGACGCTGGTCTTGATGTCGTCCATGTCGTCGGCGTTCCTTCGGGGGGTAAACGAACTTCAATCAGCTGCGCTTGCCAACATGTCGTCGAGTGCGTTGGTTGTGCGCTTGCGGATCCGGACCGACCGTGCCGGACCGATGACGATCCAGAAGACCGCCCTGCAGAGCGTCTTTGCCGTTGATCAGGGACTGCCGATGTTGCCCAAATAGATCAACAGGCCGTCGACATTCTCCATCATGGCTTGCTCGATGGCCTGCCCCTCTGCCCGCAAGGATGTTTCTGACAGTGCGTACTCCTCGTCGGTTTTTTCAACGGTGGCATCTCCCCGGGCAACCGAGGTATACGGGATCGTGCCCGTCCGGACATCGAGGACGACGCACTCGACCTCGCAGCTGGCGCGCGCTTCGTCCTTGCCGAGGACGCGGTCCTTCCTGTACTCCCGCGCCTCGGTCTTCACGATGAGCACCCAGTCTGCCTGGTAGCGCGCCGCCGCTTCGCGGATGAGCGGGATCGACTTCTGGGCCGGCAGCAGGAAGCTCGGCAGGAATGAGACGTCCGACACGCGTTCATCTTCGAGAAGCTTCAGCACCGGACTCAGGGCGGAGCGGAACGAATCCTCGCTGAGGTCGTTCTGCTGCCACCAGTCCCGGCTCCTGTCGTGCGACAGATACAGGACGGCGACCCGCATCCTGTCCGGAACTTCGACGCGCGCGGTGAGGATGCGGTCGATCTCCTGGTCGCTGAGAACTGCGGCGTCCGATGGAATCAGCGAGCGGCTGCGATCAACCGGATCAACGGCTCCGGGTGGGGGGCCGAAAGTGCTGACCCGCCCGCAACCCGCGACCACCAGCACCACCAAGATCCATCCGCATTTCATCGCAGGGTATCCTCGGGCCGCCATTTCGTCCTCCTGTGCGATCTCATGCTGCCGCCGGGGGCTGCGTCGGCCAATCGGCTGCATTCGCAAATCCCGCGCCCGACTACTGCCCGGCCGGCGGCTGCCAGAGTTCGACCTTGTTCCCCTCGGGATCGATCACCCAGGCGAACACGCCGTACTCCGACTCGTCGATCTTGTCGAGCACGTTGCAGCCCTCCGCCTTGAGGAGCCCCGCCAGCGCGCGGGCGTCTTCGACCCGATAGTTCACCATGAAGGAGGACTTGCTCGGGGCGAAGCTGTCGCCTTCGGCCGAGCCGATGGACCAGATGGTCGTGCCGGCCGCGGGCTTGCCGTCGCCGTCGGCCCAGGGGAAGGCCGCGCCGCCCCAGGCCT
This sequence comes from bacterium, assembly GCA_016706845.1. Taxonomy (GTDB): domain Bacteria; phylum Krumholzibacteriota; class Krumholzibacteriia; order LZORAL124-64-63; family LZORAL124-64-63; genus PNOJ01. The sequence goes on from JADJIV010000009.1 coordinate 133,756, forward strand.
GAACATCGATGCCGAGGTGGCGCTGGTACCAGGCGCGGAGCGCGGGCGCATCCTTGGCCTTGAAGAAAACACCGCCGATGCCGGTGACTCGTCTCATGGAACCTCCGCCGGTTCTTGGCTGGTGCGAGGTGCGGCCTATCCGGGGCCCGGCCGCCTTGCCGGCCGGATTCCCGCCCGCTCGACCGAGGATATCAGAAATGCCTGCACTCATATAGAGAATCCGCAGGGATCGCCCGGCATGGAAGAACCGCGGCCTCAGGATTCGCGGCTAGCCGTGGTCGGGCACCACAGCTATCCGGTAACTTTGCGGCCACTCGCACAACAACAATCAGGGCGGCATTCTCGTTCATGGCCCCTGATCGCAGAAGCAATCCCCCGCCAGCGTGCTGTCACAGCGCGCAAATACCCACGCATCGGGCGCCTGCCCGTCGGTGGCGATGATATCTGCGAATAGCGTATCCGAGTCCGCCGATAGGGACAGGCGCCAGCTGCAATTCGTGTCATCGTAGCTCAATTCCTGGAGAATTCGATGCGCCCCGACCGCGCCGCAGCCGGTCGTGACATAGCCGAACGCCGGGCGATTCTTCGCACAGAAGTGGCCGGTCTCATCGATGTACCAGTATATGTTCCCATGGTGAAGGTCGATCGCGATCTCGCCGTATGTCACCCGACATGCGTCCCAGGTGCCGACGATCTGCCATCCTCCCTCGCCACCGCCCGGGCCCGTCGTGCCGTCACCGCACGGGCGACCATGCCCATCGACAGCATCGTGAACGCCAACAAGAAGTTCCTCAAGTGCCTTGCGCTGCGTATCCAGGATCGCATTCCCTGTCCTGTCGTTATAACGAACCGGCCAACGGATCGGCGCGCGGTCTGCGCAGCCAGGCTGCGAGACAATCGGCCATGTCGGATGCGCGCATTTGGCGAACGTCATTCCAGAATCACCAAGCACTTCTCGTTCAGTGCCCTGTGAGGCTACACGCCATGATGATGTGCTTATTCCGCTGCTCGGACAGCCGGCGTCGAAGAATCGCGACTCGCCTGCCGGATCGACAGAACGAACAGCAAGGTGCCAAGCGAGTTGGTCGCCACGACCAACAAGCTGGGCAGCTTGTCATAAGCCAGCCCCAACACGATGGGTATGACCAGCGCGTACATTCCGTAGAAATGCAGCCGGCTGCGCGCCGTGAATTTGCGCCGCAGGATTTCCAGCACGCAGGCGACCAGCGCCGCAACGGCACACAGCATGAGAATCTTGGCTGACATCGTGCCCCCCTAGGAGTTGGCGCGCCGATGGGCGTGACCGATGAATCCGGCAACCGAAAGCGCCCGCCATCACTTCACGAAACCGGGAGACCCGAGCGCGTCCAGCAGCTCCTGGGCCCTGGCCCTGGCCGCTGCGTACATGTCATAGCGCATCACGGGCAAGGCGGCCAGGATGCTCAAGATCTCCGCGTCTTCGGCGAGGCTCGGGTTCTCCACCAGGTTCTCCGCGATTTCCCGGGACTCGTGGGTATAGAGAAGTGTCGACAGCGTCAACAGCGCACCGCGGCCGGTGTCCCCGTCGGCGGCCAAAGCCGGCATGAGCATCTCGAAGCAGGCGTGCACGTCCCTCGTCATCAGGGCGAACCAGGTGTCCGCGTCGAAGAGCATCGTGTCGGTTCCGATGAAGTCGTAGAACCTCGTCGAGTCCGGCTCATAGCTGTGGTAATGATCGAATCCGATCCAGCCGATGCGGTCGCCGTAATTCAACCCATACGCGGCGCTGTAGATGCACCCGGCCGGGCAATCCAGGCCTTCGCCGAACTTGCAGACAAAGAGCTCGATGCCGTTCCAATCCATGATCTGATGTGTGTACTGGAGCGGCGTGAAGGGCTCCTGCGCCACGAAGGCGGCTGCTTCGTCCGATGGCGGCGTCGGGCTCCAATCAACGGGATCGTACTCGGAGCTGCACCCGATGAGGGCCAGAAGCGCGATGATCGTCCAATATCGCAGAGATCGGCGCATTTCGATCACTCCAATCAAAGTGTATCCAGCACCATCTTCAGCTGCGAGCAGGTGTTAGGATTTCACCTCGACTCCGGTCACGGCATCGAAGCGGAGCCAGAGACTCAACGCGAGGCCCGCCGGCACCATCCACCACGCGTAGCGCACGCCGAATATCAATGTACCACACATGATGCTCGTCGAGGCGAAGCACGACACAAGCGGGTGCCGCTTGCCGAATCTCAGCCTGGTTCCGCATCCGGAGCACTTCCATGGCCTTTCGCCGAAAGGTTCCGTCCATAGCGAGTGGTGGGATCGGTTCACCGCACGCGGGGCAGTGCGGCGAGTGGAATGGGCTCATAATTTGTTATCCATCATATGCTTAACGTCCTCGCCATCAGCGCGAACACGCCCCACCCCGTGTATTCCCGCGTGAACGCGGCGTAGCGCACGGGCTCCGAGGTCAGTCCGGCTCGGACATCTTCGGCCAACTCGTCGTCGGGATTGGCTTCGAGCCATCGCCGCATGGTGAGCCACTTGGTCGCCTCGTACCTGTCCCAGCCCTCATGGTCGGCCAGAACCATCTCCACGACGTCGTAGCCGAGCCCGCCGAAGGAAGCGAGCAGTTCCGGCAGCACGAGGAAGTCGGCCATCGAGCCGGCATGGCAATTTCTGGCAGCTTCCTCTGTCGGCGGCAGCCGCAACCAATAGGGCTCGCCGATGAGGATGATCCCTCCCGTGCGGAGGCTTTTCGCCAGAAGTTCGATGGTGCCGGCGACCCCCCCGCCGATCCAGGTGGCGCCGAGGCAAGCCGCCACACCGACCTTATCGGCGGCCACGTAGCCGGCGGCGTCGCCGTGGATGAACTCGACCTGGCCGGCGACACCGAGTTCTTCCGCGCGGCGCTTCGCCTGCTCGGAGAACATTTGGCTCATGTCGACACCGGTGCCAACGATCCCGTAATCGCGGGCCCAGGTGCACAGCATCTCGCCCGAGCCACTGCCGAGGTCGAGGATGCGCGTCCCCGGCTCCAGGCGCAACGCCGCGCCGAGGGTGGCGAGGTTACCGGGTGTGAACGGGTTGTGGATGCGATGGGCGCTTTCGGAGATGTTGAAGATCCTCGGAATGTCCATGGTGAAACCACTCCCCGTGGTTGTGATCTGTCGACACCGCTGCCAGACGTCATGCCGCGGCCGGATACCGGCACGCTACCGCCGCCATTCAGGCGGGCAATCGCTTGCGCAGCGATATGATCAGCGCCGCTGCAGAAAGCAGGAACATCGGCGCCACCCAGAGGGCCGGCATATCGCGGAAGAAGCAACAGAACCCAAAGACCATGACGGTCGTGTAAAGGCCGTGGAGCGCGCCGCGGAGTTCCGGATACCGGCGCTCTACGATTCGCACCGCGAGATAGGCGGTTCCATTCGAGACGACGATTGCCAGGAATCGATAAGCTGTGCCGTTCACGCAATGCACCTTTCGTCATGTTCAACTGCACGTCGCGTCACATGTGTTTCAGGGCTTGCGATCCCTAGGGTTCACGCGGGAGGTCCGCGGCGCGAGCTCTTGAGCCAATCCGACGAGTTCACGGGGGCGGTGCGGTGATCGGAAGCGATGGCGGGCGAGTCGAAGCGCGTGAGCTCGAGACGCCCGTGGCCCTTGAGGGCAAGGCCGTGTTCGGAGAAGAACTCGATGGCGGCATCGATGTCCTCCACCACGACGCCGACGTTGTCCTTACGCAAGACGGTCACGATGTCTCCTCGGCGCCATGCGCCTAAGCCGTAACGGGAGCCCCGGCCGCATTCCCTGCGTGAAGCGGGCGCCACCGGCGCGTGCCGCGCCCCGTTCAGGCGGCATCGGCGTCATGTGTCTTCCAGAATGTCTTCCACCCCTGATTGCGAACTGTCGCACCTGTCGGAACCTGGGACAGCAACAATCCTACACCAAACATGTCGCCACATGCAAAGAACGCGTTCAATGTGGAAGCGAAGGCAAGAAGAGTGGATGAACGGCCCGCAATCGCGCAGGCGAACAGCGGCACCATGGAGATGACGAGCAGCGGCCTGGATGAGCTCGTGAACCGGGATGATGGCGACGAATGCAACGAGCACCATCCCCAATGAATCGGGCGATAAGTTCCCGAGCGGAGTCAGGCTGAACCACAGGAAGCCGACCCCGATGCTGGCAACGATGCCCAACGGCAACGCGAGGAACTGCAAGGCCCAGGGCGACGGCTCACGCAGCGGCGTCCAGCTGGAATCCGGCAGATGCTCCGGGGTCTCCGGAATTGCTCCGAGGTGGAATTTCATGCTCTTGAATGCCGCCCGGCGTTGGGGGTGAGACCGGCGCGGCGGCATGGCGCACCTGCCGTTGCGCGTCGCTGCGGCCGGCGGCTGGGCGTCATTTCCCGGCCGGAGGCTGCGGGCCAGGTAGCGGCGACAGGTGCTCGTGAACCGCCACCCATTTGCCGCCACGTCGATGGAAGACGATGGTCTCACGCTCCTGCGCGGTGCTTGGGCCCTGCTTCGTAGACAGCTCCGTCCGGACCGAATGGGTGAACACCGCGACTTCGCCAAGGACCTGTACGTGCTGATCCGTGGAAATGCAGGAGCGGACGCGGAACCCGTCTTCCTTCTCCCAGGTCGCCCACTCGGCTTCGTACTCCGCGCGCGTGTTGAGTCGCTTCGGCGAGGTGTGAACGACGAACGTGGCGTCCGGTGCGAAATGAGAAAAGTACGTCGCCGGGTCGTGGCGCCCGAACGCTTCCACGATGGCCGCCGCGGCGGCGGTCACTTCGCGCAGCGCATCCGCTGCAACGGGATCTGCCGTCGGGGCGGCAGCCTGCCGCCCAACGGCAAGGACTGCGCGTCGACGCTGCCCCGTCGCCATCAGCATCACGGACATAAGCAGTGCGATCGGTTTCATCGGCGGTCTCCGAGTCGATTCTGATGGATGGGCGGCGAGGCGTGTCGTGACGCCCAACACCGGCTTCACCTGCAACGTCGGTTGGTGCGGACCCGGTGCGTATTCAGTGATTTCGGCCACCCATTCCGATCGATTCCGGCCGCCCATTACGGCCACCTGTTCCGCCGCATTCCGGCCACCCCCGGGCGTAGCGACCGGGGGGTTCGTTCGGCCCTTCCCGCGGTTCGGTCAACGTTTCTCCTCCTTCTTCCGCAGGGACTCGCCGGCCAGCTCGATCTTTGCGTTGTGGATCCCCGGTCCAGGATCGCGTCGGCCAGCGTCGGGTCATCCAGGTACTGGTGCCGGGCGCCGACCGGCGCTGGCTCGTGATCAGGGTCGGACGGGCCTGGTAACGGTCATCCAGGACCTCGAGCAGATCGCGTCGATTCTCCGGCGTCAGTGGCGCCGGCCCATCGTCAGCACCAGCGGTCCGCGCGCGAGCGGCCGGCTGCTCGGTAGCTGCCGTCGGCCCTGGCGATCTCCAGATCGTGGCATAGCCGCGGCGGGCGCTGGTCCGCCCGCAGTCCGTGGCGGCACGCCTGCTGCGCCAGGCGCACCCGGTACGTCTTGCCACGCCGGTGGGGCCGGTGATCACCACGTTCAGGTGCGCTGCGATCCACTGGCACGACGCCGGGCGGCTCAGCGACTTGCCCAGGCCGCGCCGGCTGCGGTAGTCGATGTCCTCCATGCGGGCCGGCGGCCGCAGCCGCCTGCGTCAGCCGGGTCTTCAGGCGCCGGTTCGCCCGGGCCGCTCCTCCCGGTCCAGCAGGCCTGGGCGGTCTTCGAAGCTCGGGTCGGCCACGTCCGGGGTCCGCAGCTGATCGCGGGCCGTCGGCCATCCGGCCAGCTGCAGTTCCCGCAGCTTCTCCACCGTCGGATGGATCAACGGCGCCCTCCTTCGGCGACGACGGCAACACCGGCGCAGTCAGCGCCCGGATGTTCTCGTGCTCGATCGCCGGCGTCGCGCCGCGCCCGCCGGTTGGCGGTCCAGGCCGCTCTAGGATCGGGCCAGACTCCTGCTGCGGGCGCCGGTCGCCAGGCCCCTCCGGGCCGCCTCCAGGCGCTCGTTGCCGTACCCTTGCCCAGACGCATCGCCAGGCACGAACGATAGCCCTGCTGGTGGGGGCGGCTCGCGATGATCCGCGTCGCCACCGCCGAGACCGCCGCCGGCCTCGCCTGCCCAGCGCACCACCCGCTCCGGCGTCCGCTCGCGTACGGCGATGGTGGTCCGGCAGTGCTGCGGCAGCGTCGTGAGCGGCCCTGCTGGTGGCTGCGCACGCGGCGGCCCCCCGCCGGCCGCGGTGCACACCTCCACCGTCGTGGCGGTCACGCGCCTCGCAGCGCAGGCCGCCAGCTGATACGGCACCAGGAGTGCTTGCCACGGCCGCGTGGTAGTCGATGTGCCCCGCCTTCGACCACTCGGCGTACTCGTGGGGCGGCTCGGCGGCGGCCGTAGCGCCGGCCGGTCCAGCTCCTCCCACTGCGCCGGCTGCCGGCCAGCTCGGAACGGCGTTGTTCGCGCCTCCAGAAGCTCCCCGATCATCTGGTTCAGCTCCGCTGGGGAAGGCGTCCGGTGCGCAGCCGCGCCAGGATCCGCGCTCGCCAACACCCCGGCTTCGGCCTTCGCCTTGTCCTTCGGACGGCACACCCGGCCGGCCACCGCCACCCCATGTGGCTGGCCATCTCTGGTACGTCGGGTTCAGGTCAGGCTCAGGTGCGGGCTCGTCACCGGATTTCAAGTTGTCAGGGACCGCCCCGGCACCCCGCCCAGGTACTGCGCGCCCGACGTGGGACGCGATCCATCCGGCACGCCGTCCACGTCGCTTCGGTACGTGTAGTTGCGGCCCCCACCGCGACGAGCCTGAGCCTGTCGGATCTCGCCCGTCTCGCGGTCGACCACCGGCACCGTCGGACCCGCGTAGTCGATGAACAGCTTCTCCGCCCGGTGCGTCTGGCGCATACCAGATCCGCCGACCCCGCCACTGGCCGTACAGATCGCAGAACCGGCTGTACTGGTGACCTTCAGGGTGAACCGCCGTGCTCCTGCACAGGGAACAGCGTCACGCCCTTGTGGCGCTTCGGCTCCAGATGAAGCTGGGCCCAGTCCGGCTGGGGCCGCTGCTCCGGCGACAGCGACGGCGACGGCAACCGGCCTCAACCGCGTCGTCCATCTCCTGGGCCGATGGCCAGCTCAGGCCCCCCGCCGACAACCGCGGTACTCTGCACCGTGCTGCGAGCGATGCCGCGGCTGTGGGCGATGACCCGATTGCTCAGACCACACCCTGCTTTAACCTCAAGACCTCTTTGATCTACGCGGACAACCGCTCTCTGGGCACCTCGGCTCCTTCGGCTCGGCGTGGCGAAAGAGGACGGACCCGCGGGGGCCGCGTCGCTACCCCGGCTCCCAGCGGGTGGCCGATTTGCGTCGGAATCGGTGGCCGGGTGGATCGGAATGGGTGGCCGATTTCGATCGGAATGGGTGGCCGAAATGGATCGGAATCAGTGGCCGATTTCAGTCGGAATACGCACCCGGCGCCAAATCATGAACGAGCGGGGCCCAGCCGCAGGCGGCGACAGCCACCACGACCGGAACGGCCGCCAGCACCCGCGGAGCCGCGTATCCCGGAGATTCTACCACTCCGGGCCGGGCGGCTGCCAGTTCTTCGCAAAGCCGGGGATGATGCACATCATGAAATCAACGGACGATCATCGATTGGGGCATGGGCACGGATGGCGCGCCCACCCGCGGCCAGGCCTAGAAGACTGGCGTGGGCACATTCCTATCCTCGTTCGTCCCGTCGCCGAGCTGGCCATAGGTGTTGATTCCCCACGCCCAGAGCGTGCCGTCGGTCTGGATGGCGACGGTGTAACCATGCAGCAAGCTCCCATCGAGCACGCCTCCGGTCGCCACCGAGGCCCAATTGGTGTCGGTGCCGATCCGGGTCGGAGTGCTCCTAGGGGCGTTCGTCCCGTCGCCGAGCTGGCCATAGCCGTTGAATCCCCACGCCCAGAGCGTGCCGTCGGTCTGACGGGCAACGGCATACCAGTTTCCCGCCGTTACCGAGGCCCAGGTGTCGGCGGTACCGATCCTGGTCGGGGCGTAGTAGGCGCCGCCGCCCGTCCCGTCGCCTAGCTGATCATACTCGTTGTGTCCCCACGCCCAGAGCGTGCCGTCGGTCTGGCGGGCCAGGGTGTGCAGGCTTCCCACCGACACGGAGGCCCAGATGTCGTCGACGCCGACCCGGATGGGAGCGTTCTTGCTGACGGTCGTCCCGTCGCCGAGCTGGCCATAGCCGTTGAATCCCCAGGCCCAGAGCGTGCCGTCGGTCCGGCGGGCAACGGTGTGGTTGTGCCCGGCCGCCACCGAGGCCCAGGTGTCGGCGGTGCCGATCCGGGTGGGGGCGTGTTTGTCGACGGTCGTCCCGTCGCCGAGCTGGCCATTGTCGTTGTGTCCCCACGCCCACAGCGTGCCATCGTCCTGGATGGCGACGGTGTACGAGCCTCCGGCCGTCACCGAGGCCCAGGTGGTGGCGGTGCCGATTTGGGTGGGGGTGGGCTGGGCGACGGTGGTCCCGTCGCCGAGCTGGCCGGCGGCGTTGTATCCCCACGCCCAGAGCGTGCCGTCGGTCTGGAGAGCGACGGTGTGGCTTCTTCCGGCCGCCACCGAGGCCCAGTTGGTGTCGGTGCCGATCCTGGTCGGGGTGTTCTTGTCGACGGAGGTCCCGTCGCCGAGATAGCCGCTATATCCCCACGCCCAGAGCGAGCCGTCGGTCTTGATGGCAACCGTGTGGATGTTTCCGGCAGAAACGGACCTCCAGCCGCCTCCCGTGGTCACCGTCAGCTCCGCGTCGTCGGAAATCGCCCCCGACGCGGCGGTGATCGTCGTCACGCCGGCCGCGATCCCGGTGGCGAGGCCGGTGGCGGCGTTGATGATCGCCACCGTGGGCGTGCCGGAAGTCCAGGTGACGGAGGACGTGATATCCGCCGTGCTGCCGTCGGAATAGGAGCCGGTGGCCGTGAATTGGCTCGCGCTCGCGACGGCGACGCTGGTGCTGGCAGGCGTGACGGCGATGGCGGCGAGCGTCCGCGCGAAGGTGATGTCGCTGATGTCGATGTCGGGATCGAGAAGGATCGGCGTGCCGTCTTCCGCGAGCGTGATGGTGACGACTGAGTTCAGATCGCCACCCAGAAAATCGAAGCTGACGTGCAAGGCATCCAGCATGCCGTCGATACCGGAGCCGTCGGCGCTGAACGGGGTGGTGAGGAAATCGTACTCGGTGTAATCGACGCCTGCGTCGGTGAACAGGCTTTGCAGGTTGGCGTTCACGATCGCCTGCGCCGCCAGCATCCCGGCTTCGTCGAGTTGCGCCGAGCTGGGCGCCCAGTTGGCGAACACGCCGCCGAGGTTGTCGGCGAGGCTGGAGAGGAGCAACGCCAGCGTGGTGAGCGGCGTGATGTTGGCGATGTCGCCCTCGGCGTCGGCCCAGGAGTAGAGCACGGTGCCGGCGCCATCGGTGGCACTCAGCAGGATCGGGAAGGTCAGCCCCATCGCATCGAGCGTGTAAACGCCGCCCCCGCCGCTGACGGTGTTGGCCATCGCGCCATTGGCGCCCACGGCGGTGATCGCGCCGCTCAGCGGCGCGCCGACGGCGACGGTGCCGCTGACCGTGGCGGTGGGTGTCGGCGTGCCGCTGCCGCCGCCGCCCCCGCAACCAGAGACGAGAACGGACAGCGCCAGGACCAGCCAACGCCCAATCCACACTCTTGTTGTTCTTTGCACGGGAAACGACCTTCCATATCTGCCGGTGTTCGCGATGCGGATTGGAGCGTGGTGAGATTTCCATCACCAGGCGGGCTGCGAGCCCTCTGAGCGCATGACATCGGACAACTTCAGTTTGAAGTCATGCGGAATCGCCAGTCAAGACCATATTAGTCATGATTTATCTTATGGTATTTAAATCAGTTGAGGCGAGGCGGCGGCGAGATACCTCGCTCCCGCGTCCATCACCCGGGCGCCGCAGAGAAACAGCGAGGTCCGTCGCTTCAGGCCCGTGTCGTTTCGGGCCAGCGCTCGTACCCCCGCATCGGTCAACATCGTCTGCTGGAGGTTGAGCGGGGTCGGAGAGCCACGCCGCGCCTGCATCGGAAACGGGCTCGCGGCTGAGGTCGAGTTCCGTGACCCGGGCAAACTCCGCCGTGCCGAGCGCCGTGCCCGCAGGGAGGTTGAGATGCTCGCATATCTTGCCTTCGATCAGTGCGCGCTCCGCGGCGTTGACCGCCGGCTGCCCGGGCGTCGCCCAGCTGCGTGCAGGCTCGCACCCGTATCCCGCAATACCGACGGCCAGCATCACCAGGTGATGCACTCCCAGTTGCCGTCGAATTCGTGTCGTGGATGGGCCGGACCAGCGAGATGGAGCCCGCCCCAATATTTGGCGGGCCCTGTTCATTCCGGTTCTGTCGTGACTTGTCGGTCGCATTTCTACCTTGCTCATCGGTGACCCTTCTTCCGCGCCGCGATGCAATACGATGAGCACCCGGCCGGCCTGGTGGCGCGCCGCTGCTTCGCTGATGAGCGGAATGAATCCCCGCCGAGACCCACCTGCCTCCGCCATTCTCGACTCCTGCCATGGGATAGATAAGAAACGGCGAATCGCATCCTCTCCGGATCGTCACCTACATCGGCGAGGTCCGGCACCGCGTGGCGAGCAATCCGGTGGCAGCGCTGAGGTCCAAGTCGGCCACGAGCAAGCCCGCTTGCCCGTACGGCTGAAAGCACTGCAGCGTGCCGTCCGGACGCGCGACCGCCGACGTGGTCCCGGAGCCCTCGCTCGCGCAGTTCACCGATGCGACGTAGCACGTGTTCTCGGCTGCCCGACACAAGACCGCCTTCTCATGGAACGTGTTGGCGGGATCGGCGAAGGTGACGGGTCGATAGCTTCCGGGCTCGGCGACGTGCGCATGCGGGTGAAACACGATCTGCGCGCCTCGACGCGCGGCCCATCGCACCGTCTCCGGATACCTCCACCCTTCGTGACAAATCACCACTCCGAAGGTCAGCGGGCCGGCGGTGAAGACTCGACGTTCCGAGCCGAAGGCAGGATAAATGGCATCCTCCGACGGGTCGATCTGCACCTTCTCTTGCCAGCCGGCGATCGTGCCGTCCGGATTGATCACACAGGCGGCGATCTGCAGGCCGCGCTCGGTCACGCGCTCGGTGCCCAAGATGACTGTGATGTTGGCGAGCTCGGCGGCATTCGCCACCTCGGACCACGCCCGTTCCAAAAACTCGGGATCTGGCGGCGGCGCGGATGTGCCGGGCCAGCGATATCCGGGAATGAAACACTCGGGAAAACAGACCACGAGCGCGCCCTGTCGACCCGCTTCGGCGACCGTCGATGTCGCCAGCAGCACGGACTCCTGCGGAGTCGCAGGTACACGGACATTCGCCAGGGCGATGCGAACCGTACTCATCTCGGCAACCACCGTTTCATTCGCACCTTGGTGGCGCAGTTCCTCGAGAACGCTTATGCGGTCGAACGTTGTGATGACCTGCACCGGCGTGGCGGCGCGGGCTCGGCCCGCAACAACCACCGCCGACTCTACTCCCCCTCATTGCCAAGCCCGTGCCCCCCGGCGCCGCCAGGTCCATCACGGAGCTCGGCCTGTGGTCCTCGGTCGCTGTCACGAGGCCAGAACTCGACAAGAACCGTGATCAATGTCCATACGACGAGCGTGGGACGTATCTTGTCCGGGACAAGATCCCGCCCTCCGAGCAGGACATCCATGACTTCCGGGAAGCCGAGAGCGTAAACGAGCGCAAGAACGGAATAGGAAGTGCGGCGCTTGCTTGAGGAGATGTAGAGGATCGTGATTACAGCACTGGAGAGTCCGAGCAAGAGCAGGCCAAACTGCCCAGCTCTTGAGCCGCTCAGCCCCAGCGAGAACGAAGCCCAACACAGCACCAAAGAAGATGTTGATGCCGCTCAGGTTGGCCTGATACTCGCCATCGGTCATTCGACCGAGCCCTGTTGCTTCGAGCAGCTTCGTCAGGCGTCCGCTCACGGCGTCCCCCCCTTATCCCAGAGGCCAACGTTGGCTTCACCTGCAAGCGTGACAGACGCGACTGTCTGGTGCAAGCGCTTGTTATGTTTCAACTGCAAGGCTCAGCTGGACGATCGGCGGCCCTCGAGAGATTCACGGATGGAAAGCGCCGCCCACCAGACGGTACCCGAACTGAAAAGTCGAAGGCCCCAATGGGACACCGCGCGCCAACGCGTGAGTCCCCTCAAGCTTCCACGAAGAGCCTTCCGTACAGGTCTGTATTTGATGTCCAGCGAAAGCCACCGCGACAATACCGGCAACCCCGGACAGGTTGGGCGGGAAGAACGTCTGCATTCCGCTGGATCCCGCTCCTCCTGTGATCGGGCCGGTTGGAGCACATTCGGCCACGACACTCAACCCGTCGATACGAATGGATCCCGACCACTTCCCATCGGGATCTTGCCGAAGTTTCACATCTCCGTAAGTCGCGTAGTGCCCTTTGTCGCGCATATAGGCAACATACTGATTGTCCGGAAACCAGAACTCCAAGAGCAAAAACGGCTGACCGGGGTACGAGCTCGTCGACGAGTCTGACGGGGCGACGCGCGCCGCCCACAACGCAATAGCGCCGTCCTGCGGCCAGTCCGGGGCGTGTCCGTCGATCATGAATGTTCCCATTCTGACGACTTCGAGAAACGATGCCCCAAGGACCGTGCGACGGCTCTTCGGTCACGTGTTCCCCCGCCCAGCGTACGCCATCCGCGGCCAACTCCCCGATGGTGATGAACCGCAGGTTTGGGGGCAGTCGATCCGCAACCGTGGCGGGATCAAACAGGACATAGACAACAACCTCCTCTGTTTGATCCACGACCCAGTGCGTTTTAGCGCCAGCGGGAAGGGCGGGCACTTGAGCGCAGGCATCGGTGGCAACGAATGCAGCAAGAGTCATAGCTAATAGCACGCACGCCTTCATCTCATCCTTCCTTCACAGGCCGCGGTACGCCACGGCAATCGGCCCTCGTCGCGCGGTCGCCACGTCGCTCGGACGTCAACATAACAACGTGCTTCATCAGCGAAGTCGGTTTGCGCGGCGCCTGCGCAAGCAGGCGGCGTGACAGGATGTTTCGTCTGCCGCGAGCTCCGGCAAGGCATCACCACTCACCCTACCACAGTCTCGTGATGACCGATGGCTAGATCTTTCTGGCGTCGTTTCCAGCGCGATTTCCGTGTACGTGAGCGGCACTCATCTGGGCGACGAATTCCAGGGACTGACGCCAATATGCGTACGACTAGTCTTTCCGCACCAAGACCACGTTCGCGAACGGCGATGCGGATCCCGACTTGTCCAGGTTATGGATCGTCCACGCCCACGTATCAGTCGTCCGATCGTACGCGAACGTGGTGCGGATTCCGCTCCCGTCCGCGAATGAATAGATGAAGGGGATCCGATCACCGTCCGGCTTCGCGTGGCCGACGCCCTCGCTGGAAAAGTCGGTTGCCGCTGTGTTGTCGAGCCACATCAAGGCATACTCGCTCAACTTCGGATCCCAGACGATGTAGATCCAGGCCTCGTATCCGATACCGCCGCTGGCGTCCTTGTCGCGCGAAACCTCGTGGATGCGGATGTAC
>JADJIV010000010.1:0-130536 GCA_016706845.1 bacterium
CCTGGACGCCCAGCATCCGCCTCGACGGCCACCGCGTAGCCGCCGAAGTTCTGTTGATCGGCGCCAGGTAGTCGAAGCGGTCGGTGCCGAGAACATCCACTGCCGCCAGTCGCAGCCCTCGGACGATCTCTTCTCGGCGCAGCGGTGCAGGTAGCCGATGTGCGCGGTGACCGCCGTGGACGATCTCGCCGTCGGGCGCACCAGCAGTGGCGCAGCACGCCGTGGGTGGCCAGGTGCTGCGGCCCCATGTTGATCCCGAGCAGCCAAGGTGCAGCTCCCGCCAGACGTCCTGGCAGCGGCCCAGCCGCGGCCGGTCGCCGTCTCGCTCATGGACACCTACCCTTGGTTCCCGGTCTCGGGCCCCGTTGCCGCATCCTGCCGCTTCACGTCGTCGGGCAGCGTCACGCCCGACTCGTCCCACTTGCAAGCCGCGTAGTCGCGGCCGTCCAGGGGCACGCCCTGCCAGGCGCCCGGCATCACGTAGTCCTTGCGCAGCGGGTGGCCCTCCCAGGCCTCGTCCAGCAGGATGCGCTTGAGGTCGGGGTGGCCGCAAGAGGATCCCGACCAGGTCCCGCCTCACGCTGCTCGTGCCAGGCGGCCGTCGGCCAGACCCGGCAAGTCGAGGCCACCCTCGGCGCGGCGCGGGGCACTGCACGTACAGCGCGTGCTTCCCAGGCCGTGGCGGGGGAGTACAGCCGTAGGCCACGCCCAGGTCGCCGTCGCCGACGCGGTCGGAGAGCCCGGGCCGGCCCCGCTCGTCATTTCTCCGGATGTCGACGCTCTTGCCTTGCCCGTCGCGTCGTAGCCGTCCCAGTCCAGGCCGGTCAGGCACATCAGGGACTCGAACCCCAGCGCCGGGTCGTCCCGCAGGAAGGCCGCGATCTCGCCGACGCGCCCCGGCGCGACCAGCGAGCCTTCTGAAACCGTCCACGTAATCTAGCACGGCGTCGCCGAACCGGCTCTGCAGCAGCGCGTGGATGGCCGTCGCTTCCATGGTCGTCCCGTCCCGTTCCAGCGTTTGACTTTAGGGATCTTGGCCGCGTAGTCCAGGACCCACTTCGGCGGTTGGACCCGCCTCGGCGGCCGCGGATCTTGTCCTGCAGCCGCATCAGCCCGTCCAGCAGCACCTCGGGGCGCGGCGGGAAGCGCGGGGATGTACACGTCCACCGGCACGATGAAGTCCACGCCCTTGACCACGGGGTAGCCTTCTTGAAGTACGGGCCGCCGCCGATGGCGCAGGGCGGGCCACGACCCACTGGGCTCGGGCATCTGGTCTGGATGCGCTTGAGGGCGTGGCCATCTTCGCCGTCACGGTGCCGAGACGATCATCAGGTCGGCCTGGCGCGGCGTGGCGCTGAAGCGCTCCATGCCGAAGCGGGCGATGTCGTAGTCGGGCGTGCCGACGGCCATCATCTCGATGGCGCAGCAGGCCAGGCCGAAGGTCACCGGCCAGACGCTCGACAGGCGCGCCCAGTCGAACAGCGTGTCGACCTTGGTCAGGATGAAGTTCTTGTCGTCGGACCCGGCCATGGCGGCCAGGTCCTCCTCGACATGGAAGTCCAGGCACTGCTCGCGGCGCGGGTCGTAGCCGCGGGCGGGGTGGTGGACTCGACGTAGTCCTGCCTGTCCTGCATCAGCCCTCCACCTCCGGGCCGTTGCGCCGCGCCAGGCTCTTGACCCAGTCCAGGTCGCCCTTGACGTCCAGACGTGGCCCAGGCCGAGGGGGCCAGGGGATGCCCAGGAACATCGCCATCTCATCGAAGACCAGCGAACCCGCCGCCTCCGACAGGGGCGGAACACGACCCGCCCACAGGTACAGGAAGATGACCTCGACGTCTGAAGACGATGAAGAACAGCGCCACCAGGTAGAAGCGGATGTTGAACGCACCAGGAGGAGCCGCTCCGGCAGCTCGCCGCACTCGTAGGTCACTTCCCTCTCGCCGCCGGGCTTGCGCGGGCGCACCAGCCGGCGATGCCCAGGGCCAGGTTCCCAAAAAGATCCCAAACAGCAGGAAGAGCAGGACGGTCGTGAAGTCGGCGTGCAACCGGGTCGCGACGGCGGCCAGGCAGGGCGTCTGTGTCATCGGGCACCAACCCCGTGCGAAGGGTGACGGATGGTCCCTGTCGCGGACGGTGCGGGGCGGAGCGAAGCACGATCCGCCGCGCGCACATGTTGCTGCCTATACAGGTTGTTCCGGCGGGAACTGTCAAGCGTCGATCAATTCGGAACAAGGAAGTCCGGTATGCCGGCTGCGCCGCGGAACGCCTGAAAACAGCCGCTAATCCGGTGTTTTCTTCGGTTCCGTCTTTCAGCGAACGCTCGTTCACGTTGCGGCGCGGGGCGTGAAATCCGCACAGGCCATCCGGCGGACGGCGAGGCGTGCGGTCTGCCGCCGGAACCGGTTTCATCCCGCACGATCCCGGCGGGGTCGGCGGATCGAGGACTGACGCCGTGTTTCGTGCGAAGGGGGCGGGCGGGCGCCACAAATGGGACGCGCCCCATGGCTCGGCCGTGCGGCCGCCCGCCCCTGGACCCGCGTTTGCAGACCAGCGGCGGAGCCGTTCACGCCCACCTCCACCGACGGAGTGCACCATGCGACGCTCGATCACGCTCCTGCTGACGCTCGCCCTGATCGCGCCGGCGGCGACGGCCGCCGCCGCCGAGACGCTCACCAACCTGTTCTTCCTGCACCACTCGACCGGCCGCAACGTCATCGCCGAGGGCGACGTCCGCGACTGCATCGCGGCCCACAACGCCCAGCACGGCACCGCATACGCCTTCTGGGACCACGACTACAACGCGCTCGGCCTGACCGGGCCCGACGGCAGCAAACCCGGCGTGAGCTACCAGATCCCCGGCGACAACACCGACCCCGACGGCCTGCTGGCGCTGTGGACCACGGCCAACGGCGCCCGCGATGCCATCCTGCAGAACCACCAGGTCATCGCCTTCAAGTCCTGCTACCCGGCCTCGAACATCGAGACCGACGCCGAGCTCGCCACGCGCAAGCAATGGTACCTGCAGATGCGCGACGTGTTCGACCAGCATCCCGGGCACGTGTTCGTGGTGGTGAGCCAGCCGCCGCGCCACCGCCTGGCCACCAACACGGCCGAGGCGGCGCGGGCGCGCGCCTTCGCCGACTGGCTGTGCTCGGACGCCTACGCGGCGGGACACCCGAACGTCGTGGCCTTCGACCTGTTCGACCTGCTGGCCGCGCCCGACGACGGCTCGGCGGCGGGCAACCGGCTGCGCTACGCCTACGAGCGCAGCCACAGCAGCAGCGATTCCCACCCCAACGCCGCGGCCAACGCGGCGACCGGCCCCGCCTTCGCCCAGGTCCTGATCGCGGCCTCGACGGCCCTGTCGGGCGCAACCGGCGCCGGCGACCTGCCGCTCGCGCCGGCCGTGCGGTTGGGCAGCTATCCCAATCCCTTCAACCCGCAGACGACCGCGACCTTCGCCCTGGCGGCGCCGGCCTGGGTGAGGCTGACGGTCCAGCGAACCTGTCCGGGGCGCTGGTCGCGGTGCTGGCCGAGGGCGAGCTGGCGACCGGCGCCCATGCCGTGCCCTGGGACGGCCGGCGCGCCGACGGCAGCGCTTCGGCATCGGGAGTGTACGTGGCTCAGTTGCAACTGCCCGGTGCCCGGGCTGCGACGAAGATGCACCTGGTGAGATGACTTCCGTCGCCGGACTCGACGGGAGCCGCGTGCCGGCACGCGGTTCCCCCCTTCGCGCGCAGGCATACGCCGTTGAATTGCCACATTCAACCTCGATATTGATACTTATAGTTTCAACTAACAATATTTAGTATTAACAAGAATTTCCTGGACAGTAGTCATTCCGCCTCCTAGATCTGGGTGCGAGGACATGAGAGCGATTCTCATGATCTCCGCCACCAGGCCACTCGGAGGTTGAAGATGCCGTTCACGAAGATCCTGGCCGCCGTCCTCTGCGCCGGCCTCACCGCCGTCGCGTTCCCGGCCGCCGCCGGGGACCGTCGCCCCGCCCTGCCCGGGGGGATCGGCGACAAGCCGTACCTGTCGCGCGGCGGCGTCGACATCATGCTCGGCGGCTACATGGACCACGAGTTCGAATGGGTCGAGAGCGGCGGCAGCACGTTCGACCAGCACCGCTTCGTGCCCTTCATCACCGCACGCGTGTCCGACCGCGTGACCGTGTCGAGCGAGATCGAGTTCGAGCACGGGGGCTTCGTCGGGGGCGGCGGCGAGGGCGAGATCAAGCTGGAGTACGCGGTCATGGACTACCGCTTCGGCGAGGGCTGCCAGTTCCGCGGCGGCCTGATCCTGTCCCCCCTGGGAGCCTTCAACCTGCGCCACGACACGCCGCTGAACGACCTGGCCGAACGCCCGCTGGTGGACCGGCAGCTCATCCCCTCGACGCTGAGCGAGTCGGGCATGGGCGTCTTCGGCACGCTCTACCCGAACGAGGACCTCGTCCTGGGCTACGAAGCCTACCTGGTCAACGGCTTCGACGAGGGCGTGCTGTCCGGCGACGCCGGCGCCAAGCGGCTGCGCATCCGCTCGGGGCGCGGCAGCCAGGAGCAGGACAACAACCGAAACAAGGCGCTCGTCGCCCGCCTCGGCGCGAGCCCGCGACCGGGACTGAACCTCGGCGCCTCGGTGCACACCGGCAACTACGACGACGCCGGCGAGAAGCGCCTGACGATCGCCGCGCTTGACGGCCAGGCGGTCTTCGGCGCGCTGGAGCTGCTGGGCGAGCTGGCCTTTGCCGCGGCCGATGTCGACCGCGTCGCCGAACCCGGTCTCGCCGAGAGCCAGCGCGGCGCCTACGGCCAAATCAACTGGCACGTGCTGCACGACCGGTTGCTGCCGGGCTCGGTCGTCACCCTGGTCGCCCGCGCCGACGCGCTCGACTACGACACCGACGTCGACGGCGACCAGGCCACGGCGCTGACCCTGGGCGTCAACTTCCGCCCGACCGAGGAGTCGGTCTTCAAGCTGGACTACGCCTGGTCCCGCACGACCGTGCGCGGCGCCGCCGACAGCGTCGAGGCGCCCGGCCGCCTGTTCTTCTCCGTGGCCACCTATTTCTAGGAGTCGACGCACATGCGCACGCTCTGCACCTGCCTGCTGCTCGCCATCGCCTTCATGTCAGCGACGGCGGCGACGGCGGCCGAGCACCACGTCTACCAGACGCTCGACGAGGCCCTGCGCGAGGTGTTCGCCGGGGCCGACTCGACCTGGACCGAGAACTGGACGCCGGACGACGACGCCCGCGCCGCGCTGGCCGCGCAGCTCGCGGCTCCCCAGCCTCCTGGCGAGATCGTCTTCCATCGCGCCCGCCGGGACGGGCGCGACCTGGGTTGGGCCGTGACGACCGACGAGATCGGGCTGCACGAACCGATCACGCTGCTGGTGTCGGTGACCGCCGGGCGCGAGGTCGGCCCGGTGCGCGTGCTCGTCTTCCGCGAGTCGCGGGGCGGCGAGGTGCGCCGTAAGCGCTTCCTCGAACAGTTCCTGGGCAAGTCGCGCGCCGACCCGCTGCGCCTCACGCGCGACATCGACGCCGTCACCGGCGCGACCTACTCCTCGCGCTCGGTGACCGCGGGGGTCAAGCGCGTGCTGGCCCTGGTGGACGCGCGCTACCCCCTCGAGCGGAGCGCCCCGTGAGGATGCCGACTCGGCGCCTGCATCGCTGGCTGGGGGCGCTGCTGCTGCTGCCCCTGCTGGCGGTCACGGCGAGCGGCCTGCTGCTGGGCAACCCGCGCTGGCTGGACCGCGACCGCGACCCCGTCCTGCGGGTCGTCGCCGACCCCGTGCGCCCGGGCGTGCTCTGGCAGGGGCGCGCGTCGGGACTGTGGCGCTCGACGGACGCGGGCGGCGCGTGGCGCGAGGTGCCGATGCTCTCGCCGCCGCTGGACGTCGCGGGCGTCGCCGTCGCGGGCGACACGATCTGGGCCGCGGGCGCCGCCGGCGACCTGGTGGTCTCGCGCGACGGCGGCGGGGTCTGGGAATCCCTGCCGGGCCTGCCCCTGGACGGCGCGCGCGTGCGGGACCTCGGCGCCGGCCCCGACGGCGCGCTCTACGCGTGGACGACGCGGGGGCTCTTCGCCGGCGCGGACGGCGGCCGCACGTGGACCGCGCGGGGCGACCCGCCGGCGGCCACCCCGACCGACCGAGTGCGCGCGCTGCACACCGGCTGGTGGCTGGGCCCGCGCGGCAAGCTCTTCAACGACGTCGCCGCCGCCGCGACGATCCTGCTGGCGGTCACGGGACTGCTGGCCTGGCGACGCCGCAACGGGCGCCGCTAGCACCGGCGCGGCGGCGTCTTTCGCCTGGGAGGTCGGTCGTGTCGAACCGGAAGTCCGTGGCCGTCGCCTGCTGCGCCGGCATCTGTTGCTGCACCGCGGCCGTCGCGGACCCCGCGCCCGCCCCGCCGCACGACGGCGTCGACCTCGAGCTCGGCGGCCGGCTGGTCCACGAGTTCGCCTGGTCGCGCGACAGCGTCGGCCCGTTCGACCGGCACTGCTTCGCCCCCGGCGTCTGTGCGCGCCTGTCCGACCGTGCGGCCGTCGCGGCCGAGATCGAGCTCGCGCAGGACGGCCTGGCCGGCGGCCGCGGCGACGGCGAGGTCGCGCTGACCTTCGCGGTCCTGGACTACCGGTTCCGCGACGAATTCCAGTTCCGCGGCGGCATCGTCCAGTCGCCGCTGG
Organism: bacterium; assembly: GCA_016706845.1. GTDB lineage: Bacteria > Krumholzibacteriota > Krumholzibacteriia > LZORAL124-64-63 > LZORAL124-64-63 > PNOJ01. Next base: position 6,696 of record JADJIV010000010.1, read on the forward strand.
GCGGCATCAACCTCCACCACGGATCGCCGCTCGACGACCTGACCGAGCTGCCGCTGGTGGACGGCTCGCTGCTGCACTCGTCGCAGCGGGAGTCGGGATGGCGCTCTCGGCGCCCTGATCCGGGGACATCGGTGCCGGCTACGAGGCCTACCTGTCAACGCAACCGTGGCGACGACGCGCGACGGCGCACAGCCCAGGCCGTGGTCGCCCGCCTGACCGCCCGCACCGCACCTGGCCTGGGCTTCGGCCCACACGGGCCGGCACGGGGACGACGGGCGCCGGCGATCGCCGCCTCGACGTCCGAGCCGAGCTCGGCGGCCTGAGGCTGGGGCGCGGTGGCGCCGCGACGGCCGAGCCGAGCAGGCGCAGCCGGCGCGGGCTCTACGCCCAACCCGACTGGCGGGCGCACGACCACGCTTGCGGGATCGGCCTCGACCGATCGCCCGCGCCGACGGCCGACTCCGGCCGACGCCGACCGCGAACCGCGCTGACCTTAGGTGAATTTCCCTCGCAGACGCGGTCTTCCGGCTGGATCCACCTGACCCGACGACCACGGACCCGACAGGCGGACGCGCCGGGACGGACGCGCTTTTCGGTGGCGACCTGCTTCTAGGCTGTGGTGAATGGTGACCGTCGTTCATCAGAGGCCGAACCAGCGCCTCTCGCATCGATTATGACTAATCATCACGCCCATCCCTGACATCAGGGATGTACGAAAGGATCCATCAAGCCGCACGCGACCCATGATCTGATTGCGCCGGCACCACGGACCGGGATACCTGCCACCGGTACGACCATCCTCACGGCAGGAGCCATGCGTCGATTCAGCCACCTAGCGATCCTGCTGCCCTGCGCCCTGCTGACCGCCGCGTCCTGCGCCCCCGGCTTCGGCCCCTGCACGTCGCGGACCGACGTCGCGGCCCCCGAGCGCGGCCCCCTGCACCTGCTCGCCATCTACGGCGGCGTCGACCGGTACTACCTCGCCGACTACGAGCCCGGCTCCCCCCGGGCGCTCCTCTACGCGCCCGACGGCGTGCAGGAACTGACGCAGCAGATCGCCGCCTCGGGCGCGAAGTACGCCGGCGGCCGCTACCTGCTGTGGACCAAGGGGCGGGACATCAGGCTGGAAGTGGACGGGCAGCGCGTCGAGGGCTGCGAGGTGTCGGGCGGGCAGGAGATCCTGGAGCGGTGCTGGGCGGAGGGCTACCACTTCCGCGCCTCGGGCGACGAGCCGGGCTGGCACCTGCAGACCGGTCCCGGCGGCACCCGCGTGACGGCCGACTACGGCGCCCTGGTGCTGGACTTCCCGGGGATCCCCGTCGAAGGCCTGCGCGACGGCGCGCCGATCCTGCGCGAAGCCGGCGGCCACGTCCTGCGCCTGCGTACCGCGGCCTCGCCTTGCTTCAACGACATGAGCGGCGAGCCGTATCCCCTGGGCGTCGAGATGGAACTGGACGGCCGGACGCTGTACGGCTGCGGCGTGATCCTCCACTGACGACGCGCGGCGGCCTCCCCGACACGATGTTTGATGGATGAAAACGCCCGCCCCGGGACGTCCCGGGGCGGGCGCGCTCATTGATCAAATACACTCAGCGCACGCGCTTCCCGCCCACGAACAGCGCCGATGGCTTCGCCGCCAGCCACCGCACCGGGTCGCCTCCGCGCGGGTCGCGGTCCAGCACCGTGCAATCGAAGAGCAGCCCCGGGCGCAGCGCACCCAGGTCGCTCTCCCGCCCCACCGCGTACGCCGCCTCGGCCGTGAAGCCGCGCAGCGCCTCGTCCAGCGTCAGGATCTGCTCGGGATGCCAGCCGCCGGCGGGGTCGCCGTCGGGTTCCTGCCGCGTGATCGCCGCGTAGACGCCGGGCAGCGGGTTCCAGTCCTCCACCGGCGCGTCCGACCCCAGCGGCAGCCGCACGCCGTGGTCCAGGAAGGTGCGCCACGCGTACGCGCCCTTGACGCGTTCGGGGCCGAGCCGCTGCTCGGCCCAGCGCAGGTCGCTCGTGCAGTGCGTCGGCTGCACGCTCGCGAGCGTGCTTAGCGTCGCGAAGCGCGCGAAGTCGTCGGGGTGGACGACCTGCGCGTGCTCGACGCGGTGGCGGCGCGGCGGCGCGCCCGACGGGTCCGGCGCCTGTGCGGCCGCGATGGCGTCCAGCGCCATGCGGTTGCCGCCGTCGCCGATGGCGTGGATCGCGCACTGGAAGCCGCGGCGGTGCACCTCGCGCACCAGGTCGGCGAGGTCCGGGGCATCGGTGACCGCGAGGCCGCGGCGGCCGGGCTCGTCGCTGTAGTCCTCCAGCAGCAGGGCGCCGCGGCTGCCCAGCGCGCCGTCGGTGTAGTACTTCATGCCCCGCACGGCGAAGCGGTCCGCGGCGCGATAGCGCCCCAGGGCTGCCATCGATCCCGTTTCTGACCCTTCGAGATAGACGAACAACCTGATCGGCAGCCGCCCCTCATCCGCCAGCCGCTGCGCGATGTCGCAGGTCTCCGGCGTCTGCCCCATGTCGTGCACCGCCGCGAGCCCCGCGTCCGCGCAGGCCGCGAGCCCCGCCAGCAGCCAGCGCTCCTGGTCGGCCGCCGTGGAACGCGGCAGCACCGGGGCGAGCAGGTCGGCGGCGTTGTCGATCAGCACGCCGGTGGGCTCGCCCTGCTCGTCGCGCAGGATGCGGCCCCCCTCGGGGTCCGGCGTCGCGGCCGTGATGCCCGCGAGGTCCAGCAGGGCCCGGTTGACCCACGAGGCGTGGCCGTCGACGCGGCGCAGCACGATCGGCCGCGAGCCGGCGCCCTCGAGGTCGCGCCAGGTCGGGAACGCGCCGCCGGGCCAGCGGCTCTGGTCCCAGCCGCGGCCGCGGATCACCGCGACGTCGGGGTTGGCGGCGGCCCAGGCGGCGACCAGGTCGCGGGCTTCGAGGGCCGAGCCGGCGCCCTCCAGCGCCGCCTGCTCGCAGCGCTTGCCGATGCCCGAGACGTGCAGGTGCGCGTCGTGCAGGCCCGGCAGGGCCAGCGCTCCGGGCAGTACCACGATCTCCCAGGGCGTGTCGCGCGGCACGACGCCGTAGGTCTCCAGGATGCGGCCGTCGGCGCCGACGGCCACGGCCGCGGCCTCGGGCAGCGCGGGGTCGCCGGTCCAGAAGACCGGGCCGGTGTAGATGCGAACCATGGTGTCGGTCTCCTCCGGAACGCCGCCGCCGGCGACGGCGGCGGCCAGCAGCACGGACACGATCGCGACGAAACGATTCATCCCGTCTCCCGTCAGTAAGGCAACGCCGTCGCCAGCGAGTCCGCCGCCGCCCGCGGCAGCCGGAACTGCTCCGGCCGCAGCTGCAGCACCGCGTCGCGCCAGGCCTGCGGGTAGCCGACCTCGCGCGCGTCCCCGTTCTCGATGACGTAGCCGTCGTTGTACTTCGCGATCAGCGCGCCGGCCAGGTTCTGCCAGCGCGCGGCGACGCGCTCGGCCTCCCCCACGCTGTAGGTCGTCAGGTAGCGCGCGCACAGCGCGGGGTCCTGCGCGTGCAGCCGCGCCGCGGTCGCCTCGACCGCGGGCTGCATCGCGATCAGCCCGCCCTCGAGCTCGCGCTGGGCGGCGCGGATGTCCTCGATCATGTACGCGTACTTCAGCCCGGCGTAGTTGGCCACGAGGTTGAATACCCACCAGCCCGAGTCCCAGGAGAACTCCTCGAGCCGGCCCCGCGTGAACGAGGGCGGCAGGTCCGTGATCCCGGCGTAGAGCGGGAACCAGACCGTCGTGTCGGTGTCGTCGACGCCGTACCACAGGCAGCCGCCGACGGGGTCGGGCAGGCCGCGCCGGCACTGCGCGATGTGGGAGAAGCCGGTCTGCTGCGTCGAGATGGGCCGCTCCCAGGTGTAGGTCTCGCCGCCCTGCTCCCAGGCCATCGGGCGCCAGCGGTCGGGGCAGCCGAAGGGTCCGGCGTCCACGCCCTGCGTCATGTCGTAGTCCGTGCCCTCGTAGTGGTCGCGCATCAGGTCCATGACGTCGGCCAGGGCCAGCTTGCGGTCGGGCCTCACGAACAGCGGGTAGTCCTGGGCGCCGGCGACGCCGCGGTGGAAGTCGGGGCTCAGCGCCAGCGACGGCGCCGCCCGCCGCAGCAGGCTCCAGACGCGCGTGGCGGTGTAGCGCTTCTTCTGCGGGGTGACCGGATCGTACGCCTCGCGGAAGTTGAAGGGGACCCCGGCGCGCGGGTCGTACCAGCCGTGCGCTTCGGCCACGCTGAACACGTTGCGCGAGTAGAGGCAGTTCTGCGGGTCGTCGGTCGGGAACTCGCCGATGCGGGCCATGTTCGCGTGGGCCGCCACGGTGCCGTCGGGCAGCCGCCGCGCCACCCAGACCGCGGTGTTGCTGCCGGGGCCGGCGCCGATCATCTCCAGCAGCCAGCACTCGCGCGGGTCGCAGAGCGAGAACGACTCGCCGGTGCTGCGGTAGCCGTGGGTCTCGATCAGCGAGGTGATGACCTCGACCGCCTCGCGCGCGGTGCGCGCGCGCTGCAGGGCGAGGGTCATCAGGTTCCAGTAGTGCAGGCCGCCCGCCTCGTCCAGCAGCTCGGGCCGGCCGTCGAAGGTCGTCTCGCCCACCGCCACCTGGTGCTCGTTCATCAGGCCGACGACCGCGTAGGAGTGCGTCGGCCAGGGGATGCTCGCCGTCACGGTGCCGTCCCAGAAGCGCACCTCCTGCATCTCACCGGGCGCGTGGTCGGCCGCCGGGATGCGCCGCAGGATGGGGTGGAACTCCCCGTCGCAGGTGTAGGTGATGAAGGCCGACCCGTCCGCCGAGGCGCCGGGGGTGACCAGCAGGTTGGTGCACGCCGCGGCGGGGGCGGCGGACGCGGCCAGGAGCAGCGCGAAGGCGAGGCACGGGCGCATGGCGATCCTCCGGGTGTGGGGCCGGCGGGATCATCCGCGCGGCCGGCAGGGAAACCGCTGATGCGGACGACTTGCTCCGTTGACAGCCACCGGATGCCAGCTGATCCTGGTGAATAAGATCGGCGGCACACGGGCGCTTCCGGAGCTACCTTCTGCCACTTCGAGAGGAAGGCGCCAGCAGCCACCAGTTCAGGAACAACCCTTGGCTGGGTCGCCCGAGAGGGGGGCAGCCACCGGGGACCCCAAAAACCCGACCCGGCCCGTCCCCCGCCGGCGGGGCCCAACCAGCACCCCGGGCCCAGCCCCGGGGCGGGGGCGCCCCCCGGGGGGAGGGCCGCCCCACCGCGACCCCCGGGCCCGCACCCCCCGGCGGCCCACCCCCCGCCCCCCGGGGGGGGCCCGGGGCGGGGACCCCCCCCGGGGGGGGGGGGGGCGGGGACCCCGGACAGCGGAAAGAGGCCGGGGGGGCCAGGGAACCGCACCGGCCCCCCGACGCCGGCGACCACCCCACCCCCGACCACCGCGCCCCGGCCGGCCCGCAAACCGGCGAGGACCCGGCGGGAGCCGCCGGGACCCGGGGGCGGGGGGGCCCCGACCGCGGGAAGCCGGCACCGGAACCCCCGGGCGGGGCCGCGGCCGCGGCGGCGCACCCCGGCCCCGGGCCCGGGCGGGCCCCCCGGGGGCCCGCCGGCCCCGCCGGTCCACCGTTTCCGGGGACCCGCCGCGGAACCCCCCGGCCGCGCCCCCCGGCCCCGCGCCCGCCCCGCGGGCCCGGACCCCACCCCGCGCCGGGCGGTTTTGGCCTCCCGGGGGGGGCCGGGGCGCGGGCGGGGGGGGGGCGGGGGCCAGCCCCCGGCCGGGGGGGGGCGCCGGGGCCGCGGGGCGGCCCGCACCCCACCGGCCGCCCGCCGCCGCGGGACCCCCGGCCGGGGGACGCGGGGGGCGGGGGGGGGCCCGCCCGGCGCCGCGGCCCGGGGAGGCCTTGGGCCCGGGGGCGGCCGGCGGCCGGCCACCCGCCGGGGGCGGCCCGGCCCCCACCGCCCCCGGGCCCGGCCGCCCGCGGGGGGGGGCCGGCCGGGCCCGGGGGCCCCCGCCCGCCGGATCCCCGGGCAGGCGGGGGGCCCGGCCCCGCCCCCCCCCCGCCCCCGGTCCCGCCCGCCCCGCGGGGGCGCCCCCCCGGGGCGGCCCGGAGGGGGGGGCGGGCCTGGGGGGGGGGCGGGGGGCCGGGGGCGGGGGCGGCCCCACCGCGGGGGCAGCGGGGCCGGGGGGCGCGGTCCCTTGGGGCGGGGGGGGCGGGGGGGGGGGGGCGGCCGCCCGGCCCGCCCCCCGGCCTCCGCGGCGGGGCCGGGGGGACCCCCCCCCCGGGGGGGGGGGGCGGGGGGGGGCGGGGGGCGCCCGGGGGGGGGGGCCGGCGGGCCCGCCCGGCGGGGGGGGGCCCGGGGGGCGGGCGGGGCGGCCCCGCCCCAACGGGGCGGCGTTCCCCCCGCGGCGCTCCCGGCCGGGGGGGGGGGGGGGGGGGGGGGGGCCCCGCGGGACCCCGGGCGGGGGCCCAAACCGCCCGGACAGAGGGAGGACCACCAGGGGGGGGGACCCGCCCCGGAGGGGGGGACAAGGGGGGGGCGGCGGGCCAATTGCAGCAAGCAGGCCCCGGACGGCGCCGGCCTCCCGCTACCTCGGGCGGCGCCCGCGCGCGGGCGGGCGGCGCCGGGGGGGGGGGGGGGGGGGGGGGGGGGGGGGGGGGGGGGGGGGGGGGGGGGGGGGGGGGGGGGGGGGGGGGGGGGGGGGGGGGGGGCGGGGGGGGGGGGGGGCCGGCGGGCCCCGGCGCCGGCGACGGGGGCCAGGGCGGGGGGGGGGGGGGGGGGGGGGGGGGGGGGGGGGGGGGGGGGGGGGCCGGGCGCGGGGGGCCGGCGGCGGCGCGGGGGGGCGGCGGGGGCCCCGGGCGGCGCCGGGGGGGGGGGGGGGGGGGGGGGGGGGGGGGGGGCGCCGCGCGCGGGGGGGGGCGGGGGGGGGGGGGGGGGCCGCTGTCGGGGGGGGGGGGGGGGGGGGGGGGGGGCGGCCGGCGGGCGGGGGGGGGGGGGGGGGGGGGGGGGGGGGGGGGGGGGGGGGGGGGGCGGGGGGGCCGGGGGCGGGGCCCCCCCGGGGGGGCCCGGGGGGGGGGGGGGGGGGGGGGGGGGGGGGGGGGGGGCGGGCGGCGGGGGCCCCGGGGGGGCCCGGGCGGCGAACGGGCGGGCGGGGGGGGGGGGGGGGGGGGGGGGGGGGGGGGGCGGGGGGGGGGGGGGGCAGGCCGGGGCGCGGGGGGGGCCCGGGCGCGGGGGGCCCTCCGCCGGGGGGGCGGGGCCCGGCGCCCCGGGGGCGGGGGGGGGGGGGCGCGGGGGGGGCGGGGGGCGGGCGCGGGGGGGGGGGGGGGGGGGGGGGGGGGGGGGCCGGGGGGCGGGGGGGGGGGGGGCGCGCCGCCGGCGGCGGGCGCGCCGGGGCGCCGGCGGGGGGGGGGGGGGGGGGGGGGGGGGGGGGGGGGGGGGGGGGGGGGGGCGGGGGGGGGGGGGGGGGGGGGGCGGGGGGGGGGGGGGGGGGGGGGGGGGGGGGGGGGGGGGGGGGGGGCGGGTTGGGGGGGGGGGGGGGGGGGGGGGGGGGGGGGGGGGGGGGGGGGGGGGGGGGGGGGGGGGGGGGGGGGGGGGGGGGGGGGGGGGGGGGGGGGGGGGGGGGGGGGGGGGGGGGGGGGGGGGGGGGGGGGGGGGGGGGGGGGGGGGGGGGGGGGTGGGGGGGGGGGGGGGGGGGGGGGGGGGGGGGGGGGGGGGGGGGGGGGGGGGGGGGGGGGGGGGGGGGGGGGGGGGGGGGGGGGGGGGGGGGGGGGGTGGGGGGGGGGGGGGGGGGGGGGGGGGGGGGGGGGGGGGGGGGGGGGGGGGGGTCCGGGGGGGGGGGGGGGGGGGGGGGGGGGGGGGTGCGGGGGGGGGGGGGGGGGGGGGGGGGGGGGTGGGGGGGGGGGGGGGGGTGCGGGCGGGGGGGGGGGGGGGGGGGGGGGGTGGGGGGCGGGGGGGGGGGGGGGGGGGGGGTGGGGGGGGGGGGGGCGGCCGGGGCGGGGCGGCCGGGCCGGGCGGGCGGGGGGCGCCTGGGCCGGGCCGCCGGGCGGCGGCGGGGCCCGGCGCGGGCTCCAGTAGTCCCGACAACCACGGTGACCCGCGGGGGGGGGGCGGGCGGCGCCAGGGGTCGTCCGCGCGGGGCGCGTCGGTCCCCCCTACCCCGCCCGCCGGAGGCGCGCGGCTGCCCGTGCCGAGCGGGCCGCCCCCCCCCCCCCCGCCCCCCCCCCCCCCGGCCCCCCCCCCCGAAGGCCCCCCCTCCCCCCCCCCCGAGTCCCACCCCCCCCCCGCGGCCTCCCCCCCCCCCCCCCCCCCGCCCCCCCCGCGTCCCCCAGGCCCCCCAGACAAACAAGCCCCCCCGGGGGGGGGCCGGTTCGCCGCACGCCCCGACCCAGCCCGCCCCGAGATCCCCCCCCAGGCCGCCAGCCCCCCCCCCGGAGGTTTAGCTTCCCCGCCAGGACCCCTCCTTTCCCGCGCCGCCCAGGCCCCCCGGCGAACCGGCGATCAATTCCCCCCCCCCGCGTATTTGGCGCCTGCCCGGGCAGGCCGGGCTCCCCCCCGGAGGTCTTGCGCCCGAGCCCCCGGGCTCGGCCGGAGCCGGCGGGGATTGGCGCCTGGGTTTGGCGGCGTTGGCCCCCAGCGCCCCGATCCCCCCCGAGCGGGCTGTTATTGGGTGGGCGCGGAGGTTGGTATTTTTTGTGCCCGGGGTTAGGGCGCCCGCCCCCCCAAACCAAAACCCCGGCTGAATACCCCCGAGCCGACCCCCTGAAAGCAGGGACAGGGGAACGGGGGGGCGGGCGGCCCCCCCCCCGGGGGGGCATACACGCGCCCCTTTTGGATTTATAGGGCCAACAATTTGCTGTACAAGGTGGATCCGGCGCGGGCGGGCTAGGCGGGGGGGGGCGCCGGGGCCAGGGGCGTGCGGGCCGCAACGGGTCATCCGGTGCGGGCGCGGCCGGGGCGGCCCCGCGACGACGCCGCCCCGGCGCGCCGCCGGAATCGGCGCGCCGGCGGGGGGCGGGGGCCGGGGTGCCCGTGGTCCCGGTCTCCGGCTTCCGCCATGGTCGGGCGCACGGGGTGGGTATCCGGGGGCTGACCCGCGGCGGGAGAGTGCGTGCTGGTTCTTCGGGGCGCCCCGCCCGCCGGCCCCCCCCGCGGAGCCCGAAGGCGTGGATCGCCCCGACTCCCGCCGCGCCGGATGCGGCCCCGGATGAAGGATGCCGATGTGCCCGTCCGGCGCGGCCGGGGGCGGGTGCGCCAGGGCGGGACCGGGGTCGGGCCCGGCGGGGGCGGAGGCGGGGCCGGCGGGGCGGCCCCGCCGCCCCCGGGGCGCCCCCCCCGCCCCCCGGCCCCCCCCCGCCCGGCCCCCCGGCCCGCCGGACTTCACGAGGGTCAGCTTGCGCAGCTCGCGCGCGTCGCTCGTGCGCAGCTCCGCCACGTAGACGCCCGAGGCCGCCGCGCGGCCGCCGCCGTCGCGTCCGTCCCAGGTCGCGGCGTGCTCGCCCGCGGCCAGCGTCTCGCCGACCAGGTCGCGCACCAGGCGGCCCCGCTCGTCGAAGATCCGCAGGCTGACGCGGCCCTGCCGCGCCACGGTGAACCGCAGCTCCGTCGACGGGTTGAACGGGTTCGGCGACGCCGGCGCCAGGGCGGTCCGCCAGTGCGGCAGCTCGCCCGCACCGGTCGAGGCCAGGACGAGCTGCTCGGACGCCATGAGGACCGGCGCGGCGCGGCCCTGGGCGACCCAGGCGTCGTACAGTTCCTGGCCCATGGTGTTGGTCGTGTTCGCATCGCGCAGGAACTCGACGTACTCCTTCGAGATGCTCTGGTAGTAGAGCGTCACCTCGACGATGCTCGCGCCGGCGGGCAGGTCGTAGACCGTGTCGTCCCAGAACTGGCCCTCCTGGTAGCCGTCGTAGCCGACCACCGGCGACTGCACGGCCTCCAGTTCGGCCAGCGAGGCGCCGCGCGGTGGGATGCGGTTGTCCAGGAAGACCGTGTCGTTCAGCACGAAGTGGAACGAGGGGCCCGCGTCGATGCCGAGCAACGCGCCGAGGCGGTGCGAGGTGCCGGGCTCGATGTGGTAGATCTTCGCGTCCGTGTCGTGGCTCAGCGCGCCGGTGGCCGGGTCGTAGGCGCCCGACTCGTAGATCAGGGTCGCCTGGTCGTCGAAGGCCCGCACGTTGATCCAGATGCGCCGGCCCTCGGGGTAGCCGCTGGGCAGCTTGTGGGCCGTCTCGTTGGTGACGCGCACCGTCACGCCCGGGCCGCCGCCGACGGGCGACTCGAAGACCTCGAGCGTGGCCGCCTTCTGCAGCATGGCGACGACGCGCGCCTTGCCGGCGTTCAGGGCCGTCTGGCTGAACTCGCCCGGGTACCACGCCGGGATCAGGTCCGGCACGAAGTGGTTGCCGCCGGTCAGGTCGTGGACGCCGAGGTCGGTGCGGATCGGACCGGTGTCGGCGCCGCGCCCGGTCGCGTCGGCCATGTGGCAGTCCTGGCAGGTGGCGACGACGCCGCCCGGCTTGACGCCGGCGAACTGCGGCGCGTAGACGCCGCCTTCGGCGTAGGCGCTGACCGACCACTCGCTGAACGTGCGCTCGACCGGGAACATGTCGCGCGTGTCACCATCGGGGTGGGGCGCGTCGAGGGCCTGCACCTCGTACTCGCCGGGCGCATCGCCGGCGACGAAGGCCGGGTTGCTCACGTCGTGGCAGGTGCCGCACAGGTTGGCGGTGCGGTGGAAGGCCGAGTCCAGGAACTGGTGCGAGGCCTGGGCGTCCGCGTAGGGCCCGCGGCGGATCGGGTCGGGATCGGACACGGACTGCCCGTTGCCGTAGCCGAGCACCGGCGCGTCCAACCTGGCGAGGATGTCTTCGTCCGCGGCGGGGCTGACCCCCGGCTGGTAGAGCGGGTCGACCGCGCGGTGGCAGTAGTCGCACTGCACGCCCTGGCGGTCCTTCGCCGTGACCATGCCGCCGGAGGTGTCGGTGGAGCGGCCCTCCTGCCAGCCGCCCGGGGTGTGGCAGCGCAGGCAGAGGTCGCCCGAGGCAGGCGCGTCCTGCTCCGCGATGATCATCGTCGCGGAGAAGACGGGGTCGCGCATGGTGTTGCCCATCATGCTGCCGCGCCAGTTGGACCAGGGCTCCACGGCCGCGCTGTAGCCGCCGTGGCAGGTCGAGCAGGTGCCGTCGGGGTTGTCGTACACGCCCGCGCCGAAGGGCTGCGTGCCGGGCAGGCGGAAGTCGCGCAGCGTGGTGGGCGCGACGCCGCCGACGTGCGGCGCGATCGTGAAGTCGGCGGGGCTGTCGCCGTGACCGGCGTTGCCGGCCGCGTCGCGGGCCTGGACCCGGATCCGCGACGTCGCGCCCGGCAGGTTGGGCACGAACCAGGCGTAGCTGCTCGACGCCGGCAGGTTGCGAGCCACGGTCTCCCAGTGGACGCCGCCGTCTTCGCTCAGGGAGATGTCGATCGCGGCGATGCCGCTCGGGTCGGTCGCGCTCCAGGTCAGCGTCGCGGTCGTGTTCGGCACGACGCTCTCGCCGCCTGCCGGCCAGGTCACCGCGACCAGCGGCGGATCGACGTCCGACCCGCCGGACGGCGTCAGGTGGTCGATCAGGTCGGCCTGGTTCACGTTCAGCGCCGAGCCCACATTGGCGGCCTTGAGCCCGGGGAAGGTGGGCGTGTTCGAGAAGTTCACCGTGTCGGTGACCTCGATCAGGGCGCTGAAACCGTCGTTGTCCGCGTCCTGCGGTTCGGCGGCCGCCACCGCGGCGGCGTTGGAGAGGCCGTTGTTGAGCCCGACCTCCACCGAGAGGCCGTAGGGGTTGCGCGGCCCGCCGCCGCTGAAATCGAAGTGGCACACGCCGCAGTGGTTGGCGTGGGACGGCAGCTCGTCCAGCGCGGTGTTCACGGCGGCGGGGTAGCGGGCGAAGAAGGAGTTGCGGATCGGGTTGCGGGCCGTGGCCGCACCCGCGAGGGCGACCAGGAGCGGGACGAGCAGGCAGATCCGGAAGCGAGTGCAACGCATGTCAGTCTCCTTCGGAGATTGGCTGCGGGACACTCCGGGGCGGCAGAGATCCCAGACGGGCTTGGGTTGTCGGACACGGGCCGGGGGCAATTGTAACGAAAGTATCACGACAAATCCACCGTCATGATAAGATGACATCAATATCCATTATCTTTACACAAATGTTCTGGCTACGAAATTGTCCCTGACTGCTCGGCGCAATGGCGGTTGATCCTGTCGGGGCGCTGTGACAGATTCTGGCCATTGCGCCGCCTGGCGGCCGCCGGCACCCACCACCGCGAACCCACGGGATCCGCGTGACCGACCTCGCCAAACTCGCCGACCGCCCCCGCACCGCCGTCGCCCTGGTCGCGGTCCTGGCCGCCCTGGTCTACGCCGGAACCCTGGGCCACGCCTTGGTCTGGGACGACGCCAACGTCCTGGCCGGCGTGCGCGCCGCCGCCGCCCGCGGCGCCGGCGCCCTGCTCGGCGCGGAGTTCCTGCCGGACACCGGGTACCACCGACCCGTCGTGCTGCTGAGCCTGCGCCTCGACGACCTGCTCGGCGGCGGCGCCCCCCTGCTGTTCCACCTGACGAACGTGCTGCTGCACGCGCTCGCCTCGGCGCTGACGCTGCTGCTGCTGCGCGCCTGGCTGCGCCACGCCGCGGCCGCCCTGGCCGGGGCCCTGCTCTTCGCGGTCCATCCCGCCCACGTGGAATCGGTGGCCTTCGTCTCGGGACGCACCGACCTCTGGGTCGCGGCGCTCGGGCTCGCGGCGGCGCTGGCCTGGACGTGGTGGCGGCGCGGCGCGAGGCGCGCCGGACCGGCGGCCATCCTGCTCTTCCTGGCGTCCCTGTTCGCCAAGGAATCCGCCTACCTGCTGCCGGCGGGAATGCTGGTGGTCTCCGCCCTGCTGCCCTTGGACGACCCTCGCGAAGGCCGGGGCCGCGACCCGCGCCCGTGGTGGCGGCGGCAGGCCGGCTGGCTGGCCGCGGCCGCGCTGACGATGGCCGCGGCCGCGGCGCTGCGCCTCGGCGTCGCCGGCCTGGGCTTCGGCGAAGCGGCCGCGACCGCCGGCAGCCGCCTCGGCGCCGATCTCGGCACGCGCCTGGGCCACCTGCCCGCGCTCGCGGCCTGGTACCTGCGCCTGCTGCTGCTCCCCTGGCCGCTGAACGCCTACTGGTCCACGCAGCATCTGACCCCGGGCGTCCTGACCTGGGCGGCGGCGCTGCTGGCCGTGGGCGTCGCGGCGCTCGCGCGCCGGCGCGGCGCTGCCGGCGCGGCCTGGATCGCGCTGTTCCTGCTGCCGGTGCTGGGGTTCGCGCCCCTGCAGGGCGCGCCCTTCGCGGAGCGCTTCCTGTACCTGCCGTCGTTCGGCTGGTGCCTGATCGCCGGCGCGCTGTACGCGCGGGTGGCGGCCGCCGGCCGGGGCCGGCTCGCCGCGGGCGTGACCGCGGTCCTGGTGCTGCTGCTGGCCGCCGCGACGCTGGTGCGCGTCCCGGTGTGGAAGGACGACGCCACGCTGTTCACCGACATGGCGCGCCGCTCCCCCGCGGAGGACATCGTCCAGCACAACCTCGGGGCCGCCCTGCACCGCGCGGGCGACACCGCCGGCTCGATGGCGGCCTACCGGCGCGCGGTCGCCATGGCGCCGAACCACGAGCCCTCCCTGCGCGCGCTCGGCGTGGCCGAGGGCGCCGCCGGCAACTTCGAGGTCTCGTTCGACCTGCTGCGCCGCGCCGTGGCGGCCGACCCGCGGCGGCCCGAGTCCCACTACAACTACGCCGTGATCGCCAACCAGCTCGGCCGCGTCGAGCTCGCCGAGACCCACTTCCGGCGGGCCATCGAGCTGCGGCCGGACTACGCCCTGCCCGTGGCCGGCCTCTGCGAGCTGCTCGCCGCCCGCGGCGACGCCGAGGGCGCGCGCCGGCAGCTCGCCGCCCTGCAACGGCTGGACCCGCGCCTGGCCGCCGACACGCAGCGGCGCCTGGCGGGCACGTCGCCGTGATCCGCATCCTGGCCGTCGGCAAGCTCAAGGACGCGCGGCTGGCCGGGCTCGCGGAGGATTTCGCGCGGCGGATCCGGCCCTGGGCCGAGCTCGAGATCGTCGAGCTGAAGGACCAGGACCCCGAGCGCGAGGCCGCGGCCATGCTGGCCCGCCTCGGCTCGGCCGCGGGGCACGGCCTGACCGTCGCGATGGACGAGCGCGGCGACCCGGCGACCTCGCGCGAGCTGGCCGCCCTGCTCGGCGCGCACGGCTCGCTCACCTTCCTGATCGGCGGCCCCGACGGCCTCGGGCCGGCGGTCCGCGCGCGCGCCGACCGGACGCTGTCCCTGTCGCCGCTGACCTTCACCCACGAGACCGCCCGTTTCCTGCTCCTGGAGCAGATCTACCGCGGCCTGGCCATCCTGCGCGGCCATCCCTACCACCGCGACTGACGCCGCCCACGCTGCCGGACCGGAATTGAGACGTTGATCCGTCCGACCGTACACGCTATGAGTCTGTGCGGATCCCGGTCCGCCGCGGACCGGGCACAACACGGAACGACACCGGCATCGCGTTGCTCAAGGAGGAGTCATGCGCCGTATTGCCACGGTGTCGTCCGTTCTCGCCGTCGCCTTCTGCCTCTTCCGCGCCGCTTCGCCGGCCTGCGCCGGCTCGACGCCCTGGCGCTGGACGGAGGACTTCTCCAGCCTGCTGGGCCGCGACGCCGCCCTGACGACCGCCGACTGGGATACCAGCGCCGGCCGGCTGCACCTGCCGCGCCTGGAGCTGGAGATCGTCGGCGCCCTCGACACGCCTGGCAACGCCGCCGCCGTCGCCGCGGCGGGCGGCCTCGCCTTCGTCGCGGACGGCGCCTCGGGTCTGCAGATCCTGTCCCTCGCCGATCCGCAGTCCCCGGCGAACGTCGGTGCCATCGACACACCGGGCCTCTGCCTCGACGTCTCGCTCCACCAGCCCTTCGCCCTGCTCGCCGACGGCAGCGGCGGCTACCAGTGCGTGGACGTCAGCGATCCCGCCGCGCCGGTCGGCGCCGGCTCGTTCGCCACGGCGGCCTTCGCCTACTCGATCGACGTGCAGGGCGACGTCGCCGTGCTGGCGATCGGCTCGCTGGGCGTGCAGTTCCTGGACGTGACCGACCCGGCGAACCCCGTCGCACTCGCCACGCTCAACACGCCGGGCACCGCCTTCAACGCGGTGTTCAGCGGCCGGTGGGTCTTTGTCGCCGACGGGTCGGCGGGCCTGCGGGTGATCGACGCCGCCGACCCCGCCGCCCCCGTCCTGGCCGGATACTTCGACACCTTCGGCACCTGCTACGACGTCCTGGCGTCCGGCGGCCGCGCGTACCTCGCAGACTACGGCTACGGCGTGGTCGTCCTGGACGCGTCCGCTCCCGCGACGCCGACGTTCCTGGGCAGCTACGACACGGCGGGCCAGGCCCGCGGCCTCGCCCTGGACGGGCCCTTCCTGCACGTGGCCGATTCCGGGAGCGGGGTCCTGGTCCTGGACGTCGCCGACCCCGCCGCCATCGCGCCGGTGCACGTGCGCGACACGCCCGGCCTGGCCAGCGGCGTGGCCGTCATGTCCGAGTTCACCCTGGCGGCCGACGCCACCGCCGGGCTGCAGGTGCTGCGGCACCGTCATCTCGGCGTCGAGCCCGCCCTGGTGGCCGCGACGCCCGCCCGCCTTACGAGGTGTCCGACTTCCTGACGGACGGGCCGCTCGTCTACGTCGCCTCGTACAGCGGCCTGAAGGTCTTCGACCTGGGCGATCCCCAGTCGCCGCAGCTGATCGGGTCGCTGGCGGTCGGCTGCGGCGCGCTCGACGGCGACGGCTCCCGGCTGGTCGCCGTCGCGGGATCCGAACTGGCGGTCGTGGACGCGGGCGATCCCGCGGCGCCGGCTCTGGTCGGCGAGCTGTCCCTGCACGAGAACGGCGAGGACGTCGCCGTCGACGGTCGGTACGCCTACGTCGCCGCCGGCATGGCTGGGCTGGTGGTCGTCGACCTGACCGATCCGGCCGCGCCCCTGGAGGCCGCGATCCTGACGCTGCCGGGCTCCTCCCACGCCGTCGCCGTCGAGGGGGACCGGGTCTGCGTCGCCGCCCAACACGGGGGTCTGATCGTCGTGGACGTGAGCGACCCGCTGGTCCCGGTCGTCCTGGGCTCGCACTACGGCGCGGGCAACGTCATCGACGTCGCGATGGCGGGCAGGTACGCCTTCACCACCGAGTACTACGGCGACGACGTGCGCATGCTGGACGTGAGCGACCCCGCGGCGATCGTCGAGATCGACGCCCTGGACGTGACGCGGCCGCGCCAGATCGCGACCCACGGGCGCCAGGTCGCCTTCGCGGCGCAGGAGGGTCTGCGGATCGCGGACTTCGGACCGTCGGGCGGGTTCGCGAATGTCCGTCTGCTGCCGTTGGACGAACTTTACGCCGTCGGGTTCTGCGGCGACGATGTCCTGGTCAAGAGCTCCGCGGCCGGCCACATCGATCTCGTCCGGTACGCCCAGCGCCATCTCGACCCCGTGCGCAACATCGGCCAGGGCGGCTTCTCCGCGACCGCCGCCGGCACCATCCTGGAAGCGCGCCTGACCGCCGCACAGACCGGCGCCATCGCGTGGTTCGCCGACGCGGACGGCGGCGCGGACCTGCAGCCGATCCCCAACGCGCCGGCCTGGTCGCTCCTGAGCGGCGCCGGGCAGGCCCCGACCTGGCGGGCCGTGCTGGCCCACGATTTCTCGGCGACGGGTCCCGTCTGCGACGCCCTCACGTTCGAGGTCCTGCGCGACGTGCCGGTGATCGACGCGGTCGCGGACGTCCCCGGCGACCAGGGCGGCCAGGTGCGCCTGCGCTGGGCGCGCAGCTCGCACGACCGCGCGGGCGGCAACCCGCCGATCGCGAGCTACTCCGTCTACCGCCGCGTCGAGGACGGCGCCGCGGCGGCCGCCGCGCGGGACCCTCTGGGAACGGCCGATCGCGCCTGGCCGCCGGGCGAGTGGGACTACCTCGTCACCGTCCCGGCCGACCGCGAGGACCTGTACAGCGTGGTCGTGCCCACGCTTTACGACTCGACGGCCGCCGCGCCGCGCCGCGCGACGTTCTTCGTGCGCGCCCGCGCGGACGTACCCGGCGTCGTCTTCGACGCGCCGCCGGACAGCGGCTGCTCCGCCGACAACCTCGCGCCCGCGGCGCCCGGCGTCTTCACGGTGGCCTACACCGCCGGCGGCAACCTGCTGGCCTGGGGCGCGCCGGCCGGCGGGGACGTCGTCGCCTACCGCCTCTACCGCAGCGCGGCGCCGGGCTTCATGCCCGCCCCGGAGAACCTCCTGGGCGAGACCGCGCTGACGGCCTGGCTCGACCGCGCGGCCGAGCCTTGGGCCTGGTCCTACCTGGTGGCGGCGGTGGACCGCGCCGGCAACGAGGGGCCGGCCGCGGCGCCCGACGCGCTGACCGGCGCTCCCGGCGCCGAGCCGCCCGCCGCCTTCGCGCTGCGGGGGGCCGCGCCGAATCCCTTCAACCCGAGCACCACGTTCAGCTTCGACGTGCCCGCCGGCGGCGGCGACGTGCGCCTGGACGTGCTGGACGCCCGCGGCCGGATCGTGCGCACCCTCGTCGCGCAGCAGCGCGCCGAGGGCCGCCACGAGGCGGTCTGGAACGGGCGGGACGATGCGGGGCGCCGGCTGCCCTCGGGCGTGTACTTCGCCCGGCTGCGGGCCGCGGGCTGCCGCGAGGTGATCAAGGTGACGCTCGCGGGCTAGGCGCACCACCGGGGGGAGGACAAAGCCCTTTCCGCCTCCGGGGGCGTTCCCTATACTGGGAACCCGTCGAGTCGGCGGGACGTTCACGTCCCCCCTCCCCGATCCCGCGGAGGCGTCGTGCATCACCGAAGGCGAGCGTCACCCATGATCCGAGCCCTTGGCCGCGTTCTCGCGGCGGCCTCCCTGGCGCTGGCCCTGGCCGGCCCCGCCGCCGGCGCCACCCTGCTGCTGACCGGCACGCCCGGCGCAGCCGTCCGGCTCGACGGCCGTGATCTCGGCACGCTGCCGCTGGGCGCGCTGGAAGTGGCCGCGGGCGCCCACACGCTGTCGGCCTCGCTGCGGGGCATGCTGCCGCTGGACATGGAGATGCGGGTCGACGCCGAGGACGCCACGGTGCGCCGGCACCTGCGCCTGCAGCCCATGAGCCGCCGCGACGCCGTGGCCTACAGCCTGGTGCTGGCCGGCCTGGGCCAGCGCTACGAGGGGCGGCCCCTGCTGGGCTGGGGCTTCACCGCCGCCGAGGTCGGCGGGCTGCTGACGGCCCTGGCGGGGGAACTGGCGGTGCAGAACCACCGCGACGACTACGATCTCGCCATGGCGAACTACCGCGACGCGCTGCTGCCGGACGACATCGCGGCCTACCGGGCCCAGGCCGACGACGCCTGGAAAGCGGCCGACGACGCCGGCAAGCTGCGCGACACCGCCGCGGCCGTCGCCGTCGGGGCCGTCGTCATCAGCGCGCTCGACGCCTGGCTGCGCTTCCCGTCGCTCGAGGCGGGGGCCGGCCCGGCGCCCGCGCCGCCGCCGGGGTTGGCGGCCGGACCGGCGGACGCGAGCGGCTTCCACGTGGGTTGGAGCCTGCGATGGTGACGAAAGGACCGACGATGACCGACCGCCTGCGCCCGCGCCTGCCGCTGATCGCCCTGCTGGCCGCGATCGGCCTGGCCCTGGGCTGCACCCAGGTCCCCGACTCGCCGGGCTTCGACAACCCGCTGGATCCCGACGGGACGCACGGCGACCCGTTCAACGTCGAGGCGAACTTCCTGACCGGCGGCGTCGCCGTCACCTGGACCGCCCTCGACCTGCCCGGCGTGATGGGCTACGAGATCCTCCGCTCCGGCGACGAGGACGGGCCCTACAACGTCATCGGATCGGTCGAGCACCCGACGATCCTGTACCTCGACCGCAATTTCGCGCCGAACCTGCCCAACTACTACAAGGTCCGCGCCACCGACGCGTACGGCAACAGCACGCTCATCTCGGGCGTGGCGGCCGCCCGCATCGCCGCGCCGCCCCGCCTGGTCCTCGCCGACACCACCACGACCGCCACGCGCCACCTCGCCCTGTCGATCGAGGTCGCGCTGGGCGACAGCGCCGCCGTCGACTCCCTGCGCAGCTTCGCCACCGCCGCCACCGTCGTCTTCGATGACGAGGGCGCGGCCGCCCTGCCCTGGGACCTCGGGCCCGCCGCCGGCGGCGTCATGAAGCACGTCTACGTGCGCGTCTACGCGGCCGGCATCGCCGGGACCGTGTTCCACGATTCGATCAAGGTCCGCTTCGCGCCGGACCTCAAGCTCGAGGGCAACCCGGCCACGCTCGCCGACCGCACGCCCGCCCTGCGGGTCATCGGCCCCGGCGTGACCCAGATGCGTTTCGCCGCCGACCGCGCCTCGCTGCAGGCGGCGGCCTGGCTGCCCGGCGCCCACACGCACGCCGACCACCTCCTGGGCGATCAGCTCGACGCGCAGATGATCTACGGGGAATTCGCCTGCGACTTCGGCTTCACGGTGATCGACAGCATCGCGGCGGTGCCCGACGACCTGCAGCCCCTGACGCTGACGGTCAACGGGGGCGCGGCGGCCACCAGCGCCCTGCTGGTCCCCCTCGCGTCCGACGCGCGCGCAACCCACATGCGCTTCGCCGAGTCGCTCCCCGAACTGGGCGTCACGTCCTGGCAGCCCTACGCCGCGCAGACGACCTTCGCCCACAGCGCCTGCGCGGGCGAACCGGCCAAGACGATCTGGGCCCAGTACCGCAACGACTGGGTGACCGCCGACCCCGTGAGCGGCGGCTTCCTGTGGCTGCCGCCCGAGGCGCTGGGCGTGACGATCGTCGCGCCGGATACCGTGACGTCCGGCGACGCCACGGCGATCACGGGCACGGCCGTCGCCGGCACCTGCGGCGATCCGCTGTCCCTGGTCGAGGTGGAGGCGGGAGCGGGCTGGCAGGCGGCGACGGGGCTCGCGACGTGGACGTCCGCGTGGACCGCGCCCGTGGTCGCCGAAACCACGACGATCACCGTGTCGGCGCGGGTCACCGCCGGAACCGGCACGTCGACGGACACGCACGACATCGTCGTGCTGCCCGAGTAGGCCGCGCGGACCGCTAGAGGCGGATCACCCGCGCGGCCGCGTTCTGCACGCCGAGGATCTCGACCATGTTCGAGGCCCGGCCGACGGCCAGCTTCTCCCTCAGCCCGAACCAATCGAGGCAGGTGCCGCAGCAGAGCAGCTCCGCGCCGGCGTCCCGGAGCGCCCGCAGCTCCGGCAGGCACCCCGACCCCTCACAGCACAGCTTCACGCCGGCGTTCATGAACAGCAGGTGGGACGGCAGGCCGCCCGCCGCCTTGGGCAGGTTCTTGAGGGCGGACAGCAGCAGCGCCGCGCCCAGCTCGTCGTCGCCGCGGCCCAGCGCGTCGCCGGCGATGAAGATCACGCTCCTGGACATCGATCGTTCCTCTTCCCGTTGCGGCGTCACTTCAGCAGCGCCAGCTTCTCCACGAACGCCGCCGCGTCCGCCGCGAACTTCACGAAGTAGACGCCGCTGGGCTGCGCGCGCCCCGCATCGTCGCGCCCGTCCCAGACGCCCTCGTGCCACCCCGCCGCGGTCGCCGGCGCCAGGTCGCGCACCTGGCGCCCGCGCTGGTCGAAGACGGACAGGCGGACCTCGCGGGCGCCGGCCGGCACGCAGTACTTCAGCACGGTCGCGGGGTTGAACGGGTTCGGCGACGCCGGCAGCAGGCGCGCGGCCAAACCGGCGCCCGGCGTCTCCCCGGCCCCGGTCGCGTACTCGCCGTCGAGGATCACTTCGTCCACCCACCAGCCGAAGCCGCAGAAGTTGCCGTCCTCGGCCGACCAGCCGCCGTCGGTGGCGAGGCGCAGCCGCAGGTCCAGCACCGCGAAGCCGTAGGCGTTGTCGCAGGCGCCGATCAGCGACGACGGGATCTCCCAGGTGTCGGTGACGCAGGAGCTCGCGCCGGTCAGGGCGGCGATCTCCACCCACGGCGAGTCCGGGTCGCCGGCGCAGCGGCCCTCGACGTAGGCGAAGTCGTAGTCGGGCTCGATGTCGTAGCGGTGCCGCAGCGTGATCGCGGCCCCGGGCGCGATGCCCGCCGTCGTCCAGGTGAAGTCGGACCACCCGTTGCCGTAGCCGGGGCCGCACTCGAACTCGGGGTCGTCGACGCCGAACCAGAGCCCGCCGTCCCCCGAGCAGGATCCCGACATGGATTCGTCGCGATGGGCGAAGCTGTGGCAGAACAGCCAGCCGTCGGTGCCGGACTCGAAGTCCCAGGCCAGCGACTTGCCGGCCTCGGCCCGGGGCGCCCGCTTCGCCGCCAGCGAGAAGTCGAGCGTCACGTCCTGGCCCACCAGCGCGATGTTGTCCAGGACGACCCCGGTCGGGTCGCAGGCGTTGTCCGACGCCGGCGGGATCGTGTCGTCGGCGAAGCGGTCGCGGTCCCGCGGGCCGCCCCAGTCCGTGGTGTCGACGTTCACGGCCGACCAGCCCGGCCAGGCGTCGCCGTCGTCGCCGCGGTTGTAGCTGTCCAGCCGCAGCTGCAGGGCGTAGTCGCGGGGGCCGTCGAGGTGCTCGAACCAGTCGCCCGGCGCGCGGAACCAGGGGCTCGCCTCGACCACGTCCACCAGGCGGCGCTTCTCGTCGGCGTTGTCGGTCACCGCCTCGTCGACGTGGTAGACGACCAGGCCGGCGGGCCCGCAGCAGGCCGAAGTCCACCTGCCGCCGGGTGAGCGCGGCGTCGAAGCCCAGGGGCTGGCGGTTCTCGACCAGGAAGTACTCGTCGCCGGTCGCGACGCCGCCGCGGAAGACGCGGTAGGCGGCCGGTTCGATCTCGGCCGGCGGCACGACGGCGCCGGGCAGGGCGGCGACGACCGCCACGGGATCGACCCAGCCCAGTTGGGCCTTACACCAGGCGGACAGGTGCGTGGGGCTGCTCCCGGGCGCGTCGCCCGCACGCCGGCCCCACGAGCCGCTGCCCATCAGGCACCACTCGCCGACGCCGCTGCTGCTGTAGTCGCTGTCGTAGAGGTCGGGCAGGCCCAGCACGTGCCCGTACTCGTGGGCGAACACGCCCATGGTGATCTGCTCGCCGTCCGCCGATTCCTCCGGCTCCACGGTGTAGCGCTTCAGCGCCACGCCGTCGGCCGTCGCCAGGGGCGTGCTGAACGACCAGGCGTGCGACCAGATGTCGTCGTCGTCGCCGGTCTGCTCGCGGCCCGGGCCGGCGTGCACGAAGAAGAAGGCGTCGACCAGGCCGTCGTCGTCGTACGAGTGCGGCACCCCGTCGGGGCCGTCGTTGTCGAACTGCGAGTAGTCGATGACCGGATCGAGCTGGGTCATCACCGCCGCGATCATCGAGCGCACCTGGAGGTAGTTGGTGGGGTCGATGTTCGCGTACGGCGCCGCCGCCGTGTGCCAGCCCGCGACCTGCCCCTGCACCCCGTAGAGGCCGTGGCTGTTCTCCAGGTAGTACTCGTGCAGGCTGCCGGTCGGATGGGAGCCGGTGCTGAACAGCATCTGCTGGTAGGCCGCCGCGGGGTGGGCTCCCGTGTCGGCGGGGTGGTCGCTCCACTGGACGAGCACGACCAGGCAGGAGCCGGTGCCGGTCGTCCGGGCGCCGCCGCCCGACTTGCAGGCATCGCGGGACTCGCGGTAGAGCTCGGCCTCCGGCCGGGCGTCCCCGGCGGCGCGGGCGGTGGCGGCAGCCCCCAGGCGGGCCAGCAGCGCGGGATCGGCGGCCACGGCGCGGAGCTGGCTCCACGCCGGCGCCCCGGCGGCCACGGCGGAGGCGACCGAAAGGAACACCGCGCAGCACAACGACATCAGGGGCGACCTCATCGGAGACTCCTTGCACCGGGAACGGCCGGGCGGGGCGGATTCGCTTGATGCATCATGATAAGTCCATCTCGACCAACCCGTCATCCTCTGGTTATGGCTTCGAAATTGTCCCTGGGCTGATGCTTAGGTGAGGACTTCCATCCCTGCCGGGGGGGCGCCCCGGGCGCCTCCGGATGCTTCCGGCCCCTCCGCCATCCTGGCTGCGGGGCCTCCAGGACACCCCCACCACGGCAGGGAATGCGGACCCAAGTCGATCAGCATCAAGGGGCATGCCAGGGACAATTTCGAAGCCAGAACCAAATCATATGAGATAAGTATGAATTGCGAATTTTATTGACTTCGAAACCGTGGCCCTTTTATCTAGGGTGTTGGAATATTCACATCAGCGGGGCACCCCACCGCCACCCGTTCCCGCCCCGACACCGCGCGAAGGAGACCATCATGCGCAAGACCCTGAACGTGCTGGGGCTGGTGTCCCTGGCGCTGCTGCTCGCCGCGTCGGCCCTGGCCGGCGACGAGGGCGGCGGCAAGAAGCTCGACGGCAAGAAGCTGTTCAAGGAAGTCTGCAAGGGCTGCCACGGCGCCGAGGCGCCGGCCGGCGAATACGCGCCGATGTTCCTGATCCAGGAGCAGTGGACGAAGTTCTTCGCCGAGGACTACGCGGCCACCCACAAGGGCCTGACCGTGTCCGAGTCGGACACGACCAAGGTCCTGGACGCCATCACCCCGGAGATGCTCGAAGCCATCCGCGCCTTCTGCCTCGAGGGCGCCGCCGACTCCGAGCACCCCATGACCTGCGGCTAGGCCGCACCCAACCCGAGGGGGACGAACGATGAAGAAGATCCTGGCTCTGGTCATCATGGCCGCCGTCGCCGCCGCGGGCGTCGCCGCCGCGGCCGACGACGACGTGGCCGCCCTGGAGAAGCGCCTCAAGGAGCTCGAGAAGCGCCTGCGCCCGCTCGAGGTCCGCGCCGCCACCGACCGCGTCGACTTCAGCGGCGACCTGCGCTTCGAGGTCCACAACCTCGACGCCGAGGTGGCCGCCTACTACGACGGCATGGAGTTCCAGAAGAACTTCGTGAACACGATGTTCTACATGAACCCCGGCTTCGCCAACCCGATGCCGACCTCGGTCGCGGACATCGACGCCTTCGTCGGCGATCCCGCCAACTACGGCATGTACCACATGTTCCTCGACAACCTGCAGTTCTCCGACCTGCAGGGCGCGTACGCCCAGTTCGCGTCGAACCCCGCCATGTTCCAGCAGATCATGGGCCTGCTCATGCAGGACCCGGACGTGCCGGTGGGGAGCTACGACTGGAAGAACGACATCTTCTACACGACGCGCCTGCGCCTGAACATGCAGGCCAAGATGGGCGACGACGTCAGCTTCGCCGGCCGCCTGTCGATGTACAAGCCCTGGGGCGACAGCTCCGGCGTGCAGGTCTTCAACGGCGCCGCCTCGAGCATGAACATCGACGGCGCCACGACGCGCGTCCCCAACAGCGACCTGCTGCGGGTCGAGCGGGCCTACTTCAACTGGAACAACATCGCCGACACGTCGCTCTACCTGAGCATCGGCCGGCGCCCGAGCACCGGCGGCCCGCCGCTGCACCTGCGCGACGACGAGCTGCGCGCCGGCACGCCGCTGGGCACGCTGATCGACTTCCAGTTCGACGGCATCACCGCCGGCTACAGCCTGGCCGACTACTCGCACGTGCGCCTCTGCTACGGCCTGGGCTACGAGTCGGGCTTCGGCAGCGCCGAGAACCTGAAGTCGCCCGCCGATCGCATGAAGGACGTGCACTTCCTGGGCGTGAACTGGGACCTCTACGACAAGGGCGACAGCTACGTGCAGGGCACCGTGGCCCGCGCCTTCGACGTGACCGACGGCTTCAACGGCCTGGTCGTGATGCCGGTCAACCCGCTGACCGGCATGGCCGTGCCCGCGGGCATCGTCATGCGCTACAGCCCGTCGGCCAACCTGGGCGACATCGACCTGGCCAGCCTCATGGCCATGCAGCAGTGGCGGGGCTTCGACTTCTTCGCCAGCTACAGCTACATGAAGTCGCACCCCGACGCCGTCACCACGCCCTTCGGCGGCCTGTTCTGCGACCCGTTCGACGTGCCGCAGGAGCGCGACGGCACCATGTTCTACGCCGGCGCCCGCTACGGCTTCGCCGACGAGAAGACCAAGGTCGGCGTCGAGTTCAACCAGGGCAGCCAGTACTGGTTCAACTTCTCGCAGGGCGCCGACGACGTCTTCGCCCCGAAGACCGCGACCCGCGGCGAGGTGTGGGAGCTGTACGTGACCCACCGCATCACGCCGAAGCTCGTCGCCAAGCTGGACTTCATGGACTACCAGTACGACTACAGCGGCTCGGGCTGGCACCTGGGCGCGCCGAAGGACCTGGACCAGCAGCAGATGCTGGGCTTCCCGGCCTACAAGAACGCCACGAAGATGGCCCTGAGCATGACGGCCCGCTTCTAGCGGGCGCGACCGGACGTGATGAACTCGGGAGGCGCGATGAAGCACGCGATCATCCTCCTGGCGGTCCTGGCGGTCGCCGGCCCCTCGCGGGCCGGCGACCCGCCGGCCTCCACGCACCAGGAGTACTTCGAGCACTACGAGGGCACCGCCACCTGCCTGGCGTGCCACCAGCAGGAGGCCGAGTCCTTCTTCCACTCCCAGCACTACCAGTGGCTCGGCGAGACGCCGGACCTCGTCAACGGCGAGGGCCGGCGCTTCGGCAAGCTCAACACCATGAACGATTTCTGCACCAGCCCCGGCGCCAACTGGATCGGCAACGTCACCAACAGCGACGGCGCGGTGCTGGCCCAGGGCTGCTCGAAGTGCCACGCCGGCCTGGGCAAGCGGCCCGAGCCCGCGCTGAGCCGCGAGCAGCTCGAGAACATCGACTGCCTGATCTGCCACGCCTCGGGCTACCGGCGCGACCTGTACCAGAACGAGGCCGGCGAGCCCGTCTGGAAGCCGATCCTCTGGCGCAACCAGCCGGGCCTCGACTCGGTGTCCAAGCGGATCTCCCTGCCCAAGCGCGAGATGTGCCTGCGCTGCCACGCCGGCGCCGGCGGCGGCCAGAACTACAAGCGCGGCGACATCGAGTACGCGCTGGCGACCTGCGACCGCGACTACGACGTCCACATGGGCGCCGACGGCCAGGACATGGCCTGCACCGACTGCCACACCGGCGCCGACCACCGCCTGCGCGGCCGCGGCGCCGACTTGTCCGGCACCGATGTTGCCGGCCCGCGGCTGGCGTGCACCGAGTGCCACGACGAGGCGCCGCACGCCGAGCCGGTCCTGGACGCGCACGTCCGCCGCGTCGCCTGCGAGACCTGCCACATCCCGACCTTCGCCCGCACCGATCCCACGGACATGAACCGCGACTGGTCGACGCCCCAGCGGCACGAAGAGGCGAACAAGTACTCCGCCACCATCACGCTGGAGAAGGACGTCGTGCCCGCCTACGCCTGGTGGAACGGCGAGTCCCGCCTGCAGCCGCTCGGCGAGCCGGTCCGCGTCGAGAAGGACGGCACGGTGGGGATCATGCTGCCGCAGGGCTCGCGCAAGGACCGCGGCGCCAGGATCTACCCCTTCAAGCTGCACCGCGGGCGCCTGCCGGTGCTGGCCGACGAGCGCTGGCTCCTGCCCATCGCGGTCGAGGAGTTCTTCGCCGACGGCGACATCGACAAGGCCGTGCGCGAGGGCGGTCACGAGGCGTACGGGCGCGAGGACGCCGACTACGAATGGATCGACGTGAAGCGCTACATGGGCATCTACCACGGCGTGCGCCCCGTCGAGCACGCCCTGCAGTGCCTGGACTGCCACGGCGAGGGGGGCCGCCTGGACTGGGTCGCCCTGGGCTACGGCGGGGATCCGGTGCGTAAGCGCCTGAAGTAGCGGGCCCCGCGCGGCTCGCGACGGCGGGACCTCCCCGGAGGTCCCGCTTTTCGTTTCCGGTCCCGGGGCCGGCGGGTTATCCTGCGCCGGTCACCGCCCGGGAGGCGCCATGTCGGAACCGCAGGACCGGATCACGTCGGCGTCGCGGCGCGAGTACGAGCGGCGCATCAACGCGGTCCACGACCACATCGCCGGCCATCTCGACGGGCGCCTCGACCTCGAGGCGCTCGCCGCGGTGGCCTGCTTCTCGCCCTTCCACTTCCACCGGATCTTCACCGCCCTGACCGGCGAGACCCTGGGCGCCTGCGTGAAGCGCCTGCGCCTGGAGGCGGCCGCGAACGCCCTGACCCACAACCCGGGCACCTCCGTGCTCGGCGTCGCGCTGGCCTGCGGCTTCTCCAGCCACGCCGTCTTCTCGCGGGAATTCCGCCAGCGCTTCGGCGAGCCGCCGAGCGCCTGGCGCCGCCGGACCCGCGCCGAACTGCGCAACCACGGTCAAGCCGATCGCAAGGACGGCCAAGCGGCGCCGCCCGCGGCGGCGCATCCTGGGTTCGTGTTCCCCGAACCCGAACCAAGGAGCCCGACGATGGACGTGACGATCAAGGATCTCCCCCGGCAGCGCGTGGCCTACCTGCGGGCGACCGGCCGCTACGGCACCATGGAGCAGGCGCTGTGGGAGCGGATGTGCCGCTGGGCCGGGCCGCGCGGGCTGCTGCGGCCGGGCGAGCCCACCGTCAGCATCTGCCACGACAGCCCCGAGGTGACGCCGCCGGACCGCTGCCGCTACGACGCCTGCGTCCCGCTGCCCGCCGGCTTCGAGCCCGACGGCGAGGTCAACACCTCGGTGCTGCCGGGCGGGCGCTACGCCGTCCTGCGGGTCGACGGCACCGTCGCCGATTTCGGCCCGGCCTGGACGGACATCTTCGCCCGCTGGCTTCCCGGGCAGCGGCTGGCAGTGCGACGAGCGGCCCTGCCTCGAGCGCTGCTACGGCGAACCCGACCCCGCGACCGGCCGCCTCGTGTTCGAGGTCTGCATCCCGGTGAAGCCCCTCTGATCCCGAACGACGGCGGTCTTCACGCGAACGGCGCCCCGTCCCGAAGGACGGGGCGCCGCCGTGCGTGGGCGCGGATCAGGGGTCAGTCGGCGTCCGCGTCCACCACCTCGATGTCGCCGAGGCCCAGCTCGCGCAGCCCCGGCTCGATCACCGCCCGGTCGCCCACGATCACCAGGCGCATCGCGTCGGGGTCGAGGTGCTCGCGGGCCATGCGCGCGGCCTCCCCGGCGCCGACCGCGTCCACGCGCGCGCGGTAGGTCGCCCAGTCGTCCAGCGGCAGACCGTACAGCACCAGCTCGCCCAGCTGGCCGGCGATGCCCTGGATCGTCTGGAACCGCTGGGGGAAGGACTTGATCAGCTGGTTCTTGCCGGCCGCCAGCTCGGCGGCGGCCAGCGGCCGCTCGCCGCGCACCTCGCGCAGCTCCTTCAGCAGCTCGGCCACCGACTCCTTCGTGTACTGCGTCTGGACCGGGGCGTTGGCCAGGAACACGCCCCCGCCGGCCATGGACATGCTCGTGGTGCGGGCGCCGTAGGTGTAGCCCTTGTCCTCGCGCAGGTTCATGTTGATGCGCGACATGAACTGCCCGCCCAGCGGCATGTTGAACACGTTCAGGGGCAGCACGTCGGGATCGGCGCGCTTGAGGCCGGCCTGGCCGAGCAGGATCACGCTCTGCTGGGCGCCCGGGCGGTCCACGATGCAGATCCGCGCGCCCTGCCGCGGGCGGGCGGGCGGCACGACCACGGCGGGGACCGGCCGCGGCTCCCAGCCGCGCAGCGCGCGCGACACCGCGGCGACGGCCTCGTCCAGCGTGATGTCGCCCACCACGACGACGGCGGCGTTGCCGGGGCGGTAGTACGTCTCGTGGATGCGCACGAGGTCCTCGCGCGTGATCGCCGTCACCGACGCCTTGGTGCCCGTGCCGCTGAACGGCTGGGCGTAGGGGTGGCCCTCGCCGAACATCAGCTTCTGGAAGACGGTGTAGGCGGTCTGCTCGGGCTCGACGGATTCCTGGCGGATGCGCCCGAGGTACTGGCTGCGGATGCGCTCCAGCTCGGCCGCGGGGAACGAGGGGCGCATCACGACGTCGCCCATCAGCGCGAGCCCCGCGTCGAGGTTCCGCTTCAGGACGCCGAGGCTGACGTAGGAGCCGTCGAAGCTGCTGTACGAGCCGAGCTGGGCCCCGAGATCGCGCGCGAGGTCCGAGATGGCCAGCGCGTCGCGGCCGCGCGTGCCCTCGTCGAGCATGTCGGCGGTCATCGCCGCCGCGCCCGGCCGGCCGGCCGGGTCGACGGCCCAGCCGCAGCGCACCACCAGGTTGACCTGCACCAGCGGCAGCTCGTGCTTCTCGACGAGGTAGAGCTGCAGGCCGTTGGGCAGCTCCGCCGTGCGGATCGGCGGCGGCGCGAAGTCGTGCGCCTTCCCCGCCGCGGGCATCGCGCTGCGGTCCACCGCGAGGTCCGCGGCCGCGGGCTTGCCGTGCGGCACGACGTGCAGCACGGCGCGCCGGCCGAGGTCCAGGTGCCGGCGCGCGGCGGCCGTCACGCCCGCGGGCGTCGCGGCGCGGTAGCGGCCGAGGTCCCGCGCCAGGAAACCGGGATCTCCGGTGCGCACGTTGTAGCCGTTGAGCAGGTCGGCGCGGCCGCCGAAGCCGCCCACGCTCTCCAGGCGCCGGATGAAGCGCACCTCGTAACCGGTCTGGGCCCGGGCGAGCTCGTCCCCGGCGATCCCCTTCTCGAACAGCCGCCGCAGCTCCGCGTCGACGGCGCGCTCCAGCTGCGCGAGCTCGACGCCCGCCTTGGCCGTGACCTCCACCTGGAAGACGCTGCCGATCTCGCGGGAGCCCTGCCACGCCGAAACGTCCTGGGCGATCTGCTGCTCGTAGACCAGCGCCTGGTACAGGCGCGACGACTTGCCGTTCGTCAGGACCGAGGCCAGCAGGCCCAGCTCGGCGTCGTCGGGCGCGTAGAGGGGCGGCGTGTGCCAGGCCACGATGAGCCGCGGCAGCTCGACGTCGTCCTCGGCCGTCGCCCTGCGCACGCCCTCGAGCGCGGGCACCCACTGCTGGATCCGCTGCACGGGCCGCCCCGGGGGGATCGTGCCGAAGTACCTGGCGATGAGCGCCTTCGCCTCGGCCGGGTCGAAGTCGCCCGCCACGCACAGGCTGGCGTTGTTGGGCGTGTAGTAGAGCGCGAAGAAGTCCGCGACGTCCTGCTTCGTGGCCGCGGACAGGTCGTCCATGCTGCCGATGACGGTGTGGCTGTAGGGGTGCTCGGGCGGGAAGAGCAGCTTCGTCATCAGCTCCTCGGCCACGGCGTAGGGCTCGTTCTCGCCCTCGCGCTTCTCGTTCTGCACGACGCCCTTCTGGTTGGCGAGACGCTCCTCGGTCATCGCCGGCACCAGGAAGCCCATGCGGTCGGACTCGAGCCACAGGGCCAGCTCCAGCTGCTCGCTCGGCACGTTCTCCCAGTAGTTGGTGCGGTCCTCGTTGGTCGAGCCGTTCACCTGGCCGCCGACGCGCTGCAGCGGCGCGAAGTAGTCGTCGTCGTGGTGCTGCGACCCCTGGAACATCATGTGCTCGAAGAGGTGCGCGAAGCCGGTGCGGCCGGGCTTCTCGTTCTTCGAACCCACGTGGTACCAGACGTTGACCGACACCGAGGGGATCGTGTGGTCCTCGTGCAGGATCACCTCGAGCCCGTTGTCCAGGACGTACTTCTCGAAGGGGATTTCGGGCAGGTCCGTGTCGGCCGCGACCGCGGCGCTCGCCAGGACCAACAGCAGAAGCATGAGACGGCGCATCGCGACAACTCCTCGCATCTCGGGTGAAGGCGGGCTTGTCCGTACGGAATATCGCTCAACCGGTTTCATCCGTCAGCCCGTCATTTGTCGACAGGGGCTGGACAAAACCAAGACAAGAGCCCATCTTGGCCCCAGAGGACGCAGACCGACACCGGAGTCCATTCCAAGGGGCCGACATGACCAGCTCGAACGGCCGGCAAGGGCCGGACACCCCGCGCCACTCGATCGCCGTGGTTTCGCGGCGCACCGGGGTCAACCAGCTCCTGCTGCGCGCGTGGGAGCGGCGCTATGGGGTGATCGTACCGGGCCGGACCGCGACCGGACGCCGCCTGTACTCCGACGCCGACATCGAGAAGCTCCTGCTGCTGCGCCAGCTGACCGACGCCGATCACCGCATCGGCGACGTGGCGCACCTGCCGATCTCCGAACTGCGGGCCCTGGCCGCCGACGAACCGGGACTTCCGCCGCGGCCGACGACGGACGCCGCCGCGGCGAACGGCGCCGGCGAACGGCTCGACCAGGCGCTCGATGCCGTCCGCGCCCTGGACCACGCCGCGCTCGAACGCCTGCTGGAGCGCGGCGCGGTGGCGATGAGCAAGCCGGCCCTGCGCCGCGACCTGATCGTGCCGCTCATGGTGCGCATCGGCGAGCTCTGGCGCTGCGGCGATCTGCGCGTGGCCCAGGAGCACATGGCCTCCGCCATCGTGCGCAGCTTCCTGACCACGATGAACGCCCGCCACCCGATCCCGGTCGGCGCCCCCACCCTGATCGTCGCCACGCCCGTTGGGCAGTGGCACGAGCTGGGAGCCCTGATGGCCGCCTCCCACGCCCTGGAGGCCGGCTGGGACGTGCTCTATCTGGGAGCGAGCTTGCCGGCCGAAGAGATCGCCGGCGCCGCCGCCAGCCGCCGGGCGCGCGCCGTCCTGCTGAACCTGGTCTACCCCGCCGCCGATCCGAACATCGACGTGGAACTGCGCCAATTGCGCCGACTCCTGGAACCGGGCACGGCCCTGCTGGTGAGCGGTCAGGCGGCGGCCAGCCACGGCCAGCTCCTCGCGGAACTGGGCGCGCAGTTGATCCGGGATCCGGCGTCCTTCGATCAAGCCATCAACTCATTATAAAATAATCGATTACGACAAACGCCCGCAGTCGCAGGGGAGCTGCGTCCGCCGTCCCTGCCTCCCCGCCCTGCATTGTTGTATATTATTTGTGTAGATATTTTCTTGACAAAATCGATACACACCCCTACACTGTTCTCACGGGCGGGGAGCGCCGCCCGGATCGCGAACAACAAGTTCATCACAAGGGAGAGATCGATATGAAGCACCGCAACCTTCTGACGACCCTCGCGCTGGGCACGATCCTGGCCGCTTCGGCGACGCCGGTCCTGGCGGATTCCTGCGGGGACGGGGCCAAGGCGAGCCACGCGTCGGCCACCGCGACCACCACGATCTTCAAGACCGCCGAGCAGGCCGGTTTCACCACGCTGGTCGCGGCCGTGAAGGCCGCCGGCCTCGAGGACGTCCTGAACGGCAAGGGCCCGTTCACGGTCTTCGCGCCGACGGACGAGGCCTTCGCCAAGCTGCCGGCCGGCACGGTCGAGTCGCTGCTGAAGGACCCCGCGGCCCTCAAGAGCATCCTGCTGTACCACGTCGTGTCCGGCGAGGTCCTGGCCGCCGACGTGGTGAAGCTGAGCGAGGCCGCGACGGTCAACGGCCAGAAGGTCGCCATCGATGCGACCAAGGGCGTGCGCGTCAACGGCGCGAGCGTGGTCAAGGCGGACGTGAAGGCCAGCAACGGCGTCATCCACGTGATCGACACCGTCCTGCTGCCCAAGAACTAAGAAACCAACCGGCGCCCGCGCGGCGCCTCCGTCGAGGGAGAGAACCATGATGAACGACAAGAGCCTCAAGACCCTGCTGGCGGTGATGGCCGCCCTGACGATGGGCCTGGGTCTGATCGGCTGCAGCGACGACGACAACCCGGCCGATCCCGGCCTGGGCGACGGCGCCAAGCTGCGGGTCGTGCACGCCTCGCCGGACGCCCCCGAGGTGGACGTCTACGCCGAGGGCGTCGCGACGCCCCTGATCACCGGCCTCGGCTACACCGAGACCAGCGCCTACCTGGACCTCGATCCGGGCACCTACAACATCCAGCTGCGGGCCGCGGGCGCGGCGCCCACGTCCGAGCCCGCCTACGAGACCGGCGAGCTGACGGTGCCCGCGGACGCGGTCATCACGGCCGTGGCCGTTGGGCTGCTGGGCAGCACCGCGGGGGCCGACGCCTTCCGCGTGCTGCCGCTCGTGGAGGACTTCACCGCGCCCGGCGCGGGGCAGGCGGCCGTGCGCATCGTGCACGGCGCCGCCGACGCTCCCACCGTGGCGATCGACGTCGGCAACGACGGCACCCCCGAGATCACCGGTTTCGCGCGCTTCGCCGAGACTGGTCCGGCGGGTGTCGCGCTGCCGGCGGGCTCGCCGCTCGCGGTCGGCATCTGGGCGGGGTCCCCCCTGGCCCGCGTGACCGCCTTCACGACCCCGGCGCTGCCCGCGGCCGAGATCTTCCTGATCGCCACCGGCCTGCTCGGCGCTTCCCCCCGCGCCCAGGACGGGTTCGGCCTGCTGGCCGTCGGCCCGGCGGGCACCGTCGGCCTGATCCGCCAGAACCCGGTCGTGTTCGTGCTGCACGCTTCGCCGGACGCTCCGGCCGTCGACGTCTTCGTCGGGGGCACCGAAACCGAGCTGGTGGACGGTCTGTCCTTCGGCGAACTCTCTCCCCCGGTCCAGGTGCCCCCGGCGTCCTATTCCCTGGACGTCAAGGTCGCGGCCGGCGGCGCCCTGGCGGCCACCGTCGCGACGCTGGTCCTCATGGCAGGCGAGCGCTACCTGGCCATCGCGTCGGGCTTCGTGGGCGGCAGCGGCGTCGAATTCACCCTGCTGGCCTACGCCGACGCCTTCGGCAACGCCGCCGACCCGCTGGTCCGCGTGGTCCACGCCTCGCCCGACGCCCCGGCCGTCGACGTGGGCGTCTGGAACGGCGCGACGCTGACCCCGGTCGGCGCCTACACCGACCTGGCGTTCGGCGAGGCCTCGGCGCCGGCGGGCACGGCCCTGCCGGCCGCGGCCTTCACCGTCGGCGTCGCCGCCACGGGCACCGGCACGCCCGCCGCCACCTTCGACCTCGCCCCGACGGCCGGCCTGCGCGCCTTCGCCGTGGCGGGCGGGTCGCTGGCCGGCACGGGCGAGTCCTTCCGTCTGCTGCTGGTGGTGGCCTCCAGCTACCCGTGGCAGGTCCTCGAGGTGCTGCCCAACCCGTAGCTCGACGACCGTTGCACAAGAAGGCCGGACCCGGAACGGGTCCGGCCTTCGCCGTTGGCCGCCCGTTCGCCGTGCTCCGCGTCTTGCGCACTTGCCGGAAGCCGTCGCCGTGATAAGCTGACCCCGACCATGGACCATACGACGAGCGCGTCCCCGCAGACGCCGGCGAAAGGCACGCCATGTCCCGTCTCACCCAGCGCCGCCCGACGAAGGCCGCGCAGTCCCCCGGCACCGTCGAGTACGTCGGGAAGCACAAGGTCGAGAACGTCGGGATCACGGTCCTCGACTACGGCCCCGCGAGCTGCCGTGAATCGGCGCCCGCCACGCTCGCCGAGCTGCTCCCCCACCGCGACAGCGAGACCGTCACCTGGATCGACATCGACGGGCTCCACGACACCGAGCTGCTGCAGGGCCTCGGGGCGCACTTCGGCTTCCACCCGCTGGTCCTCGAGGACGTCGTCAACACCCACCAGCGGCCGAAGCTGGAGGACTACGGCGACTACCTGTACATCGTGGTGCGGATGCTGAGCTACGACGCCGAGAAGCGGGAGCTGGGCAGCGACCAGGTGAGCCTGCTGCTGGGAGAACACTACGTGTTCTCGCTCCAGGAGAGCTGGGGCGACGTCTTCGACCCCGTGCGCGAGCGGATACGCAACGGCAAGGGGCGCATCCGCAACCACGGGCCGGACTACCTGGCCTACGCCCTGCTGGACGCGGTGGTCGACAACTACTTCGTGGTCCTGGAACAGCTGGGCGAGGAGATCGAGGAGCTGGAATCCCTGCTCGTCGAGGATCCCCGGCCGCAGCAGCAGCGGGCCGTCCACCAGCTGAAGCGCGAGATGATCCTGCTGCGCAAGAGCGTCTGGCCGCTGCGCGAAGTGCTCTCGGGCCTGGAGCGCACGGAATCGGAGCTGCTGCGGCCCGAGACCCGCGTCTTCGTCCGCGACGTCTACGACCACGCGGTCCAGGTCATCGACGTGGTCGAATCGTTCCGCGACATGCTGTCGGGCCTGCAGGACCTCTACCTCTCGAGCATCAGCAACAAGATGAACGAGGTCATGAAGGTGCTGACGATCATCGGCACGATCTTCATCCCGATCACCTTTCTGGCGGGCGTCTACGGCATGAATTTCACGCACTTCCCGGAGCTGGCCTGGAAGTGGGGCTACCCGGCGTTCTGGGCGGCCTCGCTGGCCGTCGGCGGCGTCATGATCGCCTTCTTCCGCCGCCGCAGATGGCTGTAACAACGGGCGCCGTGCAACCCCGGCCCGCCGGCTGCGTCGATAGCGCGCAACATTCCCGATCCGACAACCGACAACCCGAGCTCTGGAGAATCGATATGCGAGGCCTGCTGCTGTTCCTGACGCTGATCGCCGTTCCCTGTTCCGCCCTGGCCGGCCACGAGGCGGGCGCCCGCTTCGACGTGGGCGTCCCCAAGGGCGATTTCGCCGACAATCTGGAAGATCCGGGCTTCGGCCTGGCGGGCCATTACGCCTGGAGCCCCGCGCCCGCCTTCGCCGTGGGCGTCGGCCTGGGCTACCTGATCTACGGCAGCGAGACGCGCGTCATCGAGCTGCCCCTGGTCGAGGACGTGGACCTGACCACGACCAACAACCTGGCCGCCTTCCACCTGCTGATGCAGCTGCGGGCGCCGGGCGGACCCGTGCGCCCCTACCTCGAGGGTCGCTTCGGCGGCCAGTACCTCTGGACGGAATCGAAACTCGAGGATCAGGACTTCTGGGACGACGACGAGGTCGGCAAGGAAGTGAACTACGACGACTTCGCCCTGGTCTACGGCGGCGGCGGCGGCCTGCTGATCGGCGTGCGGTCGCCCCGGCCCACCGACAAGCATCCGTGGGGGCTCGATCTGGACCTCAAGGCCCTGTGGCTGTCCGGCGGCGAAGCCCGCTACCTGACCAAAGGCAGCATCGAAATCGTCGGCGACCGGCCGGTCTTCTCTCCCGCGGAATCGGAGACCGACCTGCTCCACGTCGAGGTCGGTGTGAACTTCCGCTTCTGAACCGAATCGAGACGAGGATGTCGATGAAGTCCGCACTGGCGGCGGTGATCCTGATGTCGGCGCTGGCGGCGGGTGGCTGCGGCCAGCGCGAAGCGCCCGCTGATCCCGCGCACCTCGCCGAGGTCGAGGCCCGGCACGCCGCGCGCATCGAGCGCCTGCGTGACGAAACAGGCTGGCTGACCCTCGTCGGCCTGCACCCGCTGCGCGACGGCGCCACCACGCTGGGCTCGGCCGAAGACGCCGGCGCGCGTTTGCCGGCGACGGCTCCGGCGCGCCTCGGCGTCGTGACCGCGGATTCGACGGGATTCTCGTTCACGGCCGAGGCCGGCGCCGACGTCCGGCGGATCGTCGGCGGCGACACCGTCGCGGTGACGAGCATCGCCATGGCGCCGGACGTCCCGGGCCCGCCGACCGTGCTGCGCTCGGGCTCGCTGCTCTTCCACGTCGTCGTGCGCGGCGGCCGCGGCTTCCTGCGGGTGAAGGACCGCGAGAGCGAGGTCCGGCGCGGCTTCACGGGGATCGAGCGCTACCCGGTCGACGGGCGCTGGCGGGTGGCGGCCCGGCTCGAACCCCACGTCCCCCCGCGCGGCGTGATGGTGCCGGACGTGCTGGGCAACCTCGAGGAGTCGCCGAGCCCGGGCACGCTGGTGTTCACCCTGGAGGGCCGCGAATGCCGGCTCACGCCGGTCGGAGGACCGGGCGAGGAGCTGTTCATCGTCTTCGCCGACGCGACCAGCGGCGGGGAGACCTACGGCGGCGGCCGCTTCCTGTCGGCCGACCCGCCGCGCCCCGACGGGACCGTCGTGCTGGACTTCAACCTGGCGACCAACCCGCCCTGCGCCTTCACGCCGTTCGCGACCTGCCCCCTGCCCCCGCCGGGCAACACGCTGCCGGTGGCGGTGCGCGCCGGCGAGAAGAGCTGGGGGCACCACTGAACCGGCCGCGCCCGCATCGTTGCGCGCCGGTCGCCAGGCTGTATCTTGCCGGGAGGTTTCGACATCCGCGGCGGCCGCCGCGCCGCCACGCACAGCGAACGGACAATGCATGATCATCGCCGTCCTCAGCGACATCCACGCCAACCTCGAGGCGCTCGCAGCGGTCGTGGCCGACGCGCGCCGCGAGGGGGCCGGGCGCTTCGCCTG
Organism: bacterium; assembly: GCA_016706845.1. GTDB lineage: Bacteria > Krumholzibacteriota > Krumholzibacteriia > LZORAL124-64-63 > LZORAL124-64-63 > PNOJ01. Next base: position 43,805 of record JADJIV010000010.1, read on the forward strand.
TCTCGGCGACGTCGTCGGCTACAACGCCGACCCCGTCGCCTGCATCGACCTCGTGCGCGCGCTGCCCTGCCGGCCCTGCATCCGCGGCAACCACGATGAGATGGCCGCCGGCGACCGGGCCCTGCTGGGCATCAACAGCATGGCCTTCACCGCGATGACCTGGACCCGCCTGCAGCTCGACGACGAGCGCCGGTCCTGGCTGGGCGGCCTGCCTCTGCTCCACGAGGAGCCCGACGCCGTCTACGTCCACGCCTCCCTCGACGACCCCGCGAGCTGGCACTACGTGCACGACGCCAAGGAGGCTGCGGCGAACTTCGTCCACCAGTCGCGGCGCGTCTGCTTCATCGGCCACTCCCACCAGCCGGGCGGCTGGCGCGACAGCGGCAGCAGCGTGAAGAAGGGGCAGGGGGAATCGTTCACGATCGCCGACGACGACCGCTGGCTCGTGAACGTGGGCAGCGTCGGCCAACCCCGCGACCACGACCCCCGCGCCTCCTACGCCCTCTACGACATCGAGGCCGGCACGGTGCGCCTGCGGCGCGTCACTTACGACGTGGCCGCCGCGCAGGCCAAGATTCTCGCGGCCGGCCTCCCCGAATCCCTCGCCAAGCGCCTCGACTGACCGCCTCCAGCATTGACTCCGGGCCGCGGATGGTCCCCTGCTTATGCGCTCGATGTGTTGCGACTCGGATCTATGCATCCTCCCGTGACAGGGGACGCGCGCCGGGCACCTCGTGTGCCCGGCGCGCTTGACTTCCAGGCCCCTGCGCCCTCCTGGCGCCGGGGCCTTCCAGACACCCCTGTCACGGAAGGATGAATAGATCCGAGTCGAACAGCATCGAGGCGATAGGCAGGGGACCGATCCCGGTCCGGACTCATTGCTTCAGTCGATCACGATATTGCTCGCGGAACTTTTTCAGCTTCGGGTCGATGACGATGCGGCAGTAGGATTGCGACCTGTTGTTGGCGTAGTAATCCTGGTGGTCTGCCTCTGCCGGGATGAAGGCGTCCAGCATCCCGATGCGCGTGACGGGCGGGTGCGGGTAGAGCTTGGCGGCGGCGACTTCGGACTTCACTTGTTCGGCCGTGCTGAGCTGCGCGGCGTCGTGGGCGAAGATCGCCGAGCGGTACTGGGGGCCCACGTCGGCGCCCTGGCGGTCGGGCGTCGTGGGGTCGTGGATCGTGAAGAAGGCGGCCAGCAGCTCGGCGTAGGAGATGACCGCCGGGTCGAAGGTCACCTGCACGGCCTCGGCGTGGCCGGTGGTCCCGGTGCAGACCTCTTTGTAGGTCACGGGGCCGGGGCCGCCGCCGGCGTAGCCGGACACGACGCGGGTCACGCCCGCCAGTTCCTGGAACACGGCTTCGAGGCACCAGAAGCAGCCGCCGGCGAGGGTGGCGGTCTCGGTGCGCGGCGGGGCAGCGGCGTCGGTCACGGCGGAACTCCTTGCGGGGATGAGGATCAGCGCGGCCGCGAGGGCGGCGACGGCGGCGTTTCGAGCTAACATGACGACTCCTCGCGATGGGGACGCTGCACAGGATAATCACGGGCATGCCGGAGCCGCGACTGGCCCGCCCCTTGCAAACCGGCGCGGTACCATCCACCCGAGCCCGGAGCGACCGGAAATGACGCAGGAAACCGGCGAGCCGACGACCGCCAGGGATCTGTTCCTGAACCGCGAACTGAGCCTTCTGGAGTTCCAGCAGCGGGTGCTGGAGGAGGCCCGCGACCCGTCCAACCCCCTGCTGGAGCGCGTCAAGTTCCTGTCCATCCTGGGCTCGAATCTCGACGAGTTCTTCATGGTCCGCGCCGGCGGGCTGGCCATGCAGCAGCAGTCCGGGGTCGTGGACCTGTCTCTGGACGGGCTGACCCCGGCCGCCCAGCTGGCGGCCATCCGCAAGCGGGCCTTCCAGCTCATGACCGAGGCCACCCGTCACCTGCACGAGGAGCTGCTCCCCGAGCTGGCGCAGGCCGGCGTCCACATCCTCGACTACGCGGATCTCAACGAGAAGCAGCGCGGCCAGGTCGAGCGCTACTTCCAGCAGGTCGTCTTCCCGGTGCTCACGCCCCTGGCCCACGACCCCGGCCATCCCTTCCCCCACATCTCCAACCTCAGCCTGAACCTGGCCGTCCTGGTGAGCAACCTCGACGGCGAGGTGCGCTTCGCCCGCGTGAAGGTGCCGGCCACTCTGCAGCGGCTGGTGCCCATCAAGCGGTCCTCGGGCGGCGTGAAGCGCGACTGGACCGTGCCGCGCAACCACTACTTCGTGTGGATCGAGCAGGTGATCGCCGCCCACGTGGGCGAGCTCTTCCACGGCATGGAGCTGCAGGAGGCCCACCCCTTCCGGGTGACGCGCAACGCGGACTTCGAGATCCAGGAGCTGGAGGCCAGCGACCTGCTGGAGACGATGGCCGCCAGCGTCAAGGAGCGGCAGTTCGGCGACGCGGTCCACCTGGCCGTCTCGCCCGAGATGCCGGCGGAGATCCGCGGCATCCTGACGCGCAACCTCGGGCTCGTGGATCGCGACGTCTACGTCCTGCCGCGCCCCCTCGGCCTGGCCGGCCTCGCCCAGGTCTACGACGTGGACCGCTACGACCTCAAGTTCCCCGCCTACACGCCGAGCGTGCCGGCGCCGCTGCGCGCCGAGACGCGCGAGGGCGACATCTTTTCCGCGATCTGCCAGGGCGACCTGATGGTGCACCATCCCTACGACTCGTTCGAGCCCGTGGTGGAGTTCCTGGAAGCGGCCGCCCGCGACCCCCGGTCATGGCCATCAAGCAGACGCTCTACCGCGTGGGGCGCGACTCGCCGGTGGTCAAGGCCCTGCTGCGGGCCCGCCGCGATCACCACAAGCAGGTGGCGGTGCTGGTGGAGCTGAAGGCCCGGTTCGACGAGGACAGCAACATCGGCTGGGCGCGGATGCTCGAGCACGAGGGCGTCCACGTGACGTACGGTCTGATGGGCCTCAAGACGCACTGCAAGGTGCTGCTGGTCGTGCGGCAGGAGGGCGACGAGATCCGGCGCTACGTCCATCTGGGCACCGGCAACTACAACCACGCGACGGCGCGCGCCTACGAGGATCTCGGGATGTTCACCTGCGACCCCGAGATCGGCGCCGACGCCACCGACCTCTTCAACTACCTCACCGGGTACTCGGCCCAGAAGGACTACCGCCGGCTGATCGTCGCCCCGGTCAACATGCGCGAGCGCATCGAGGAACTGCTGCGGCGCGAGATCGCCCACGCCCGCTCCGGCGCGAAGGCGCGGCTGGTGCTGAAGATGAACGCGCTGGTCGACCGCCGGATCATCATGCTGCTCTACGAGGCCTCGCGGGAGGGCGTGAAGATCGACCTGATCGTGCGCGGCGTCTGCAGCCTGCGGCCGGGCGTCGCGGGGCTGAGCGACAACATCCGCGTCACCAGCGTCGTCGGCCGCTTCCTGGAGCACAGCCGCATCTACTACTTCCGCAACGGCGGCGACGAGGAGATCTATGCGGGCAGCGCCGACCTCATGACCCGCAACATCGACCGGCGCGTGGAGGTGCTCTTCCCGGTGACCAGCCCGGCGCTGCGGCGCTACCTGCGCGACGACGTGCTCGGCGTCTACCTCGCCGACGACGTCTCCAGCCGCGTCATGCAGCCCGGGGGCGGCTACACCCGCATCCGTCCCGCCGAGGGCGAGGAGCCGGTGCAGGTCCAGCGCCGCCTGCTGGAGAGCCGCGGCGGCCTCTGGCGCCGCTGATCCGGGTTCAGAGCGGCAGGTCCTGGTCCGCCAGACCCAGGCAGGTCCCCACCGACCGCGCCGCGTGGAGCCAGGGATGCCCGGGCGGCACGGTCTTCTTGCGGCCGGCGACCTGGTCCAGGGGCACCGGCACGATCTCGCTCCCCCGCACCGCCGTCATCACGTTCACGACCCCCTCGGCCAGCAGGTCGGCGGCCTTCACGCCCAGCCGCGTGCACAGCAGGCGGTCGGTCGGGGTCGGCCCGCCCCCGCGCTGGACGTGGCCCAGGGCGGTGACGCGCGCGTCGGTTCCGGTCAGCATCTGCAGCTTGCGCGCGAGGCTGGTGGCCAGCGACTCGTGCACCAGGCGCAGGCCGTGCAGCTCGTCCTCCGCTCCCCGGCGCGGCCTCCGACTTCGGCGCCGCGCCCTTGCGGACGTCGCGCGCCGCGGCGGCCTGCTCGCGCGTGAGCGCCCCCTCGGCCACCACGATGATGGAGAAGCGCTTGCCGAAGCGGCGCTGGCGCTCCAGCAGGTAGTCCTTCACCACGTGCAGGTCGTAGGGGATCTCCGGGATGAGGATGACGTCGGCGCCCGCGGCCAGGCCCGCGCCGAGCGCCAGCCAGCCGGCGCTGTTGCCCATGACCTCCACGACGATGATGCGGTCGTGGCTCGTCGCCGTGGTGTGCAGGCGGTCGATGGCCTCCGCGGCGATCGTCATCGCGGTGTCGAAGCCGAAGCTGACATCGGTGCCGAACACGTCGTTGTCGATGGTCTTGGGCAGCGTCAGCACGTCCAGGCCGCCCGCGCGCTGCAACTGGTGCGCGTTCTTCTGGGTCCCGTTGCCGCCCAGGCAGACCAGGCACTCGATGCCGTGGCCGCGGGCGTTGGCCACCGCGACGGCGGTCATGTCCAGGACCTGGTCGCCCATCAGCATCTTGTTGGGCTTGTCGCGGCTGGTGCCGAGGATCGTGCCCCCGAGGGTCAGGACGTTGCTCAGGGACGGTGAGGATGCCGATGCAGCGGATCTGCGGCGCGCGCTCGTTCATGTCACGTCCCGTGGCGGAGGAGACAATGGCGACTGCCACAGGGCGCGGCGGTCGCCGGCGACATCATAGGCGGGCGGGATGCGGATCAGCAAGCGTCGCGCGTGCGGCGGGCCAACCCGACGCCAGGGCAAGGCCCTCCTCGACCGTCGCGATCGCGCCTTCGACCTGCGCCTCGTAACAGTCGTCGAGGATCGCCTTGAAGCCGGGACCGGGTTCGAGCCCGAGCCCGATCAGGTGGCGGCCGAGGATCAGCGGCTGCGGCGGCGAGACGCGGACGTCCAGCGCCGCGGCCCTTTCCAGCAGCCAGTCGCCGGCGGGGAAATCCGGCCCGGCGCCGTCGCCGCGGCCGAGCCGGTCGGCGCGGGCGACGCGCACCAGGCGGTCGATCCGGCCCACCCGCTGCGCGAGGCGGCGGATCGCGGCGTCGCCCGCCGCGGCGCGGTGCAGCTCCTGGGGCCGCGAGTGCTCGCGCACCAGCGGCACGACCTGCTCGACGAGGTCGCGCTGCGGCGTCAGCCGCGCCAGCAGGGTGCGGGTCGGCGCTTCGCCGGCCTCGAGGTGGCCGGGCGAGCGCAGCCGGCCGTCCTCCAGCCGGGTCGTGGCCGGCTTGCCCAGGTCGTGGCAGAGCACGGCCAGCCCGACGACCAGATCCTCGCGCTCGTCGCCGAGACGTCCGGCGGCGAACACGTCCAGGCAGAGGCCGGTGTGGATCCAGACGTCCCCCTCGGGATGCCACGCGGGATCCTGCCCGCACCCGACGAGCGCCGCGAGTTCCGGGAAGAAGCGCAGCCAGCCGGTCTGCTCCAGGAACCCCAGACCGAGCGACGGGCGCACGCCCAGCAGCAGGAGCTTGCGCCACTCCTCGAAGATGCGCTCGCGGGCGAGTCCCTCGAGGCCGAGCGCGCGGCAGGCCGCGACGGTCGGCGGGTCGGCGGCCAATTCGAAGCGCGCGACCAGCTGCATGCCGCGCAGGACGCGCAGCGGGTCCTCGGCGAAGTGCTCCGAGACGCGGCGCAGGACGCGCCGCTCCAGATCCCCGCGGCCGTCCACCGGATCGACGATCTCGTCGGCGAGCGGGTCGTAGGCGATGGCGTTGACCGTGAAGTCGCGCCGCAGCGCGGCCTCCCGCGGCGTCAGGTCCGGGTCGGACTGCACGAGGAAGCCGCGGTGGCCCAGGCCGGCCTTCGATTCGCGCCGCGGCAGCGAGACGTCGACGGGCGCGCCGCGCAGCTTCAGCACGCCGAAGGCCCGGCCCGTCCGGTCCAGGGGGTGGCGCGCCGCCAGCAGCGCTTCGAGCCGATCCGGTCCGACGCCGTAGACCTCGAGATCGTGGTCCACGGGCGCGCGCCCCAGCAGCGCGTCGCGGACGCAGCCGCCCACCAGCAGGGCGCGGCCGCCCTCCCCGCGCACGGCGCGGCAGACGTCCAAGACGACGTCGCGCACTCCATGGTCCACCGGCTGCCAGCGCATGAGCGTGTTCCTCCCTCGCGCCATCATCGCCGCAACGACGGCGGCTGGCAACAACGCACGGCCGGAAACGAGCGGGGGCGTTACAAGAACGGGGGCGGCCTCGCGGCCGCCCCCCTGCCCGAAACTCCCGACGGATCGGGTCTAGTACATCGCTTTGACGCTGCCCCAGGCCGCGGTCGCCGAGGGCACGGCGCCGCAGTTCTGGATGATCGTCGCGGTGCCGCGCTCGGACGCGACGTACCAGTCGCCGTCGCCGGCGAACTGGTAGCGGTAGGTGTAGTGGTAGGTGCCCGCGGGCAAGTAAGTCGACATCCACACCACGTACTCGTCGTTGTTGCCCACGTCGATGTTGAAGACGGCGGGCAACCACAGCCAGCTGGCGTCCGGGGTCGAGCCGACGGGGCCGAAGCCCAGTTCGGCGGTGATGCCCGCGCCCTGGCCCGGGGAGTCGGTCACGCCGGACATCCACACCTGGCCGAAGAACCCGGTGCCGGTGCAGGCCGGGTCGGTCGTCGTGAAGGGCCACTGCAGGTTGCCCCAGCCGATCGACGAGGCGGCGGCGCCGCCGGCCGCCGCGACGAGCGTCAGCGCCAGCAAGCTCAACGTTAACTTTTTGAACATCGTGTCCCCCAATCGGAACGGGTGGTCGCGGAAGCAGGCGGGACCCGTCTCGGGGCCCGTGATCCAGTCTCTGGGTTCAATTACAGCATATTTTCATGAAACAGTCAAGAAACGCGTATATTATGAGAATATTTGCCATATCGGACACAAGGAGACGGTTGGGACTGCAGGCGCCGATGGCCTATACTGGCAACCACTTCTGCCCAGGGAGGATCCTCTTGCCAGCTCGCCGCCCCCCGTCGCGCCCCCTGCCTTCGGTTTCCCGCATCTTCTGCTGCCTGCTGCTGCTGCTGGCGCCGCTCCCGCTTTTCGCGCAGCAGGTCGCGGAGCAGGTGGCCGAATCGGTCGGGCCCGGCATCGTCCGCTTCCACGCCGATCCGGCAGCCTGCGCCGCGGCCGCTCCCTCCCTGTCGATGATCGCGGCGCAGCCGGCGCCCGGCGCCGCACCGACGGTGCGGCCCGAGTTCTACCGCGTCGCGGGCCGCGCGGCCGCGCGCATCGCGATCCCGGAGGGCACCGACCTCTACGGCACCGGCGAGGTCTTCGGTCCCCTGCGCCGCAACGGGACGCGCACGGTCTGCTGGAACCACGACGCCTACGCCTACGGCGCCGACACGCCGCACCTCTACCAGTCGCACCCCTGGGTGCTGGCGGTGCGGCCGGACGGCACCGCCTTCGGCGTGCTGGCCGACACGAGCTGGCGCACGCTCATCGACCTGACGTCGGGCATCCTGTTCGTGGCCAACGGTCCGCGCTTCCCGGTGGTGGTCGTCGACCGCGAGTCGCCGCAGGCGGTGCTGCGCGGGCTGGCCGAGCTGTGCGGGACCATGGACCTGCCGCCGCTGTGGTCCCTGGGCTACCACCAGTGCCGCTACTCCTACACGCCGGACGACCGCGTGCGCGAGATCGCCCGCGAGTTCCGCGCGCGCGACCTCCCCTGCGACGTCGTCTGGCTGGACATCGACTACCTCGACGGCAACCGCTCCTTCACCTTCGACCCCGTCGCCTTCCCCGACCCCGCCCGCCTCGACGCCGACCTCGACGCGCTGGGCTTCCGCACCATCGCGATCATCGACCCGGGCATCAAGCGCGAGCAGGGCTACGCCGTCTTCGACTCGGGCGAAGCCGTGGACGCCTGGGTCCGCACCTACGACGGTGCGCCCTACGTCGGCCGCGTCTGGCCCGGCGACTGCGTGTGGCCCGATTTCACCAACCGCCGCGTGCGTTCCTGGTGGGGCGGCCTGTACGCGGACTTCCTCGCCACCGGGATCGACGGCGTCTGGAACGACATGAACGAGCCCGCGGTCTTCAACGTGGACAGCAAGACCATGCCCGAGGACAACATCCACCGCGCCGACGAGGAACTGGGCGGGACCGGGCCGCACGCCCGCTACCACAACGTCTACGGCATGCTCATGGCCCGCGCCACGCGCGAGGGCCTGCTGGCCGCGCGCCCCGACCGGCGGCCCTTCGTGCTGACGCGCGCCAACTTCCTGGGCGGGCACCGTTACGCCGCGACCTGGACCGGCGACAACGTGGCGTCGTGGCGGCACCTCGACGCCTCGCTCGCCATGGTCCTGAACCTCGGCCTGTCGGGGCAGCCCTTCGCCGGCCCGGACATCGGCGGCTTCGAGGGCCGGGGCGACGGCGCGCTCTTCGGCCGCTGGATGGGCTTCGGGGCGCTGCTGCCCTTCGCCCGCGGCCACACCGGCAAGGGCAACATCGACAAGGAGCCGTGGGCCTTCGGTCCGGAGGTGGAGGCCACCTGCCGCCGCGCCCTGCAGGGCCGCATGCGCCTGCTGCCCCACCTCTACACGCTGATGCGCGAGGCGGCGGTGACGGGACTGCCGGCGTGGCGACCCCTGTTCTTCGCCGACCCCGCCGACCCGCGACTGCGCGACGTGGACGACGCGGCCCTGATCGGCGATGACCTGATGATCGTCGTGAACACGTCCCCCGGCGCCGGCGGCGCCGCCCCGGCGCTGCCCGCGGGCGACTGGCGCGAGGTGACCCGCCACGTGTTCGGCGCGGCTGCCGATCCCGACCTGCCGCGCCTCTACCTGCGCGACGGCGCCGTCCTGGCGCTCGCCGCGCCGGCGCCGCACACCGGCGCTTCGGCGGGACCCGTCAAGCTGCTGGTCAACCCGGACCGCCAGGGCCGCGCCTCCTGCGTCGTCTACCGCGACGACGGCGAGGGCTTCGCCTACCGGGACGGCGGGTACGGCCTCTCCCGCATCACGGCCGTCGTGCGCGGACCGCACGTCGACCTGTCGTGCCGCGCGCTGGAGGGATCGTGGCCGGCGCTGTCCGGCGCGGGAGCGGTCGTCTTGCTCTCGGGCGACGCGGAGGCTACCGTCGAGACTGCCTGGCCGGGATCCTTCGACCTGCAGCCCTAGGCGACGCCGCCATGACCGTCCTGAACATCGTCCTGCCCATCTTCCTGGTCATCGGCCTGGGCTATGCCCTGCGCCGTCTGCATTTCATCACGACGGCGGGCAACACCGTCCTGACGCGGCTGGTCTTCTACGTGGCCGCGCCGGTGCTGCTGGTGCGCGGCGCCGCCGGCACCGACCTGCGCAGCAGCCTCGACCCCCGCGTCCTGGGCGTCTTCATCGTCGTGAGCGTGCTGGTCGCGGCCGTGACGTACGCGCTGGCGTTCCGCTCCCGCCCCTCGCGGCGCGGCGTCTTCGCGCAGGGCGCGCACCGCGGCAACATGGTCTTCGTGGGGCTGCCGCTGGTCATGAACGCCTTCGGCGAGGAGACCGTCGGCCAGGTCGCGGTTCTGGTCGGCGCGATGGTCGTGGTCTACAACGTGATGGCGATCGTGGTGCTGACCCTGCCCCACCACAGCGGCGGATCGGGACGGCGCGTGGACCTGGCGGGCATGCTGAAGCGCATCGCGGTCAACCCGCTGGCGCTGGGCAGCGTGGGCGGGATCATCCTGTCCGCGACCGGCATCGGCATCCCGCGCGCGCTCGGCGGCGCCATGGACCTCGTCGGCGGCACCGCCCTGCCCCTGGCCCTGGTCTCGGTGGGCGCGGGGCTGGACCTGGGCCGCCTGCGCCGCGAACTGCCCGGCGCCATGTCGACCTGCGCCCTGAAGCTCGGCCTCTACCCCGCGCTCGTCTACTTCGGGCTGCGCGCCCTGGGTCTGGAGGGGATCGCCCTGCAGGCGCCGGTGCTGCTGGCGGCCACGCCCACCGCCGTGGTAAGCTACGTCATGGCCCAGGAGATGCAGGGCGACGAACAGCTCGCCGGCGCCATGGTCATCGGCACCACGCTGCTCTCGCTGCCGACGAGCATCCTGTGGCTGCTGTTGCTCGGCGTCTGACCGCCGCCGCCGTGTGCGGCGGAGTGCAGGGGATGGCTTGGAGACCGGCCGCCGCGACTTCCTGAAGCTGATCGCCGCCGCGGCGGCCGCCGGCGCGCTGCCGGCGCGGTCCGGTTCCTCCGCGCCCGGCGACGAGTCTCCGCCCGCGCCGTCCCGCCCCGACATCCTGGTGATCCTGGCCGACGACCACCGCCACGACGCCCTCGGCTGCGCCGGCCACCCCTACGTGCGGACGCCCGCCCTGGACCGCGTCGCGGCCGGCGGCGTCCGCTTCACGAACGCCTTCGTGACGACATCGCTGTGCAGCCCGTCGCGCGCCAGCTACCTGACCGGGCGCTACCCCCACCAACACGGCATCTTCACGAACGCCGGCCGGCCGCTGCGAGCCGGGGTTCCCACCTACCCCGAGCTGCTGCAGGCGGCCGGGTACGAGACGGCGTTCTGGGGCAAGTGGCACCTGGGCCCCTTCCCGCGCCCCCTCTCCCAGCCCGGGTTCGACCACTGGACCGTGCTGCGCGGCCAGGGCGCCTACGCGCCCAACGACATCGCCGTCGACGGGCAGGTCGTCCAGGAGGACCGCTACATCACCGATGCCCTGACCGCGCGGGCCCTGGCGTTCCTGGAGCGCCCCCATGAGAAGCCCCTGCTGATGGTGCTGAGCCACAAGGCGGCGCACGCGCCGTTCGTGCCGGCCGCCCGCCACGCCGATCTCTACGCGGGCGAGAATCCCGATCTGTACTGGGCTCCGGACGAGGACGTGTCGCTCAAGGCCGTCACGGCGGAACAGGCGCTGTACGGGACTCATCGCGACACGGTTCTGGACTACTACCGCTGCCTGGCCGCCGTCGACGAGAGCGTGGCCGCCCTGGACGCCGCACTGGAGAAGTCGGGGCGCCGGGACAACACGCTGGTGATCTACACCAGCGACAACGGATTCCTGCTCGGGGAGCACGGCGGGCTGTGGGACAAGCGGCGCGCCTACGAGCCCGCGATGCGCGTGCCGCTGCTGGTGCGGTGGCCGCGCGCGCTGCCGGGCGGCGGCCTCTGCCGCGAACTGGCCCTGAACATCGACCTGCTGCCGTCCCTGCTCGAGGCCGCCGGCGTGACGTCGCCGCCCGGCGTGCAGGGCCGCTCCTGGCTGCCGGTCGCCCGCGGCGCGCCCGGCCGCGACGCCTTCCTCTACGAGTACTTCCAGGACGAGGGGCCGGTCGGTTCGCTGGTCGCCGTACGCACGAAGCGCTGGAAGTACATCGTGCCCCTCGACCAGCACGGCGGCCGCAACGCGCGCCGTCCGGTGGAGCTGTACGACCTCGACGCCGATCCCGGCGAGCTGCGCAACCTCGCCGGCGACCCCGCGTGCGCGGCGGCCCGGGACGAGATGGAGGCGACGCTCGTGCGGCAGATGGACGAGACGGGCTACGTCTTCTGCGGCTCGCGATGACGCCCGGCCCGCGCGCGCCCTCCCTGCTGCTCGTCAAGCCCGCGGGCGCCGACTGCAACTTCCGCTGCGACTACTGCTTCTACCTCGACGCCGAAGCCCGCGCCGGCGCCGCCCGCCGGCGCATGGGCGACGAGGTCCTCGAGCGGATGATCGCCTCCTACCTGGCGCTCGACCTGCCGGTCCACGCCTTCTGCTGGCAGGGCGGCGAGCCCACGCTGATGGAGCTCGACTTCTTCCGCCGCGTGACGGAATTGCAGGAGCGTCACGGTCGGCCCGGCACGGTCATCGCCAACAGCCTGCAGACCAACGCTGCGCTCATCGACGACGCCTTCGCCGGCCACCTGGCCGACTACCGCTTCCTGGTGGGGTGCAGCCTCGACGGGCCGCCGCGCCTGCACGACCGGCGGCGGCGAAGTGCGGACGGCGGCGCGACCCACGGCCTCGCCGTGGCCGGGCTGCGCCGGCTCCAGGCGCGCGGCGTGGCGGTCAACGCCCTCTGCGTGGTCCACGATGTCAACGTCGGTCACCCGCGCGAGGTGTTCGACCACCTCGTCGGCCTGGGCTTCGACCACCTGCAGTTCCTGCCCTGCGTCGAGTTCGGGCCCGGCGGCGCGCCGCGGCCCTGGACGATCACGGGCCGGCAGTGGGGCGAGTTCCTGATCGGGATCTTCGAGGCCTGGCGGGACGCAGGCCTGGCGGTCTCGGTGCGCAACCTCGACGCCGTGCTGCAGCGCCTGGTCGACGACCGGCCCGGCGACTGCACGATGGACGACAGCTGCCGGCAGTACCTGGTCGTCGAGCATGACGGGGGGTACTACCCCTGCGATTTCCGTGCGACCCCGGCTTGGCGCCTGGGTGACGTGATGTCGATGAATCCGGCGGAGGCCATGGTTGCGGCACGGATGCTGGAGTTCGGTGCGCTCAAAGCGCCCGCCTCGCCCGACTGCCCGCCGTGCCGGCACTTCGACGTCTGCCGCGGCGGCTGCCCCGCCCGTCGCGACCCCCGGGAAGCGACGGCCAGGGAGTGGCTGTGCGAGGGGACGCTGGCCTTCCTCGACCACGCGCGGGGATCCCTGGAGGAATTGGCCGGCGGGATCCGCCGAGCGCATCACGATCGCGCCTGAGGTCAAGCTGCGCCCCCGTTCCACGGCAGCCCCGGATCGAAGAAGTGCAGCCCCTGCCCGAGCCGCGCCCCGATCGACGACGCCGGGTAGCGCGCCACCAGATCCGGGTGGTCGAAGAACCCCGCCGGCCGCCGCTCCCCCCGCCCGACCATCTCGTAGCGGACGTCCAGCGGCCGCTCCACGTTGGGGGCGTACGCCACCCGCACCAGGCATTCCGACGCGCCCGACTGCACGGCCCTGACCGCCGCCTCGCGCGCGCCGTACGACCCGATCCGGTCGATGTGCGAGAGGTGCTTGCCGGACAGCGCCCCGCCGCCGATCGGGATGCGCGGGCCGTAGAAGTCCATGACGAGCTTGCGGCCGGTCTGACCGTTGTCGCCGTTGCTGCCGGCCTGCACCAGCGGGCCGTTCGGGTTGATCATCAACTCGATCTCGTCCCAGCGGGCGCACCAGCGAGCGTCGCGTTCCCTGGCCTCGCCGTAGGCGCGCGCCAGCACCTGCACGAGCGCCTCGCAGACGTCCATGAACTTCGCATCCGCGCGCTGCTGCAGCGTGACCAGCAGGTGCTCCACGATCCAGCGCCCGCCCTCCTCGCGCAGGCGCAGCAGCAGCTTGCCGTCGGGACCCTGCCCGGCCAGCGGCCCGTCGGCGCAGGCCGCGGCCAGCGCCTCGCGCAGCACGTGGCAGAGGTAGTGCTCCGGCGGCAGGTAACGCGTGTGCGCGTCGTAGCCGGCCCAACCGAGCACCACGCTCTGGTCGTTGACCTTGCCCGTGAACCGGGCGGGATCTCCCAGCACCTCGCACACGGCGCTCTGCACCGTGTAGCGGTTGGCATCGACGTGGTTGCCCGGCACGTAGCCGATCGCCAGGCCCGTTTCCACCACGATGTCCCGCAGCGTGCGCGCCAGGGGCCGCCGGGTGCAGACGCCGCCGGTGAGCCAGAGCTGGCAGGACCAGACGGCGATCTCGATCTGGGCGTAGGCGTCCGCATCGATGCCAACGCACTCGGCGACGATGGCGTCGGCGACCTGGTCGCAGTACTTGTCCGGGTGGCCGGGCAGGACGATCTCGCTGATGCGGATCATGGGCGGGCTCCTTTCAGCACGGGCAGCTGGGTGCAGGCGATTCCGGCGCGCTCCAGTGCGGCCGGATTGCCGTCGCGGCTCACCAGCGCGTGCAGGCGCGTGCGCGCCGTCTGCGCCACCAACCGCGGGTCCAGAGCCTCGATGTAGCCGTCGGTGACCACCACAGCGGAGGCCGGGCGCGTCCGGATCAGGTGTTCGAGCACGCAGGACATGCTGGTGCCGCCCGTGGTCTGCGCCTTCAGGACGCCGCCCTCGATGACCGCCGGCGCGACGTGGGTGCTGAAGGCCCAGAACGGGCGGCGGATCAGGCCCGACAGCTGGCCGAGCAGAGCACGAGGTGCGGCATCTCGGCGTTCATGGAGCCCGAGACGTCCAGGTAGACCTGGGCCGTGCCGGCGCGCTGCGGGACCGTGCCGCCCCAGCAGGCCTCCGGCAGGAAGGGCGTCCACTGGGACTGCAGGAAGGCGCGGCGGTCCTGCGGCGAGAGCACGGGCAGACGGTAGTCGCGCGGCGCGTCGAGACGGAGGCGCGAGCGGCGGTCGGGCGTGAGGTGCCGCCGCAGGATCGCCAGAGTCGCCGCCCGCCACTGCCGCAGCGGCGCTTCGGCCTCGGCGACCAGCGCGCTGTAGGGGTCGGCGCCGGCGCCGCGGGTGCCGGGCGCGCGCCAGATCCCCACCCCGTTCATCTCCCGCATCGCCTTCTCGAGAGTTCTCTTCAGGGCGTCGGGCAGCGGCTCGCCCCAGTCGTCGTGGTTGCCGAGCAGATCGCCGGGTTTGCCACGACCGTCGTCCCCGAGGGTGAAGGGGCCCTGGCCGGATACTCCCTCGCCCGCCTTCGCCAGATGCTCGGCCAACGCCTCGATGTCGTCGGCGATGAGTTCGCCTGCGTACAGCGCCGCCCAGGCCCGCACCCACGCCGGCAGGCAGTCGGTCTCGGCCCGGATGACGGACAGCCAGCCGAGCTCCTCCGCGTTCATCGGGCGGAGCAACTTCTTCAGGCCGGGACTCCCACCGTAATAGCGCGCCATCATCGCGGAATAACCGCTGCCGTGCTGGCGGTGGATGATGGCGTTGATCACCGCGTCGACGGCCAGGTGGCGAGCGGGCGTCGGCGGCTGACGCCGCTCGGTGTGGCGCAGGACCACGTGAAGGAATTCATGGAAGATGACCGCCTTCACCTCCTCGTCGCAGGCGCAGTGTTCGCCGACGAAGGCGAGGTTGACCAGCAGCCGCGGCCGGTCCGCGCAGGTCACCGCCAGCGTCGGCACCGTCGTGGTGTAGGCGACCTCCAGGATCTGCAGCACGGCGCGGATCGCGAAGGGGTTCTCGTCGATCAACTCCAGCAGGATCGAGCGGAAGCGTCGTTCGTTCACGAGTAGAACCCCCCCAGGTCGAAGAGCTCGAGCCCGCGCCCGAGGCTGGCCTCGGTCCACAGCACGGGCCGCGCCGGGTCGTAGATCTGCGCCGTGCACAGTCCCAGCAGGAAGGCCTGGCGCAGCACCGCGTCCCGCGCGCCCCGCGCCACCGACACGCGCCCGACATCGGCGGGCAGCGGACGGCAGGCCAGGCGCCGGTCGGGATGCGGGAACCTCGCGCGCAGCTCCTCCGGATCGGCGAAGCCCGCCTCGTCCAGCAGGCGCTCGATCACCTCGACGCACACCGCCGATTCGAAGCTCAGCCCGATCCGCAGCACGCGCGGGCAGCGGATCGTGCCGTCGTCCCGGCCGAGCAGCGTGGACACGATGGTCTCGGTGCGGGTGCGGCTCATGGGACCGCCCATGTTGGCGAGCAGACCGGGTCGGCGCGCCCGCGGCGGCGCCCATCCCGCGGCGGTCACGGCAGCCACCAGTCCGCGAGCTTGCTGACGCAGGCGTCGATCTCGGCCTCCAGGGCGGCGGGGTCCTCGGGGCTGACCCGCTCGACCAGGCACCAGTTGAAGAACTGGCGCGCCCGGTCGTAGCGGCCGCCGCTGGTTTCCAGCTCGGCCAGGACCCGCGCGAAGCGGTCGCAATCGGGATGGACCGTGCCGTGGTCGATATAGCGCTCCTGCCAGGAGACCACGCCCTCCACCGACAGGATCGGGGCGGCGACCCTGGCCAGGTCGTTGACCCCCTCCGCACCGATGGGCAGGCGCCCCAGCGCGGCGGACGGGTACATGGCAAAGGCGAAGGCCGCGGCCCGCTCCTTGGATTCGACCTGCCAGGCAACTGGGATCCGGCCTGGGAGCCTTCGTCCGGGGCCTGCGGCGTGCGCCGTGAGGATTTCGAGCTTCCTCGCCAGCGGCTTCTCCACCAGGAACCGGTGGACCCAGCCGCCTTCGGAGGTCGTTCCGCAGTCCAGGGCGTAGCGGTGTGCCGCCGCCACGGCCTCGACCCGGGCGGGTGCGCCCCAGGTCCGCTGCGGCAGGCTGGCCTTGAGCACGGTGCGGCAGCAGTTCGTCGGTCAGTTCGCCGGCGACGATGCCGGCGGCGAGCAGGCTGCGCGCCATCAACCGCGCCCGGCGCGGGGAGACGCGGATCCCCGCGCCGTTGAGCGCCGTGGCGGCGTTGATGGCGTACCCAGGATCGCTGCCGGGCACGCCTCGACGCTGCTCGCAGAAGGCGTCCGCCAGGCTTCGACCCTGCCGCAGGAGCCGCCCCCATCGCCGGCGATGCGCCCCTCCCCCCCGGATCGGCCACGCTGGCGCCGCTCCTCGTCGTCCAGGCGGCCCAGTCCGGCGCCTCCACGAACAGCGCGAACCGGTCGGCCAGCGCCTGGTCCAGCGGCTCCGACCCCGCGTAGTCCTCGGCCCCGCCCTTGATCCGACGAACAGGGATTCATCGCCGCCCAGCGCCAGCGCAGCCGTGGTAAGGGGATACCCTGGACCCGGCGCTCGTGCACCAGCGCGAACAGGCGGTTCTGGTGCTCGGGCTTGCAGCGGCTGATCTCGTCGACGAGCACCGACTCGGCGCCCCAGACCGTGGCCGGCGTCTCGAGGAACTTCACGCCGCCGTGTTCCTGGTCCGGGTAGGGGAAACCGACCAGATCGTCGAACGAGATCAGGCTGGCGTTGTAGTGGCGGTGCTCGAGGCCCAGGACCTCGGAGAGGGAGTTGAGCAGGTAGGTCTTGCCGGTGCCCGAGGCCCCGATCAGCAGGAGCGGGTCCTCGGTGACCAGCGCGGCCAGGATGACCGGCTCGAGCCGGTCGAATCCGTAGACGCCGAGAGCGGACAGACGGGAATGCGCACAGGTAGGCACGTGGTCCTCCTTTTAGCGGATTTGCCGGAATGGCGGGGCCGCAAGCTGGATTCAAATCCCCCGGCCCGTCAGGTGGGCCAGCCCTTCGCGCGGCGCCGCCGCTCACGGGCGGCGCCGGCGTCCTTCACTCCTTCAATTGTCCGTCGCGACGCGCTCCCACAGGAAGTCGGGCTTCTCGCGCCCGAAGTGCCCGTAGGCCGCCGTGTCGAAGTAGATGGGCCGCAGCAGTTGCAGCCGCTCGATGATACCCGCCGGCGTGAGATCGAACTCCGCGCGCAGGGCCGCGGCGATCTCCGCGTCGCGCGTGCGCCCCGCCGCGGGCGTCATGACCAGGAAGCTGACCGGCTCGGCTTCGCCGATCGCGTAGGCCAGCTGGACGAGGCACTTGCCGGCCCAGCCGCGCGCCACGACGGTCTTGGCCAGGAAGCGCGCCATGTAGGCGGCCGAGCGGTCGACCTTCGAAGGGTCCTTGCCCGAGAACGCGCCGCCGCCGTGGGGCGCCGCGCCGCCGTAGGTGTCGACGATGATCTTGCGGCCGGTCAGTCCGGTGTCGCCCTTCGGGCCGCCGGTGACGAAGGAGCCGCTGGGGTTGATGTAGTCCCGGTAGCCGGCGCCGCGCACGTTCGCGGGGATGACGGGGTCGACGATGTGCGAGCGCACCAGTGCCTGCAGCTCCTCCAGACCGATGCCCGGATCGTGCTGGGTCGAGAGCACCACGGCCTCGACCGCCACCGGGCGGCCGTCCTCGTAGCGGCAGCTCACCTGGGACTTGGCGTCCGGTCGCAGCCAGGGCAGAGCGCCGGAGCGGCGGACCTCCGCCTGCCTCTGCATCAACCTGTGGGCGTACACGATGGGCGCCGGCATCAGCACGCCGGTCTCGTCGCAGGCGTAGCCGAACATCAGGCCCTGGTCGCCCGCCCCCTGGGCGCCCTTCGCACCGGCGACCGCGGCGGAGATCTCGCCGGCTTGGCGGTTGAAGCGCACCTCGACGCTGCAGCGGTCCGGATCGATGCCCGACTCCGCGTCGGTGTATCCGGTGCGGCGGATGACATCGCAGGCGATGTCCACGGCATTGGCGCGCACCGCCGCGAAATCCTCCTCCCGGGCCGTCCGGAACTCGCCCGCCACCACGACGTGCTGGTCGGCGAGCAGCGTCTCGCAGGCGACGCGCGCCGCGGAGTCCCGCGCCAGGAAGGCGTCGACGATCGCGTCGGAGATGCGGTCGGCCAGCTTGTCGGGATGGCCTTCGGAGACCGACTCGGAGGTGAAGACACCGTCGCGGATGAACATGGATTCCCCCAAACACAACAGCCCGCTCAGCTTGGCGCCAAAGCGGGCTTCCTCTCGCTTTAGCTGGATTTGTATAGCGCCCGCAAGCTGAACTCAAATCGGCGCTGCTCCATTCCATAATACGACTCCGCAGGACGATGTCAAGCGGTTCGGTCCGGACGCTTGCCGGCGTCGACGGCATGCCGGACGCATCACTAACGGAACCCTGCCCCCTCCCACCCCGTCAGCGCGGCGGGCGGGTTCACACACACGCACCCAAGACTGGCGCGGCCCTGACACACCCCACCGCTGGCGCGCCGAACCCCGACCTGCGCACCGGCTGATGCCCACCCTCACCGACACCGCACCCGTAAACAAAACCCGCCACCTCAGCAGGAAGGACGCGGCAGGACGACCACTCCGCCACAGCCTCGACGAGCGCGTCAAGGAGCTCACGGCCCTGCACCGCACGGCCCGCTGCCTGCAGGACGCCGAGCGCCCGCTCGACGAGCTCATGGCCGAGGTCGTCGCGCTCCTGCCCGATGCCTGGCAGCACCCCGCGGTCACGGCCGTCCGCCTGCGGGTCCTGGACCGCGAGTGGACCACCCCGGTTTCCGCGAGACCCCGTGGCGCCAGCGCGCCGCGTTCACGGCGCGCGACGAGCGCGACGGCGGCGAGGTCGCCGGTACGATCGAGGTCTGCTACCTCGAGCCCCGCCCCGCGGCGGACGAGGGGCCTTTCCTGCGCGAAGAGCGCGACCTGATCGACTCCGTGGCGGACATGCTGCGCCTGCACGTGCAGCACGTGCTGGCCGACGAGGCCCTGCGCGCCGCGCGTGACGGGCTCGAGCGCCAGGTGCAGGAGCGGACGGCGCAGCTGGAAGCCAGCAACGAGGCCTTGAAGGCGGAGATCGACGAGCACCGCCGGGCCCGCCGGGAGATCGAGCACCACCAGCGGCAGCTGCGGCGGCTCGCCTCGGAACTCTCGCTGGCCGAGGCCCGCGAAAGGCGGGCCATCGCCGCCGACCTGCACGACCACCTCGGCCAAGCGCTGGCCTTCGTGAAGCTCCGGCTCGGCGAGTTCGCCGGCGACGCCGTGTTCTGCGGCTTCGAGCAGAGCCTGCAGGAGCTCGAGACGCTCATCGACCAGGCCATCCGCTACACCCGCACGCTGACCTGCGAACTCAGCCCCCCCGTCCTGCACGAACTGGGCCTGGGCCCCGCCCTGGAGTGGCTGGGCGAGCAGTCGCAGGCGCGCCACCGGATCCGCGTCGACGTGCGCGTCGCGCGCGATGCCCGGTCGCCTGGCACGGACCTGGCCGTCATGCTCTTCCAGTGCGCCCGCGAACTGGTCGCCAACGCCGTGCGCCACGGCCGGCCGCGGCGCGTGCGGATCGACCTGCGCCGCGAGAGCGACGGGCTGCGCCTGGAGGTGGCCGATGACGGCGCCGGCTGCGACCCCGCGCGCCTGGTCGAGGCGGTTCCCGCGGACGGGCCCGGCGGCTTCGGGCTGTTCAGCATCCGCGAACGGCTGCGCCATCTCGGCGGCAGCCTGGACGCCGTGTCGGCGCCGGGCCGCGGCGCGACGGTGATCCTGCGCGTCCCCCTGGCGACCGGGGAGGTCCGCCCATGAACCTGCGCGTCGTGCTGGTGGACGACCACCGGATGTTCCGCGAGGCGTTGCGCCCCCTGCTGGCGCAGACGCCCGGATTCGAGATCGCGGGCGAGGCCGGCGACGGGCAGCAGGCCATCGAGCTCTGTGCGCAGCTGGCCCCGGACGTCGTGATCATGGACGTCTCGATGCCCGGCCTCAACGGCATCGAAGCGACCCGGCGCATCCTCGCGGAACGGCCGTAGACGCGCGTGGTCGTGCTCTCGATGCACGCCGACCGCCGCTTCGTGGCCGAGACGCTGCGCGCGGGCGCCGCCGCCTACGTGCTGAAGGACGCCGGCTTCGCCGAGCTGGTCCGGGCCCTGCAGGCCGTGGCCGAGGGCCGCACCTACCTCTCGGAGCCGGTCCGCCAGCTCGTCGTGCAGGAGTACGTGGCCGGCCTGCAACGCGAGGACCGCTCCGCCTTCTCCCTGCTCAGCGCCCGCGAGCGGGAGGTCCTGCAGCTGGTCGCGGAAGGGGTCTCCACCAAGGAGATCGGCGACCGGCTCTCGGTCAGCGTCAAGACGGTCGAGACCCACCGCCGCCAGATCATGGAGAAGCTCGACCTGCACTCCGTGGCGGAGCTCACGAAGTACGCGATCCGCGAGGGATTGACTCCACTCGACTGAGCCCGCCGGTAAGGGATTCCCACCCCGGAAATCAGGTTCGCCGCCGTTGAGGCCCGCCCCGCCGCCCCGCACCCTTGCGGGACGGCGCGCGGAGGTCTTCCGCGCGCCCGCGGGACCCAACGCGGGAGGATCGCGATGTCGGCGTTCGATTCCGGCCACACCGGCTTCATGCTGGTGGCCACCAGCCTGGTCATGCTCATGACGCCGGGCCTGGCCTTCTTCTACGGCGGCCTGGTCGGCCGCCGCAACGTGCTGTCGATCATGATCCAGAGCTTCGTGTCGATGGGCATCACGACCATCATCTGGTACGTGTGCGGCTACTCGCTGTGCTTCAGCGGCGGCGCGGGCGGGATCATCGGCAACCTGGACCTGGCGTTCCTGCGCGGCGTGGGCCCGCTGACACCCTTCGGCGAGGGGCACATCCCCCTCTACGTGTTCATCGCCTACCAGATGATGTTCGCCATCATCACGCCGGCCCTGATCACGGGCGCCTTCGCCAACCGCATCCGCTTCGGCGCCTACCTGCTGTTCCTGGTCGCCTGGCTGTTCCTGGTCTACTTCCCGTTCGTCCACATGATCTGGGGCGGCGGCCTGCTGGCCAAGTGGGGCGTGCTGGACTTCGCCGGCGGCATCGCGGTGCACAACATCGCCGGCATGGCGGCGCTCGCCTCGGTGCTCTACGTCGGCCGGCGCAAGGTGGCCGACAGCGTGCCGCACAGCATCCCGCTGGTCGCGCTGGGCACCGGCCTGCTGTGGTTCGGCTGGTACGGCTTCAACGCCGGCAGCCAGCTGAAGGTCGACGGCATCACCGGCCTCGCCTTCCTGAACACCGACATCGCCGCCTCCTTCGCCGGCCCCACCTGGATGCTGCTGGCGTGGATCTTCGAGCGCAAACCCAAGTTCCTGGGCCTGCTCACCGGCGCCGTGGCCGGTCTCGCCACGATCACCCCCTGCGCCGGCTACGTCACGCCGGCCAGCGCCATGCTGATCGGCATCCTGGCGGGCATCGTCTGCTACGGCGCCGTGAGCCTCAAGAACCGCCTGCGCTGGGACGACGCGCTGGACGTCTGGGGCGTGCACGGCGTGGGCGGCGCCCTGGGTATCGTCATGCTGGGCCTGCTCGGCACCACCGCCGTGAACGCCAGCGGCCAGAACGGCCTGTTCTACGGCAACCCCGGCTTCTTCGTGAAGCAGGTCGTCGCGATCCTCGGCTCATCGGTCTACGCCTTCGGCTTCACCTGGCTGATGCTCGCGGCGATCAACCGCGTCACGCCGGTGCGCACCAGTGAGATCGATGAGCAGCGGGGACTGGACGACACGCTCCACGGCGAAGCCGCCTACGAGCACGGGATCTGATCGGCGCCACGGCGCGCCGGAAGGAGACGGACATGATGAAGTTGACCGCGGCGGCGCTCGCCGCCCTGGCCCTGGCGTGGGCCGCCACGGCCCCGGCGCAGACCGCGCCGGCGGAGATCTCGGGCTTCGTGGACGCCGGCTGGTCCGGCAACCTGGACCGCCGCGACGACGCGTTCACGGTGAACCAGGCCGAGGTCGACGTGACCCGCGCCTGGAACGACCAGGGCGACCTGCGCCTCGACCTGGAGTGGGTCCACGACGGCACGACCTGGACGACGGCCGTCGAGCAGGCCTGGCTGTCGTGGCGGCTGCCGGGCCGCGCGGCGGCCTTCACGCTCGGCAAGTTCAACGCGCCGATCGGCTGGGAGCTGCCCGACGCGCCCGACATGCTCCAGCACTCGCACGGGCTGCTCTTCACGTACTGCGCCCCGACGAACCTGACCGGCCTGATGTTCGCGTCCCCCCTCGGCGCCGCGGGCTTCGACCTGAAGGTCTACGCGGCCAACGGCTGGGACCAGGACGTCGAGACCAACGGGGTCAAGACCTTTGGCGGCCGGTTCGGCTGGACCGTCGACGGCCGCGGCGGCCTGGGCCTCTCGGTCATCAGCGGCGAGGACGACCCGGGCCAGTCCGTCCAGCGCACGGTCGTGGACGTCGACGCGACCTTCACGCCCAGCGAGCGCCTGACGCTGGGCGCCGAGTTCAGCCTCGGCAGCCTCGACGACGGCACGGCCGACGCCGGCTGGACCGGCTTCATGGTGATGGCCCACGCGAAGCTGAACGAGACCCTGGGGCTCACGGGCCGCTTCGACACGCTCGACGACGCCGACGACGCGATCTTCGGCGCCGGCACGGGCCAGCGCCGCAACTCGCTGACCGTCGCACCGGTGCTCGCGCTCGGCGACGGCATGCGGGCCCTGGCGGAGCTTCGCCTCGACATGTCCGACGAAGACGTTTTCGTCGACCGCGACGGCGCGGCGAAAGGACTCGACGACTTCGGCGGCGTTCACGATGACGTACAGCTTCTAGTCCGCATCGACGGCAGAAGGGGGCGGATCCCGACCGGGACCCGCCCCCTTCGTCTTCACCGCGGACCCGGTCGCTCAGTCGCCGCGCGGCGTCGCCGCCGCTCCGGGCGCCGGCAGATCGGTCCCGCCGCGCACCGACCAGCCCGTCTTCAGCCCGATCACGAACCACGCCAGCGCCAGCGTCCCGACCGCGAAGATCGTGTCGCCGATCACCCGCAGCCAGCGCAGGGTCTGCAGGTAGTCCTGCTGCAGGAACTCGGCCGAGCGGGCGTACCACAGCCCGTCGCGCACGCTGGCCATCGTCTGGGCCAGGCCCACCGGCAGCACGCTGATCAGCACCATGGCCGCCAGGCCGATGTTGATGGCCCAGAAGGCGAAGCGGATGACCCCGTCCTTCCAGATCCGGCGCGCGGCCAGGCCCTTCAGCACGAAGAGCATCAGCCCGATGCCCAGCATGCCGTAGACCCCGAACAGCGCCGTGTGGCCGTGCACCGGCGTGGTGTTCAGGCCCTGCATGTAGTAGAGGACGATGGGCGGGTTGATGAGGAAGCCGAAGACGCCGGCGCCCAGCATGTTCCAGAAGGCCACCGCGATGAAGCAGTAGATCGGCCACTTGTAGGCCTCGAGCCACGGCTTGGCGCGGCTGAGCGTGAGGTTGTGGTAGGCCTCGAAGCCCATCAGCACCAGCGGCACCACCTCCAGGGCGCTGAAGGTGGCGCCCAGCGCGAGCACCGCCGTCGGCGTGCCGGTGAAGTAGAGGTGATGGAAGGTGCCGATGATGCCGCCGGCCAAAAAGACGTTCGTGGAGAAGAGCGTGGCGGCGGTCGCCGTCTTCACCTTCAGCAGCCCCAGGCGCACGAAGAGGAAGGCGATGACCACGGTGGCGAAGACCTCGAAGAAGCCCTCCACCCACAGGTGCACCACCCACCAGCGCCAGTACTCGGCGATGGCCAGGTTGGTCTGCCGCCCCCACATCAGCCCCGCGCCGTAGAAGCCGGCGATGGCCACGCAGGAGATCACCAGCATCACCAGCAGCGGGCGGTTCTGGTCGGCCCGCCGCAAGGCCGGCCGCAGCGCGGCGACCATCAGCCCGAGCCACAGCAACAGCCCGACCAGCAGCAGGATCTGCCACAGCCGGCCCAGGTCGACGTACTCGTAGCCCTGGTGCCCGAACCAGAAGTTCCCGACCAGGCCCAGCCGCTGCATGATGCCGAACCACTGCCCGGCCAGCGAGCCGGCGACCACGATCAGCAGGGCGCCGAACAGCACGTTCACGCCCAGGCGCTGGAAGCGCGGCTCGTGCCCCGACACCGCCGGCCCGATGAACAGCCCGGTCGCCAGCCACGAGGTGGCGATCCAGAAGATGGCCAGCTGGACGTGCCAGGTGCGCGACAGCGAGTACGGCAGCACGGCGCTCAGGTCCAGGCCGTAGAAGCCGCTCCCCTCCACGCCATAGTGGGCGGTGACGGCGCCCAGGACGACCTGCACCACGATCAGGGCGGTGACCACCCAGAAGTATTTCAGCGTCGCCTGCATGGAAGCCGTCGGGGCCAGCGCGAGCAGGGGATCCTGCTCGGGCAGGATGCCGGGGTCGAACCCTTCCTCGCGATTGGCCGCGTAGTACCAGGCGAGCAGCGCGATGCCGGCGATCAGCAGGATCACCGAGAAGCCCGTCCAGAGGATGAGGCTGCCGGTGGGCCGGTTGCCGACCAGGTTGTCCGGCGGCCAGTTGTTGGTGTAGGTGATGTCGTCGCCCGGGCGCTCGGTGACGCAGACCCAGGAAGCCCAGAAGAAGAACGCCGTCAGGTCGTGCAACCGTTCGGGGCCGATGACCGTGGCCTCGCGCATGGCGTAGGCCTCGCGCAGGTCGGCCTGCGCCGGGTCGCCGCCGAACAGCCCGCGGTAATGGTCCGCCACGGCGCGCACCGCCGCCACCCGCGCCGCCGACAGGCGCAGGTCGCCGGACGCGGCGTCGTAGGTGTTGGACCGCAACTCGGCCTGCAACCGCGCCTCGAGGGCGGCGCGCGTCTCGACGTCCAGACGGTCCGCGTCGACGCCGTGCTCCGCGTGCGACCAGGCGTCCAGCATGACCTCGGCCTCGCGGTGCAGCCAGTCGGCCGACCAGTCCGGCGCGACGTAGGCGCCGTGCCCCCAGACCGAGCCCAGCTCCTGCCCGCCGGTGGACTGCCAGACGTTCTGGCCGTCCTTGATGTCCTGCCCGGTGAAGAGCACCGCGCCGTCGGCGCCCACCACCCGGGCGGGGACCGGCGGCGCCTGGCGGTAGATCTCCCGCCCGAAGTAGCCGAGCACGGCGAAGGAGAGCCCCACCACCAGCCCGAAGACGATCCAGAGCCTCTTGTAACTCATCGCACCATCCTTTCCGTCGTGGACGATCCCAGGGCGTCGGCCCCGCTCCGAACTCGAAACATCAACACATGCACATATCCGCTGATGCCCTAAAAAAAGGCCGTCAATCGGCCAGATCGGACACCTTGGTCGCCGTGATCATCCGGGTGAAGCCGTCACGAACCCCGGCCCACTCGTCGTGCATGGCGCAGGGGTGTTCGGAATCGCAGGCGGGGCGGCCGAACGCGCAGTCGTGGCGATCGGCGCTTTCGAGCCCGTCGAAGACGACCAGCACGTCGCGGATGGGTCGCTGCCCGGCATCCGCCTGAGTTGGAATCCTCCACCCCAGCCCTTCCTCGACTCCACCAATCCGGCCTTGCGCAACTGATTGAGGATCTTGGACAGGTAGTTGACGGGAATCCCGGTCGCAGCCGCGACTCTCCTCGCCGCGCAGCCTCTCATGGGGGCGTGCGGCCAGGATCGCGAGCACGTGCAGGGCGTAACGGGCTGTCCGGCTGATCATCTCAAGCACCTCAATGGATGCATATATCCATTGAAATGCCGTTTGTCAACCCTGTATCGCGGTGGAGGCGGCTACTTGCCCTTGATCGACTTGGCGGACCGCCCTGAGGCTTGTGCCGGATCGGCTCCCCCGCGCTTCGCGCAGGGTTTCCGACGGGACCCCGCGCCCGCCGGCGACCGCAGGCCCGCGATGGTCGTGTTATCCAGCATCCCCTCGTAGCTGTCCCGGACGAGGCTCCACTGGTTGTGCAGCGGACAAGGAGCCGCGTCGTCGCAGCTCTCGAAACCGAAGACGCAGGGGCTGACCCCGGCGGCGCCCTTGCCGTCGATGATGGCCAGCACGTCACCGATCGGCCGCTTCAGGGACGCGGGCCTGATGCGGTAGCCCCCGCCCCACCCCTTCAGCGACTCGACGACGCCGTCCTTGGCCAGCCGGCTCAAGATCTTCGAGAGGTAGTTGGCGGGCACGCAGGTCTCGGCGGAGATCCGCTCGACGGGGCGCCACTCCGTCCCGGCGTCGACGAGGTTCCCAGGATGATCAAGGCGTAGCGCGCCGTCTGGCTGAGCATGATCAGGCGTCCGTCCGTTTCCATTCCAGACCGATGTTCCGGGCGGTCGCGAGGGCCACCCCCGCCGCGAACACGACGAGGAACAGAGTACCAAAGTTCGGCAGGGAATGCGTCGTGAAGTTCGCGATCTGCTTGGTTCCGATCACCACGGGCATGAACGGTTCGACCTTGATAGCCGCCTCGGGCGCCAGCCGGTGCCCGAAGTTGTAGAGCATCAGGATGAACCGCCCGAAGAAGAAGACCGTGACGTAGGCGAGCAGCACGCACAGGTCGACCAGGTCGCGGAGCGTGCCCAGGGCCGCCGCCCGCAGGGCGAGCAGCGCCAGGAAGCCGAACGCGAAGGGGATCCAGCCCAGTTCCGGGATG
Source organism: bacterium (assembly GCA_016706845.1). Lineage (GTDB taxonomy): Bacteria > Krumholzibacteriota > Krumholzibacteriia > LZORAL124-64-63 > LZORAL124-64-63 > PNOJ01. Next base: position 70,614 of record JADJIV010000010.1, read on the forward strand.
CTGCTGCGCTCGATCTTCATCATCCCGATGTAGTGGTTGAGGTTGTTGATCTCGGCGATGTCGCGCCCGTCGTGGCCGCCGCTCAGGCGGTAGGCGTAGATGTCCATGCTCAAGCCCTGCGGGTACTGGGGCGCCTCCATGCGGATCGTCCACAGGGGGAAGAGGAAGCTGGCCGCCAGCGGGAGCACCAGCAGCGCGATCCCCAGCCGGACCCCGTTGCGGATCGGCCGGTCGAGGACCCGGGTCCATTTCTGCAGGATCGCCGCCATGATGTCTCCTCCCTCGTGGTGACCGGTTCAGACCAGGTCGCCGCGCACGAAACGGCGCAGGGCGACGAGCCAGGCGAGCGTGCCCAGGATCACCGGCGAGGCGACGCCCAGCACCGTCACCCAGGCGGGACCGAGGCGGTGCGTCAGGTAGAAGCCGACCGGCCCGAGGATGGCGAGCGTGGGCTCCGCCGAGCTCAGCAGCGCCAGCCGTGCGGCCTCGACCGGGTTCAGGGCGGCCAGCGCGATGACCGTCGGCGCGTGCAGCCGGAACCGGAGCATCAGCCCGATCAGGCCGAAGTCCAGCAGCGCGGCGCCGAGCACCCAGACCCCGAGCAGCACCAGGACCGCCCGCGCCGGCTGCCGCACGACGACGCTGATCGCCAGCCCCACGCCCGTGAAGGCCCAGATCAGCGCGCCGCAGACGGCCAGGCTCCTGCCCAGCACGAGCCAGGGCACCGGGTTCGCCAGCAGCAGGCGTCCCAGCAGGGCGGTGACCAGCATGAGCGCCGCGAAAGGCAGGAAGATCACCGCGTACCTGACGGCGGTCAGCGCCAGGAAGTACTCGTGGCGCGCGAAGGGGTGGCTGAAGAGCAGCTCGAGCGACCCGTCCTCGCGGGCCCGGTTGACGAGCTGGCCGGTGGCGACCAGCGCCAGCAGAGGCAGCAGCAGGACCAGGACGTGGCTGACCGACAGCAGCACCCGGCCGGTCCCGGTGAAGCCCAGGACGGTGGACTCGCGCAGCCCCACGAGCACGAAGATCCCCGCCAGGACCGCGTAGAGCGTCACCGAGAAGGCCAGCCAGCGCGAGCGGAAGACCTCGGCGAGATCCAGGCGCGCCAGCGCCGCCACCCGCCCGCGGTCAGTCGTGCGCATGGCCCGCCGTCCTGCTCGCGGCCAGGACCCGCTCCCGCGCCTCTTCGAAGGCGAGGCCGCCCTCGGTCGCGCGATCGACCGCGCCGAGGCCGTAGTCCATGGGCGACGGCCCCGCCGCCACGAAGCCGACCTGCTCCTGCGCCACCCAGCGCTCCTCGCGCACGTGGTGGACGTAGACGGCGTGGACCTGCGGCGCGGTCGCGTCGAGGTACATGAAGAGGCAGCCCACGTCGTCGAAATCCAGCACCGTCCCATCGACGAGTTGCAGCTGCGCCGCGTAGGCCGGCTCGCTGACCGCCATGCGGCACTCGGCGCAGGACGTCTTGTCCCAGACCACCGGCTGCGGCCCCTGCGGCAGGGATTCCGATCGCGAAACGAAGAGGACGAGCCCACCCGCAGCCAGGACGACCGCGGCGGCGGGCCACAGGTACCGGCGCCAGACCACGTAGCGAACGCTCATGAATCCTCCTTCGGCACGTACGTCCCGTCGATGGTCTCGAGGTCCCGCACGAGCACCGACCCGAGACTGCCCTCCAACGCCGCGAACATCTCACGCAGGACGGCGAGGCCCTCGGCGCGGGTCAAGATGCGGGACCAGTCCCCGGCGCCGCCGGCAGCGAACCCCCGTGCGCCCAGCCACGCGGCGGCCGGCGCCGCGGACGTCTGCACCTCGATCAGGCTGTGCGCCGACCCGCGCAGGTAGTCGGCGATCGGGCCCTGCCAGGCCAGGCGCCCCTCCTCGAGCACGATCACGTGCTGCACGAGGTGGCGGACCTCGTCCAGCCGGTGCGAGCAGAGCAGCAGCGTCGCGCCGGCGGCGCGCTCGCGCACGAGCCGGTAGAAGACCAGGCGGCTCGCCGCGTCCAGGCTCGCCGTGGGCTCGTCCAGCAGCATCAGCCCCGCCTCGCTCGCGAAGGCCAGCGAGAGCAGCAGCTTCTGCTTCATGCCGCCGGAGAGCGCGCGCACCGGGCGGCCCGACACCGCCGCGAGGTCCAGCCCGAAGGCCGCCGCCGTGCCGGCGATCGCGTCCGGGTCCAGGTGCCGGGCGCCCGCGATCGCGCCCACGATCTCCCCCACGGAGGCCTGAAGCTGCGGCGGCGCCTGGGGCACGTAGGCGAGGCGGGCGGCGATCCGCTCGCGGTCGCGCGCCGGGTCGAGCCCGTCGATCCCGACCTTCCCCTCGTAGGACAGCATGCCGGTCAGGATCCTGGTGAGCGTCGACTTGCCGGACCCGTTCGGCCCGATCAGCGCCGCGCGCCGGCCCGAGGGGATCCGCAGCGTGAGCGCGTCGAGCGCCGTCGTGCGCCCGAACCGGCGGGTGAGGCGGTCGATCTCAATGCGCACCGGGCGCCTCCCGTGCGATGCGCGGCGCCGGATCCCGCAGCAGGATCCTGGGCGCCAGCAGCGGCACGATCCGGCCGACGAGGTCGAGCAGGGCCAGGGCCGGCGTGCCGCGGAAGAATTTCAGGTCCTCGCGGACCGAGGTGATCTGGTCGGAGAGGCGGTGGAGCTCGTAGGGCACATCGCCGACGCCGTCGCGGTCCAGATCGTAGCCCTGGTAGTCGTCGAAGCTGTTGCCGTGCCAGACGGTCAGCATGGCGTCGCCGCCGCCGTCGATGCGCGCCGGCGAACCGCAGCCCGCGAACTCGTTGCCGGCGAAGCTGCTGTTGGCGCCGCTGCGGTGGAAGGCGACGCCGGTCTCGCAGAACAGGATGGCGTTGCGCTCGAAGACGTTGCGGTGGCCGCGCTGCAGGGGCGACGCGTCCAGGTAGATGCCGTCGCGATTCCCGAGCAGGACGTTGTCGACGACCGCCAGTTCTCCCGACTCCTTGACGCCGAGCCCCATGCCGCCGGCGGGGTCGGCGAACGCCATCCGGTTGCCGCGGACGGTCACCGTGTCGCTGTACATCACGAAGATGCCGACCAGGTTCCCGAGATAGGTGTTGCCGGACGCCTCGTTGTGGTGGCTGTACATGAAGTGGGTGCCGTAGCGGCCCGACTCCACGAAGTTGCCGCGCACCCGGTTGCCCGGCGAGTACCAGACAACGATGTCGCGGCTGTCGGTGACGAGGTTGTCCGCGATCTCAGAATCGCGCACCTCCCAGAACCGGATCGCGTCCCCCCGCAGGCCGAGGTCGCGCTCACCAGTGCCGGTGATGACGTTGCCGCGGACGACGACGCGGCGGGCGTCCTCCACGGTGATGCCGAAGAGCGCGTCTCGCAGGTGCAGGCCCTCGACCCGCGCATCATCGCCGCGGATGCAGATCGCCGCGTCGGTCGTGTCGAAGCGCCGGCCGCTGCCCTCGACGGTGAACCCCAGGAGGCCGACGCCGTCCGCGAGGACTTCCACGGTGGTGCCGGTCCCGGAGGACCGGACCACCGCCTCGGGCGGCCCCCAGATGGAGACCGGCCGGGTGATGCGCAACGGACCGCGGTGGGTGCCGGCGCCGAGGCGAACCTCGGCGCCGGCAGGCAGGGCCTGGAGTACGCCCTGCAGGGACTCGTCGGGGCTCACTTCGATTCCGGCGGCGGGCGGCGGCGGCGGCGCGTACACGGGCCGCGGCCAGGAGACCGCATCGAAATCGCGGCGCGCTGCGACCCGGTCGGGAGCGGACGCCGGCGACGTCCCGCCCAGAGCGTGCTCGTCGCCCGACCGGCCGGCGGCCACGGACGTCGCGGCGACGCCCAGCAATCCCGCGACGACCAGCGCGGCGCCGACCCGGGACCGTCGTCTCATCCCGTCTTCCCGCTCACGGCTTCACCAGGAGGTAGCCGGCCATCTCCAGGTGCAGGGCGGAGCAGAATTCCGTGCAGTAGAACGGGAACACGCCGCTGCGGTCGGCCACGAACACGGCGTCGCACGTCTTGCCCGGCTCCACGCTGAGGTTGAGGTTGTACTTGTCGATCGCGAAGCCGTGCGTCGCGTCGCGGGCCTGTTCCAGGCTCGTGACGTGCATGTGGACCCGGTCCCCCCTGCGCACCTCGATCACGTCCGGCGTCAGGTGGCTGCGGATCAGCGTCATGTAGACGTGGACGCCGTCGGCCCGGCGTTCGATCCGGGCGTCGGACTCCTGGACGACCGCGTTGGGATGCGGCTGCCCGGTGACGGGATTCGTGCCGACCGGCGTGTACATGTCGATCGGCTTGATCTTGTCGGCGGCGATCATCTGCGCGTAGTGGGGCTCGCCGAGCGGGATCGGCAGGTCGTAGAGGACCTGCATCTGGTCACCGGAGATGTCGATCAGCTGGAAGTTCTGGGGCAGCAGCGGCCCGACGTCGTTGAAGCGGTCGATCGACCACTTGTCCATGGCGATCAGGTACTTGCCCTTTCGGGTGCAGGGCGTCGCCCTCGGCCGCGCAGAGGTGGCCGATGTTGTAGTGGACGGCCGTCTTCTCCTGCAGCGTGAGGTCAGCGAGGGACCAGCGGGCGACCTTCGACTCGATGAACACCGACGTGTAGGCGAAGCCCTTGTCGTCGAACTGCGTGTGCAGGGGGCCCAGGCCGATCTCGACCTGGCCGCGGATCGCCTCGCGGAAGGGCAGGATGGGGACGCCGTAGGCGTCGACGCCGTCGTAGCGCTTCTGCTCGATCAAGGCCCGGATCTTGGCGAAATCGTAGACCGTCACGTGCGTGTCGAGCTTGCCGGCCACGCAGATGTCGTTGCCGTTCGGGGCCACATCCACGCCGTGGGGGCTCTTCGGCTCAGGCACGAAGTGCAGCAGTCCCTCTTCGATCAGGGTCGGCAGCGTGATCACGCGCATGCCGGCGATCGTGGTCGTGCCGCCCCTGCGCACGACCTCCTCCGCCTTGCGCAGGTCGAAGACATGCAGGTAGTCCATATCGTTCTGCGAGGCCCCCGACTCGAGCGCGGGGTTGCCCTGCTGGATCCCGCCGTAGGCGCGCTCCGTGTTGAACGAGTTGCAGAAGATGAAGCCCTCGCTGGCCAGCTTGCCGGCGTCGGCCAGGTCCTGCATGTAGGGCGGCAGTTCGATCGCCCACGACTCCTCCGGCACGATCCGGCCGCGGGCCCGGTCGAACTTCCAGAAGATCTGGGCCCCGCGGTACTTGTCGTCGTAGTCCGACAGCGGGGCGTAGCCGCCGCCCAGGGGCGCCGGGAACTGGGCCGTCTCGATCACGTACTCGGTGTTCGGCGTCACGAAGGTGCCGCCATGGTCCCCCTGGATGAGGTCGCTCATCACGATCTGCTTGGTGGCGAAGTCGCGCAGGCTCACCACGGCGATGCGCGCGTTGGCCTTGTCGTTCACGAAGATGAACTCGCCGTCGTAGTCGCCGTTCGTCTCGCTCAGCGCGGGATGGTGCATGTCGCCCCAGGTCAGGGGCAGGCCCGGCGGCGACCCTTCGCGCATGATTGCGCGGGTCTCCTCGTCGAAGCCGTAGCCCTGCCACGGCTCGGGCGTGAAGACGCCGATGTACTTCAGGATCCGCATGCTCGGGACCCCGATCACGATCAGGTTGCCGCCGTGGCCGCCCGAGGCGAAGAGGTAGAACTCGTCCTTGCCGCCGGTGGGCGTGTAGGTCTTGAGGGCGGCCGCGACGTCCGCCTCGCTGAGATTGCGGGCGCTCATGAGCGCGCGCAGGTCGGCCGAGGCGCCGCCTTTGCCCTGGGGACCGCAGGACGTCGCCAGCAGCGCCAGGGCCAGTCCGGCCGCGACGAACACGCACAGCGTCGCGAGGATGCTCTTCTTCATGGACACCTCCTGGAACGGAAAGACCCCGGCTCGCTACTGCTTGCCGAATTCTCGGATGATCTCGCGCAGCGCGGCGACGACGCCCGGCTTGGCCTGCAGGTCCGGATTGGCGATCATCTGCGGGCTCTTGCCGACCGAGGTGCCGCCGTACACGATCGCCCGCTCGATCTCCTCGTCCTTGACCTTCTTCTGCCATTCGCGGTCGCGGTAGTTGCGGGGCTTCGGCGTGAGCGCCAGGGCGCCCGGACCGTCCCCCATGCCGGTCGTGCCGTGGCAGGCGGCGCAGCGCGTGGCGAAGAGCTGCTCGGCTTCGGCGCGGTCCGCCGCCGTGACGGGAGTCCGCGGTGCGCTCGCCTCTTCCGACTTGCCGCCGCCGCCACCGCAACCGGCCGCAGCCAGCAGCAGGAGAGCCGCCGCCCCCATCACGGACACCTTGCACATCCAGCGGAACATCGGTCGCCTCCTGGTCACGGGAATCGGCCGGGTCGTCCCGGCAACAGGTGCTTGCGGGCCGTGTCGGCGACCGCAACTCAACAACTCAACGGATGAGTTTATCTGTTGTCGCAGCCTGCGTCAAGTTCCCCTTCCCCAGCGGGCGAAAAATTTATAATATAAATGATAACAATGTCTTACGGGCGTAGTCCGATATACGGCGCGCTCCGGACCCGCGAGGAGCCCGGAGCGCGACCTATGTCTCTGCTGATTGCAGGAAACCTATCGGCAGCTCGATACGAGCCGGACCGGACCTACTCCCCCTCGACCAACCGCGTCGGCCGCCAGCTGAACTGGAAGACCACCGCGACGTCGCGCTCGTCATCGGCGAACTCGTTGTCGTAGTCGGTCACCACCGGCACGCGCAGCCCCAGGAACGGGCTCAGCGAGCCCAGCGCGTAGCCGACGCCGGGGTACAGGTCGACCAGGGTGCCGCCCATCTGCAGGTCGGCCTCCGAGCCGGGCGAGCCGTCGCTCCAGGTGGTCTTGGACTTGCCGTCGCCCAGCAGCGTGGCGCCGAGGCCCAGGTTCAGCCACCACTTCGCGCCCACGAGCCTGCGCCCGAAGACCGTGGCGACGATCTGGTCGGCGCCGGTCACCTCGGAAGGTGCGCGTGTTGCCGCCGCCCAGATCGGTGATCGTCTCGTTCGGAGTGTTCTTGCGGTAGAGCAGCGACGCGAGCAGCCCGTTCGTAGGCGTCGAACGCGCGTACTGGGCGCGCCCGATCAGGTCGAGCGTGCCGGTGCCCAGGGGCACGGCATAGATGCCGTCCATCTTCTCCTCGTCGCCGGTCGGCAGCTTCGCGCTCAGCTGCAGGCGCACGACCGACCCCGGCGCGGACAGCGGCCGCGCGTACTCGGCGTCCAGGACCACGTCGCCCAGCCCGCCGGCCGAAGCCTCCGTCCCCCAGTATTGCAGCGTGCGCTCGAAGATCAGCGGCACCCGCGCCTTCAGCACGAACGCGGGCGAGAACCGGTAGGACGGCGTGAGCAGTCCGGCCTTCTGGTCGCCCGTGACCTCGAAGTACCCGCCGACCCCAACACCCATCATCGACTTGTCGGCGCCCACGGCCGCGTCCGGCGCCGGCGCCGGCGGGAACTCGTCCGCCGTCGGCACGATCAGCGGCGCCATCGTCGGATCCAGGTACGGATCGCCCCCGCCCTCGCCCTCGCCCTGCTGGCCCCAAGCCGCGCCCGCCGTCATCGCGATCACCAGCGCGAGCCCCCAGGCCCACGCCCTGTTCCCGTGCATCCTCTGCATGTCCGCCCCTTTCGGTGGAATTCCCATCCGCAAGGGTAACACACACTTGCCCCCATTCAACCAAATTGAAAGACGACAATCATGTCGCCCCTCCCATCGCAGATCCATCTCGTACAGATCATACAGACCCGCTCCGTCGGGGGTGTGATGAAGGCCCCCGGCGCCAGGAGGGCGCCGGGGGCCGTAATCCAAGCGCGCCGGACACACGATGTGTCCGGCGCGCGCCCCCCGACGGAGCGGATCTGTATGATCTGTACGAAGACGGATCACAAGTCGGGATTCAAAGCCTTCTTGTACGCGCGTTTGCGATCATTTTCGTCCAAGAGAAGCTTGCGCAGCCTGATGTTGTTGGGCGTGATCTCCACGCACTCGTCGTGGTTGATGTGCTCGAGGCACTCCTCGATGCCCATGCGGATGGCCGGTGCGACCTTCATCTTGCGGTCGGCGCCCGAGGACCTCATGTTGCTGAGCTGCTTGGCCTTCTGGGCGTTGACGACGATGTCGTCGTCCTTGTTGTTCTCGCCGATGATCTGCCCCGTGTAGAGCACGTCCCCCGGCTCGATGAAGAAGCGGCCGCGGTCCTGCAGCGCGTCGAGCGCGTAGGCCAGCGCCTGCCCCTGCCCCTGGCTGATGAGGCTGCCGGTCTGGCGCTGGGGAATGCTACCCTTGAAGAACTCGTACTGGAAGAACCGGTGGTGCATGACGATCTCGCCGGCGGTGGCCCGCAGCATGCGGCTGCGGAAGCCGATCAGGCCGCGGCTCGGGATGTGGATCTCCAGGCGGGCCCGGCCCTCGGACTGCTCCATCTTCATCAGGTCGCCGCGGCGCGCGGCGGCGTACTCGATGACCGTGCCCGCGTACTCGGCCGGCAGGTCGACGGACAGCACCTCGACGGGCTCCGCCTTGCGCCCGTTGATCTCCTTGTAGATGACCTGCGGCTGGCCGACCATGAACTCGAAGCCCTCGCGGCGCATCGTCTCCATCAGGATCGACAGGTGCAGGATGCCGCGGCCGCTGACCCGGAAGGTGTCGCTGCTGGCGGTGTCCTCCACGCGCAGGGCCACGTCGCGCTCGGACTCGCGCAGCAGGCGGTCGCGCACCTGGCGGCTGGTGACGTACTTGCCGTCCTGGCCGAAGAAGGGGCTGTCGTTGACCATGAAGCTCATCGAGAGCGTCGGCTCGTCGACGTCGATGATCGGCAGCGGCTCGGGGTGCTCGGGGTCGGCCAGGGTGTCGCCGATGTCCACGGTGTCGAGGCCGACCACCGCGCCGATGTCGCCGCAGACGACCTCCTGCACCTCGCGCCGGCCGAGGTTGTCGAAGACGAACAGCTGCTTGACGACCGCGTCGGTCTGGCTGCCGTCGCGCTTGATCAGCGTGACGCGGTCCTTCGTGTGGATGCGACCGCGCACGATGCGGCCCACGGCGATGCGGCCCACGTAGTCGCTGTGGTCCATCGCCGCCACCAGCATCTGCAGGGGACCCTCCTGCATCGCGGGCGCCGGGATGTGTCGGACGATCATGTCCAGCAGGGGGAACAGGTCCTTGCGCTCGTCGCCCAGCTCGCCGATGGCCCAGCCGTCGCGGCCGGCGGCGTAGACGCCGCGGAAGTCGAGCTGCTCGTCGTTGGCGCCCAGCTCGCAGAAGAGGTTGAAGACCTCGTCGAGCACCTCGTGCGGGCGGGCGTTCAGGCGGTCGACCTTGTTGATCACCACCAGCGGCTTGAGGCTCAGCTGCAGCGCCTTCTGCAGCACGAAGCGCGTCTGCGGCATCGGGCCCTCGAAGGCGTCGACCAGCAGCAGCACGCCGTCGGCCATCTTCAGGACGCGCTCGACCTCGCCGCCGAAGTCGGAGTGGCCCGGGGTGTCGATCAGGTTGATGCGCACGTCGTGGTAGGTGACGGCGAAGTTCTTGGCCGTGATCGTGATGCCGCGCTCGCGCTCGAGGTCGTTGGAGTCGAGGATGCGCTCGCGCACCTGCTGCCCGTCGCGGAAGACGTGGCACTGGCGCAGGATCTGGTCGACCAGCGTGGTCTTGCCGTGGTCGACGTGGGCGATGATCGCGACGTTGCGGATCTCCATCGTTCTTCTCCTGGATCTGCGTTCGCGGGAGGATGCGGGTCGCCTCGAAAGGCGGTCGGACAGCGGCCGATTCACCGTCTGACCCGGGCGGACCCCGCCCGCAAGAGGGGACCCCCTGCCGCCCGTCGATGGCGGGAGACATTCATGGACAATGATCGGTGTTTGTCCTATCCTTGGCAAGGCGATCGTCCACTTCGGCCCCGGAGCAGGTCCGTGCAGCTGAACGTCCGCGAAGTCGCGAAACTCCTGAGCGTCTCCGAGAAGACCATCTACCGCTGGATCCGCGACGGGCACATCCCGGCCTACCGCTTCCAGGACCAGTACCGGTTCAGCCGCACCGAGCTGCTGGAATGGGCCACGGCCCGCCGCATCGGGATCCGGCCCGACATCATCCACGACACCGCCGAGGAGTCGACGTCCCCGCTCCGGCTCGCCGACGCGCTCACCGAAGGCGGGATCCACTACCGCATCTGCGGGCGCACCCGCGAGGAGGTCCTGCGCGCGGCCGTGGACGTGATGAAGTTCCCCGAGGGGGCCGATCGCGCGACCGTCCTGAGCCTGTTCCATGGCCCGGGAGGAGCTCGCCTCGACCGCCATCGGCGACGGCATCGCCGTCCCGCACGTGCGCAGCCCGATCGTGCTGCAGGTCGAGCGGCCGCTCGTCTACCTCTGCCTGCTCGAAGCGCCGGTCGAATTCGGCGCCCTCGACGGTCTGCCGGTCCACGCCCTGTTCTTCCTGGTCTGCCCCACGGTGCGCTCGCACCTGCGCCTGCTGTCGCGCCTGGCGTTCTGCCTGCGCGACCCCGCCTTCCGCGACGCCGTGCGCCGACCCGGCGTGCGCGAGGAGATCCTCGCGGAGATGCGGCGCGTGGAGGACACCCTCGCGGAAGCGCCGACGCCATGACGCTCCTGCTGGTCGCGCTGGGGCTGCTCGTCGCCGGCGGGGCCGCCGCGCTCCTGTGCCGGCAGTCGCCCCGCGCCGCGAACCTGCTCGGCGCGGGCAGCGCGGCCGCGGCCTGCGCGCTGGGGCTGGTCCCGGCCGTCACGGGCCTGGTCGGCGGCGGCGCGCGGCTGGAGTCGGCGTGGCCTGTCCCCGGCGGCTCCCTCGCGCTCGCGATCGACCCGCTCACCGCATTCTTCCTGCTGCCGCTGTTCGGCCTGTGCGGTCTCGCCGCCGTCTACGGCGCCGGCTACTTGAGCGCAGCGCCCGGCGGCCGCTCCCCCGGACCGCCGTGGTTCCATTTCAGCTGGCTGGTCGCCGGGATGGTCGTCGTGGTCACGGCGCGCAACGCGGTCCTGTTCCTGGTGGCGTGGGAGGTCATGTCGCTCGCGTCGTACTTCCTCGTCACGCGCGACGACGAGAGGGAGGACGTGCGGGAGGCCGGCTGGACCTACCTGGTCGCGACCCACTTCGGCAACGCCTGCCTGATCGCCCTGTTCGCCCTGCTGGGCCCGCGGTCCCTCGACTTCGCCGACTTCGGCCCCGCCTCGCACGCCGGCCTGCTGTTCGTGCTGGCCCTGATCGGGTTCGGCACCAAGGCCGGCTTCGTGCCCCTGCACGTCTGGCTGCCGGAGGCGCACCCGGCGGCGCCGAGCCACGTCTCGGCCGTGATGTCGGGCGTCATGATCAAGATGGGGATCTACGGGCTGCTGCGCACGCTGACCTGGCTGGGCCCGCCGCCGCTCTGGTGGGGCGGGCTGCTGATCGCCGCGGAGCGGCTTCGGGCGTCGTCGCCGTCATGTTCGCCCTGGCCCAGCGCGACCTCAAGCGCGTGCTGGCCTACAGCAGCGTGGAGAACACCTCGATCATCGCCCTGGGCCTCGGGGTCGGGCTGGTCGGGCTGCACGCCGGCACGCCGGGCGTCGCCGTCCTCGGCCTCGCGGGCGCGCTGCTGCACGTCTGGACCCACGCGCTCGGCAAGGGTCTGCTGTTCCTGGGCGCGGGCGCGGTGCTGCACGCGACCGGCACCCGGGAGATGGACCGGCTCGGCGGTCTGTCGCGCAGCATGCCGCTGACCTCGGCGACCTTCCTGGTCGGCGCCGCGGCGATCGCCGGCCTGCCGCCGCTGAGCGGCTTCTTCAGCGAGTTCCTGATCCTGTACGGCGCGGTCCAGCACGCCGGACTGCACAGCCTGGCCGCCATGGTCGCCCTGGCGCTCATGAGCGGCCTGGCGGCCGCCGTCTTCGTGCGCGCGTTCGGGAGCGTCTTCCTCGGCGCCGCGCGCGACGACGGCGTGCGCGGCGCGCACGACCCGGGCGCGGCCATGCGGGTGCCGATGGCGATCCTGGCGCCGGCGCTGCTGGCCCTCGGCCTCTCGACGCCGGTGCTGCTGCCCGCCCTGACGCCGGTGGTGGAGCAGATCGGCGGCCTGCCGGCGCGACGGGAGCTCGAGGCCGCGACGGCGCCCCTCGCGGTCGTGGTGCTCGGCTCGACCATCTTCCTGGCGCTCGTCGCCCTGATCGCGGGCCTGCGCCGGTCGCTGCTGGCGGGGCGGACGGTGGGCGCGGCCGCGACCTGGGACTGCGGCTACGCGCACCCCGCGCCGCGGATGCAGTACACGGCCTCGTCGTTCGCGCAGCCGCTGACCGCCCTGTTCGGCCCCGTGCTGCGGACGCGCCTGACCTGGGACGCGCCGCGCGGCCTCTTCCCCGCAGCCGCCGCTTTCGCGACCCGGACGCCGGACGTCGTCCGCGAGGCCGCGCTGCGCCCGCTCTTCGACCTCGTGTCCGGCGCGCTGCACGCCATGCACCGCCTGCAGCACGGCCGGCTGCACCTCTACGTCATCTCCATCGCGCTGACGCTGGTGGTCCTGCTGCTCTGGAGGCTGTCGTGAGCGGCTACGCCGGACTCCTCGCGGCGCTGGTCCTGGCGCCCCTGCTGCCCGGGGTGATCAACCGGACGAAGTCGTTCTTCGCCGGCCGCCGCGGCCCGCCGCTGCTGCAGCCCTACTTCGACCTGGCCAAGCTCCTGCGCAAGGGCGCGGTCTACAGCACGACGACGACCTGGCTGTTCCGGGCCGGGCCGGTCGTCGGGCTCGCGGCCATGCTCGTGGCGGCGGCGCTGGCCCCGTTCGGGGGCGTCAGCGCGCCGCTGGCCTTCGCGGGCGACTTCCTGTTCTTCGCCGGCCTGCTCGGGGTCGCCCGCTTCGTGACGATGCTGGCGGCGCTCGACACCGGGTCGAGCTTCGAGGGGATGGGGGCCAGCCGCGAGGCGCAGTTCGCCGCGCTGGCGGAGCCGGCCTTCCTGCTCGGGCTGACGGCCGTCGCCTGGAAGACCGGCGGGCTCTCGCTGTCGGGCATGCTCGGGACCAACTCGTTCGCGACCTGGAGCGGCGCCGCGGCGCCGCTGGCGCTGGTCTGCGTGTCGCTGCTGGTCGTCTTCCTGGCCGAGAACGCGCGCATCCCGGTGGACGACCCCAACACGCACCTCGAGCTGACGATGATCCACGAGGTCATGGTCCTCGACCACGGCGGCCCCGACCTCGCCCTGATCCAGTACGCGGCCGCGCTGAAGATGTGGGTCCTCGGCTCGCTCGTCGTGGGCATCGCGCTGCCCGTGCGCAGCCTGGCGCACGGGTGGGCGTTCGCGGCCTCGGTGGCGGGCATGCTCGCGCTCTGCGTGATCGTGGGCGTCGTGGAGTCGTGCCTGGCGCGGCTGCGGCTGACCCGGGTGCCCCAACTGCTGCTGGGAGCGGGCGTGCTGTCGCTCCTGGCGCTCTTCATCGGATTGAAATGAACAGCTGGATCGACGCAGTCCTGGTGCTGATCACCCTGACGAGCCTGGTGCTGCTGGGCGCGAGCCGCCTGGGCACGAGCATCCGCATGGTGGCCCTCCAGGGGGTCCTGCTCAGCCCGCTGCCGCTGCTCCTGGCCGGGGATGCCGGCATCACGCTGCGCGCCGCGGGGCTGGCGGTGGCGACGGTGCTGATCAAGGGGATCGGTTTCCCGTGGCTGATGGACCGGGCCGTCCGCGGCGGCTCGCTGCGGCGGGAGCTCGACCCGCGCCTCGGCTACAACGCCTCCCTGCTGGCGGGCGTGCTGCTGCTCGCCGTCGCGTTCCTGCTCAGCAGCCGGCTGCCGCTGCCGCCCGGGGAGGGGACCCCGCTGGTGCTGCCCGCGGCCCTGTTCAACATCCTGGCCGGGATGTTCGTCATCGCGAGCCGGCGCCAGGCGATCACGCAGGTGCTCGGCTACCTCGTGCTGGAGAACGGCATCTACGTGTTCGGCGTCGGGATCGCCAGCCACCAGCCGCTGCTGGTCGAGCTGGGCATCCTGCTCGACGTCTTCGCCGCCGTGTTCGTCATGGGCATCGTCATCTTCCACATGGGCCGCGAGCTCGACCACATCGACACGGGACGCATGACCCTGCTCAACGACTGGGAGAAGGAGTGACGGCCTCGTGATCGGCGCCCTCATCATCGTCCCCGCGCTCGCCGGCGCGCTCTGCTTCGCTCTGCGGAACAACCGCGCCCGGCGCGCGCTGCTCGTCGCTGCGGCCGTGGCCCACGCGGCGCTCGCCGCCGCCGCCTGGCGCGGCTCGCCCGAGCCCACCCTGTACGACTGGCTGGCGCTGGACGACCTGGGGCGGCTCTTCCTCGGCATCACCAGCCTGCTGTTCCTGGTCGCCGCCGTGTACGCCGTCGGCTACCTCGCTCGCGAGAAGGTCCGGGCCGCCGGCGACCCCGGCGAGGACTTCCTGTTCCGGAACATCCCCGAGGCGGCGTTCACCGGCTGCCTGCTGCTGTTCCTGTCCGCGATGACGCTCGTCATCACGAGCCGCCACCTCGGTCTGCTCTGGGCGGGCGTGGAGGCGACGACCCTGGCGAGCGCGCCGCTCATCTTCTTCCACCGTCACCAGCGCTCGCTGGAGGCGACCTGGAAGTACCTGGTCCTCTGCTCGCTCGGCATCGCGGTGGCGCTGCTGGGGAGCTTCTTCCTCTCGGTCGCGCTGCGGGAAACGTCCTCGTCGTCGTCGCTCGTGCTCGACGACCTGCTGCGCCGGGCGCCGGGGGCCGACGTGCCGTGGCTGCGCGCCGCGTTCATCTGCCTGCTCGTCGGCTACGGCACCAAGATGGGCCTCGCGCCGCTGCACAGCTGGCTGCCGGACGCCCACAGCGAGGCCCCGTCGGTCGTCTCCGCGCTGCTGTCGGGCGCGCTGCTGAACTGCGCCTTCCTGGCCATCCTGCGCGTGCTGCAGGTCTGCCTGGCGGCCGGGCAGGGCGAGTTCGCGCGCGACCTGCTGCTCGGCTTCGGCCTGTTCTCGATGGCGACGGCGGCCGTGTTCCTGGTGCGCCAGCCCGACTTCAAGCGGCTGCTCGCCTACTCGAGCGTCGAGCACATGGGCCTCCTCGCCGTCGGCGTCGGGCTCGGCGGGCTCGGCAACTACGGCGCGCTGCTGCACGCCGTCAGCCATTCGCTCACCAAGGGGATGCTGTTCCTCGTCGCGGGGAACATCATGTCCGCCTACCAGACCAAGGCGGCCGGCGGGGTGCGGGGCCTCCTGCGCGGGCTGCCGGCTTCCGGGATCCTCTGGACCGCCGGCTTGTTCGCCATCGCGGGCTCGCCGCCCTTCGGCACCTTCCTGAGCGAGTTCACGCTCGTCCGCGCGGCGCTGGAGCTGGGCCGGCCGGTCGTGGCGGGCGCGATGCTGCTGCTGCTCGCGGTGATCTTCGCCGGCATGTCGCGCACGATGCTGGCGATGGCGCACGGCGAATCACCGACGAAGCATCCCCCCGAGCCGTTGCTGGCCGTGGCCCCCCCCGTCGTGCTGGCCGTGCTGGTCCTGCTGCTCGGGCTCTACATCCCGCCGCCGCTGGAGTCGACGCTGCGTCTGGCCGCCCGCGCCTTAGGTGTGCCGTCATGATGGGGGTGCCGACATGATGCCGATCGCCAACGGCGGACGGATCTCCCTGCGCGAGGTGCCGCAGCTCCCGGTCGAGCGCTTCCGGGAGGAGATCGTCGCGGCGGTCGGCCGCGGCGGCCGCCTCTGCGCGTTCTTCGGCCGGCCCGACGGCGACGGGACGCTGCTGCTGGCGCTGCTCTCCTCGGGCGAGACGAGCGGCCTGGCCGCCGTGTCGGCGCGGGTGGGCGACACCTACCCGGCCCTGACGCCGGACTGCCCGCAGGCGCACTGGTTCGAGCGGGAGATCCACGAGAGCTGCGGCGTGACGCCCGAGGGTCACCCGTGGCTCAAGCCGGTGCGCTTCCCGCGCGGCGACGTCGGCACGGCCGACTTCTACCGCGTCGAAGGCCCGGAAATCCACGAGGTCGCCGTGGGGCCGGTGCACGCCGGCATCATCGAGCCCGGCCACTTCCGCTTCCAGTGCCACGGCGAGCGCGTGCTGCACCTCGAGATCTCGCTCGGCTACCAGCACCGCGGCGTGGAGCGGGCCCTGGTCGGCGGCCCGGACCGGCGCACCGTGCCCTACCTGGAGACGCTGGCGGGCGACACCAGCATCGGCCACGCGTCCGCCGGCGCGCTCGTGATCGAGGCGCTGGCCGGCCTCCCCGCGCCGCCGCGGGCCGACGCCCTGCGCGGCGTCGCGCTGGAACTGGAGCGCCTGGCCAACCACACCGGCGACCTCGGCGCGCTCGCCGGCGACATCGGTTTTTTGCCGACCGCCGCCTTCTGCGGGCGCCTGCGCGGCGACTTCCTGAACCTGACCGCCGCGCTCTGCGGCAACCGCTTCGGCCGCGGCCTGGTCCGCCCCGGCGGCGTGCTCTTCGACCTCGACCCCGCCCGGGCGGACAGCATGAAGACCCGCCTGGCCGACACCCTGCGCGACGTGACCGCGGCCACCGACCTGCTCTGGGAGACCGCCACCGTGCTGTCGCGGTTCGAGGATACGGGGATCGTCACGCCCGCGGCGTGCGCGGAGCTGGGGCTGGTGGGACCGCCGGCGCGCGCCTGCGGCCTGGAGCGCGACGTGCGCTACGAGCAGCCGTGCGGGATCTACCGCTTCCGGCAGATCCCGGTCTCGACCTGGCCGACCGGGGACGTGCTGGCCCGGGCGAACGTGCGCGCGCTGGAGATCCAGAGGTCGGCGGAGTTCGTCGACGCGCTGATCGGGGCGCTGCCGGAGGGGCCGCTGCGGGCCCCGACGGGCGCGCTCGCCCCGGACTCGCTGGCGGTCGCGCTGGTCGAGGGCTGGCGCGGGGAGATCTGCCACGCGGCGGTGACCGACGACCGGGGCCGCTTCGCGGCCTACCGGATCGTCGACCCGTCGTGCCACAACTGGACCGCCCTGGCCCTCGCGATGCGCGGCCAGGAGATCTCCGACTTCCCGCTCTGCAACAAGAGCTTCAACCTCTCCTACTGCGGGCACGACCTATGATCAGAGCACTCGTCGCCAGGCTGCGCCAGAAGCACCGCACGATCGCCTACCCGGCGGTCGTGCCCGAACTGCCGGACCGCTGGCGCTGCCGCCCCGTCATCGCGCCCGACCTCTGCGTGGACGGCTGCCGGGCCTGCGCCGATGTCTGCCCCACCGGGGCGATCCTGGCCGGCGGCACCCCGCCCTGCATCGACCTCGGCCGCTGCCTCTTCTGCCCCGAGTGCGCCGCCGCCTGCCCGACCGGGGCGATCACCTACAGCCGGGACCACCGCATGGCGACCCGCGGGCGCGATGATCTCATCGTCGGCGACGAGCTGCGGCTGGCGCGCGCGCTCGACGACGCCGCACTGCGCGTGTTCGGCCGCTCGCTCCAGCTGCGCCAGGTCAGCGCCGGCGGCTGCAACGGCTGCGAGGCGGACGTCAACGTGCTGAGCACGATCGTCTTCGACCTGTCGCGCTTCGGCGTCCAGTTCGTCGCCTCGCCACGCCACGCCGACGGCCTGCTGATCACCGGCCCGGTGACCCGCAACATGGAAACCGCCCTGCGCAAGACCTGGGAAGCCGTGCCGACGCCCCGCCTGGTGATCGCGGTCGGCGCCTGCGCCATCTCGGGCGGCCCCTACATCGGCCACCCCGAGACGCTCGACGGCGCCGCCGCCGTGGTGCCGGTGGATCTCCACGTGCCCGGCTGCCCGCCGCACCCCCTGACCATCCTGGACGGCATCCTGCGCCTGTTGGACAAGCTCCGCCCCACATGACAGCGACCCCGCTCTCCGGAGAGAGCGGGGCCGTTGCGTCTCGAATCGGCGCGGCTCGCGGCCGCGGCCGGTCTTCGTCCTACCAGCGGGGCCGATCGTTCGAGCGCGGCTCGCGAGGCCGGGCCTCGTTGACGTTCAGCGGGCGGCCGTCGACGTCCATGCCGTTGGTTTTCTCGATGGCGGTCGTGGCCGCGACGTCATCGGACATCTCCACGAAACCGAAGCCGCGCGAGCGGCCGGTGTCGCGGTCCATGATGACGGTGGCGCTGCTGACCTCGCCGAACTGCGAGTAGACCTTCATGAGGTCCTGATCGGTGAGGTTGAAACTGAGGTTGCCGACATAGATCTTCTTCAAACTGGTCACTTCCCTTGAACCTGCTGGACCCTCGGGCTCCCGCGACTATTCGGGGAGTCCCTGGTCCCTGCTAAAAAAAGGCTGGCCGAGATGGCCAGTCCCTGCGGCTGACGATAGCAGGAAACATGCCGAAAGGCAAGGGATGCCCGCCAAATCGTTAACACCAGGCCCGGAACCCGTTGACGTGATGGAGTCTGCGGTGGTACGCTTCCCGGCGATGGGGACTACCCTATGTCCCCTGCCGGACTGCCGACCGCCGGATCGGCGGCCCCTCCTGGGCGGTCCCTGGCGTCCTCACCGAAACGAGGCGCGATGACCTCGCATCCGCCGTGGCGCGCTCCGCCGCCGCCTGGTGCCTCCTGGCGCTGCTGATCGTCGGCGCCCCGCCGTCGCCCGCCGGCGTGGAGATCGGCGGCACGGACGCGCCACCCGTCCATCCCCGCCACAGCGCGCCCCTGAAGATCTGGGTCGGGCCCACCATCGGCTGGCGCTTCCTGACCGATCAGGCCATGTCCGAGACCTACGGCACCGTGGCGATCCCGGGCCTGATGAGCGCCACGGACCTCGCGGACGACACCCGCTTCGTGCTGGCCGCCGGCTACGGGTTCGCCCGGGGGGACCCGTTCTACGACGTCACGGGCTTCGAGGGGCCCTGGACGGCCGAGCTGACGACGATCCCCGTGCAGGTCGGCCTGCAGAGCGACCTCGCGCCCCACCCCCGCCTGCACATCCTCTGCGGCCTGTCCGCGGAACTGGTGTGGATGCAGGAGCGCCTGGCCGCCGCCGCCGTCGCCGGCTCCGCGGACTACGTGGTCTACGACGGCTGGGGCGAAGGCCTGAGGGTCAGCTTCGGACCCGAGTGGCGCGCGGCGGACGCCCGCCGCGCCGTCGGCTTCACGCTGGACTGGGGCGTTTCCGGCGGCGAGGTCTTCAGCCGGGCAGGCAGCACCACGAGGTGAACCTGACGGGCGCGAACGTGCAATGCCACATCCTGTGGCGCCTGTGAACGCGGCGCGACCGACATGAAAGCGAGGCGTGACATGCCGAACCGGATCCGCGTCACCGCGACGCTCGTCCTGAACCTGGCCCTGGCCGTCACCGCGGCCGTCCCGGCCCTGGCCGACGGCGCGATGTTCGCCCCCTGGGGCTACGAGCTGTACGAGACCGAGCAGATCGCCGTGGTGGAACACGACGCGGCGGCCGGCGCCGAGACGCTGCACGTGCTGCCCGGCTTCCGCACCGAATCGAGCGGCTTCGCCTGGATCGTGCCCGTGCCCGCGCTGCCGGAGGTCGGCGTCTCCGACTTCGACATCTTCCAGGATGCGGTCGGCCTGACGGCCCCCGTGTGGCGCTGCGCGACGAGGCCTGGGGCTGCACGAATTCGGACATCTACTACGGGGCCCTCGACGACGCCAACGGCGTGGACATCATCGACGACCGGCTGGTCGGCATCTACCGCACGCTCGTGCTCGGCGCCGACGACGCGTCGGCGCTGGCCGACTCCCTGACCGCCTGGGGCTTCCTGCACGAAGGCAACCGGGAAGCGACCCTGGCCGTGCTCGACGCCTACGTCGCGCGGTCCTGGTACTTCGTGGCGATGAAGGTGGATCCGGAAACCGTCGAAGAGTGGCAGCAGCAGGGCGGTTACTGGTACGGGAACCTGTCGCCGGTCCGCCTGGAGTTCGCCACGGACGAACCCGTCTATCCCCTGGCGATCTCCTCGCTCAGCGCCGCGCCGTCGTCCGACGTGATCCTCTACACCATCGCGGACCGCCGCCTGACCTTCCCCGACGCCACGACGCTCTACGCCAACCGGGTGACGGAAAGCGAACTGCAGGAGATCAGGCGCGTCTACCCGAACTTCGGCGCCCTGCTGCACGCGGGCGACTTCGTCACCAAGCTGCGCCGCACCTTCGCGCCCGACGAGATGACGGAAGACCTGGTGCTCGCGCCCGACGGCGACGACGAGTTCCACCAGGTCTTCTATTCCGGCATCCCGTGGACGGCCGTGCTGTTGCTGGGCACGGGCGCGTGGCTGAGGCTGCGGCCGCGCCGCGCCTGACGGCTGTTCAGGGGCTTACTTCAGCAGCTGCAGCTTGCGGGTGTCGACGCCGCCGGCGCCCGTCGCCCGCAGGAAGTACGTCCCGCTGGGCAGGCTCCGCCCCTGGTCCCCCCGCCCGTCCCAGTTCACCATGAAGTCGCCCGCCTCGCGCGTGCCCTGCCACAGGGCCCGCACCAGGCGGCCGTCGACGCCGTAGACGTCCAGCCGCACCGCGGCGGCCGCCGGCAGGCTGAGGTCGATGGTGGTGGAGGGGTTGAAGGGGTTCGGGTAGGCCCCGGTGATGCGGGGGAAGGCGACGAGCAGGTCGCCGGCGCCGGTGGGCAGGCCGTCGGCGTAGATGTCGTCGACCCACTCGGGGTGGTCGATGAAGGGGTTGCGGTTGCCCTGGTAGGAGAACACGACGTCGTTGCGGTCCTGCTCCTTGGCGTCGACGGGGTCCTGCACATGCCAGGCGAGCAGCGTCGTGAGCAGCCCCATGTAGGCGACGGCCTCGTTGTTGCCGGTCGCCGAGGCCGTGATCAGCGCGACGTTGTCGGTGAGGCGCAGGTCGGGCTCCCCGACGGCCCCCTCGTAGCGCACGTCCATGTAGAACATCGCGCGCGCCACGTCGCCCTTGCGGCCGTCCCAGGTCTCCCAGACGCCGGCCGGCGCCGCGCTGTTGAAGTAGTTGACGCCGGTCGCGCCGTCGTAGCTGTCGGCCGGGTCGCTCGAGCATCCCGACACGCACTCGCCGAAGGGCTTGTTGCCGCGGTCGCTGTTGTACTCGACGTCGCACAGGAACAGGTGGTGGCAGTCGGTGTACGGCTTGTTGGACGTGCCGTCGTCGGGGAAGCCGTAGCTGTTGGGCCAGCTGTGCTCGCGGTTGTAGGGGCCGGTGCCGCCGCCGAACTTGGCGAAGACGCGGTTCTGGTAGAGGTCGAGGATGCGGGTCGCGTTGTAGGGATCCTCGTCCGCCAGCTCCAGCACGTTCCAGGTGTCGGTCGAGGCGGACGTGTAGGGGATCTTCACGTGACCGTCGATGACGGCGTTCACCGAGGCGCGCATCGCCTCGACGCTGGTGAAGACCACGGTGTCGTAGTAGCCGGCCGGCGGGGCGGCGAAGGCGGCCGCCGCGGCCAGCGCGATCAGGACGCAGGCCACCGGGCTCAGGCGTGCGGCGAAGGAAGGGTTGTGGTCGGAATGCAGCACGTCGGCTCCCTGCTCGGGTGTCGGACACGGTTGTCAATCACGGCGTCGTGGCGAGGGTCGGCACGGGTAAGTATACCACGCCGGGCCGGGGCGGCGCCAATCGGCCCCCTAGCTCCAGCGGAAGGGCTCCGGGCGGTCGAAATCGGGCCAGCCCTCCGCGGGGGCCGAGCCGGGATCCTGCGTGAACAGCCGGTACAACCCCGCGTCCTCCACATCCTGCAGGGCCTGGTCGTACTCGGCGGTCGCGATCGGCCGCGTCAGCTCGGGATGGAAGTGCGCCAGCGCGCGGCCGGCCTCGGTCTGCGCGAGGGCGTCGGGGTGGTACTGCGCCATCAGCGAGAGCCACAGGCCGTCGCCGACCGCGCCCACGAGCTCCCGCGCCACGCGCGCCGTGCCGGCCAGCCCGCCGGGTAGGACCAGGTGCCGCACGATCAGGCCGCGGCGCGCCTCCCCCTCGGCCTGGTCGTCGGGCAGGTGGCCGACCTGCGCGTGCATGATCGTCACGGCCCGGCGCGCCCGCGCGACGTAGCCGCTCACCCGCGACAGGTCCTGCGCGATGGCGTCGGAGCCGTACTTGAAATCCGGCAGGTACAGGTCGACCAGACCGTCGAAGCGCGCCAGCACGGTCGGCCCGTCGGTGCCGTTGGAGTTGTAGATCACCGGCAGGGCGAGCCCCTGCAGGCGCGCCAACTCCACGGCGCGGGCCACCGCGGCGCCCTGGTGCGTGGGCGTGACCAGCCCGATGGCGCCGGCGCCGGCCGCGGCCAGCTCCAGCATCCGCTGCGCGCACTGCTGCGGCGTGATCGGGGCGCCCGCCTCGGGGTGGTGGCTGATCTGGTGGTTCTGGCAGAAGCCGCAGCGCAGGTTGCAGCCGGCGAAGAAGAGGTTGCCGACCGGGCGGCCGCCGCCCAGCGGCGGTTCTTCCCCGCGGTGCAGGCAGGCGGCGGCGAGGCGGATCAGCTGGTCGGTCACGACGATCCTGCGGCTCGGGACGGTCGGGCGCGCTTCCCGGCTCCACGATGGCCAAGGCGACACGGGCGCGCAACCCCGTATCCGGCGGGGGACTATCCGACGGTGGACTTGCCGACGCGCCGGAGTTCCCGTAGAATCAAGCCATGATCTCCGCGCACCGATGCGGCGGTCCCCGAGGCCAGGGCGGCCGGGGGGGCCGGGCGAGTTGGGACTCGCCACGGGTGGTTCGCCCGAATAGGAGGTGATCCAGTGAGTTCAGACAGTAGAGGCTCGGCGGAGGTGGCGCCCCTGCGTTGAGGGGACACTCCCGGACGTGGTCCGCGGGCTCGCCCCGAGCGGGGGAACCCAGCGCCACCGAAGCTGATCCATATGGGGCGCCGTCGCGCAAGCGGCGGCGCCTCTGCTTTGGTGAGTCGCCGCCGACACGAAGAAACCCCGCTCCCTGGTCGGGAGCGGGGTCCTCTGACGTCTATCGGTCGACCCGCCGGATTACCAGCCGCGGCCGCCGCGATCGCCGCCGCTGCGGCCACCGCCGCCACCGCTGCCGCCGCCGTAGCCGCCGCCGCCACTGCGACCGCCGCCGCTGCCGCCACCGAAGCCGCCGCCGCCGCCGCCGGTGCGCTTCGGACGGTCCTGGGCCTCGTTCACGCTCAGGTTACGGCCGTCCATGCTCTGACCGTCGAGGGCCGAGATCGCGGCCATGGCCGCGCTGTCGTCCATCTCCACGAAACCGAAGCCGCGGGGCCGACCGGTCTCACGGTCCGTGATCAGTGCCACCGAGTGAACGGCGCCATGCTGCTCGAACAGCTTGGTCACCTGGTCCTCGGTCGCGGAGAACGGCAGGTTACCCACGTAGATCTTCTTCATACTCTTCCACCTCGGATGCCGGCTACCCGGCGTGCAGAAGCACCTGAGGCCGCCGGCTATCTCCGGTAAACCCCTCGTGCTCGATACTGATCCGGCGGTCTGCCGGACCACATCCCCCGACGGTCGGGGGAATCTCGAAGCCCGGCGCGCGGCCGGGGATCACGCATTCAGACGGCTCCGGAAGAACCCTGGGGCCCCAACCCGAAGCACGGGAAGGATACACCGGATTCTGGGAATCACCTAGGATTTTCTTCCCTCGGCCGGAACAGACGCGCGGCGGCCTCGATCGTATATCCCATAAAACAGATATGATATTTACACGGACCTCCGGGTGGGTTAAGATGAGAATCAGGACTTGGCCTCTCCTGGATCCTCGGCCACGGATCAGCCCCCTCGGGAGGATTGTCATGAACAAATTGTCATCATTGAAGTTACGCGCGTGTCGCCGCTCGCCGACGGCACTCGCCCTCGCCGCAGCCCTGTGCTGCACGTCGCTGCACGCCCAGCCGTTCCCGACCATCGGCGACTACGGCGATGCCCCCGACGGCATCCCCGCCTACCCCTGGCTCGGGATCCTGGGCGAGTTCCCGACCTGTTTCGGGGGACCTTCCGGCCACATCGCCCACGCCAACAACACGCCGGTCGCCTACTGGGGCGCGACCATGGATCCGGAGCCCGACGGCAACGGCGGCTTCTGCCCCCCCGGCCCCTACGAGAACGACGAGTGCTGGGCGGCGTTGGACGGCGACGCGGGCCTGGTCTTTCCGGACGCGTTCACGATCCTCGCCGGCCTGCCCGTGCCCTGCAGCGGATCGCCCACGCCGCGGGCGCTGGGGCCCGCGTGCTCGCTGGCGAACTGGGGTCCCATGGGCAACCTGGACCTCGTGTTGACCAACCACGGCGGCAACGACGTGGTCGTGAACATCCTGTTCGACTGGAACCGGGACGGCAGGTGGAGCGGGCAGTCGTCCTGCGGACCGAACATCGCGCCCGAACACGCCGTCGTGGACCTGCACGTGCCGGCCGGCTTCTCCGGACCGGTCTCGCACCTGCTGCCGCCCTCGTTCCTGATCGGGCCGAACCCGGGTTACGTGTGGGCCCGCTTCACCGTCAGCGACGAGTTCCCGCCGATCCCCCCGACTGGCATGGGCGACGGCGACTTCGACACCGGCGAGACCGAGGACTACCTCTTCCTGGTCGGCCAGGGCGGGGGCGGCGGCGATCCCGGTCCCGGCGAATTCGGCGACGCGCCCGAGGGCGTCGAAGCCTACCCCGGCGTGATCGGCACGTTCCCGACCTGCATCGGCGGCCCCGCCGGCTACGTCCACCACCAGCCCGTGACCTCCGCCTGGTTCGGAGACCACCCTGGACCACGAGCCGGACGGCAACGCCGGCATCTGCCCGCCGGCGCCCTACGACCAGGACGAGTGCTTCGAACTGCCGGGCACGCCCGGGCGCGATGCCGGGCTCATCACGCCGCACCCCTTCACCCTGGACGCGGGCGTCGTGGAGCGCTGCCCCGCAAGCGCGGGCGGTTCGCTCGGCGCGATCTGCAGCCGCGCCGCGTGGGGGGCGGACCTCGACATCGAGGTGGTCAACACCTCGAACCAGGACCGGTACGTGAACGTGCTGGTGGACTGGAGCGGCGACGGCTCCTGGACGCCCAACCTGTTCACCTGTCCCAACGGCGACACCGGGTCCGAACACATCCTGGTCAACCACGTCGTGCCGGCGGGCTTCAACGGCCCCCTGTCGCTGCTGGCGCCGCCGACATTCCTGTCCGGGTACGCGTCGGGCCTGGCCTGGGCCCGTTTCACGTTGAGCGACACGCCGGTGCCCGCGGACTGGGACGGCCAGGGCGCATTCCTCGACGGCGAGACCGAGGACTACCTGTTCGCCGTCGGCGCCAGCGCGTCAGCGGCGCGCGACGCCGCACCGCAGTTGGGCCTGACGGTCGAGCCCAACGTGCCCAACCCCTTCAACCCCCGCACCACGATCGCCTTCACGGCGACGACCGCCGGCCGTCACACCGTGACCGTGACCGACCTCGCCGGCCGCGAGGTGGCGACGCTGCTGGACCGGGAACTGCCGGCCGGGCGACACGACGTCGACTGGGACGGGCGGGGACAGGACGGCGGCGAGCTGCCGTCGGGCGTCTACTTCGCCCGCGTGCGGGGCGGCGGTGCGGTCGAGAGCGTGAAGATGTTGCTGGTGAGGTAGTCGGACATCTTCCCGCCGACATGCGAAGCCCGGCCGGCATCCGCTCCGGCCGGGCTTCTTCACGCCGGAGTCGGTCGTCACCTGACGAGCGTCAGCTTCAGCACCTGCGTCTTCGCGCCCGTCCCGGCCCGACAGAAGTAGACGCCGGCCGCGAGGCTGCGGGCCCCGGTCGTCCCTGCCGTCCCAGGTGAAGCCGTAGCGCTGCCCGCCTGCCAGTTCGCCGTGGAAGAGGACGGCCGCGCGGCGGCCGCGCAGGTCGTAGATCTCCAGGTCGATGGGCACCGCGGCGCCGTCGCCGGGCAGGATCAGGTCGATGGTCGTGCGCGGGTTGAACGGGTTGGGGTGGCAACTCAGCCCCTGGCCCGGCGATGGGATGGGACTCTCCGCGGCTCCGGTCGCGTCCACACGGTCGTAGGACGTCTGCGTGAAGCGGACCGTGCCGGAACCCGCCCCGGTCCCCGCCCGCCGCACCTGCAGGTAGCGGCAGTTGTTCGGCGCGGGGATCTTCAGCGGCGAGTCCGCGGCCTGCCACGGTTCCCACTCGATCAGCGCGAGGTCGTCGAACCAGGCGAGCGCCGTGCCGTCGGCCGGCGGCTCCAGGCCGCAGCGCAACTCGAAGTAGACCGCGCCGGCGGGCGTGGTCAGGTCGCGCCACTGGTACGTCCAGTCGCAACTGCCGTCGATGCGCGCGGCCAGATCGGTGCTCGACAGCGGGCTCTCGGACGAGCGGCTGTCGTAGAAGCGCACCATGGTGCGGGCCTGCCCGGCGTTCTCGGCCCGCAGCCAGCCGGCGGCCGTGTGGCGCCGGTCCGCGCGGCAGGGCAGATGCCGTTCGAGGTCGGTGCCGGTCTGGCCGACGTCGCCGTCGTCGCGGCGCAGGCCGAGGCTGCGCTGCCCGCCGTGGACCACGTCGGTCGCCAGCCACTCGTCGGACGTGTTGGCTTCCCAGAGATCGGCCCCCTCGTCCTCGAAACCCGTGTGCCAGAGCAGCTCGCGGCCCCAGGCCACCTCCCAGCCGCCCGGCGCGCCGCCGAGGACCTCCAGCACCTGCGACAGGTCGCCCTCGGGCGCGAGCGCCAGCGGCGGCGACACCTCGTAGCCGTCCTGGACCACCAGGTCGAAAGCCGCCTCGTGTTCGATCACCGTCGAGTCGGCCTCCGCGCGCGACAGCAGGATGCGCGCCTCGCTCTTGCCGGCCAGCGGCACCACGAGCGCGTTCATGGGCCGCGAGGCCTCGGCCAGCCAGCCGATGATCTCGCGCCCGAGGTTGCCGGTGGCCGGCCGCGGGATCCAGTCGTCGATGAAGGCGGGCGTGAAGCGCTGCCCCACGACGCCGTCCTTGTCGATCTCCAGGGTCAGCACCAGCGTCGGCATCGTCTCGATGTAGGTCAGGTCGAAGACGAAGTTGCCCAGGCTGTGGGAGATCAGCTCCCCGGTAGGACTCCGGGAAGCCCCGCAGCACGGGGGTGGTGGTTGATCATCGCGTCCGCGCCGAGGTCGATGGCTTGGCGGCGTGCGCGCGCTCGCCGGGCGTCGGCTGTTCAGGAAGCGGAACTCGGCGCGCTGATCATGGACGTCGGCCTCGATGTCGATGACGTCGTCCGGTCCGGCCCACTGCCCCAGCGCGCCGGGCGGCGCGAGCTGGTACTCGTCGCCGCTGGGCCCTGGACGATGACGACATCGGACAGCGCGCGGGCCGCCGCGATCGATTTCGACAGGTTTTCCGGCAGCAGGTGGAAGCCGGGCTTGCTGTAGCCCGCGTCCAGGAAGGGCTGGTAGTTCCACCGCCGGCCGGTGCGGTCGCAGAGGCCCAGGAATCCCAGGCGCACGCCGCGCTCGGTCCAGAACGCCGGCTGCAGGGGCGAAGATCTCGTTGCTGCCCGCGCCGCGGCACCAGGGGATGCCCAGGCCTTTCGAGCCCGTCCATGGTGTCGAGCATGCCGATCTCGCCGTAGTCGATGATGTGGTTGTTGCCGATGGTCACCAGGTCGACGCCGGCGTAGGCCTTGGGCCCGCACGTTTTCGGGCCGGCTGCGGAAGACCACGGTCTTGGTGGGTGCGGTGCCGCGGTCGGTGTAGCTGACCTCGAGGTTGCAGACGTTGACGTCGGCGGCGTCGCCGAAGATCGGGCGCGTCGGCGCGAACAGGGCCTCGACCCTGCGTCGATGATGCCGCCCGCGGACTCGTAGCCGCGCCCGGTGAAGACGTCGCCCACGGTGAAGTTCACCGTCAGCGGCAGCTCGTCGCCGCTGGGGTGGACGGCCACCTGGCAGGTGTCGCCGCCGCAGAGGCCGCCAGTCGGTCACCGCCACACCGGACGGTGGGTGGTCGGCGGGACCAGGAACTCGTGCACGACGACCGGTTCGGCGCTGTTCGTGGAGTCGCCGAAGTCCCAGCGGTAGACGTGCGTCTCGGAGTCCGGATCGAAGACCGTGGCCTGAACTGCGCCGACAGCCGGTACAGGTCGCCGGCCACCTTCGCGGACGACTGTACCGCGTAGAGGATGTCCACCCGCGGCGCCCGCGGCAGCTCGTCGGTGACGTCGGCCAGGGTATCGAAGCGGGTGACGCCGACCGTGCCCGCATCCGCGTCGTTGACGTAGATCACCCGATCGATGACGGGCAGCTCGCCGAAAGTCTCCCGCCAGTCCTCGCCCACCGGCAGCAGGTAGTCGTGCCAGGCCGCGAGCGACTGCGAGCCCTGGTAGACGGTCCACCAGTTCGTGTCGGCGGGCAGGTCGCGGCCGGCGAAGGTGTAGAACAGTTCGTGGACGCCGTCCCCGAAGCCGATGGCCTGGACCTCGCCCCTGACGTCGGCGGAAACGGCGACGCTCCAGACGGTGCTGTCGGCCAGGGCGCGCGGCGCGATCGACTGGATGAGCCACAGGTTGCCGTTGAGGCGCAGGGCGTGGGCCGAGCCGCCCTCGCCAGGGTTCGACAGCGACCAGGCGCCGGGATCCCCGGCTTCGCCCGGGTAGTCCGCGAGTTCCGGAGCGGCGCCGTCGAAGTCCTCGATCGGGGCGGTGTGGGCGACGGCGACGAAGACCGGCAGCAGGACGATCGCGAGCAGGCGGCAGAGGATCCGCGGCATCTCGGCTCCAGACGATTGGGTCAGGCGGGGATGCCAAGCATACCACATCCGGACTCCAGATACCATTGACATTAGATCATAAACAGCTTATGATAATGACATGGACCCGCGAACCCGCAAATACCTGGCCGAGATCGGTCGCCGCGGCGGCCGCAAGAGCCGCCGGCGGCTGGAACCCGAGACGGCCCGCGAGATGGTCCGTCTGCGCGAAGCGCGGCGCGCTTACCGGAAATTCCATGCGCACTGCTTCTGGTCCAGTCCGCCCGAGTTCAGGGTCGAAAGATCGGATGTCGCCTGGGTCGCCGAACAGCTGATGCGGTATGGTGGTCGGGAGGCTTGGGAGAAGGGGGCGAACCTGTGCCGTTGACAGGGTTCCAGTCCGCGATCGGACGACTGCTCGCGGCCAACCGCAGCGAGGACAGCTACCTGGCCGGAGGCGCGGCCATCCTGGCCGCCCCCAACACGCTCCGGTACAGCCACGATCTCGATTACTTCCAGGACAGCGCAGCGAGGGTGGCCTCCGCCTGGGACGCCGATCGCGCACTGCTGGCGGACCACGGCTACGACGTGGAGTTGGAACTCAGCCAGCCGGGCTACATCCGCGCCGTGGTGAGTCTCGACCGGGAGCGCACCAAGATCGAGTGGGCCCAGGACTCGACCTGGCGTTTCCTGCCGGTCATCCGCAGCGAGGAGTTCGGCTACCAGCTGCATCCGCTCGACCTGGCCACCAACAAGGTGCTGGCCCTCGCCGGCCGCGACGAGCCGCGCGACCTGCTCGACACGCTGCACCTGCACGAACACGTGCTGCGACTCGGAGCGCTGGTGTGGGCCGCGGTCGGCAAGGATCCCGGCTATTCACCGCTTTCGCTGCTGGAGATGCTCCGCCGGCGCGGGCGGATCCAGCCGGCGGACCTGGCGCGCCTCGATCTGGCCGGTCCGGTGGACCTGCAGCAGGTCAAGGAGGCTTGGCTCGCCGCCCTGGCCGAGGCGGAGCGCTTCGTGCGCATGCAACCGCCCGGCGAAGCGGGCTGCCTCTACTGGTCGCCGTCGCGAAACGCCTTCGTGTGCCCGGACGACGGGAAGCCCGGAGACGCTGTCCCGCACTACGGTCGGCCGGGGGGGGTACTGCCGCGGGTGGTCGGGGATTAGTATCCCGGCCTTCATGAAGCGCCAGTGCGTGCAACGCCGGACCCCTCATTCCTGCCTACGCGACGATCCCCAGGGTTGACGTTCCCCCTTTCCATGCCCTAGATTCCGCCTGTCTGTGAAATCGTTCACATCCTGGGAGTTGCACCATCGGCCCTCCCCCGACAGCAGGGGTCGCGAGCCCCCGGATCCTCGGCGTCGGCGCGGATCTCTGCGACGTGCGCCGCCTGGCGCGGGAGCTGGACGAACCGCAGCGGGGCTTCGCGGAAACGGTGTTCACGCCGGCGGAACTCGCCGCCTGCCGCGGCGGCCCGCATCCGGCGCACCGCCTCGCCGAACGCTTCGCCGCCAAGGAAGCCGTCCTGAAGGCCCTATCCTTCACCGACGGCCGCGGCGCGTTCTGGCGGGATGTGGAGATCACGCGCCGCGGCGAGGGACCGGCCGCGGTCCGGTTGCAGGGACGACTCGAGGAACTGGCCGCGCGGCACGCCGCCGGCCGCATCCACCTGAGCCTCGCCGCCGCCGGCCACCACGCGCTGGCGGTCGCCATCATCGAGGAGCGCGGAAGCCCGGAGCCGCGACCGGACACCAACCACACAGGGGACTGACGATGGCCACCACGCCCACCTACGAGGACCGCCTGAAGGACTTCTCCTGGTCGCTGGCCGAACAGGAACTGGGCTACCGCAAGGGCGACCCGCTGAACATCGGCTGGCACTGCAGCGACCGGCTCTGCCGGCAGGGCCTGGCGGACAAGACGGCCCTGGTCTGGGAGGACTTCTCCGGCGCGACGAAGACCTACACCTTCGACGACCTGCGCGTGTTGTCGAACACCTTCGCGGCGCACCTGCAGGGCCTCGGCATCCAGCCCGGCGAGCGCGTCTGCCTGTTCATGGACCGCGTGCCGGAGCTGTACCTCGGGTTCCTGGGCGGTCTGAAGATGGGCGCGGTCGTGCAGCCGCTGTTCTCGGCCTTCGGCGCCGACTCGCTGTGGACGCGCCTGGACGACGCCGGCACCACGGCCATCGTCACCCAGCGCAAGCACGTGGCCAAGGTGCGCAAGCTCCTGGACAAGCTGCCGCAGCTCAGGCACGTCATCCTGGTCGACGCCGGCGACGGGCCGCTGCGCGAGCGAGAGTCGGGCTCGACCTGCACGCACTGCCCCGCATCGAGACCTTCGACGCGCACCCGACGGGCCCCGAAACCCCCTCGGTCCTGCACTACACCTCCGGCACCACGGGGCAGCCCAAGGGCGCCCAGCACGTCCACTACTCGCTGATCTCGCAGTACCTCACCGCCAAGTGGGTCCTGGACCTGCGCCCCGACGACGTCTACTGGTGCAACGCCGATCCCGGCTGGGTGACCGGCACCTCCTACGGCATCATCGGGCCCTGGGCCAACGGCGTCACCCAGGTGGTGCTGGACTCCGGCTTCAACGCCGAGAAGTGGTACGACTTCATGGCGCGGCGCGGGGTGACGGTCTGGTACTCGGCCCCGACGGCCATCCGCCTGCTGATGCGCGAGGGCTCCGACCTCGTGCGCAAGCACGACCTCTCCCGCCTGCGCCACCTCTGCAGCGTGGGCGAGCCGCTCAACGCCGAGGCGGTCGTCTGGTCGCAGGAGGCCTTCGGCAAGCCCTTCCACGACACCTACTGGCAGACCGAGACCGGCTGCATGATGATCACCAACTTCCCGGGCATGAAGGTCAAGCCGGGCTCGATGGGCAAGCCCTTCCCGGGCATCACGGCCACGGTCCTGGACCCGAACACCAACCTGCCGCACGAGGGCACGGGCCGCGTGGGCCTGATCGCGATCCGGCCGGGCTGGCCCTCGCAGATCCGCGGCTACTGGAACAACCAGGCCGGCTACGAGCGCAAGTTCGTCAACGGCTGGTACATCTGCGGCGACCGGGCCAGCATCGACGCCGACGGCTACTACTGGTTCGTGGGCCGCGACGACGACGTCATCAACACCGGCGGCCACCTGGTCGGACCCTTCGAGATCGAGTCCGCCCTGCTCGAGCACCCCGCGGTCGCAGAGTCGGCGGCGGTGGCCAAGCCCGACCCCGTGAACATGGAGGTCGTCAAGGCGTTCGTCACACTGAAGCCGGGCATCGCGCCGGACGACGACCTCGAACTCGAGATCATGAACTTCATCCGCAAGAAGCTGTCGCCTTTGGCCATGCCGCAGGAGATCGAGTTCACCGAGTCGCTGCCCAAGACCCGCAGCGGCAAGATCGTGCGGCGCATCCTGCGCGCCCGGGAATTCGGCGAGCCGGAAGGCGACCTGTCGACCCTGATGAGCGAATGAGCCGCGGCCCGTCTCCCCCGGGAGCGGGCCGCACCACACCGACGCGGGAGACGAAGATGGACGAGCGCAAGCAGACGATCCTGGACTACGTGGTCAGCGAGTACCTGGAAGAGGACGACGACCGCGTGATCGGCGAGGACACCCCGCTGATCACCGGCGGCATCGTCGACTCGTTCTCCATGGTGTCGCTGAAGCGGTTCCTGGAGAAGAAGTACGGCATCCAGATCCCCGACGCGGACGCCTCGCCCGAGGCCTTCGACACCGTCAACCGCATCGCCGCCCTGGTCGAGCGCTTCAAGAAGAGCTGACCGCCGGGAAAGAAAGGGAGCAGTCATGGCATTCGCGACCGGGACCAGGGAGTCCTACCAGCAGGAGCTGGCGGCCATCCGCCAGGCCGGCCTCTTCAAGGAAGAGCGCTACATCCGCAGCCCGCAGGGCGCCGACATCGAGGTCGAGTTCCCCGCCGGCGCGGCCGGCAAGAAGGTGATCAACCTCTGCGCCAACAACTACCTCGGCCTGTCCAGCCACCCCGAGGTGGTCGAGGCGGCGCGGCGCGGCCTGGACGCGCGCGGCTACGGCATGTCGTCGGTGCGCTTCATCTGCGGCACGCAGGACATCCACCGGCAGCTCGAGAACAAGCTGACCGAGTTCCTGGGCACCGAGGACACGCTGCTGTTCCCGTCCTGCATGGACGCCAACGCGGGCGTGTTCGAGGCCGTGCTGACCGATCAGGACGTGATGATCGCCGACCGCCTGGTGCACGCCTCCATCGTCGACGGCATGCGCCTGTGCAAGGCGGCCACCGACACCTACAAGCACTCGGACATGAAGCACCTGGAGCAGAAGCTCCAGGAGCACCAGGACAAGCAGCGCCGCCTGATCATCACCGACGGCGTGTTCTCGATGGACGGCGACCTCGCCCGCCTGGACGAGATCGTGGCCCTGGCCGAGAAGTACAACGCCATGGTCTTCGTCGACGAGTCCCACGCCTCGGGCTTCATCGGCAAGACCGGCCGCGGCACCCACGAGCACTGCGGCGTCATGGGCAAGATCGACATCGTCACCACGACGCTGGGCAAGGCCCTCGGCGGCGCCTCGGGCGGCTGCGTCAGCGGCCGGCGCGAGCTGGTCGAGCTGTGCCGGCAGCGGGCCCGGCCCTACCTGTTCTCCAACACGGTCGCGCCGGTCATCGTCTCGGGGGCCATCAAGGTGCTGGAGCTGATCTCCGGCACGACCGAGCGCCGCGACAAGCTGGAGTGGAACACGAAGTACTGGCGCGAGGGCCTGCTGAAGATCGGCCTGGACATCAAGGCCGGCGACAGCCCCATCGTGCCGGTGATGCTCTACAACGCGAAGCTCGCCCAGGACGTGGCGCGCGACCTCTACGCCGAGGGCATCTACGTGGTGGGCTTCTTCTTCCCGGTGGTGGCCAAGGGCCAGGGACGCGCCATGAACGAGCCGCGCCGCATCGCGATCGATCTGCCCGGAACCGAGGCGTTCCGCGACGACGACCTCGAGGTCCTGCGCACCACGCTGCAGACCATCGTCACGCTCTCGATGGAGTGCCGCGACGAGCCCTGCGACTCCTCGCGGCGGATGCACCGCGAGGGCTGGGACGTGCACTGGGGCCTGACCTGGATCGCGCGGGCCCGGCGCGGGGGCGTCACCGAGGAGGCCACCGGCGCAACCCGGAGCGAAGTACTCGCTCGGCTCCAACAACTTACCAGCCTGCACGAGGTTGACGGTCGCCTGCAAATACCGTTCTTGACTCCGTCTCCTGGGGGGAACCTGACCCGCTGACGGACGTATGGGAACGGATGAACATCTTGCGCCGACCGACGGCCCTGAGGGCCGTGTTGATCGTTAGTATTCTGTTGCTGATCGCGGGAGTCGGAGTATTGCTGGCGTTGCGCGGGCCGGGCGGTCATCCGCCCGGCCCGGCCGCCGGCGCCCCGCCGCCGAGCGTCCTGCTGATCGGCATCGACACCTTCCGCGCTGACCACCCCGGCCCCCCGGGGCCGGGCGAACCCTCGCGAACCCCCCACCTCGACGAGCTGGCGCGCGACGGCATCCGTTTCGAACAGTGCCTGTCGACGGCGCCCTGGACCCTGCCCTCGTTCGCCTCGATCTTCACCGGCCTGCGGCCCTACCGCCACGGCGCCGTCGGCGGCGAGCGCGACTACCTCTCCGAGCGGCACACGACCCTGGCCGAGCACCTCGCCCGGGCCGGCTACGCCACGGCGGGCTACGTGGGCATCAACTACCTGACCGCCCAGTTCGGCATGGACCAGGGGTACGTCTCCCCGCCGCCCCGCGGGACCGACCTGACGGGACTGGACCAGGCCGGCGGGGTCACGCGCCTCAGCGGCGATTTCTTCGCCGAGCACCGGGCGCGCCCAGCTTCGTCTTCACCCACTACTACGACCCGCACGCGCCCACCGCGCCGCCGGCCCCGTGGCACCGCAAGTACTACCTGGGCAACGAATGCCGGCCCGGCGAACCCTGACGGCGCGGATCCTGGCGGCGGGCGGCGTGCGGGCGAGAACGCGAACCGCGGGATGTACGACTGGCCCGCCGGCGTCACGGACCCCGCTTCCCGCCGGCGCAGTACGCGGCCGAGGTCAACTACGCCGACGACCACGTGGGCCGGCTGATCGCCCGGCTGAAGCAGCTCGGCCTCTACGAGCAGATGCTGATCGTCGTGGTCGCCGACCACGGCGAGCACCTCGGCGAGCACGGCTTCTTCTACACGCACTACCTGTCGTACCAGGAGACGATCCACGTCCCCCTGCTCGTCAAGCTGCCCGGCAACGCCGGCGCCGGCCGCGTCGTCGCGGCTCCCGTCTCCACCCTGGACCTCCTGCCGACCGTCCTGGAGATCACCGGGATCGCCGTCCCCGACACCCTGGACGGCCGTTCGCTGGCCGGCCTGCTGCTGGGCAACGCCAAGGCGCCGCCGCGCGACCTGCTGGCCGAGCAGGGCTCCGACCCCGACGACTTCTGCAAGACGCTCGTGGCCTGGCCCTGGAAGCTCATGCTGTGGCGGGAGGGCGGGGTGGAACGCACCGCGCTCTTCGACCTGGCGACCGACCCCGGCGAGACGCGGGACGCGGCCGCCGAGCACCCCGAGGAGGCCGCGCGCCTGACCGCGCGGCTGCGCGCGACCTACGACCCGAGCTCGCCCCTGGGCCGCGGCGCCCCGGGCCGGCGCGCGAGCGTCGGCAAGTCGGACATCAGGTTGCTGGAGTCGCTGGGCTACGTGCACAAACCGCCCGCGAGCGCGGGCGGCGAAGGTTGACCGCGGCGCCGTCCCCCTACCGGACCAGCACCATCCGCCGCGACTGCCGCACGCCCCCGCATTCCAGCGTGCACAGGTAGGTCCCGCTGCCCAGGCCGTCGGCCCGGAACTCGACCTCGGTGCGGCCGGCCGGCAGTTCGCCGTCGACCAGCGTCCGCACCCGATGCCCCCTCAGGTCGTGCACCGCCAACGTCACCCGCGACGCCACGCCCAGTTCGACCGGGATCGTCGTGGACGGGTTGAACGGGTTCGGCCGGCAGGCGCCGAGCACCGCCGCCGACAGCACCAGCGGCGGCGAGGCGGTGACGTAGGCGGGCTCCCCGAAGACGAAGGCGGCGTCCCGCCGGCGCAGCGCCAGGGTCCGGGTCACGTAGCGGTCGGTGACGAGCAGTTCGACCTGGTCGACGGCGGCCGCGGCGCCCGACACCGAGAACCAGCCCGCGCCGTCGCCCTCGCCGACCGGGTACAGGGGACTCACGCTGCCGAAGTACCCCGGCGTGTGCTCCCCGCGTCCGTGCGCGGCAGCGTCCAGATGCGGACGCCGCCGGTTTCCGTCGTGACGTAGTCGAAGGTCAGCGCCACCTGCTCGCCGAGGTCGAGCACGGCGGGCGGCGCGGGGTCGAAGGTCACGGCATTCACCGCGTGGGGGCCGAAGGCGACGTCGGCCCGCAGCCGGACGTCGAGCAGCTCCGCGCCGCTGCCCGCGTCCTGCATCAGGACCTGCACGAACGGGACCTCGTGCTCTCCGGCCACGACCGTGAACGAGCGCGCGACGTGGCCGGCGGGACCGGCCAGCACCGGGCCGGCCGCGTAGCTCTGGTCGGGCACCGGCTCACCCGCGGCGTCCACGCCGCGGGCCAGGATCCTCACGCCGGCGGCCGCGGTGGTGGCGTAGTCGCAGTCGACCAGGACGCTCCGGCCGTGACCCAGCCACGCCCCCGTGCCCGGCGCGACCGCGAAGCCCGCGAGGCCGTGCCCCCCCCAGGCCAGATCGACGGGCCGGTCGAACTCCAGCAGCAGCTCGGTCATGGCTGCGTTCCACATCCGGACCCGGACGGCGTCGACGTGGGGCGAGCCGCCGTCGAAGCGGAACCACTGGGACCCGCCGCCCTGCCCGACGATGAAGCTCGGGGCGCCGATGACGGCGCCCGCCGCGGGCGCGCCGCCGCTGAAGGGCTGCGCGGTCACGACCGCGCCGCCCGGCGCGGCGGTGGCGGCGTCGAAGCCCAGCACGTACGTCGCGCCGTGCAGCAGCCGGGCCGTTCCCGGCGACGACGGCTGCAGGTGGTAGACGGCGTGGTCCCCGACGTGGAGCGTCACGGGCACCGAGATGGCCAGCAGCGTGGAGCCCCAGTCGGGCGTGACCATCTCGATCAGGCAGTGGTCGAGCGCGTGGCTCCCGGCGGCGAACGAGAACCCGAGCTGCAGGTGGCCGGCGCCGGCGGGGAGCGCCGCGCTGGTCCCGCCGGCGTAGCCCTCGACGACCGCGCCGTCGCGCTGCGGGGCGACCCGGAAGCGGGCGCCGCCGGGGTTGGTGATCTCGTAGGCGAAGTCGACCGTGATCTCGGCGCCGTTGGGCAGGTGCGAGCCGCCGGGCTCGCCGACGACGATGCCCCCGATCCAGCCGGCGGCGGCCGGTCCGGCCGCGGCGGCCAGCAGGGTCGTGAAGGCGATGGCCCGCAGCAGCAAGATGCCCCCCGATGCCGCCCCCGGGGCGGCGGATGATGATCCCACCGCCAATGATAGCACAGAACTGGAAAGGGCGGCCCGGTTGGGTCACGGGGCAGCGTCCCCGTCGACCCGCCGTTGCGGGGGGGCAGCAGCGACGCGGCGATCGAGCCGCCGAGCAGCGCGGCGATGACCCCCAGCGAGACCGCGACGGGCAGCTTCCCGACGTCCACCAGCAGCATCTTGACGCCGACGAAGGCGAGCACGAGGCCGAGGCCGACCTTCAGGAAGCGGAAGCGGCCCATCATCCCCGCCAGCAGGAAGTAGAGGGCCCGCAGCCCGAGGATGGCGAAGATGTTCGAGGTGAAGACGATGAACGGGTCCTTCGTGATGGCGAAGATGGCCGGGATGGAGTCGACGGCGAACACGATGTCCGTGGCCTCGACCACCACCAGCACCATCAGCAGCGGGGTGGCCAGCCAGCGGCCGCCCTCCTTGACGACGAAGCGGGCGCCGCGGTAGTCGGAGGTGAGCGGGATGAAGCGGCGGAACGCCTTCAGCACGGGGTTGCGCTCGGGGTGGATCTCGCCGTCGCGGTGCAGCAGCAGCTTGACGCCCGTGAAGACCAGGAACGCGCCGAAGATGTACATGATCCCGTGGAAGCGGTGGATCAGCGCGGCGCCGGCCACGATGAACAGGGCGCGCATGAGCAGGGCGCCGAGGATGCCCCAGAACAGGACCCGGTGCTGGAGCTTCGCCGGCACGGCGAAGAACGAGAACAGCACGATGAACACGAACAGGTTGTCGACCGAGAGCGCCTTCTCCAGCAGGTAGCCGGTCAGGAACTCCAGGCCGCGCACCGCGCCGAAGCGGTGCCAGATCCAGGCGTTGAACAGCAGCGAGATCGTGATCCAGATCACCGACCAGAGCAGCGCCTCGCGGATGCGGATCTCGTGGGCCCGGCGGTTGAACACGCCCAGGTCCAGCGCCAGCATCGCCAGCACGAACCCGATGAAGCCCGCCCAGAGCGCCGGCGTCCCGACCGAGACTGCTTCCATGCCCACCTCGCGTTGCCGCCGACCTTCCGCACCGGCGAACGCGCCGGTGGCGAACCGGCGTCCAAGATAGACCCGTCTCCCCCGCAGGGAAACGCCGATTCCGCGCGCGGCCGGCCGCCGCCGGCGTTCAGCGCACCAGCAGCGTCTTGCGGGTCAGCACGCGCTCCCCGGCCTGCAGCCGCAAGACGTAGGTGCCCGAGGCCGCGGCCTGCCCGCCGTCGGTGCGGCCGTCCCAGACCCGCCGGTGCTCGCCGGCCTCCAGCTGCGCCGACACCAGGCGCCGCACCGCGCGGCCCTTGAGGTCGAAGACCGCGAGGTCGACCTGCTGCCGGGCGTCCAGCGTGAAGCGGATCTCGCTGCCGGGGTTGCCGGGGTTCGGCCAGGGCGGGCCGAGGCTCAGCTCGGGGGCGGCACCCGGCGCCGCGACGCTGTAGCCGTTGGACGCGCCGGGGGTGCCGTGGTTGGCCGACACGGCCCAGCTGGCCGGCAGGGCGTTGTCGAGTCCGGGATCGACCAGCGCCAGGGTCGCCCCGGTGCCGTTGGCCCCGGAAGGCCACGGTGCCGAGGGCAGGAAGGACACGCCGTCGTGCAGCTCGCCTCCGGGTTCGAAGAGGCGCAGGTACTCGCCGCCGCTGCTGAGGCCGTAGCCGAGGTTGCCGATCGCCGCGGTCACCTGCGGGAACAGGGCCAGGAAGGCCGCCCGGTCGCGGCAGAGCACCAGGAACCCTCCCGGCGCCAGGATCGTGCCGGCGGGGATGTTGTAGGAGTGGGCGTCCTCGCCGTCCTTGAACTTCCAGCCGCCGAGGTCGACCGCCGCGCGCCCGGGGTTGTGCAGCTCGACCCAGTCCTCGGGGTCGAAGCTGCCCGAGGAGTTGAAGTTGATCTCGTTGATGACCACCCGGACCTCGCCGGCCTCGCCGGTGAAGTGGGCGGTCACGGCGTAATCCCCGGCCGGGGTCAGCGTCACGGTCGCCTGGTCGGGCAGCTCCGGATCGCTCCAGCCGTCGAACACGAAGCCGGGCGCCGGCTCGGCCGTCAGGGTGACGGGCACGCCCTGGAAGTAGAGGCCGGACCAGGTGGAGTCGACCGTCGCGGCCGACAGGCGGAGGCGCCCGGCGCCGTGCGGCGCGACGTCCAGGCCGAGCACGAGGTCGCCGCCCAGCTGGAAACGGCTGCGCAGGTGTTCGCGCGCGATGGCGGGCCGCCGCGTCAGGAAGTCCCCGACCACCTGCAGGCGGGCGGCCCAATCAGGCGAGGCGCCCCAGCGCGCCAGGTGGCGGGGCATCTCTGCGGCGAGGTCGTCGGCCAGGGACGCGAAGACCGCCAGGCTGCGCGGCGCATGGAACGTCGTGTTCAGGTGGTCGCAGAAGCGGTTGATGAACAGGTCGCGGAAGTCCGCGTTCTCCAGCAGGTGGCGCAGGATGTGGGTGCGGAAGTTCGCCGACGGCCAACCCGAGCCGCTGGCGTCGAGGGCCCGGCCCAGGGCGTCGAACTCCACCGGCGCCTGCAGGCCCAGGCCCGCGTCGGTGTCGTAGAGGATCCAGCGCCAGCGCCCGCCGTCGACGGCTGGGCGCCACCAGGCGATGTTGTTGGTGCCCCAGTCGGTGTTGGCGCAGAAGATCTCGGCGATCTGGTAGTCGGCGAAGTTCTCAACCTCCATCTGCTGCCGGACGTGGTCGTAGTGGGCCGGCTGGCTCATGTCGTTGGCGCCGAGGTAGTCCCACAGGTCCCAGAAGTGCGAGGTGCTGCCCGCCACCGCCGTCCAGTAGTTCTTGATCAGGTCGATCCCCTCGGGGTCCAGGCCGTGGTTGGTCGCCACGTAGTAGTCGCCGACGTGCTCGCGCACGTTCATGATGCCCCAGTACTCACCGTTGAGGAACACGCGCGAGGGCCGGTAGGCGAGGCGGTCGAGGTCGACCGCCGCGACCAGCCGGTGCATCAGGCCGTCCCGGAAGTGCGTCGAGGAGAAATCGTTGCCGGAGTTGCGCCACACGAGGTCCTCGAATTCCAGGAGCGGCTTCTCGTCGAACATCCGGCAGCGGATCATGTCGGCGCCGTAGCCGTCGCGCGCGTTGATCTTGAAGGACTTCTGGGGCTTGGTCCGCGAGTAGGCGCCGAAGAGCTCCACGCCGTAGTCCTGGCTGAGCGCCGTGCTGCCGTCGGTCTCGAAGAACTCGAGGTGCACGGGGCGCTCCCACTCCTCGTAGATGTTCGCTTCGACGTAGATGCCGTACTCGGGGTCCCAGAGGTTGGGCGGGTCGGTGACGAAGGACGTCGTGGGCAGGTCCGAGACGTCGTCCACGATGTAGGTGTGCGTCGCCGCCCGGCTGGGCAACTTGCCGGGAGCGAAGGTGACCGCGCGCACCACGGTCGTCGCCGTGATCGTCAGCGGGCCTTCGTAGAGCGGCGAGTCGGCGTCGGGAAGCACGCCGCCCAGGGCGTAGCGCACGACGGCCCCGGGCTCGCCGGTGCCCAGCACGACCTGCAGGCCGCCCGCGTAGTGGCCGCCCGCGGGGATGGCGTAAGGGGACGGCGCGAAGGTCGCGGCGCCCTGGCCGTCGTTGGGCGCCCCGGGCGTCGGCGACGTGAAGAAGTGCCAGACCGCGGCGCCGTCGGGGGCCCGGCCGCGCGAGACGTCGGTGTACATCGGGCCGGTGAAGACCTGGTCGACGGCCGCGCCGGCGGGGTCGCTCAGGCGGAGCGTCTCGCCGTCGGCGCCGAGCTTGAAGTTCGTGTGCAGCTTGGGCAGCAGGGCGGCGATCACGGCGCACGGGGGGCGGCCGCCGTCCGCGGGCCGCGAGCGCATGTTCAGGGTCACGAAGGGCACGCAGCTGAGGTCGCTCGCGTCCAGGCCGGAGTCGTGGACCTCGACGGCCAGGACGTTGACGCCCGCGCACAGCGGCGCGCCGTAGATGCCGCCTCCGTCCAGCTCGACGTCCCGGTACAGCCGGGCCTCGTGGTCGCGGTCGGCAGGCTGGTCCCAGGCGGGGTCCCCGTCGCCGGACAGGTTCTCCCGGAAGATCTGCTGCCCGTTGAGCCAGACCACGACGCCGTCGTCGAAGTCCAGGTGCAGGTGCAGGCGGCGGACGGCCGCGAGATCGGGCACGACGAAGGTGCGGCGCATCGCGACCGAGACGCAGGGCTCCACGATGGTGGCGTCGTCGCCGTCGCCGAAGCCGAAGCCGGCGGGTCCCTCCGCCCAGCCCGCGTCGTCGAAGCCCGGCGCCTGCCAGCCGGCCGGCGGGGCGCTGGTGTTGGCGCGGTAGCGCCACGCATCGCCGATCTCGGCGACCGACTCCCAGTGGATCGGCACATCGCGGTAGCTGGTCCCGGAAGCGAAGACCAGCAGGCGCTCGCCCGGGTCGATGAGCTGGGGTGGGAAGGTCCACTTCAGCGGCTCGTCGGGGTCGTCCGACAGGCCGTAGTCGTCGAGGTTCACGGTGGCGGCGCCGGCGTTGTACAGCTCGATCCAGTCGGACGCCTCGCCGTGGTCGTCGAGCAGGCCCATGATGTTCGAGGCGACGAACTCGTTGATGACGACCTGGGCCCCGGCGGGGGCGGCCGCCGCCACCCAGCAGGACAAAGCCAGAATCGCGACGGCGGCCCGTGCAGGCAGCTTCATGAAGATCCTCCGGATATCGGGCAGGGCGGGCGGTCCCGGGCCCCGTTGATGACGAAGCGGACGATTTCGCTATCTTACGATAGAACGGCGGCGGCGGTCCGGAATAAGATGGGGCGACCCCTCCGGCCCGGCCCCGGCATCCCGACCCCGACGACAAGGAACGCGACGTGAGCGACACACCGCCCGGACTCATCTGCGGCGACGACGGCCTCCCGCGCTGCTGGTGGTGCGGCGGCGCCGAGGACTACGCGCGCTACCACGACCGCGAGTGGGGCTTCCCGGTCACCGACGACCACCGCCTCTTCGAGAAGATCTGCCTCGAGGGCTTCCAGGCCGGCCTCTCCTGGCTGACGAT
This sequence comes from bacterium, assembly GCA_016706845.1. Taxonomy (GTDB): domain Bacteria; phylum Krumholzibacteriota; class Krumholzibacteriia; order LZORAL124-64-63; family LZORAL124-64-63; genus PNOJ01. Next base: position 112,602 of record JADJIV010000010.1, read on the forward strand.
CCTGCGCAAGCGCGACCGCTTCCGGGCCGTCTTCGACGGGTTCGACTTCGAGCGGGTGGCCCGCTACACCCCGGCGCGGGTCGACCGGCTCCTGCTGGACGCGGGGATCGTCCGGCACCGGGGCAAGATCGAATCGACGATCAACAACGCCTGCCGGGCCCGGGAGCTGGCGCAGGAATTCGGCTCGCTGGCCGCCTACTTCTGGCGCTTCGAGCCGGACCCCGCCGGCCGGCCGCGGCGCCTGACCCGCGCGACGCTCGCGACCCTGTCCAAGACGCCGGAATCGACGGCCCTCTCGAAGGACCTCAAGGCACGCGGCTGGAGCTTCGTGGGCCCGACCACCGTCTACGCCTTCATGCAGGCCATGGGCCTGGTCGACGACCATCTCGAGGGCTGCCACGCGCGCGCCGCGGCGGAGCGGCCCGCGCCCGTTTCGTGCGGCCGCGCCCTACCGGTACATCCGCTTGACGCCGCCCCAGCTCGACCGCTCTCCGGCCACCGGCGCGTCGATCGTCAGCACGGAGTTGCCGCAGCCGCCGAGCTGGTAGCCGTCGACGATCAGGTAGTACCAGCCGTCGGCCGTCGCCTGGTAGTCGACGATCTCGGGGTCGTCGCCGCCCGCCACGCACGAGTTCATGTCCGAACAGTCGGTCAGCAGGTAGAGCGAGGCGTCGTAGTCCTCGCCGGAGAGGACCGCCGAGAAGTCCTCCCCGGCGGCGAGGTGGATCTTCCAGACCGCGTCCTCGCCGGCGGCCTGGTAGCCGGTGCAGCCGATCGCCGGGCTGTAGTCCATCAGCGAGCCGCAGGTGTAGACCGGGAACGACGTCAGCCCCTGCTCCTGCAGGTCGATGGCGAGCTCGCAGACGGGGTTGGCGTAGGTGACGGGGACCGTGACGGTCAGGTCGAAGGAGGAGATGCAGGCCGGCTGCTGCCACTTGTCCACCATGATGTAGTAGCTGCCGGCCGCGAGCGACAGGCCCGAGATCACCCGCGGGGTCGCCTCGTAGCCGCTGCGCTGCACGAGGCAATTGCCCGTGTCGGGGCAGCCGTCGAAGATCGCGAGGCCCGTCCACAGGGTGCCGCGCGGGTCGAAGGTGACGGTCACGATCTGCGGCGAGGCGAGGTCCAGGCGGTAGACGAGGTCCTCGCCGCCGTCGTAGTAGCCGAGGCAGGTCTCGGCGTCGTCATCGCCGCGTCCGCAGGTGGTCTGCCCGAGGTCGCTGAACGGCAGCGAGGCGATCGGCAACGGGTCTGCGCAGTCGTCGCCGGACGTCGCGACCACCGCGGCGACCGGCGAGCCGACCGGCTTGGCCGCCGCCTCCACCGCGGCGAAGCCCGCCATCGACAAGATCGTCCCCAGCAACAGCAGCCGCGATGTTCGTGCGTTCATGACGTCCCTCCCCCGCTCGTCTGCGACACGCCCCCCGCGCTCCGGATCAGGGCACCAGCAGAATCTTAACAGATTTCGTCCAGCTTGCGCCCGTCATTCTCGCCAGGTAGGAGCCGGCGGCGGCCCGGCGGCCGCCGTCGTCGCAGCCGTCCCAGCGCGCGGTGTGGGGACCGGCGTCCAGTTCGCCGTCCAGCAGGACCCGCACGAGCCGGCCGCCGAGATCGTGGACGGTCAGCCGGACGCGTCCGGGCCGGTCGAGGCGCCAGCTCAGGGTCGTGGCGGGGTTGGCCGGGTTGGGCAGGGCGGCCAGGAGCGGCGCCCGCCCGGTCGCGGGTTCGTCGACCGCGGTGGCCGCCACGAACTCGTAGCAGCCCATGTCGACCTGCGCGCCGCCGACGCGGTCGCGCCCGGCGAGGTCGGTCGCGGGGAGCCAGGGGGACGCCGCCGCGAGGTCGCCCGCGTCGCGGCAGGGCGAGGCTGCGCCCAGGTCCCCGGGCCCGTGGATCGCCGGCCGGAACTGCGGGTCCAGATCCAGGCCGCCGAGACCCTCGCCGTAATCCTGGACGTCGCTGAAGAGCAGGTGGAAGGCCCGCGGCTCGAGGATCTGGTAGAGGTCGTGGTGGTTGGTCTCGTTGCCCCAGACCACGCAGCCGACGTAGCGGGGCCGGCTGTGGTAGTGGTCGATGCCGCCGGCCGTGCGGTCGAAGATCTCGGGATTGACGACGCGGTTGTCGATCACCGTGTCGTGCACGAAACGGGGGAAGCCGAGGCCGGCGAAGACGGCGCCGGCGCGGCTCCAGGCCGTGTTGTCGTGCAGCAGCGTGTTGACGACCAGCGGCGCCGCGCCGTAGTGGACGGCCAGCGCGCCGCCGCGGTCGGCGCAGTTGTGGCGCAGGATGCAACCGGACACCTCGAGCCGCGAGTGGCCCACCACGCGCAGCGCGCCGCCGGCGCCGTCGAAGCCGCGGCCGCCGGTCCGCGGCGCGTCGTCGTCGAGGTCGAGGCCGGGCACGGCCTTGGCGTACTCCAGGACGCAGCCGCGCAGGAACGACGGCGGGCTCGCGGCCGGGACGTTCAGAAAGGTGATCCCGTTCCAGCAGCCGACGGTGTCCTGGCCGGCGTCGAAGGCGCCGGGATCCGCGGCGGTCCAGACCACGGGCGACGCCGGCGTGCCGTGCGCCTGCAGGGCGCCGTCGCGCACCACCAGCCCGAAGTAGCCGGCGAAGCGGACCGTCACGCCGGGCGCGACGGTCAGCACGGCGCCGTCGCGCACCGTCACGTCCGAAGCGACCAGGACCGAGGCGGCGTCCCAGGTCGTGTCCGCGACGATGTCGCCGCCGACGGTGAGTGCGGCGTCGCGGGCGGATGGAGGCGACGGCGGCGCGGCGGGGGCGCGCGTCGGCGCGATGGCGGCCGCCGGCACGATGCGCGAGCCGTACAGCGGCGCGTACTGCGGGCGGAAATCGCCGTGCTCGGGATCGCGCAATCCGGGGTCGAGTCCGAGGATGTTGTTGTGCGGTGCCGAACCGGCATCGTCCCACGGGGTGGGGATCACTCAGCTGTATTCTCAGAGGAAGCCGAAGTGCCGCAGCGGGTCCTCGTTGGTGCGGGGGTCGGCGTGCCAGGTCCAGTTGTCGCGCACGTCGGGCAGGCCGAAGGCGCCCGTCTGCACCGAGAGGCCGAAGGACAGCCCCGTCGGCAGGTTGTTGCCGGTGATGCCGGTCCAGATCATGACGTCCTGGCCGGTGTCGACGGCGTCGACCAGGTTGCGCTCGCAGAGCACGCCGGCGCCGGCGCCCTGCAGGCGGACGGCGTACTCGGCCGGCCGGTAGAACGTGCAGTAGCGCACCGAGCCCACCGGGACGCGGCGGACGTCGACGCTGTTGTCGCCGACGAAGCGCACGCCCCCGTTCAGGATGATGCAGTCCTGGATGTCCAGCCGGTTGTTGCAGAACGAGATGCAGATCTGCTCGCCCTCGAGGTCGAGGATGGCGCCGTTGCCGACGATCATCACGTCGCAGCCCAGCTCCGCCTCCTGGAAGCGCGTGCGGTCCTCGTCCCAGGTCGGGCCGAAGAGCAGGCCGCCGGTGTAGTAGCGGCCGGTCTCGAGCTCGAGGTAGCGGTCGTAGCCGTGCAGGGCGGGCGCCGCCTCGAAGGCGGCCCGCAAGGGGATCGGGGGTGGCGCGGCGGCGGCGACGGCCGCGGCGAATCCGACCGCGGCCAGGGCGGCGATCGAGAGCGGGTGCAGGCGCAAGTCGGTCCTCCCGAGCGGGTTCGTGGTGCCTCGATTCTACCGCCCGCCCTCACGGAAGGGGCCGGCGGAATCGCGTTCCGCCGGCCCCGGCTTCGGGCGAGAATGCCGACTCGATCAGTCCGCCAGCTCCCCGGTCGCCACGTTCGCGACGTAGTGCCGGCCGTTCAGCGCGATCGTCGCCTCGCCGTCGCCGAAGACGATGGTGAAGGTGCGGTCGACGTGGCGCTCGAGGTAGTCGTCGCCGCGCTCGACGGTGATGTCGGCGACGTAGGAGCCGGTGATGGTGCCGGAGACGGCCTGGCTGAAGTCGTGGCCGGCGCCGCGCGGCACCGTCACGTCGATCAGCTCGGCGTCGAAGGCGCCGGCCAGGGTGCGGGTGAAGCGCGGGGTCTCGAAGCGGTTCGAGGCGTCGCGGCTGTACGTGCCGTTGATGGTCAGCAGGTCGGTGTTCACGCCGGTGACCACGAAGGCGGCCGCCAGGGCGTCGAGGTTCTGCTCGAAGCGCAGCGTGCGGTGGGTGCCGGTGCCCGCGACGATGGCGAACTCGACGGTGCGGGCGGTGTCGCCGTCGACGATGCGGAAGGGCTGCGGCTGGCCCTCGGCGTCCAGGAAGCGCAGCGTGTACTCGCGGGTGATGTGCGCGTAGGGGACGCCCTCGGGGTCGCCGCGCTCGCGCTCGACGGTGATGGTCCAGGTGCCGCTGGCCGGGTCGTAGGTCGCGTTCTGGAAACGCGGGTCGGGAACCGCCTTGGCGGCGTCGAGCCCGCCGACGGCCACGGTCAGGTCCGCGATCTGGTCGGTCAGGCCGCCGTTGTCGGTCGCGACGTCGGCGGCGATGACGCCGGCGGCGTCGGCGTCGGCGGTCACGTCCGAGGCGGACGGCGCGACGGGGTCGTCGTTGCCGCATCCGGCCAGGAGCAGGGCGGCGGCCAGCAGGGCGAGCAACGCGAGCAGGGAGGTCTTGGCGGGGCGGGTGGTCAATGATGCGCCTTCCTTGTGGGGGTGTTCGGTGCCGTGATTCGGGTACCCAATTGCAAGGAGCTTGCCTACCCGCGGGCGTCGATAGGTTCTATATATTTCAACTAGTTACAGGATCGGTCGGCACGGCGTCCACGGCGGGGCGCCGCCCCTTGTGTACCGACAGGTACAATGCAGCACCCCTGCCGTACGGTCGCCGCTTCCTCGCTTCCCCGGAATGTCTATTTATCCATACAAATTGTAAACGATTCTTGACATTACTGAGGATCTCCGTCATCATGTCGGCATGAAGGATGACATCCGCACCGAAGTCCGCCGTCTGCGGTTCCTGAACGGCGAGATGACCCAGGAGGATCTGGCGGCCCGCGTCGGGGTGAGCCGCCAGACGATCATCGCCATCGAGAAGGGCAAGTACAACCCCTCGGTCGGCCTGGCGTTGAGGATCGCGCGCGCGTTCGGCGTGCGCGTCGAGGACGTGTTCGCGCTCGCGGACGAAGCACCGCTGGAGGCCTCCCATGATCATCAGGCTCGCGATGACGAGATTGGCTGACCGCATCGGCTGGCACCCGACCACCGCGACCCTGATCGGCGCGACCCTGGTGGTCGGCGGCTTCCTGCTCGCCGAGCTGAACTGGTGGTTCATCGTCCTGTCGGGGATCGGCGCCTTCGGCCCGGGCATCCTGCGGGAGCTGGGCTGGCTGCGCGACAACGACGAGTTCGCGCGCCGCGCCGCCCAGCGCGCCGGCTACCACGCCTACCTCGTGACGGGCCTGGTCGCCTTCGTGCTGATCGGCTTCATCCGCTCCGGCGAGCGGCACCTGAAGAACCCGGAGGAGCTGTCCACGCTCTTCCTGGCCCTGCTCTACTTCACCTGGCTGCTGAGTTCGCTGCTGTCGTTCTGGGGGGCGCGCAAGGCCGCCTCGCGCATCCTGATCGGCTTCGGCATCTGCTGGCTGCTGTTCAGCGCCGCGGACAGCTGGCAGGACCCGCTGGGGCTGCTGATGCACTCGCTGGTGGCGGCGCCCTTCTTCGCGCTGGCGGCGCTGGCGCGGCGCTGGCCGCGCATCGCCGGCGTGCTGCTGATCGCGGCCGGCGTGTTCTTCTACTTCTTCTTCGACTTCCACTCCGACCAGCGCGGCGGGCTGATCACCAACAGCGTGACGGCGGTGCTGCTGGTGGGGCCGCTGGTGGGCAGCGGGGTGGCGCTGCTGGGGGCGCAGTCGGGCGGGGAGCCCGAAGCCGCGGCGTGACCCGCCTCACCTGAGCACCACGAACGGCGCCGACAGCGTGCGCCCGTCGGTGACGCACCGCGCCACGTACTTGCCGCCCGGCACCGCGCGCCCGCGGTCGTCCCGGCCGTCCCAGCCGAGGCTCGTCTCCCCCGTCGCCACCTGCGCCGCGGGCAGCGCGATCACGCGCCGGCCCGCCAGGTCGAAGACCTCGACCACGACGGTCGCCGGCCGTGCGGCCTGCAGCAGGAAGTCGACCCCGCCGCCGGCGTCGACGGCCGCGCGCAGGCTCCACGCGGGGACGCCGCAGAGCGGCGTGTGCGAGCGCTGCACCAGGGGGTAGCGGCCGCCGGCGTCGTCGCGCATCCAGATCGTGTAGGTCCGGTCGCGGGCGCCGTCGCGGCACACGTCGGCATCGGTGATCGCGTGCGACTCCGCCGTCGTCACGGATCTCGAGTTCGCGCGTCTCTCCGCCGACGTCCACCTGGGCCGTCATGGCGCCCGGCGCCACCTCGCCGTTCAGGCGCCACCTCAGGACGACGTCGTCGCCCTCCTGGGCGAGAGACTCCTCGGCGACGACCAGGCCGACGACGATTGGGACGTGCAGTTCCATGATGAAGGCATCACCGGCCCCATCGCTGGAATCGTCGAAGGCATCGTCGGTCACCGGGAGCACCGAAACGCCATCGACGGCGTACGCCGATCCGGCCACGAGCATCCCCGGAGTGCACCAGCGCCAGCCCGACGCCCGTTTCGGAAGCGACGCCGCCCGAGATAGGTGATCCAGTTACAGGCTTCGCCATCCTCGGTGACGGACGACAGCAACGCATCCACATTACCCAATTGGCAGGGATTAAGACTCCGCTCATTGGTCGGTAGATCCGGCGACATCGTGCTCGTGACGACATACATATTGCCGACGTCGTCAAGCTCCAGCTCCCGGGTTATGTGTGGAAGTACCGTCAAAGCCGGACCCGCCGAGGTCTCGCGACCACAGCAGGGAGGTGCCGTCCCCGCTCAGCGCCCCGACGACAACATCATCGCAGCCGCGGTAGACCGGAACCCCAACCCGTTGCGGACAGGGGGAAATCCGCCGAACCGTGTCGGCGGCAACAGCACCTGCCCTGCGCTCCCCGCCGCGACCTCGATGCGGTGATCGAAGGCCGCTGCCGCCCAGGTATAAGCCCCGTTCAGGCGCGCACCTGTCTCCTTGTCCAGCTTGATGACGAACAGGTCGGTCACTCCGTCCCGTCGTATCGTACGCCCTTCACTCAACGCGACGGCTCCCCGTGGTGCCCGCGACGAGCAAGCCGCCGTCGGCGGTCAACTGGAGAGACAGGATGGACCCCTCGCCCACCGAGCCGCACCAGACCAGCGAGCCGTCGTCGGCGTCCAGCTTGAACACCACTGCAGAGGTCCCCGGTGCATGGGCGAAATCCAACGGCCCGTACCAGGAGCCCATGCCGACATAGAGGTAACCGTCGGGATCGTACTCCAGCGCATTGACTGTATTGAATTTGTCCTGGCCCAGGTAGGTGCACCACCTGAGAGACCCCAGGTCGGCGGTCAGCGAGGCCACATATCCGTCGGAATAGCCCCAAAGCCTGGATCGATGGCTCCCGGCGTCGTCGGGAGGTCGTTCGAGTCCGTGTCGCCGGCCAGGTACACGTTCCCCGCCGGGTCCAGCTCCAACGCGCGGAGAGTTTCGCCATAACTACCTCCGAAAGCACGTGGAACCGACCAGCAGGTGATCTTCCGCGTCGAACGTCGACAGGAAGACGTCCGTGGCGTACCACAGAGCGTTGTGCTGGCGGTCGTACGCGCCGTTGGTCGTCGGAAAGTCGTCGGAAATCGTCTCAGCCGGCCACGATGTACTTGTGCGCCGTCTCATCCACGGCGATGCGATTCCGTATTCGGTCGTGGTCGACCCGCCCAGGTAGGAGCAATAAGACAGCGATACCTCGGGACAGGGCCCGCCGTTCGCGATTGCGGCCGGCAGGAGGGACGCGCACAGCACGACACCGATCAAGCGTGAATACGGCATATCATCCCCTTCGATATATCGCGGCACACGACCGCCTTATTCAGTATACGTCGCCGCCACCTCCCTGATCCCCCGCGTGCACGCCGCGCAGAACGACTTGAGACCCTTGGTGAACATGATGCAGTCGAGCTGCGCGCGGTACATGCCCTCGCTGCAGTAGCCCGCGCCCTCGAAGGCGCCGACGATCCGCCCAGCCCCGTCTTCGCGAACCAGGCGTCGAGCTCCTGCTGGTGGACGAGCGACAGCTCCTCCCCCGCGGCCAAAGCGGCGTCCACCTCGGCCTGCGGCGCCCCGCCGCGCATGAGCTTCGCGATGAGGTCGGTGTTCTCGCCGCGCCGCTGCTGGTAGACGGCGTCCGCGGCGTCGTGCTCGGCCTTGGGCCAGGCCGTGGGCGCGGCCGCACCTGGGGTGACGAGGTCGCCCCACTTCAGGCCGCCGGGGGACAGCAGGGCGGTGATGTTGCGCTCGCGGGGCTCGACGCCGCGCGGGTAGAAGTCGTTGTAGGCGGTGCTGGAGGAGTAGTACTCGTCCGCGAGGCCGGCGAAGCCGTGGCCGAACTCGTGCACGAAGACGTAGGGGCTCCACTGGTTGTCGCTGGTGAAGGTGTTGAACAGGTTGTAGATGCCGCCCCCGCCGTAGCGCGTGTGGTTGACCATGATCGACACCACGTCGTACGGGACGCAGGCGGCCGCCTCGCGCAGCGCGCGGTTGTCCTCGGTGAGCAGGTAGCGCTCCGAGCCCAGGGAGTTGAAGGTGCAGCCCAGGGCGGTGTTGCGGTGGACGCCGCGCTCGGGTTCGTCGCAGCCGCTCTGCTGCGAGGGCCGCAGCACGCCGCGCACGCTGATCCGGCTGGACAGCGAGCGGAAGGGCTCCTGCCCCACCAGGATGTCCGCGAAGCGCCGCACGTCCCGGTCGAACTTCCCGGCCTCGGCCGCCGTGTAGCCCTCGCCCAGGATGGCGATGTCCAGGCAGGCGTGCGGGTCGCCGGCCACGGCGGCCTCGACCACGATCGCGTCCGCGGGCAGCGGGTCGCGCCGGACTTCGACCGCGGCCGGGTCGATCTCCTGCGCGAAGATCTCCGCCATGGTCCCGTCGGCGCGCCGCGCCTCCAGGGAGAACCGGATCGGCGCCTTGGGCAGGGGCATCAGCACCGACTCGTGGTAGGTGCGGCGCACGCCCTCAGAAGCCGGGCCGGTGGTCGCCCACTCGCCGAAGTACGAGTCGAAGCCGCGCGAGAAGATCACCTCGCCGGAGGCGACGTCCGTCGCGACCGCCAGGTAGCGTCCGAGATCCAGGCAGTCGACCAGGTGCACGAGGCTGCCCGCCCAGGACCCCTGGCGGTGGACGCGGTCCAGGGCGACGATCTCCTCGCCGGCGGCGCCGGTGTGGAAGTAGTCGACGCGCAGCGTCTCGTCGTGGAAGCGGTCGGCGAAGGCCGGGGCGGTGTCCGCGGCGGACACGGTCCCGAGGGCCGACAGCAGGAGGAACAACGCCGCGGTCGCGGCCGGGATCGCTCTGTGCATCGCTCTCATCTCCGGGTTGCGGTTTCGGCTCCGCGCGGGCAAGCCGTCATCCTGCAGGATAGCACGAGCGGGAGGTCCCTGCGCCCGTGAAGTGGGGAGCCGCGCCCCCGCAGGAGCGCGGCCCGTCGATCGTCGGGGGCCGCCCGGCGGCTCAGCGCACGACGCTGAGCTTGCGCGTCAGGCTCTGGTCGAGCCCGGGCCCGCGCACCTGCAGCGTCGCGAGGTACTGGCCGCTGGACAGGGGCCGGCCCTCGTCGTCGCGCCCGTCCCAGCCCACGACGTGGCTGCCCGGGTCGATCTCGGTCCGCGTCACGGTCCGCACGCGGCGGCCCCTGAGGTCGTGGACGACCAGCTCGACCACCGACCGCACCGGCGTCGCGAACGAGAACACCGCGTCGCCGGAGATCGGGTTGGGCGAGGGCGGCGCGAAGCTGACCCGCGTCACGCCGCCGCCGTCGCCGACCGCGGTCGTGACGTCCTCGGGGCAGTTCGCGCAGCCGCTGCGCGCCGGGTCGTAGCCGTACATCCGCCAGGTCCGGGACGCGAGCCCGGCGCTCTGGTTCACGTGGTAGGCGTAGAGGCGCCCCGTGGACAGGAAGACCAGCTCCGACAGGCCGTCGCCGTCGAGGTCGCCCATGGCCGGCGTCAGGTAGACGTTGTCGTCCAGGTCCTTCGGCCAGCCGGCCAGCAGCCCGCTGAGGTTGCGATAAGCCCAGGCCTTGTTGCCGCGGGCGCCGAAGACCACGTCGGCGGAAGTGGCGTCCTCGAGCATGCCCAGGATCGGCGAGCCGTAGATGAGCCAGCCGTCGCTGCCGACCGGGAAGCTGGCCTGCTGGAGGCCGTCGTCCCTGAGCAGGTGCACGCTCCAGCTGCGGGCCGCCACCGCGACCTCGAGCTCGGGCATGCCCAGACAGTTCGCGATCGCCGGCCGCGACAGCGGCGACGCTGTGGACGAGACGAAGGGCCAGGAGCCCGGCTGCTCGGCGCCGTTGCTGTTGATCGCGTACAGGGTGCCGTCGCTCGTCGGGACGAGCACCTCGGCGTTGCCGTCGAGGTCGAGGTCGCCCAGCGAGACGGCCTCCGAGGGCGCCGACGGCAGCGTGCGCAGCTGGTTGCCGACGCCGGCGATGCGGTCGAACATCCAGACCGTGGAGCCGAACGTGCAGACGATCTCGGCGGCGGGGTCGGCGTCGATGTTCCCGATCGCCGCCGGGTAGGAGGCCGTGCTGGTCAGGTTCCAGCCCCAGGGCGGCGGCACGTGGGTCCCGTGCAGGTCGAGGATGCGCAGGTAGGCGCCGCCGACCGCGACCACGCTGCGGGGGTAGGGGCCGCCGACGGCGCCGATCGCGACGTAGGCGGGCGCCGCGGCGGGCATCTGGAAGGGCCAGCCCTCGCGCAGGACGCCGGCCCCGTCGTAGGCGAAGACGCGGCCGTCGTTCGTGCCGACCACGACCGACAGGTCGCCCGACAGGTCCAGCGGCCCGACGGCGACCGGACCGTCGGAGAGCGTCGCGCCGACGGCCACCGGCCAGCCCGGCAGGTCGCCGCCATCGGAGCGGACGGCGTGGATCAGGCCGCTCTCGTCCGAGAAGACGATCTCCGACAGGCCGTCGACGTCCAGGTCCACGATCGCCGGGTCGGAGATCGGCTCGTGGGCGAGCGTGCGCGGGAAGCCGTCGACCAGGTTCGGGTAGCCGGGGTCGGCGCGCCACTCGGCGTCGAAGAGCAGCGAGTCGGGGTACGCCGGCGAGCTCCATCTCACGCCCTTGATCATCGCGATGCGGTTGCCCCGCGACGGATCGCAGGCCATGCCGCAGTCCTGGAGGGCGTTGGAGCCCGTGAGGTAGCTGTGGTCGGCGAAGTCCTCGACCGCCGACCAGACCGTCGGCGTGGCCGCGGCGGACCGCTGCATCGCGAAGCCCCGCCAGCGGTTGCCGCCCAGCAGCCAGGTGTCGTCGGCCGCCCGGTGCTCGATCTGCTGGGGGAAGACGCCGCCGACGTTGGTCGCGGAGAGCGGGAAGCTGGTCCCCTGGTTCGCCGACGCGATGGTGCCCGGATCCAGGTACAGGTTGCCGCCGCCGATGGGCGTGATGCGGTCGTGCACCACGACCACGCCGTTGCCCGTCGATGAAGCGGCGATGCGGGGGCTCTGCTCCCAGAACCCGTTGGACGTGCTGCTGATGCCGATGATGGTGTTCCAATTGCCGATGCCGCCGCCGCCGTAGGACGAGGCGCGCCGGTAGCGCAGGCCGGCGTCGAAGCTGTCGTCGGCCGACCGGTACTCCCACGCCACGTGGACGTATCCGCCGTAGCCGTAGCTGACGTCCGGCTCCACGTACTCCAGGCCCGTGCCGGTCAGGGTGCCGATCTGGTAGGCCCCCTCGAAGGTGGCGCCGTAGTCGACGCTGCGGGCGTACCAGATGTCGGAGCCGGCGGCGTCGGCGCCGGCGGCGACCAGGTACAGGTAGTAGTTGGCGAAGGACACGGCGTCGGTCGCGAAGCGGGGCCTCTGGAACTGGACCCCCGCCTGGTTCATCACCGTGAGGTCCGTGGCGAAGGAGCCCGAGGCGAGGCCCAGCGTCGACCAGGTCATGTGGACCTGGGTGGTGCCGGCCGTGTGGTTGTAGAGCACGTAGGCCACGTAGCAGCGGTTCTGGTTGCCCTCGGCCACGCGCAGCCAGGGGTCGGTCAGATAGATGCCGGCGCCCGGGCTGAGCAGCGTCGCCCACACCGACCAGTGCCCGCCGCCGTCGGTGGAGCGCAGGATGCGGATCTCGCCGGAACTGCCGACGGTGGCCTCGACCGCCGCGTAGAGATCGCCGTTGGCGGCGATGTCGAGGCTGACCTCGGACAGGTAGTCGGCCGTCGCGTGCGCCGCCACGTCGTCGCCGCCGATCTCGTCGAAGCGCAGGTCCTTGTCCGCCGGCGGCGGCTGGAGCGGCCGCTCGTCGCGCGGGTCGCCGCGGCGGGGACCCGAGACCATCGCGTCGTCGGCGGGCAGGATGCTCGTGCCCTCGCCTCCGCCCGGAGGCGTCGGCACGAGCACGCGTTCGATCGGATCGGGTGCGGCGAGCAGGGGAATCGCGAACAGCAGGGCGAGCGAGAAGGAGACGCAGAAGCGCGGCAGCCGACAGCACATGACAAACCCCCTTGTCCAGTGCTGTGACCCGCTCCGGGTTCCGGGACGGTGCGCCGCCGGCCCGGTGCGGACGCCGCCGATTCTACGCCTGCGGGAGGCCGTTTTCAATACCGCCCGGCAACTCGTACCAGGTGCCCTTGCGCTGCCCCCGGCGCACGAGGCGCCCCTCGGCGACCAGTCGCTGCAGGTGGGCTTTGACGGTGTTGCGGTTCGCTCCGGTCAGCGCGGTCGCCGCCCGCACCGTGACGCGGCCGTGCGCCCGCACCGCGGCGAAGATCGTCTCGGACAGCGGCGGCAGGGGCGCCATCCGCTGTTCCTGGTCGATCCGCTCCGCGAGGGCCTCCACCTGGCCGGCCAGGCAGTCCAGGAAGAAGGCGGTCCAGGCGGCGCGCGCGGCGACATCCTGCCCGGCCCCGGCTTCGCGCAGGCGGCGCGCGGCCTCGTCGTAGACGGCACGGTCGTCCTCGAAGACGCGGTCCAGGGAAGCGCTGGTCGCGTAACCGTAGCCGTGCTTGAGCAGCAGCAGGGTCGCGAGCAGGCGCGACAAGCGGCCGTTGCCGTCCTGGAAGGGCTGCAACGCGAGGATCCCGCCCGTGACCGCGGCGATGGCGAGCAGGGGGTGGACGCGGTCGTCCTCGAGATCCGCATGCGACCGGGCGAGCAGGGCGGCGAGGCTGCGCGCGGGATCCGCCGCGGCGTCGGGGGCGGGCTGCAGGCCGCGGACGTGTCGGGCGCCGGCGCGAGGAACGCGTCCTGCGGCAGGGGCTGGCTGCGGGGCCGGCCGCGGTGGCGGGCGTCCCGCTCGGCGTGACGCAGCAGGAACCCGTGCAGCAGGCGCACGTGGTGCTCGGTCAGGCCGATGTCGCGCCAGGATTTGACGACCATCTCGAGGGCGTCGGCGCAGCCGGCCGCCTCCTGCTCGTCCCGCGACGCGAAAGCGCGGGCCTGCGGACCGAAGAGCAGGCGCTCGACGGCGCGGTCGTCCATGGCGGCGCCGTCGAGCCGGATCGAGGAGCCGACCATCTCGACCAGGGCCACGCGCTTCAGGGCCGCCAACCGCTCCGGGGGCAGGAGCCCCGACCGCGACCAACGGCCCTTGAACTCGTCGACGGTCCCGACGGCGCGCAGCATGCCCGCCGTGACGACCTCGGCGTACCCACCCTCCATGGCGGTTCCTCCTGGGGTTGTGCTCCCGGAATGCCGACCGGCCGGGCCGGCCGCCACGTCGGCTGAGGACCCGCCCCGGGTCGGGGAAAGCCCGCCGGCCACATCCTGTGTCCGGCGAACCCGACTTCCAGGCTTCCACGCCATCCATGGCGGGGGAGCCTAGCAGACGCCCCCGACCCGGGGCAGATCCTCATCCGATGTGCCGGCCGCCCTGATCCGCGGTCCGAAGCGCCGAAGTCCGGCGTTCCGAGCGGGCAACCATGAACATATCTGTAAATACCTTGAAGCTGTCACCTTGTCAACTATTATGTTTAAATCAGGCTAAAATTATGGATAGAATCAAGAGAAGCTCCGCTGCCGCGCGTCCCCGCCGCAGCCGCGGGGCGTTATTCTCCATCTCATTGACACATAAGTTGTTACATGGTAGGGTTCCGGATGTTGCCACCAGGAGGGGCCGATGCGTCGCGATCAGAGTTCCCGCCCCGGCGTCCCGACGGGTTCCCTTCACCGGGGAGACCGCCGCCTGCTGGCCATCGCCTCGGCGGCCGGCTGCCTGGCGCTGTTCGGAGGGTGGCGGCTGTTCTGGTTCCTGACCGACGACGCCTTCATCGCCTTCCGCTACGTCAGCAACGCCCACCTCGGTCACGGCTACGTCTGGAACGCGCCGCCGTTCCTGCCGGTCGAGGGCTACACCAGCTTCCTGTGGACCTTCCTGCTGGACGTGGTGTGGCGCGCGACCGGCGTCGAGCCGCCCGACAGCGTCAACGGGATCTCCCTGCTGTTCGCGTGCGGGACGCTGACGCTGGCCGGCCGGATGCTGCTGAACCTGCCGTGGAGCGAGCGGCTCCGCCCCCGGCGGGCGGCGTTCCTGGCCCTGCTGTACGCCTACCTGCTGCTGAACCGCACCTTCCTGGCCTGGAGCAGTTCGGGCCTGGAAACCGCGATGTTCAACTTCCTGGTGCTGCTGTGGGCGTCGGCGATGCTGTTCCCCCCCTACGGGACGCGCCGCCTGGCGCTGGCCGGCGGCGCCGCGGCCGCCCTGGCGCTGACGCGTCCGGACGGGCTGCTCTACGGCGCCCTGACCGTGGCCGCCGTGCTGCTGGTCGCCGCCGGCGCCGGCGGACCGCCGGGCCGCGCGCCGGCTCCTGGTCGCGGGCCTCGCGCCGCTGTCGGTCGTCGTGGTCCACCAGGTCTGGCGCCTCGCGTTCTACGGCGCGTGGCTGCCCAACACCTACTACGCGAAGGTGTCGGGCGCCTGGCCGCAGAGCGGCGTGCGCTACCTCTGGAGCTTCACGCTGGAATACGCCCTGTGGGCCGCGGCGGCCGTGGCGGGCTGGGCGCTGGTCGCCGGACTGCGCCGCGGCGACCTGCGGGCGGCCCTGCCCGCGGACCGCGCCGGCCTCGCGGCGCGCGTGCCGCAGTGGGCGGGCGCGCTGGCCCTGCTGCTGCACTTCGCCTACTACACCTTCGTGGTCGGCGGGGACCACTTCGAGTTCCGGGTCTACTCGCACCTGCTGCCGCTGATCTTCCTGGGCGTGACGTGGTGCCTGATCCGCCTCGACCTGAGCCCGCGCGCGGCGCTGGCGGCCGCGGGCGCGGTGCTGCTGCTGTCGCTGCCGCTGCCGTGGACCCACTGGGCTCTGACCAGGAACCTGCAGACCCGCGCCGAGACCCATGTGCTGCGCATGCCCGTGGCTCCGAGCTGGCCCGCTCCGGTGCGCTGGTACGCGGCGGCGTTCGACCACGCCCAGGCCTGGCTCATCCCCCACCACGTCGGCATGCGCCACCAGGAGCACAAGATCTTCTGGAGGACCCAGCTGGGGTACCCGACGCGGGAGCAGGGCCTGTCCCTGGGCACGACCCGCATCCCGACGATCGGGCTGCCCTGCGTCGGGGTGCCCTCCTGGACGATGCCGCACGTGAACATCATCGACACGCTGGGGTTGAACGACTACGTGATCGCGCGCACGCCCCTGCCCCGGGGCCTCGACATGATGGCCCACAGCCGCCGCCCCCCGGCCGGCTACCTCGACAGCTACCAGCCCAACGTGCTCTACGACGGGAAGGTCTGGTTCGTGCGGGAGCGCACGCCGCCGCTGACGGCCGCGCGGATCGCCGAGCTGGAACGCTCCTGGCGGGAGCGCGCCGACGCCGGCGCCCTGCAGCCGGAAACGAGCAGCCCCCCGTCCCGTTGAGGAACAGGGGGCCGCAGGGGGTCCGAACCGCGCCGCCTACTCCGTCATGATGATGACGTGCTTGACGGTCCGGAAGGCGTGCGCGTCCAGGATGCGCAGCTCCAGCTGCTCTCCCACCAGCTGCAGCTCGTAGCTGGCCAGCGGCTGCGGGCTGACGACCTTCGCCTTGGTCGCCGGGATCAGGATCACGGTCGTGCGGTCGGTGTCCAGGGCCGTGAAGACGGCCCCGTCGAGGCGGCCGGTCGGCTTGACGGTCTTGCCGAGGCCCAGGACGCCGCCCTTGGACTCGATCAGGTCGGCCGCCTGCAGGTCCTTCTTGGTGCCGACCACGTAGTAGATCGTGCTGAGCCGGGCGCGGGAGACCTCGATCGCTTCGGTCTGCGACTGGATGGTCTCGGTCTGCGTCTGGATCGTCTGCTGGCCGGCCTGGACCTCGGCGGTCAGGCCCGTGACCTGGGTCTGCAGCTCGTCGACCCGGGCGGTCAGCGTGACGATCATCGCCTCCTTCTCGGCCACCGTCTGGCGCAGGCCGCGGATCAGCTTCTCGAGGCCGGCCACCTTGACGCCGCTCTCCTTGAGCTGCTGGTCCAGGTCGCGGATGCGCTCGTTGGCGCGGGCGATGCTCTCCTTGATGCGGGCGATGCGCTCGCGGGCCTCCTCGCCCCGGTCCTGGGTGAGGCTCTGCTCCGCCTCGAGCTGGGTGGCCAGCGCCTGGGTGCCCTGGTCGCCGATGTCGACGGCCTCGAGGCTCTCCTGGATGCCGGCGATCTCGTCGATGGCCGCCTCGTAGCGCTCGGTCGTCGCCTGCTCGTCGGCCTGCAAGGTGGCGTAGTCGGCCTTGCTGGTCTGGAGCTTCTGGTACAGGACGACGGTCGCGGCCAGCAGGGCCACGGCCAACACGATCAGCAGCACCATCGCGGGCTTGCGCATGATTCCATCTCCTTGGTAGAACTTCCGGCGTCGGCGGGGGTTCACGGGCACGCCGGCTCGCGCGCATGATAACCGCCCAGGCGCCGCCGTGGCAATGCGCGGGTCGAGAATTCCGGGCGGCGGCGGCGGCGGTATCGTTGAAACTCTTTTTATTGCAACAGGTTGCCGTTGAAGCCGGCAGCCCTTGCCAGGAGGTCGCGGGATGAGGACGGGAAGCCTGGCGGCGATGCTGGCCCTGCTGTCCCTGCTGTACCTGGTCGCCGGGTGCGGCGGGGACGAGCCCGCGGCGCCCACGGCCGCGGACGTCGTCGGCCTGTGGACGGCCACCAGCTACCAGTACCAGAGCGTGCCGCCGGACGCGTCCTACGACGTGATCGCCTACGGCGGCGCCGCGACGCTCGACCTGCAGCAGGACGGGGATTTCGAGCTGACGGTCTCGCCGGTCGGCGAGCTGTCGACGACCACCTACGGGTTCTGGGAGCTGAGCGGCAGCACGCTGGGACTGACGCCGCAGAGCCTGCCCTACGCCTGGGAGTTCGACGCGGCCCTGAACGACGGGGTCCTGTCGCTGCGCGGGGCGTCGGTCGAGCACGACTTCGACCACGACGACGTGCCGGAGGCGGCGACCCTGGACATGCTGCTCGTCAGATGATACCGCCCTGTCGATACCGCTTGCCGCCGCCGCCGCCGCTCGCCTAGAATGCCGCCATCAAGCTCACCATGCAGGATCCGGCACCACGGGAGGGATGGCACATGCTACCGAGATTGTTGATCTGCCTGGCGCTCACCGTCGCCATCGCGGCCTTCGCCGGCTGCGGCAAGAAGCAGGCGGACGAGAAGCTGGCCGAACGGATGACCGAGGAGATGCTCGAGCAGGCGTCCGGCCAGAAGACCGACGTGGACATGAAGGACGGCGACATCACGATCAAGACCGAGACCGGCGAGGTCAAGATGGTCGCGACCTCGCAGTGGCCCGCGGACATGTTCGACGTCGTGCCCCGCTTCGAGTACGGCACGATCGAGCGCGTGCACAGCGGCAGCGAATCCGGCCTGCGCAAGTTCAACGTCTGGTACAAGGACGTCCCG
>JADJIV010000011.1:0-124774 GCA_016706845.1 bacterium
ACGAGCTCGCCGCTGCGCTCCCCGACGGTGACCGCGGCGGCCGCCGCCTTGCCGTCCCGCACGACCCAGACCCGGCGCCCGCCCGCCTGCTCGCGCACCGCGGCGGCCGGCACGCGCAGGACCTTCGGGACGGTCGTGATCAGATCGGTCGGACGTCTTTCCAGGAAGGTCACCTTCGCGCCGAGGTCGGGACGGACGCGCGCGTCCGCCGCCACGAACCGCACGCGCACCGGGATGGTGGCCTTGTCGCGGTCGGCCGAGGGGTAGACGGAGCGGACCTCGCCGGGATAGTGGATCTCGGGGTAGGCGTCGAGCACCACGTCGCAGGGCATGCCCAGGACCACGCGGGCGATGTAGCTCTCGTTGACGTCGACGCCGACCTCGAGGGTTCCCAGGTCGGCGATGGTGACCACCGCGCCGGCGCGGGCGGTGTTGCTGGTCATGATCGGGCCGACGATCTCCCCGACTTCGGCGTCCTTGCGCAGCACCGCGCCGGCGAACGGGGCCGTGACGCGGGTCTTGTCCAGCTCCAGGCGCGCGGTCTGCAGCGCGGCGCGGGCCACGGCGACCTGGGCGCGGGCGGCGTTGACCTCCGCGACGGCGGTCAGGGCGACGGTGTCCGCGCTCTCGTCCTCCTCGGCGCCGATCGCGCCGGCCGCCCGCAGGTCGGCCCGCCGTACGGCGCGGCGCCGGGCGTCGACCTCGACGGCCTCGACCTGCGCCTGGCGGGCCCGGGCCAGCGCGAGGTCCGCCTCGGCGCGGGCGACCGCGGCCAGCTGGTCCTCGTCGAGCAGGCGCGCCACGACCTGGCCGGCCGACACGGTGTCGCCCTCCTCGACCATGACCTCGGCGAGGCGGCCGGTCGCGCGCGCCGCCACCGACGCCTGGTGGCGGGCCTCGACGTAGCCGTTGGTCGTCAGCACGACCCCGCCCTGCTCGGCCGGCCCGCCGCCGCCGCTGCGGGCCGTGGCCACGGCGACCGTGGCGGGCCGCGACACGCAAGACCAGCGCGGCGACCACGACGGCCGCCGCCGGAAGGAACCAGGGCCAGCGCGCGGTTTCCGCCGTCCCTGCCGCTCCTCGTCGGAAATGCGCAACTTGCCCAGATCGGCGGGGGCCGCGCCGCGTCCGTCAGCCACGGATCTTACCTGCTTCGTTCGAGTTGGAGAGATCGGCATCGAGATGACCGGGAGACGCCAGTCTAGTCGCGACTCGCTGGATGGTCAAGGTCACCCCTCAAATGATTGCGCTGATCCAATAAAATCCAAATAATTATCCCGATATATCCATATACCACAACAGACGGCGCACGCAGAACTCACAAACCTTGTTGTTGCAAAATGATAGAGAATATCAATCCTATTTCCATTATTCTGTCCCGGATCGGCCGCGGCTGAAAGAGGGGTTTCGACGCGCTCCTCTGCCCCTACCACCGGGAGCTCATGAATGACGGACGACCGCACCTTCTCGATCGGCCCCGACGACGACCGCACCCTGCCCCTCGGCCCCGCCGGTGGCGCCGCCCCGGTCGGGGAGGACATCGGCACGGTGATCGGCCCCTACCGCCTGCTGCGCCGCATCGGCGAGGGCGGCATGGGCGAGGTCTTCGAGGCCGAGCAGACCGAGCCGATCCGCCGTCGCGTGGCCCTGAAGGTCATCAAGCAGGGCATGGACACCCGCGCCGTGGTGGCCCGCTTCGACGCCGAGCGGCAGGCCCTGGCCCTGATGGACCACCCCTGCATCGCCAAGGTCTTCGACGCCGGCGCCACCGCCCGCGGGCGCCCCTTCTTCGTGATGGAGTACGTCGAGGGCGAATCGATCACCGACTACTGCAACCGCCGCCGCCTGGGCACCGAGGAACGGCTCGAGCTGTTCGTGCGCGTCTGCGAGGGCGTGCAGCACGCCCACCAGAAGGCCGTGATCCACCGCGACCTGAAGCCGTCGAACATCCTGGTCGCGGAAGTCGACGGCCGGCCGGTCCCGAAGATCATCGACTTCGGCGTGGCCAAGGCCACGACCCAGCGCCTGACCGAGATGACGATGTTCACCGAGCTGGGCCAGATGGTCGGCACGCCCGAGTACATGAGCCCGGAGCAGGCGTCGATGACCGACGACGACATCGACACGCGCACCGACGTCTACGCCCTGGGCGTGGTGCTGTACGAGCTGCTGTCCGGCGCGCTGCCCTTCGACTCGCGCGATCTGCGCAAGGCCGGCTACGAGGCGATCCGCAAGATCATCCGCGAGCAGGACCCGCCGCGGCCGAGCACGCGCTTCAGCACCCTCGGCGAGCGGTCCACGAGCGTCGCCGAAGCCCGCGGCCTCGCGCCGAAGCGGCTGCAGGGCGAACTGCGCGGCGACCTGGACTGGATCACGATGAAGGCGCTGGAGAAGGACCGCGACCGGCGCTACGAGACGGCCAACGGGCTGGCGGCCGACGTACGGCGCCATCTGCGTAACGAGCCGGTGAGCGCCGGGCCGCCGAGCGCCTCCTACCGCCTCGGGAAACTGGTGCGGCGCAACCGCGGGACGTTCGCTGCGCTGGGCGCGATCACGTTCGTGCTGATCGCGGCCGTGGTGGTCAGCTCGGTGATGTACGTGCGCGCGGAGCGGGCCTCGCGCCTGGCGATCCGCGAGGCCGCCAAGGCCACGCAGGTGTCGCGCTTCCTCGGAGACATGCTCGGCGGCGTGGGTCCGCACGTGGCCCAGGGGCGCGACACCGAGATGCTGCGCGCGATCCTCGACGAGACGGCCGGGCGCGTCGGCAAGGAGCTGGCGGACCAGCCCGAGGTGGAGGCGGCGCTGCGGCTGCAGCTGGGGCGCACCTACCGCCAGCTGGGCGAATACGAGGCCGCGCAGGCGCAGATCGACCGCGTGCTCGAGCTGCGGTCGGCGTTCGGGCGAGCCTCGGCCTTCCCCGTGATGTACCTGGTGGAGGCCGGCTCGCTGGCCTGGAACCGCGGCGAGATGAAGCAAGCCGAGGCGACGTACCGGCAGGCCCTGCAGAGCATGGCGGACTCGGCGCCGATCGACTCGGTCGCCTGGGCCGAGGCCTCCCTCTACCTGGCGAACGTGCTGCAGGAGCAGGGCAACTACGGCGCGGCCGACTCGCTGATGCAGCGCTCGCTCGCGGTCTACCGCGGCCTGCCGCAGGAGTCCGACGCCCTGGCCGTGAACCTCAACAGCCTGGGCAACCTGGCGCGCTACCGGGGCGACCTGCCGGCCGCCGAAGGCTTCTACACCGAAGCTCTCGCGGTCCACCGCCGGGTGCTGGGCGACCTCCACCCGTTCGTGTCCACCGACCTGCACAACCTGGGCCGGCTGCTGGAAGCGATGGGGCGCAGCGGCGAGGGCGAGAAGCTGCTGCGCGAGGCGATCGCGATCCACGGGAAGGTCTTCGACGGTCCCCACCCGGACACGGCGATCCTGCTGCGCTCGCTCGCGGAGATCATCGTGGGTTCCGAACGCTTCGACGAGGCGGATTCGCTCGCGCAGGCCGCCTACGGCATGACGCGGACGATCTACGGCGACCACGACGAGACCACCGTGCAGGCGCTGATCGCGGTGGCCGAGGTGCAGTCGCGCCGGGGGAACCTCGCGGGGGCTGAAGCGACCTTCGCCGGTCTGGTGACGACCTGCCGCGACACCGGGATCACCGATCCCAGCCTGCTGCCGACCGTGCTCTACCGGCTGGCGACGACGCAGCAGAAACAGGGCCGCAACCGGGACGCACTGGTTCCCTACGCCGAGGCGGTCGAGCTCTCGACCGCGGTCAGCGGCGCGGACCACCCCAACACGCTGCTGTTCCGCAACGACTACGCCCGCGCGCTGGCCGGGCTGGGGGACGACGAGGCGGCGGTCAAGCAGCTCCGCGAGGTCCTCGCCACGCGCGAGCGGGTCCTGGGCGCCGGCCACCCCCGAAACGTCGATCACGCGCGTGGACCTGGGGCGCAGCCTCCGGCGCCTGAACCAGCCGGAGGAAGCCGAAAAGCAGCTGCGCCAGGGGCGCGACGATTACACGGCCGCCAAGGGGATCGACCACCCCGGGCGCTGGATCGGCACGGTGCACCTGGCCGGCGCGCTGATCGACCTGAAGCGGTACGACGACGCGGAGAAGGAGCTGACGGCCACCGAGGCGTTCTACCTCGGGCATTCCGGGCCGGGCAGCACCGATACCCGCTGGGTGCGTGCGCGGCTCTCCAGCCTGCACCTCAGGGCGGGCCACCGGGCCGACGCCGACCGCCTGCTGGCCCTGGCCCTGGACGAGACGCCGGGTCCCCTCGATGCGCGGACCCGCGGCTGATCCTCACCGACCGCGGGGGAGTCTGGCTGGCGCTGGGCGAGCTGGGCGAGGCCGAGAAGGTCCTGCGGGAGAGCTTCGGGATCCTCGAGAAGGAACTGGGCGCCGCCAACGGCGACGCCCAGTACGCCATGCGCCTGCTGGCCGGCCTCTGCGACCGGCAGGGC
This sequence comes from bacterium, assembly GCA_016706845.1. Taxonomy (GTDB): domain Bacteria; phylum Krumholzibacteriota; class Krumholzibacteriia; order LZORAL124-64-63; family LZORAL124-64-63; genus PNOJ01. The sequence continues at coordinate 4,468 of JADJIV010000011.1, forward strand.
CGGCCGCAGGAAGCCGCCGCCTGGCGGGCGCGGTTGCTGTAAGCAGCCGAAGAGACGGATCGCACGAGGACGGGGGAGCCCTGCGGCTCCCCCGTCCCTTTGCAGTCGACTGCCGGCGTGCAGGTCAGTGATGGCCGCCGGACAGCGAGCGGCCGCCGCCCTTGGCGGTCGGGCAGACGCCGTCGCCGGGGCCGAAGCCGGTGCCGTCGCCGGGGCCGGTGCCGCCGTTGCCGGTGCCGTCGCCGGGGCCGAAGCCGCCGGCGGCGCCGGCCGCCGACTGCCACATGGCCTTCAGGCGGTACAGGAAATTGCCGGCGTTCTGCGTGCCGGTCTGCGTGCAGTCGCCGTCGCCCGCCGAACCCGGCGCCCGAGTCACCTGGCCGGCGGGACGTAGTCGGGTCGAGCCGCTGGGGGATGCCGTCGCCGTCGACGTCGGGGGCCAGGTCGTTGAAGCCGTCGCCGTTCTCGTCGACGAAGCCGCCGACGCCGTAGCCGTACGACTGGGCGAACACCGGGGAGCCGATGGCCGTCAGCGCGCGAGGATCGCGAGAGCGGCGAGTGCGAGCCGGGTCTTCATGATGATGCTCCTTCACGTCTGCGTTGCTGTCGAGGCGAGGTCTCGTGAGCGGACGGCAAAGCATGGGACGGGCCAGTCCGGCGCGCATGCCGCGACGGGCGCTGTAACGTCATGCCGGGATGATGGATGCCGGCGTCGGCGCGGAACGGCGACGACGCGCGGCGACGCGCGAAGTCGACGATCTGGTCGAATCGTTCGACGATCCTCGTCGCCGGCGACGGCGCGCGGGCCGCAATCGCGCCTTGTGCGGCGGCGGGGTGCGGGGTATGGTGGCGCGGCCGGCGCCCTCGCCGTCCGTGCCGGCCCCCCATCCCCCGTCGCGGAGCGCCTGCCGCCGTGATCCGTCCCGACCATCCCCGGCTCTGGCTGCTGCGCCCCGTCGTCGTCGTGGCGGTGCTGGTGCTGGCCGGCGCCGTGTTCCTCGCCTCGACCGTGCGCGAGATCCGCAGCGCGCGGGGCACCATCGAACAGATGACGATCGGCCACGCCGAGCAGATCCAGCGCGTCGTCGGCGAGAGCCAGGCGCACGCGCTCGCCGCCTTCGCGGCGTGGGAGACGCAGGCCGGCGAACGGCTGCTGGCCCTGGCGGCGCTCGTGGACCGCCTCGTGCAGGACGGGCGGCGATCGCAAGCCGTGATCGACAGCATCGCGGCCGCCAACGACCTGACCTGCCTGACGGTGCACTGGCCGGACCGGCGCGCGGTGAGCGCCGCCGCCGACGGCGAAGCCGCGTGCTGGCACGAGCTCGACGCGGCCGGCGCGTCGTCGCTGCGGCCGGGCGAGTCGCGCGTCCTGCGGGTGCCCGCGCCCGACGGCGGCGGCTACCGGCTGATCGGCGCGCTGCGGCGCGCCGACGGCGGCGTCGTCTGCGCCGGGATGGACGCCGCGGTCCTGGCCGCCGAACGGCGGCGCATCGGACCGGGGCGCCTGCTCCAGGCCCTGGGCCAGAGCAGCGGCACGACGTTCCTCGCCCTGCAGGACGGGGGCGGCATCCTCGCGGCGACGCCCAACGTGGACCAGCTCTCCTCGCTGGCCGGCGACACGCTGCTGGCGGGGGTGATGGCGACCGGGGAGCCGGCCACCCGCGAGACGGCGTTCGCGGGGCGCAGGGTGCTGGAGCGGGTCTCGCGGCTCGACGTGGACGGGCGCCCGGTGAGCCTGCTGCGCGTGGGCCTGGACCTGGGCGAGGTCGAGCGCCGGCAGCGCGAGATCGGCCGCAGCCTGGCGGTCCATTCCCTGCTGCTGCTGGCGGCCCTGGGCGCCGGCGCCTCGTTGCTGATCGCCAGCCGGCGGCTGGCCGCGGCCAGGTCCGCGTGGGCGGCGGCGCGGCGGGAGGTCACGGCGCTCGAGGAGGAGCGCGCGCGGCGCGAGCGCAGCTTCGCCCTGGGCGAGCTGGCCTCGGGGGTGGCCCACGAGATCCGCAACCCGCTCAACGCGATCCACGTCGTGGCGCAGCGGCTCGCCGGCGAGTTCGTGCCGACGCAGGACGAGGCGGAGTACCGGCAGCTGACCGGGACCGTGCGCGGCGAGGTCGGGCGCATCAACCGCATCGTCGAGCAGTTCCTGCGCTTCGCCCGCCCGCCTTCGCCCCGCCCGCGCCCGACGGACGCCGCGGCGCTGGTGCGCGACGTCGTCACCCTGGTGAAGGGCCGCTTCGAGGCCAAAGGCGTGGCCCTCGCGGCGGCGGCGCCGGAGCGGCTCGAGCTCGTGGCCGACCCGGACCTCCTGCGGCAGGCGCTGCACAACCTGCTCGACAACGCGCTCGGCGCCTGCCCGGCCGGGGCTCGCACGGACGTCGAGCTGCGGGCCGAAGGCGACCGGGTCCTGCTCGTCGTCCGCGACGGCGGCTGCGGCATCGCCCCGGAGAATCTGGGGCGCATCTTCAACCTCTACCACACCACCAAGCCGGACGGCACTGGGCCGGGGCTCGCCATCGTGGACCAGATCGCCGCGCAGCACGGCGGGCGGGTGCTGGTCGACAGCCGGCCGGGCCACGGCTCGACCTTCACCCTGGAGTTGCCCCGGAGCGGCCCGACGGAGGATGCGAGATGACGGACGCCAGGGTGCTGATCGTCGACGACGAAGCGAGCCAGCGCGAATCGCTCGGGGGGTTCCTGCTGAAACGCGGCTACGACGTGGTGCTGGCCGGGGACGGCGCGACGGCGCTGCGCATCGTGCACGAGAGCGTCGTGGACGTGATGCTGACCGACGTGCGCATGCCGGTCATGGACGGCGCCGAGCTGCTGGCGAAGGCGAAGGCGGCCAACCCCCTGCTCGAGGCGATCGTCGTGACGGCCTACGGCTCCATCGCCGACGCGGTCGAGGCGATGCGGCGCGGCGCGTCCGGCTACATCACCAAGCCGATCGACCTCGACGACATCGAGCTGCAGATCCAGAAGGCCGTCGAGCGGCGCCACCTGGTCTCGGAGGTGCGCGAGCTGCGGCGCCAGGTCGCGGCCCCGCACACCTTCGCCGGCATCGTGGCCGAGAGCCCGAGCATGACCGCGGCGCTGGACCTCGCGTCGCGCGCCGCCGCCACCGACGCCACCGTGCTGATCCGCGGCGAGAGCGGCACCGGCAAGGAGCTCGTCGCGCGCCGTGCACCACGCCAGCTCCCGCCGCGACGGCCCCTTCGTGGCGGTCAACTGCGCGGCGTTCGCCGCGACGCTCCTGGAGAGCGAGCTGTTCGGGCACGAGAAGGGCGCCTTCACCGGCGCCGACCGGCAGCGGGCCGGCCGCTTCGAGGCGGCGGGCGGGGGGACCCTCTTCCTGGACGAGATCGGCGACCTGCCGCCGCCGCTGCAGGTGAAGCTGCTGCGCGTGCTGCAGGAGAAGACCTACGAGCGCGTCGGCAGCAACCAGACCCTGTCCGCCGACGCGCGCATCGTGGCGGCCACGCACCGCGAGCTCGAGCAGATGGTCGCCGACGGCGATTTCCGGCAGGACCTCTACTACCGGCTCGACGTGGTCAACCTCCGCCTGCCGCCCCTGCGCGAGCGCCGGGCGGACATCCCGGCGCTCATCGAGCACTTCCGGCGCAAGGCCGCGACCGCGTACGGCAAATCGGTGGACGCGATCAGCCGCGAGGCCATGGACCTGCTGGTCAAGCACGACTACCCGGGCAACGTCCGCGAGCTGGAGAACCTGGTGACGCGCATGATCGTGCTCGCCCGCGGACCGGTCGCGACGCTGGCCGACCTGCCGGGAGGCACGGGCAGCAGGAAGCGCGCCGCCTCGACGATTACCGCGGCGATCTCCCCGCTTCGTCGAGGAAGTCGAGAAGCGCATCGTCCGGGAAGCCCTCGACGCGGCCGGCGGCAACCGCAGCCAGGCGGCGCGCGCGGTCGGCCTGACCGAGCGCAACCTGCGCTACAAGCTGCAGAAGTGGGGCTGGTAGCCCCGCCGGAAACGTCGAAACATTCGACGGAATCGTCGAACGCGGCCGCGCCCCGCGCACGCGCCGACGGCGCAAAGAGTTGCAACGAAGCTAGATAATAATTCTGAGCCCCGGTGCCGCGAAATTGCTAGAGCCTGCCGCAGGTCCTCCGAGGGGACCGCGGTGAGCTACCCAACAACGAGTGGACCCCCTCGCACTTGGTAGCGATCCGATAAGAGGGGGCGGGGAGAGGCGAGGCTCTTCCGCCCCCTCCGACGATTGAAGGTGCCGGGATGAAGAACCGACTCAAGCTCGTGACGGGTGCGGCCATCGTCGCCGCGTGCGCGACGTCGGCCGCGGGCGCGCCGGTCGTGCCGGCCGCCGGCTGGGTCGATCGCGACCGCGACGGGCGGCACGATCTCTTCCGGGATGCCGACGGCGACGGCGTCAACGACGTCGACGGCCGCGCGTACGCCCACCCCTTCGGCTGGGCCGACGACGACGGCGACCGGCTCAACGACCGCTACCGGGACGCCGACGGCGACGGCGTCAACGACCTCGAGACGGACTTCCGCGACGACGACGGCGACGGCCGCGACGACAACGTGCTGGACGCGGACGGCGACGGGAAGAACGACGTCACGGGCCTGGCGTACCGGCGCAACGACCTGCACGGCGAACGGTTCGGTTTCGTCAGGGACGGAGCCCCTTGGGTGGACGAGGACGGCGACGGCTTCCCGGACGACCAGCCGCTGACGGGACGTCAGGGGCGGGAGGGCCAGCAGGACCGCTTCCAGGACCGCGACGGCGACGGCCTGGCCGACGGCTGCTGGTTCCAGGACGGCGGCTTCCAGCACCACCGCACGAACACCGGGCAGGGCGGGCCCGGCGGCAACGGCAACTCGGGGGCACGGCAACGGCGGTTCCTCGAACGGACCGGTCCCCGTTGAGATCGGCGGCTGCGCGGGTCGCCGCCCTGCTGATCGCGGCGGGCTGCGCCGCGGCCCCGTCGCCGCACGGGCCGGGCCGGCCTGGAACGCCGGCGCCGGCGTCTCGCTGGTCGCGGCCGACAACGTGTTCGGCACCGGAGTCGTCTCCCGGCGACGGCATCGCCGACGGGCGCGGCTGGCTGCTCTGGACTCCCGCCGATGCGCTGCAGCTGGGGCGCCTCCGGGGCGCCTGGTGCGCTTCCTGACAACCCGGACCTGAACCACGCCTACCTGCAGGCCTCGGCCGAAGCCCGGCGGTCGACGCCGGGCGCAGCCACGCAGTGGATGGCGGGCCTGTCCGTCTCGCAGCGCGCCAACGACGACCTCTACGCGCTCTACGACTACCGGGAAGGCGGCGCCTACCTGTCCGCGAAGCGCTACCTCACGCCCAGCTTCACCGCCCAGCTGCGCGCGGACCTCTCGCGGCGGACGTACCCCGATTCCCCGGACGAGGACGCGCGCAGGACGTGGCTGTCGGCCAGGCTGCAGCGCTCGCTGCCCACCCGCACGAGCCTCGGCTGCAGCGCGCGCGCGGGCTGGAAATCCTACGACACCGACCAGCTGGAACCGGCGGCGTCCTGGGAGATCTCCGCACAGGTGGCCCAATCGCTGTCGTCGCGGTTCGCCCTGCGGGCCTGGTGGTCGCAGTCCCGCCTCTACGAGTACGGCGACGTCGCCGCCCAGGTCGCGGCCTTCGACAATCCCCTGCTCGACGAGTTCTCGGCCGACGGGCCCCGCGCCGGCGCCGCCCTGAAGGTGATCCTGCCCCGCAACTGCCTCGCCGAGCTTTCCGCGGAGCGGGCCTGGTCGGATTATCCCGGCCGGCCACCGCAGATCTACGACCCGGCGACGGACGAGTTCCTGCTCGACGACGACGATCAGATCGTCCTGGGCGCCGGCGAGCGCAGCGACGAGCTGTCGCGCGTCCGCCTCGATCTCGAACAGCGCCTCGCCGCGCTCCATGGCGGGGCGACCGCGAGCTTCCGGGTTTCCGTCGAATGGGCGCGCCGGTCTTCCAACGACCTCTACTGGCAGTGGAGTGGATGGTCGGTGCAGGCCGGCGCGGCCTTCGAGTACTAAGTTGTGCCCTTGAAAGTGTGCCCGGCCCGGATCATGCCCCGAGCGGACATGCACACCAACGATTCAGACTTCGTTCCGCCCCACTGCCCCAACCCCAACTGCCAACACCACAGGCGGTTATCCCCAGGCTGGCGCTTCAAACGCATCGGCTACTACCGTAGACAACTCAACCCCACCCGTATCCAGCGGTTCCTCTGCCTCCATTGCCGCCGGTCCTTCAGCACCCAGACCTTCGCCACTTCCTACTGGCTCAAGCGGCCCGACATCCTCCCCCAACTCCTGACCAAGACCACCGGCTGCATGGCCAACCGCCAGATCGCCAGGGATCTGCACGTCGCGCCCTCCACCATCGACCGCCAGCTCAGCCGCCTCGGCCGACACTGCCTGCTCTTCCACGCCCTGCACATGCACACCGCTGAACCCGCTTCCCGTTTCGCCATCGACGGCTTCGTCTACTTCGAGCACTCCCAGTACTACCCCTTCCACCACCACCTGGCCATCGAACCGGACACCGACTTCATGATCTACTTCACCGATAGCGAAATGCGCCGCAGCGGCACGATGACCAAAGCTCAGAAGCGCAAACGCCAGCGCCTGGAGAAGATCCACGGCAGGCCCGACCCGAGGGCCGTGTACAAGGACGTCAGGCACCTGCTGGAGGTGGTCACCGGCGGTCAACCGCGGGTGACGGTGCTGAGCGACGACCACCAAGCCTACCCGAAGGCCCTGCGGACCCTGCCCTGCGAGCCGACTCACCTGGTGACCTCGAGCAAGGAGCGCCGGGACGCGGGCAATCCGTTGTTCCCGATCAACCTGGCGGACCTGCTGATCCGCCACAGCAGCGCGAACCACAAGCGCGAAACGATCGCATGGTCGAAGCGCCGGCAGCGCAGCGCGGAGCGGTTGGCGGTGTTCCTGGTGTGGCGCAACTACATGAAGGGTCGGCGTGAGAAGGAGCGCGGGAGCCCGACGCCGGCGCAGGCGCGGGGGATGATGGAACATCGGGTCAGCATGCGAGATCTGCTATCGCGGCGTCTGTTCGTGAACCGGATCGGGTTGCCGGCGCGGTGGGCGGAGTGCTACTGGGGCCGCATCAGCACGCGGGTGCTGGCACGGCAGCGGCGGCACGAGTTGAGCTACGCGATGTGAGGGCTGGTGAGAGAGCCGGCCGTGCCAGGGGATGGCGCGGCCGGACACAGTTTCGTCGGCACAACTCGAGTACTGAACCGCTGCGCGGCGCCGCGCGCGGGCGCTGTGCATCTCGGCAGGGAAGGTGCCGGCCCGATCGGGCGCCGGCACCTTCAGTTCGATCCGGACGTGACTCAGTCGGCCCCGTCCGCGTAGGCAACGACGGGATCGGTGCAGATCAGGATCTGCCCCGTCGCGACCAGGAGCCACGCCCGGGCCTTGGCGGCCGCACCGCTCCACTCCACCTCGCGATCGGCCAGCCGGACCGCGAGCGTCTGCAGCGCCCACCGGGTGGCGACCACGGCGGCCGCCGTGTCCGGATCCAGGTGGGTCAGGCTCGCCGCTTCCAGCTTCAGAGCCTTGAGCTTGGCGCCGACGGCCTTGGCCAGCTCGCGGGTGAGGCGCCAGGAGCCGTCCGCCTGCTGGGCCAGCACGAGCTGCAGGAGCAGGTCCGGATCGCCGGGCGCGGGCGCGCCAGGTTGCGCTTCAGCGACTCCTTGTCGAGCAATACGGCTGCTCTTCGCATCTGCTGATGCAGCCCACGTCCTCCAAGACTCCTTTCTCCCGGCGGCCTTGTTGATGAAGAACGAGGGCTGGCGGATGAGGGTCTTACGGCAGACGGTCTGTCCATCCCGCCCCACCCCCGCGTCAGCGCCACCGGCACCCGGCGCAGCTCCGCCGTGCCCTCGACGTGCGACTCCTGATCCACGGCCACGAAGCTGGTCAGGCTGGACATCACCTGGTAGGCGCAGGCCAGCTCGAGGATGCGCTTCTCCCGGCCGTCGCGCTTGCGGGTGGTCTGGACGGAGCCCGTGCGCGGCGCCTCCTCCAGGTCGCGGATCGCCAGACGGGCCAGCAGGGCGGGCAGGCCGGCGTCGCTGTCGGCGACCTCGGCGGTGTCCAGCGGCAGCGACCACGACCGCACGTCGTCGCCGTGGCGGGCCCGCAGCGTCACGGCGCCCTCCCCTGGCGCGCGCAGCCGCGCCATCACCGTGAACTGCTCGCCGCCGTACAGCCTTTCGAGGCGGCCGGGCGTCACCAGGTCGGGCTGCAGACCCTCCCACTCCAGCTCGATGCTGTTCCAGACCGGGCAGCCCAGGCGCCCGAACGTCCGCAGCACCTTGGGTTCGATGCGCTCGCCCGGGAAGATGAACTCCGCCGCGCCCCCGGACGCGCGCGCCAGCCCGCGCACCAGGTGCTCCGAGGCGCCGCGGCCGATGCCGAAGGTGAACAGGCGCACGCCCGGATGGGCGCCGACCAGCTCGATGCACTCCTTCTCGTTGCCCACCTGGCCGTCGGTCAGCAGCAGGATGTCGCAGCGGCGCCCGGCGCCCGACTGCAGGATGTGCTTCAGCGGCGCCAGGATCTCCGTGCCGCCCAGATCGGCGGTCATGGCCTGGATGGCCGCCGTCGCCCGGTCCAGCGTTGCCTGGTCGTAGGCGACCGGCCTCGGGAACAGCGATTCGAAGCGTGAGCCGAAGCTCACCACGTTGAAGCTGTCGCCACTCCGCAGGCTGCGCAGGCAGAGCAGGAGCGCCTTGCGGGCCTGCTCGATGCTCTCGCCGCTCATCGAGCCGGAACGGTCGAGCAGGAAGACGACCTCGCGCGCGACGCACTCCGACACCGGCATCTCGGGCCGGAAGTTCAGCAGCGCCACGTAGCCGCCGGTGGGGTCGGGCACCAGCGTGACGCGCGGCCGGAAGGGGTCGGCCTGCCGGATTTCGAGCACGAAGTCCTGGTCCAGGGCCGTGGACTCGGCGGCCAGGGTGATCCCGGCCCGCGTCCCGTCCAGGTCGATCGACACCGGGTGGCTCGGGCATTCGATCCCGCGCAGCGGCGACGCGCCGGCGTAGGCCACGTCGATCCGCAACCCGTAGGGCACGCCTCCGCGCGCGACCGGCGGCGTGAGGTGGTCGAGCTCCGACGGGTCCATCCCGGCGGCCTGGGCGGCGGGGATGTAGCGCGGCGAGATCGTGGTGGGCAGGCAGAGGCGCACGCCGTCGGCCGTGGCGTCCAGCATGGTGGCGTACTCCAGGGTCACGGTCGCCTCGGCGCCCGGGGCCAGGTTGCCGACGCTCACGGTGAAGATGTTCGGACGGTCCTGGTCCATCAGGAAGGCCTGGTGCCCGTCGGCGATGGCGTCGTCGTAGATCTCGAACGCCTTCTCCTTCTCCACGACGCGGCCGGCGATGCGGCGGCCCTCGACCTCGATCACGAAGCCGCGGACGGCGCTGCCCTCATCGAGCGGGAAGCTGTACACCGCCTCGATGGGGCCGCTCTCCACGTTGCGGAACCGCTGCCGCACCTTGACCAGGGCGGCGGTGTCGCGCGCGTCGACCACGATCTCGACGCCCTGCAGGGGCACGGGCGCCTCGTTGCGGCCGAACATGCCGAAGGTCTTCAACTCGGTCTTCATCTCGGTCATCCTCCCTGCCGGGTTCACCGGCTCTCCCACCCGCGGCGCGCGCCGGGATCCTCCCCGGACGGCATGTCCAGGTTGTCGCGCAGCAGCCGCACGATCCGCTCCAGCCTCGGCCCGACGGGCATCCCCGCGCCGGCGGCGAACTCCAGCCAGACGCCCTCGGCCACCTCCACCCGCGTCACGACCTGGCGCCGCAGCGCCGGCGGCTCGGGCGGGGGTTCGCGCAGGGCCAAGCACTTGAGCTCGGCCCTCGGCTCCGCCACGTAGTGGCGGGACACCTCGCACACCAGGTCCTTCGTCTCGGGGCGGTCCAGGAACGCCGCCATCTGCTCCAGGTGGACGCCCTCGCGCTGCAGCTCGCGCACCTTCAGCAGGCGCTCGAGATGCTGCGGCCCGTACTTCCCGCCCAGCCCGCGTCCCGCCGGCGGCGGCAGGACGCCCAGCTGCACGTAGTAGCGGACCGTGCGCGGACTGACGTCCCCCAGGGCCGCCAACTCGGAAATGCTGTAGGTCTTGTCGTTTTTCATCATGAAGCCATAATATCAGCATACTGTCGTTATGTCAACTGTCTTTTTTCAATGCTGCGATATTCGTTCGAACGATGGTGAAATCATATAACTATATATAATATATTGATATTATGGAAGGTACGCCTTGGCGCGGCAGGCGAAAAAGGGGGAATCGCAGTCAAAAAATGCTGTCGTTATCGACGCCGGCTCGGCCGGCTGCTAGCCGCCCATGCCCAGCGCCATGCCCCCGAAGTAGGGGACCAGCCAGATCAGCCAGACCACGAGCGAGTAGCGGTGGAACCCGCGCCGCGCCGCCGCGCTGCCGCGGCGCTGGGTGCGGGTCGCCCAGATCGCGTGCCCGAGCATGAGCCAGAGCGCGAGCTGGCCGGTCAGCGTGTGCGGGTCGCGCAGGTCGAAAGGGCCGGCGGCGAGGCGGTGCATGGCGAGGGTGCCCGAGACGTCGAAGGCGAGCCCGGTCCAGAAGGCCGCGACGTGCCGCGGCCGCAGGTCGCGGGCCAGCCGCTCGGACCAGACGCCGAGGGTGTAGAAGAGCAGCGCGAGGGTGATGAGCGAGAAGGAGGCGATCGCGGTCATCGGCACGGCGATCGCCTCCCGAGGGTCACGGAGCCGGGCGCGGGGTCAGTGGGCGTGACCGTCGTGCCCGTGGTCGTGGGCGCCCTGCGCGGCCATCATCTTGGCGTACTCGTCGATGTTGCGCTGGCCGTGCTTGCGGATCATCGCCACGGTCTTGGGATCCTGGCTGCTGGTGACCATCAGCACGCCGCCCTCGATGGGGATCTGCTCCATCTGGGCGCCGGACATCATGATCGACCCGAACGACGTGCACATGCCGCACATGGGCATCTGCTCGCCGGCCATCATCTTGGCGCCGCAGGCCTCGAAGCTGGCCATGAGCTTGTCGAAGCGGTCCTTGTATCCGGCGGGGTAGGTCGTGACCTCGATCATCCCGGCGGAGAACACGTGGGTGCTCCAGTTCATGTGCTCGAACAGGTCCATGTCGGCCAGCAGGTTCTTGCACATGCCGCAGTTCTCGAGGTCGAGCCAGGCCTTCTCGGCGGCCAGCGCCGAACCCGCGCCCAGCAGCATCACAGCCAAGGCCAGCATCGCCACGTTCTTCTTCATCGTCTCTCTCCCTTGGTAGGTGGGTTTCCGGCCGTAATCACCACCAAGGTACTGTCGTATTTCGAACTCGGGTATCAAAATCACCCGTCATTTAACCTGGGAAAAATCGTGTCGGCCTCAATCCGCGACGGGGGTGGGCGGCTCCGCTCCCGGCGCCCCGGCGTCCCCGAGCAGGTAGTGGTCGAACCAGCCCAGCTCCCGCGTCTGGTAGTCGAGCATGTGGCTCGGCTTGTTGATGCCGTGCCCCTCGCCCGGGTAGAGCACCAGCCGGCTGGGCACGCCGTTGAGCTGCAGGTAGGTGAACAGCTCGACGGACTGGCGCGGGTCGACCGGTTCGTCGTCCTGCCCGTGCATCACCAGGGTCGGGGTGACGATGGCGCCGGCCCGCGAGGCGGGGCTGTGCTCCCACATCCGCTGCAGGTCGCCGTCCCAGGGCCGGTCGTAGCCGTCGATGAACAGCTGCGGGTTGTTCTGCCCCATCGCCGAGACGTAGTTGAAGATGCCGGCGATCGAGACGGCCGCCTGGAAGCGGTCGGTGCGCGAGATCACGTTGTTGGTCGTCAGGCCGCCGTAGGAGTAGCCCGTGAAGCCCAGGCGCGCGGGGTCGGCGATGCCGCGCGCGACCAGCTCGTCGCAGGCCGCCATCAGGTCCAGGTGGTCGTCGGTGCCGAAGTTGCGGTAGACGCCGCGCTGGAAGGCCTCGCCGTAGGCGGTGCTGCCGCGCGGGTTGGCGATGAACACCGCGTAGCCGCGCCGGCTCAGCACCTGCCAGGGGTAGCGCGTGGTCCAGGCGTTGCCGTAGCGCGCGAACGGGCCGCCGTGCATCTCCATGACGAAGGGGAACGGGCCGTCGGCGACGGTCTTGCCCGGCGGCAGGAACAGGAAGCCCTCCACCACGGCGCCGTCGTGGCCGGGCAGGTCCAGGCGCAGCGGCGCGGCCAGGCCGTGCGCGGCGACCGCGTCGTCGACGCTCGCGAGCAGGCGCGCGGACGCCGGCTTGGCGGCCGCGCCGGCGCGCACCGAGCCGGGCCGGTGCTGCTCGCTCTCGACGAAGGCGACGACGTCGGCGGCCAGGTCCAGCTCGGTGACGTTGCCGGCGAACGAGGTCAGCTGCTGCAGTCCGCCCTGCCGCGCGTCGGCGCGCCACAGGTTGATGTCGCGGCCCTCCCCCACCCGCAGGGTGATCCAGCGGCCGTCGCGCGACCAGAACGGGGGATCCTCGGGCGTGGAGCCGGAACCCGACAGGCAGGACTGCGCCGACGGCGCGAGGTCGCGCTCGGCGCCCGTGGCGAGGTCGCGCACGAACAGGCTCTTGAGGTTGAGGTAGGAGCGCAGCGCGTCGGCGCGGTCCATGAAGTAGGCCAGGCGCTTGCCGTCGGGCGAGAACGCGGCCAGCGAGGCGTGGCGGTCGGGGTCGCTGACCAGCGCGATCTCGCCGCCGGCCGCCGGGATCAGGCCCACGCGCTGCTCCTCGTCGACCAGGGTCGAGAAGCGCTCGTTGTAGGTCAGCGCCAGCGTCGCGCCGTCGGGCGACCAGGCGACGTGCGACGGGTGCAGCGGCTCGTGCGTGAGTTGCAAGGGATCCGCCGGCGCAGGTCCGTCGTGGTCCACGGCCACGATCCAGAGCTGGTCGTAGTCCTCGGGATGATCGAGGCGGTCCAGCACCGTCCAGTCGGCGCGGTCCTCGTCTTCGGCTGCGGTGTCCGCTGCGGCCTCGGCCGGCGCCGCCAGCACCGCCAGGCGCATCCCGTCGGGCGACCACCAGTAGGCGCTCAGACCATCGGGCAGGTCGGTGACCGCGCGGGGCTCGGTGCCGTCGAGCGGGTTGACCCAGACCTGGGTGTGCTCGCCGCGCTTGGCCAGGTAGCTCAGGGCGCCGTCGGGGCGCCAGGCGACGCCGCCCACGACGTGCTCGTCGTAGGTCACGCGGCGGGGCTCCCCGCCCCGGACCTCGGCCACCCAGATCTCGCGGCGGTTCTTGTCCTCGGCCAGGTCCCGCCAGCGCTTGAGGTACGCCACGCGCGCCCCGTCGGGCGAGACGGCGGGCGCGGTCAGCGTCGGCACCTGCAGGAAGGCCTCGATCGTGAACGTGTCGTCGGCGTGCGCCGACGTGGCCGCGGCGCCGCAAAGCAGGGCCGCGCAGCAGCAGACGAGCAGGGACTTCATCGAGCCTCCCGGCGGTTGATGGTCAGGCCTTCTTCTGTTCCTTCGCCCAGCTGTCCTTGAGCGAGACGGTGCGGTTGAACACCGGAGCGCCGGGGCGCGAGTGGCGCGCGTCGGCGCAGAAGTAGCCGTGGCGCAGGAACTGGCAGCTGTGGCCGGGCTCGGCCGCGGCCAGCCCCGGTTCGAGCTTGCAGCCCTTCAGGATCGTGAGCGACTGCGGGTTCAGGCAGTCCAGCGGATCGGCGCAGCCCTCCGAGACGCCCGGGAAGGGGTCGCTGAACAGCTGCTCGTAGAGGCGCACCTCGGCGTCGAGCGCGTGGGCCGCCGAGACCCAGTGCAGCGTGCCCTTGACCTTGCGCTCGTCGGGGGTGCCGCCGCCGCGGGACTGCGGGTCGTAGGTGCAGCGCAGCTCGACGATCCGGCCCGCCTCGTCCTTCACGACCTCGTTGCAGACGACGTAGTAGGCGTGCTTCAGGCGCACTTCCCGTCCCGGTGCGAAGCGGAAGAACTTCGGCGGCGGGTTCTCCTGGAAGTCGTCGCGCTCGATCCACAGCTCGCGCGAGAAGGGCACCTCGCGCTCGCCCGCGGACGGGTCCTCGGGGTTGTTCAGGCAGTCGAGCAGCTCTTCCTCGCCCTCGGGGTAGTTGGTGATGACGAGCTTCAGCGGGTCCAGCACCGCCATCACGCGCGGCGCCGACAGGTTCAGCTCCTCGCGCAGACAGTGCTCCAGCAGCGCGTACTCGACGGTGCTGGCGGCGCGCGCCACACCGATGCGGTCGCAGAAGTCGCGGATCGCGCTGGCGGTGTAGCCGCGGCGGCGCAGGCCGCAGATGGTGGGCATGCGCGGGTCGTCCCAGCCGTCGACCAGGCCGTCCTGCACCAGCTTCAGCAGCTTGCGCTTGCTCATCACCGTGTGCGTGAGGTTCAGGCGCGCGAACTCGATCTGCTGCGGCCGGTAGACGCCGAGCTGCTCCAGGAACCAGTCGTACAGCGGGCGGTGGACCTCGAACTCCAGCGTGCAGATCGAGTGCGTGATGCCCTCGATCGAGTCCTCGAGCCCGTGCGCCCAGTCGTACATCGGGTAGAGGCACCACTTGTCGCCGGTGCGGTGGTGCTCGGCGTGGCGGATGCGGTAGATCAGCGGGTCGCGCAGCAGCATGTTCGGCGAGGCCATGTCGATCTTCGCGCGCAGGACCTTGGACCCGTCGGGGAACTCGCCGGCGCGCATGCGGCGCAGCAGGTCGAGGTTCTCGGCGGGCGTGCGGCCGCGGCACGGGCTGTCGGCGCCCGGCGTCTTGACCGTGCCGCGCGTCTCCTTGATCTGCTCGTCGGTCTGGTCGTCGACGTAGGCCTGGCCGGCGTTCACCAGTTGCTCGGCCAGCTCGTACATGCGCTCGAAGTAGTCCGAGGCGAAGAACAGCCGGTCCTCCCAGTCGGCCCCGAGCCAGCGCACGTCCTCGACGATGGAGGTCACGTACTCGTGCTCCTCCTTCTCGGGGTTCGTGTCGTCGAAGCGCAGGTTGAACTTGCCGCCGAACTTCTGCGCCAGCCCGTGGTTGAGGCAGATGCTCTTGGCGTGCCCGATGTGCAGGTAGCCGTTGGGCTCGGGCGGGGGGCGGGGGTGGCGGCCGGCCCCAGCGGCCCGTCCGGGTGTCCTCCCGCGGATGCTCTTTTCCGAGCAGATGAGTTGTTCCGGCGCCGAGGACATGGGGCCCGGCCCCGGTCGGGGCGGGGGGCCGGCGCCGGCCGGCGGCGCGGGTGGCCCCCACACGGGGGGCGGAACGCGCAGGACTGTCCAGCCCCGCGGGGGGGGTCCGGCCCCGGCCGGGGGCCACCCGGACGGGCGCCCAGTACCAATGGAGCGTCAACCGCCGCGGGTCCAGGCCGGGCGGCATCCCCTGCGGGAAGCGGGCGTACGTCCGGCAGGCGTCCCAGGGGCCGTCGCGGATCTCGAGCACGCCGACCCGGGCCTGGGTCTGGGATTCGACGATGCCGACGAGCCAGTTCAGAGGCATGGTGATCACCGAATACCAGCCGTTGGAAAGGCTCAGGATGCTCAAGCCCAGGGAGGCCAGGGCCCTTTCGCCCGCCCGGTTGTGCAGGCCGACGAGCGTCACCCGGTCGCGCGGAGCGCGCACGACCGTCAGGGGGCCCGCTCCGGTCAGCACGTGCAGCGTGTCGGCGCCGGCGGCCAGCAGTTCCCCTCGACGACGAGCTGCAGGCCGAAGGTCGCGTCGGAGCTGCGGCGGACGACCTCCACCCAGCCGCCCCGCGCCGTGCGCACGGCTTCCTTCGCGGACGGCAGGTACTCGCGCGGTCCCGGCGCCACCGCGCACCCGCCCAGGACGAGCGCCGCGGCCGCCGCCGCTAGGCTAGCGCGTCGCGCGGACATACCGGCTCCCCCAGAAGATCTCCTCCATGCCCGGCTCCACGGACTTGTAGGCCGGCGCCAGCCGGCGCAGCGAACCGGCGGGATCCGAGAGCAGCCGGCTCGCCGCCGCGAGGTCCGGCGCGCCCAGCCACTCCTGGCGCATCCACTCCAGGTACCAGCCGCGCGCCTCGAGGAACAGCTCCCAGTCGCCGTCGCCCGGCGGCAGTTCGTAGACGAGGCTGACCTCGTCGCCGGGCAGCGCCGCCAGCACGCGGGCGGGATCCCGCAGGATGTCCAGCGTCTCGGGATCGTCGAACCCGTCGCGCAGGGCGGCCGACGGCGACAGGCGGACCGCCGCGCGCGCCTCGCCGAGCGTCGCCAGGGCGACCCAATCCAGGCGCCAGTGCCCCCTGGTGAGCCGCAGCCGCACGCGCGAGGCGTCGCACCCCGCGGGCAGCGGCAGCAGGTGGACGTTGAGCGCCAGCGGACCGGTCTCGCCGACCTCGCCCACGGTGCGCCAGCCGCCGGCGCCGTCGGGGAGCTGGACTTCGATGAGACCCAGCTCCACGCTGGGATTCAGCAGGCTGCGCGCGCCCCCCAGCCCGCCGCGCTCCAGCACCGCCAGGCAGGAGCCCGCCTCGGCGCCGAGCAGGGACAGGGAGTGGTAGAACAGGTAGGTGCTCATCAGGCTCTGCCGCGAGCGGACCACCAGGCCGAGGTCCCCCGCCGGCGGCGCCGCGAACCGCAGGTCGATCACCTCGCGGGTCGCGAGGTCGAAGCTGTCGGCGAGGCTGGTCCGTTCGCGCGCGTCGGGCGCGCGCAGCAGCTCGGCGATGTCCCCCTCGGCGGCGAGGCCGGCCGCCGGCGCCGTCAGGCCGCCGACGGCGCGGAACCCGCCGGCGCCGTCGGCCAGGACGCGCTCGCCGGGTCCGCGCGGCACCGCCAGCAGGTCGGCGTGCCGGATCGCATGGGTCTCGAGGGCCTCGTTCTTCATCTGCAGGACCACGACGCCGTCCACGGGACGCACGCGCCACAGGGCGTCGAGGTCCGTGGCTTCCAGCGTAGGGGTCACGCTGGAGGAGAAGCCCTCCGCGACCAGGTGCTCGTCGCCGTCGCCGCCGGCGTAGAAGGTGGGACAGGACCCGAAGCAGGCTTTGGGATTCAGGGCGCAGAGGAAGCCGACGACGCCGATGACGACGGTCATCACCGTCAGCCCGGGCGCGGAGCGCCCGGGTGTCAGCCGGTCCGTCTCGAACAGCACGAAGGAATCCAACGGCACGACGAAGGGCCCGACGGCCAGCGTGTCGCGGTCGGCGCCCAGCAGCACGCCATCCCCCTCGACGGTCCGCTGCCGGACCTGCCACGAGTCGAAGATGGCGACGCGCCCGTCGCGGTAGTGGGCTTTCAGCCAGGTGTCTTCGTCGTCGGCCCGGACTGCGGAGGCTTCGGTGGTCGAGGTCCGCTCCAGGCCCGGGATCCGCGGCGCGCATCCCTCGGCGACGAGCAGGACGGCCAGCAGCAGCGACAATCCCGGGATCGATTTGTTGCGCAAGGTCATGCTCCCCCTTGGGTGGGGAGCCTACATCCTCCACGATCCCGGCGCACGGATTAAAGCCGGGGCGCTCAGCCGTCGGACAGGAACTTCTCCGCCAGCGCGACGCTGTCGGCCGGGCTCACCTTGAGCCGCTCGTCGAGGATGCGCCCGTCCTCGCCCACGATCCAGTGCGAGCGGATCACGCCCTGGTACTTCTTGCCGTACATGCTCTTCTCGCCCCAGGCGCCCCACTTCTCCAGCACCGCGTGCTCGGGATCGGACAGCAGGTCGAAGGCGAGGCCCTTCTGTTCCTTCCAGCGGGCCAGCGCCGCCGGCGCGTCGGGACTGATCCCGAGGATGACGGCCCCCTGCTTCGCGAAGCGCGGCAACGCCGCCGAGAAGCCGCAGGCCTGGGCGGTGCAACCCGGCGTGTTGGCCTTGGGGAAGGCGAACAGGACCACTTTGCTGCCCAGGTGGTCGGACAGTTTGACCTTCTCGCCCCTCTGGTTCAGCAGCGTGAACGACGGGGCCTTGGTTCCGATCTTCGGCATGGAACATCCTCCCGGAAGGGGGTTGGTGCGCGGGCGGCGGTCAAGTTAAGCGACCCGCCATCAACGCGCGACCTGCCATCAACAGGCGACCCCGGCTTCCGCGAGGAAACCGGGGTCGGTGCAGACATCGCAATTCGACGCGGCTAGCTGGAAGCCTTCGCGGCTACGACCTTGGCGTCGGCGACCTTCTGGTCGAAGGCGGTCTTCAGGGCGGCAGCGTCCTTGCCGCAGCAACCCTTGCCATCGGCGACGGCCGTGGCGCAGCAGGGGTGCATCGACGCCATCGCGGCGTCGCAGGCGGCCTTGTCGGCGGCGCAGGCGGCCTTCATCTCGGGGGAACAAGCCTTGCCGTCGGCGGACGCGGTCTTCGTGGCACAGGCGGCCTTGTCGCCGGTACACGCAGCCTGGGAGCCGCTGCACGCCGACTTCACGCCGTCGGCGGAAGCATGCGTCGCGGTGGCGGCCTTGTCGCCGTCGCAGGTCTTGCCGGCTTCGGCGGTCTTGGTCGCACACGCGGACTTCTCACCGGCGGCGGCCTTCTGGGCACAACCCGGTCCACCGGCCTGCGCGCCGATCGCCACCATGGCGACGACGGCCAGGGCGATGACCAGGAGCGTGGTCAATTTCTTCATGTCGGGGTCCTTTCCTCGGTGCCTCATCGGGTCATCCCTCGCGCCGCCCGGAACCGAAACGGGCCCCCGGCCGCGAGGAAGGAATACATAGTTTACCTATATGCGATCTGGAGAGCAACAGTTCCCGCACGATCCGACATTTATCCGGATGATCATTGATATTCAACTGAGCTGCCGGGATCCGGGAGCTCAATCGAGAACGATGCCGACCGGGCAATGGTCGGAGCCGTGAATGTCGTCGAGGATGGATGCAGAGCGGAGCCGCGGGCGCAAGGAGGCGGAGATCAGGGCGTAGTCGATGCGCCACCCGATGTTGCGGGCGCGGGCGTCCACGCGCCAGGTCCACCAGGTGTAGTGTCCCCCGCCGGGTTCGAACTCGCGGAACGTGTCCACGAAGCCGGCGTGAGCAGGGCTTCGAATCCGGCCCGCTCCTGGGGCGTGAAGCCCGCGTTGTTCACGTTCTGGCGCGGGTTGGCCAGGTCGATCTCGCGGTGGGCGACGTTGAAGTCGCCGCAGGCGATGACCGGCTTCTCGCGCTCGAGCCGCTGCAGGTAGGCCAGGAAGGCCGCGTCCCAGCGCATGCGGTCCTCCAGGCGCAGCAGGCCGCGCTGCGCGTTGGGGGTGTAGACCGAGACCACGAAGAAGTCGGGGAACTCCAGCGCGAGGGTGCGCCCCTCGTCGTCGAGGCCGGGCAGCACGCCGCCGCGCCGCACGTCCAGGGGCGCGGTGCGCGTCATGACCGCCACGCCCGAGTAGCCGGGTTTCTGCGCCGGGTTCCAGAACTCCAGGTAACCTTCCAGCCCCATGGCCACCTGCTCAGGCATCGCCCGCGTCTCCTGCAGGCAGAGCACGTCGGGCGCCGCGTGGGCGATCGATTCGCGCAGGCCCTTGCCCAGGGCCGCGCGCACGCCGTTGACGTTCCAGGAGACGATGCGCATGGGCCTCCCCGCTTGTGCCGGGCACGGATCTTCCAGTGACGAGCATCGGGAACGGCCCCGGGGCTTTCCCGTGGGGGATCGAGAGGGAGCAGACGGCGCCGGGGTTTCTTCCCGGACCCCATCGCTCCCTCGCAAACCGAGCGAGGGCGACATGGACAATTGCAGAACGCTACGCTTCCCGCAACTCGCGGCCGTGGCTGTCCTGATCCTGGTAGCGGCCGGCGCGGCTCTCGCCAGCGACCTGTCCGGCGAGATCACCGCCGAGTACGTCGGCCAGCGCGGGATCGGCGAGTGGTGCTACACCCTGGCCGTGACCTGGCAGAACGAACCCAACCGCGGCCTCAGCCACCTCAACCTGTCCCTGGGAGCGGGCACCGACTGCTCCGAGAGCGAGATCAACAGCGACGTGCTGTGGGGCGTCAACGCCGGCATGGTCATCAGTTCGGACTTCACGCGCGAGATCCTGTGCCTGGCCCAGTACGAGGGCAACGGGGACCCGTCGCTGAACATCACCGAACCGGTCCTGAAGTTCGAGCCCCATCCCGGCTCGATCCGCGGTCCGGGCGCCGTCGGCTGGGGCCGGCTCGTCTTCTACTCCGACAAGCCGCCCGCGCAGATCGTCACGCCGAACAGTTTCCTGAGCCAGAAGTTCGGCACGTACAGCAGTTTCGGCCAGGTGACGGGCGTGTTCCCGGCCCTGCCGTGCGATCCGGTCGCGTCGCAGGAGTCGGCCTGGGGCGAAGTGAAGGCGCTCTACGGCGCCCGCTGAACCGCAAACGCGGCCGCGAATCAGGCGCGCCGGGCGAGCACCTCCAGCTGGTAGAGGAGGTCGCGTCCGGCGCGCGGCATTCCCAGGCGATCGAGGCTGGCCAGCTTGTGCAGGCCGCTGCCCGCGAGCAGATCCTCCCACTGCGGCGGCGTGTAGGTGCGCAGGTCGTAGACGTGGTCGCGGTGCTCTTCGACGCCGCGCCGTTCCACCACCAGATGGCTGATCACCCGCTCGAGGCGCGGGCCGGGGCCGCCGGCGCCGGGCGGCAGGTAGTTCACGACCTGGGTCACGCGGATCCCGCCGCGCGATGCGACCCACACGTCCTCGTCCGGCTCCTCGCCTTCCGGGTTCGTCAGGCTGATCCCCACGACGTAGAGGCCGTCGGGCTTCAGCAGGCGCGCTATGCCGTCCAGGTGCGACAGCGCCGCGGCGTCGTCCGGCAGGTGGCGGAAGGAATTGTCGGGCAGGTACGCGGCATCGACCGTTCCCGGCGGCAGCAGGCCGCCGCAGTCCGCCATGTCGGCCACACGCGCCTCGGCGCGGTCGGTCAGGCCGCGGCGGCGCAGGCGGCGGCGGGCGTCGGCCACCATCGCGGCGCTGATGTCGAAACCGACGGCCCGATGGCCCCGGGCCGCCCACTCCCGCAGGCAGCGCCCGGTGCCGCAGGCGGGCTCCAGCCACAGGCGCCGGTCGGCGCCCGGCGCGCCCCATTCCGCGACAACCGATTCCAGGACATCGAGTTCCTCCGCCGTGCCGGGGGAGGCCAGGATGTCGCAGACGAGCGGGTCAGCGTAGAAATCCCCACCGAATTCGTTGGCTTGATTCATCATGGGACCACGCTGCCAGCGATCTGCCGTCTTGTCAAATAGGTGTCGATTTGAATATACTCCATCATCGTAGGGTGTTTGCGCCAACTGCGAGATGCTCGCCCATCTCCTGAAGCGCCCTTCCGCATCCATATCCCGAGGGGGTCCCCTGATGCAACCCGTTGTACGACGCCTGCTGCTCGCAGTGTGTGCCTTGCTGCTGTTGACGGCGCCTCTGGCCGCCAAAGACTACCTGGAGAACCCGGACCTGAGCCTGGGCAGATCGGCGCCGCCGGCCCCGGCGACCAGGGACGACAACATCATGGTGCAGGGCTTCGAGGCCACGACCTTCCCGCCCACGGGCTGGGCCCGCCTGCACCTGAGCACGTCCTACACCTGGGCGCGCAACACCGCGTCGCACAACACCGGCGTGGCGTGCGCCTACCAGCGCTACGGCCCGGCCAGCGTCACGCAGAACGAGTGGCTGGTCACGCCCGCCCTCGACTTCACGACCCTGACGAACCCGAAGCTGGAGTTCTACGAGGCTTCGCCCTACTGGGGCAGCTACGGCGGGCATCACTATGTCATGGTCAGCACGACCAGCCAGACCACGCCGGCCGAGTTCGCCACGGTGGTCGACTGGACGCCGTTGAACCACACCATCAACGAGAACGCGTTCGGCGCCACGCCGACCACGATCAGCCTGGCGGCCTACGCGGGCCAGCCCGTCGTCTACGTCGCCATCCGGTACGTGGGCCGCGACGCCGACAACTGGTACGTCGACGACCTGCGCATCTTCGAGCCGCCGCTGCACGACCTGGCGCTGACCTCCGTCACGCCCGACCTGCTGCAGTTCGACGCCGCGGACACGCCGGCGCCCCAGGTGACCGTCGCGAACATGGGCCGCAGCACCGAGGACTTCGCGGTCGTCCTCACGGTCACCGAGAACGACCTGCCGCACTCCCAGGAGACCGTGAACGTCACGGGCCTGGCCATGAACGACGAGACCGTCGTCGACTTCGCGGCGCTCTCGCTGTCGCCCGGGAACTACTACCGGCTGCAGGCCGAGGTCGTGTCCCCCGACGACCTCGTCCCGGGGAACAACGCCGGCTCCGCCATCGACGACACCTACACCGGGCCGCACACCCCGCTGGGGATGATGAACACCAACGCCGGCTGCGACCCCTGCGTCCAGGCGAACGTGGCCCTCGACGCCTACCTGCCGACTCAGGGCGACGACGTGGCCTGCCTGCGCATCCACGTCTGGTGGCCCGGCGCGGACGGGATCTACGACGCCAACGTCACCCAGAGCGCGTTCCTGGCCAACGGGATCGGCGCCGACTACGCGCCGCACATGTGGCTCGACGCCGTGGTCGACGCCAGTTCGGACGGCGCCGGCTACGGAGACCATTTCGAGGCGCGCAAGCCCTACCACAGCCCGCTGACCATCGTGCAGGCCTGGAACGACCTCGCCCAGGAGCTGTCGGTCACCGTCACGGTGGACGAGCCGCTGCCGCCGGAAGCCGACCTGCGGCTGCGCGTGGCCATCACCGAGGACGACGTCTTCTACGCCGGCGCCAACGGCGAGAGCTACCACGACCAGGCGTTCCGCTACATGTACCCGAGCACCGACGGCCTGGAAGTGCCGCCGGCGCCCGGCGTCTACCACTACGTGGTGCCGTGCCCGCTCGACGCGATCGAGTGGGTCTACGCCAAGCTGCGCGCGACGGTCTACGTGCAGGACAACGACAGCTGGAAGGTCCACAACGCGACGACCGGCTTCCTGTCCGCGCTGACCTACGACGTGGCCGTCGGCGACGACACCCTGCCGGCCCGCCTGACCGCGGCGCCGGTGCGCCCCAACCCGTTCAACCCCTCCACCTCGATCTCGTTCGCCCTGCCCGCGACGCAGCGCGTCCGCGTCACGGTGCACGACCTCGAGGGCAAGCTCGTGGCCACGCTGCTCGACGAGCAGCGCCCGGCCGGCCCCACACCCTGATCTGGGACGGCCGCGACAGTGCGGGCCGCATCTCAGCCTCGGGCACGTACGTGTTCCGCATCGAAGCCGGCGGCGAGACCGCGACCCGGCGGGCCATGCTCGTCAAGTAGCGAACACCGCCGCCTTTCTCCACCGAGGACCCGGAACGAAAGTTCCGGGTCCTTCTTCATGATTCCCATGATCGTCGCGCCGATCTTCGTTCGCCTGATCTTCTCGTCCCCTCCCTGTCACACGCGCCCTGGCGGGGGTGTCTGGAGGGTTCCTGCGCCAGAAGGCGCAGGAGCCCGGAGGTCAAGCGTTCCGGGCACAGGAGGTGCCCGGGAGCGGCGCCGCCGGGGGGGCGCGGGGGAGGGGGGGGGAAGGGGGGGCAGGGGGGGAAGGGAGGGGGGGGGATCGGAGAAATGAAGAGGATCCAGGAACGGCGCCGGAGCGCCGTCGGCGCCGATGTTGACATACGTCACGTCGGCGCCGGTCACTTTGACCGCCTCGCCGTCGCGCCGCTCGGCCTCGACCTCGATGCGGATGGTGATGGACGTGCGGCCGGTGCGCTCGACCTCGGTGTAGAAGCTCACGAGGTCGCCGACCTGCACCGGGGCGTGGAAGACGACCTTCTCCATGGCGACGGTCACCACGCGGCGGCAGCCGTGGCGGTGGGCGGCCACGGCGCCGGCCTGGTCGATGTGGCTGAGGATGACGCCGCCGAAGATGGTGCCGTGGGCGTTGGTGTCGCGCGGCATCATGAGCACGCGGATGGCGGGTTCGCGGCGGGGCGGATTCATGGGCCTCCTTCCTGGTCGCGGCGGCGCCGGCGCGGGCCGGCGCCGCCGCGGTGGGATCAACCTTCGGCGCGGGGCGCCGGCTGCGGCTTGCGGCGCTCGGCGTCGGCCGCCTCGAGCATCAGGTCCACGGCGCGGTCGAGCTGCGGGTCGCGGCGGTGCAGGCGGTCGGCCGGGGTCAGGGCGACCGGCACGTCGGGCACGCAGCCGGCGCCGTCGCGCTTGGCCTCCTGGGGGCGGCCGTTGCGCTCGGTGCGGACCGCGTCGCCCCAGATCCACCAGCCGCGGAAGGGCAGGCGCACGATGCCGCGGTAGCGGTTGCCGAAGGCGCCGGTGGAGATGACGTTGCCGCCGGTCTCGGCGCCGACCACGGGGCCGCGGCCGATGGTCTGCATCGCGTGGCTGAAGATCTCGGCGTTGGAGTAGCTGCCCTCGTTGCAGATCACGGCCACCGGCTTCGACCAGCGGTAGAAGGTCTGGCGCTCGGTCTGCGGGTAGCCGACCTCGCCGTCGCGGCTGATGGTGAAGGCGTGCACCGGCTGCGTCAGGATCGTCAGCAGCAGGTCGGTGGTCCAGCCGCCGCCGTTGTCCCGCACGTCGATGACCAGCGCCTCCTTGCCGTCGGCGGCGGCGAACAGCTCCTGCTGGAAGCGCTCGACCTCGCCGAGGCCCATGCCCTGGATGTGCACGTAGCCGACGCGGCCGTCGCTGCGCTGCTCGGCGCGGACGCGCCGCTCGCGTTCGGTCTCGAGGTACTGCAGCTGGCGCTCGTCGGCCCACTTCTGGGGCACGGCCTGGAATTCGAGCGGCTCGCGCCCGCGGCGCACCGCCAGCCACGCCGGGACGCCGGCGCCGTTCTCCAGCGCGGCCTCCAGGCTCGCGTCGCGGCCGACGGGCCGGCCCCCGACCGACAGCAGCAGGTCGCCCGGCTGCAGGCGGGAGCGCTCGCGGTCGCAGGGCCCGTTGCGCAGGACGCGGGACACCTTCAGGCCTTCGCCGTCGTGGGCGGGGTCGAACTCCAGGCCGAGCCAGCCGTCGTCGCCGTAGTTGCCGATCGGCTCCCAGGCCGGCCGGAAGCCCATGTGGCTGGCGTTCAGCTCGCCGAGCATGAGGTTCATGACGTCGCCGAAGTCGGTGTCGTGGGCCACGCCCTTCACCCAGGCGGCGTACTTGCCGCGCAGGCCGAGCCAGTCGACGCCGTGCATGTCGGGGTCGTAGAAACGGTCGCGCAGGGTGCGCCAGGCCTCGTCCATGACGCGCAGGCGCACGGCCGGGCGGTCGATCGTCAGGCGTGCGGTGAAGCTCACGGTCTCGGTCTTGCCGCCGTCGGCCGGCGTCGTGGCCGGCTTGCCGCCCTTGAGGTAGGTGAAGGTCTTGCCCTTGGCGTCCAGGTGCGGGCGGCGGGGGGCGGCGCCGCCCTCGGTCACCGCCTTGCGGTCCTCGCCGAAGCGGTCCACCGACCAGAGGTCGCTCTCCTCTCCCCGCTGCGCCAGGAAGTAGACGCGGTCGCCGTGGGGCCCGGCGGCCACGGGCCGCTCGTCGTCCGGCAGGTTCGTGAGGCGGCGGCCGCGCAGGTGGATGTCCTGGAAATCGACGGCGACGACGATCTTCTCCTTTCTCCTTCTCCCTTGTCCTTGTCGCCGTCCTTCTCCTTGCCGGCGTCCTTCTTCTTGTCGTCCCGCGACTTCTGCTCGATCTCCCACTCCTCGCGCGTGCGCTCGTGGTCGGCGAGCGTGAGGTAGAGCGCGTAGACGTCGTGGTCGCGGTCGCCGGGGTCGTGGGCGTGGCGCGTGGTGGACCAGAAGAGCCGGCGGCCGTCCGGCGACCAGACCGGGTTCTCGTCGTAGGCGGGATGGCGGGTGACGTTCACAGCCTCGCCCCCGTCGGCGGGGACCAGCCAGATGTCGGTGTTGAAGTCGCGGTCGGCGCGGCCGAAGGCGAGCCAGCGGCCGTCGGGCGACCAGGCGAAGGAGTCCAGGTCCCAGTGGCGGACGAGCGTCTCGTCGCCGGACCCGTCCGCCTTCATGACGTGCAGGTCGCCGAGGCCGCGCACGTAGGCGATGCGGCGGCCGTCGGGGGACCAGGCGGGGCGGCCGCAGGGCACGTCGCCGTCGGTCAGGCGCACCAGTTCGTGGCGGCGGGCCTTGCGCAGCAGCGGCTCCCCGGGGTCGCCGGAGACCAGCAGGTAGACGGCGTCCTCGCCGTCGCGGTCGCTGACCAGCAACAGGGTGTCGGCGCCGCCGGGGCGGAAGGAGGGAGTCTGCTCGAGCGTGGCGCCGGGCACGGCCACGACGGCGCGGCCGCCCTGCTCGCGGTTCAGCAGGACGATCTCGCCGGCGATCGTCAGCGCCAGCTCGTCGCCGTCGGCGGCGACGGCGAGGTCGTCGGCGTCGGCGGTCTTCGTCTCGACGACCACCGGGTTCTCGATCTGGTCGGCGGCCACGCTGATGGCGAGGCGGCGGGGCTCGCCGGCGCCGGGCTCAAACACGTAGAGATCGGCGCCGCGCTCCAGGATCAGGCGGCGGCCCGCCATGCCGAGCGAGGCCGTGCGCACGCCGTCCCCCTCGAAGAAGGTCAGCTGGCGCTTGTCGCCGCCGTCGGGACCCATGGTCCAGACGTTGGCGGTCAGCGCCCCGTCCTGGTCCGACAGCCAGTAGATGCGTCCGTCGGGGGCCGTCATGGGGTTGCTGTCGTAGCCGCGGTTGGCGGTCAGGGGCGCCGGATCGCCGCCGCGCGTCCAGGTGAACAGCTCCCGCTGGTAGGTGCCGCGGTAGCGCATGCGCCCGCCGCCGGTGCTGCCCTCGGCGTAGACGAAGGTGCGGCCGTCGGCGGTGGCGACCTCGTCGGCGAACACGTCGACCAGCCGCTCGGGCTGGCCGCCGGCCACCGGAACGGCGTGGATCTGGGGCGACATCGGGTAGTCGAACAGGCGCCGCGACGTGAAGTACACGGTGCGGCCGTCCGGCGCGAAGGCCCGCGGGACGTCGCCGGTGCCGGCGAAGGTGAGGCGGGTCGGCGGTCCCCCGTCCAGGGGCATGACGAACACGTCGTCGTCGCCGAAGCGGTTGGAGGCGAAGGCCAGGCTGCGGCCGTCGGGCGAGAACACCGGCGCGGTGTCGTAGGCCGGGTGGGCGGTCAGGCGGACCGCCTCGCCGCCCCGCGCCGGCACGCGCCACAGGTCGCCCTGGAAGCCGAAGACCACCGTGCCGCCGTCGGGGCTCAGGGCCGGGCTGCGCGGCATGAAGACCTCGGCCGCGCGGGCGGACGGGGTCGCAAGGAACAGCAGAACGGCCGCCGCGGCCGCGAACTTCGAGGTCATCGATCGCCTCCAGGTAGGGCGTGGGGTCTCCCGGCCGCCGGGGGCCGCCGGCGCCGGTTGCGGGGCATCCTAGCCGCGGTCCGCTACGCAGGGCAACCCTCGGGTGGTGGGAATTGCCGGCCGACCCCGTAAGACGTGTGATGACAACGAGATATTTCAGCGTCAAAATTTCGGCCTCCATCTTGACATTTCGCTGGAGTGCCGTCACATTATGGCCCTTGATTCGGCGACCCGGCCGCGTGCCGGGCCGTTGCCGTCCCGTACCATCAGCCGCGGCGCCGGCCCAGCGCCGTGCGGCGAGCGACCAGGAGTGGGCTTCGATGCCGCACCGTAACCGGCGCAACCCCGGGGAGAGCGATCCCGAGGCCAGGCCCCTGATCAAACGCAAGCGTGTCGGGACTGACCGCCCGTCACCCGAGTCAGAAGTTCCGTTCTACAGCCGACGCACCCCGCGCGATGGGAGGGACCCGATGAAGAACGATTACGATGACGAGACCATCGAGTTCGAGGACGACGATCTGGAAGAGGACGACGACCTGGACGAGGACGACGATTTCGACGATGACGAGGATTTCGATGACGATGACATCGAGGAAGAAGACGAAGAGAATTGACGTGGCCGCTGCATGAAGATCCCGGGGCGTTCGGGGGCCTCCCGGAACGCCCCGTTCCGGACCGCTGCCGCTTTGCGGTCCTCCCGATCCCCTACGACGGCACCTCCACGTGGCGCAAGGGCGCCGACCGCGGCCCCGACGCCCTGCTCGCGGCGTCGGCGAACATGGAGCTGTACGACATCGAGACCGCGTCCGAGCCGTGGCGCGCCGGCATCGTCACGATGGCGCCGGTGCTGCACGACGGCCCGCCCGAAGGCCTGGTGGCGAAGGTCCGCGCGGCGGCCGACGACCTGCTGGACCGCGGCCTGACCGTGGTCGGGCTCGGCGGCGAGCACTCGGTGAGCATCGGCCTGATCCAAGCCCACGCGGCGCGCCACCCCGGCCTGACGGTCCTGCAGTTCGACGCGCACGGCGACACCCGCGACAGCTACGAGGGTTCGCCCAACAACCACGCCTGCGTCATGGCGCGGGCGGCCGAAGTCGCCGACTATGTGCAGGTCGGCATCCGCAGCCTCGACGCCGCCGAGGCGCCGAAGGCTCCGCCCCGGCCGCACGTTCTTCGCGCACGAGATCGGCGAGGGGTACGACTTCATCCCGGCGGTGGTCGGGTGCCTGTCCGGCCCGGTCTACGTCACCATCGACCTGGACGTCTTCGATCCGGGAATCATGCCGTCGACCGGCACTCCCGAACCCGGCGGCCTCTCCTACCGGCAGGTCGTCCGCACCCTGGCCGCGGTGGCGCGCAGCCACCGCATCGTCGGCTTCGACGTGGTCGAGCTGCTGCCCGACCCCCGCAACCCAGGCCCGGATTTCCTGGCGGCGCGCCTGGCCTACCAGCTGATGGCCTACCTGACCGCCCGGCAGTAAGGAGTCCCCGATGCAGAAGAGCGATTTCCTCAAGGACGTGGTCCGCCACGTCGACGTCACGGCCTTCGACGCGCGGCCGCTGATGGACTCCTACCGGGACATGGCCTTCCAGGCCCGCAACCTCGCCACCGCGGCGGGCATCCTGCACCGCATGGAGTCCGACCACAGCTGCGGCGTCATCCTGACGCTCGCCGGCTCGCTGATCAGCGCCGGCCTGAAGGACGCCATCGCCCTGATGATCGAGAACGACATGGTGGACGCCGTGGTCTCCACCGGCGCCAACATCGTCGACCAGGACTTCTTCGAGGCGCTGGGCTTCCGCCACTACAAGGGCACGCCCTTCATCGACGACCAGATGCTGCGCGGGCTGGCCATCGACCGCATCTACGACACCTACATCGACGAGGACGAGCTGCGCATCTGCGACATGACCATCGCCGAGATCGCCGAGGGCCTCGAGCCCCGCCCCTACTCGTCGCGTGAGTTCATCGCGGCGATGGGCGCCTTCGTCGAGTCCCGCGGCCTGAAGTCCGACCACTCCATCGTCCACGCCGCCTGGCGCAAGGGCGTGCCGATCTTCTGCCCCGCCTTCAGCGACTGCTCGGCCGGCTTCGGCCTGGTGCACCACCAGTGGGGCCGCGAGAAGTACCTGACCATCGACTCGGTGGCCGACTTCCGCGAGCTGACGCAGATCAAGCTCGAGGTCGGCGAGACCGGCATCCTGATGCTCGGCGGCGGCGTGCCCAAGAACTTCACCCAGGACGTGGTGGTGGCCACCGAGATCCTGGGCCGCGAGCAGCCGATGCACAAGTACGCCATCCAGCTGACCGTCGCCGACGAGCGTGACGGCGCCCTCTCGGGCTCGACCCTGAAAGAAGCCTGCTCCTGGGGCAAGGTGGACACGGTGTACGAGCAGATGGTCTACGGCGAGGCGACCGTCACCTTCCCCCTGCTGGTCAGCGACGCCTGGCACCGGGGCGGTTGGCGCGGCCGGCCCTCGCGGCGCTTCAACGACCTCTTCTAGACCGGGGACGGCGGCGATGGGCGCGACCCAGGAAAGCTTCGACCTGCAGCCGGGACGCGTCCTGGCGCGCAAGTTCGAGGTGATCCGCCGCCTGGGCGCCGGCTGGGAGGGCGAGGTCTATCTGGTGCGCGAGAGCGCCACCGGCATCGACCGCGCCGCGAAGCTCTTCTTCCCGGAGCGCAACCCCCGCAACCGCACCCTCAACGAGTACGCGCGGCGCCTGCACCGGCTGCGCGAGTGCCCGATCCTGGTCAGCTACGTCACCCAGGAGACCGTCCGCGCCCACGGCGCCGACGTGTCGGTGCTGATCTCGGAGTTCGTGGACGGGGAGATGCTCTGCGAGTTCCTGGCGCGCCAGCCCGGCCGCCGCCTCGACGTCTTCCAGGGGCTGCACCTGCTGCACGCGCTGGCCGACGGCGTCTCGGCGATCCACGCCAACAACGACTACCACGGCGACCTGCACGCCGCCAACGTCATCGTCCGGCGGCTGGGCCTGGGCTTCGAGGTCCGCCTGCTCGACCTGCACCGCTGGCCGGGCTCGCGCAGCTCGAACATCCAGGAAGACGTCTGCAATCTCGTGCGCCTGCTCTACGACGTGCTGGGCGGGGCGCGCACCTACGCGAAGCACCCGCCCGAGATCAAGGGCGTGCTGCGCGGCCTGCGCCGCTCGCTGATCCTCGAGAGCTTCCGCACCGCGGGCGACCTCGCCCTGCACCTCGAGACCATGCCCTGGGAATCCCGGTGAGCCGGCGCGGGGGCGCGGCGTGACGCCCGCCGATTTCGACATCCTCTACGAACAGGGGCCCTGCCTGGTCGTCGGCAAGCCGCCGGGACTGCTGACGCAGGCTCCGGCGGGCATCGACTGCCTGGAGGCACGCGTGCGCGCCTTCCTGCAGGCGCGCGACGGCCGCGCCCCCGGCGCCCACCTCGGCGTCGTGCACCGCCTGGACCGCCCGGCCAGCGGCGCGCTGCTGCTCGGGCTCGCGCCGGCGACCACGCGCGAGCTCAGCCGGCAGATCGAACAGCGCCTGGTGCGCAAGCTCTACTGGGCGCTGGTGGGCGGCGCGCCCACCCCGGCGGCGGGCACCTGGTCGGACCACGTGCGCAAGGTGCCGGACGAGCCACGGGCGGAGATCGTGCCGGCCGACCATCCGGACGCCCGGCCGGCGACGCTGCGCTACCGCACGCTGCACGGCGGACCGGACTTCACCTGGCTCGAGATCGAACTGGAGACCGGCCGCACGCACCAGATCCGGCTGCAGGCGGCCAGCCGGGGGCATCCGGTGCTGGGCGACGCGCAGTACGGGTCGCCGTCGCCCTTCGGGGAGCAGCACGCAGATCCGCGCCTGCGGGCGATCGCGCTGCACGCGCGGCTGGTGGGATTCCGGGATCCGGCCGCGGGCGCCGAGGTCGAGGTGGTCGCCGAGCCGCCCCCGGCCTGGGGCGGGATCCTGACCCGACCGGCATGAAAAAGGTCCGGGCGTCCCGCGGGGCGCCCGGACCTTGGCGATTCGTCCCGGATCTTTAGCGGCTGCCGGGAACCTTCAGCTGGGTGTCGTAGACCTTGCGCCGCGACTTGGCGAGGTCGACTTCCTTCGCCGACAGGTCCTTGAGGCGGTCGGCCTCCCGGACGCGGGCGTCGAGGGTCTGGCCCTCGTACTTCCGGATCTCGGCTTCGGCGGCCTGGAGCTGAGTCAACAGCGAGGCCGAGAGGGGCTGCCGCAGCAGCTCGCCGCGCTCGTTGCGCTTGGTGGCCAGCTTCAGCTCTTCCTCGCAGGCCCGGGCCGACGCCGTCGCGAGCTCCACCATCGCCTTGGCGTGGTCGACCTCGCGCGCGCGCAGGTCGGCGCGCCGCTCCAGCAGCTGCTTCTCCAGCTCGGCCTGCTTCTTCTGCCCCTCGAGGTCGAGCTTGCGGACCTCGTCCTTCTCCTTCTTGGCCAGGTCCAGCCGGCTCTTGACGGCGTCGAGCTCGCTCTGCTTCAGGCGGATGCGCATCTCGGAGCGGGCCTTCATCGCCATCGCCCGCTGCAGGCGCATCTCGCCCTCGGCGCGCTGGGACTCGGCCGCGTTCATGGCGGACTGGATTTCGGCGATGTCGCGGAAGGCGACCAGGGCGAGCAGCGAGTCGGCCGCCGCGTCGAACATTTGCATTGCGGGCTGCGCGGAGGTCGCGGTCGACAGCGTGCCCTGAGCGACGGCGCCGCCGGCGGCGCCGACCACGACGGCCGCCAGCACGAACAGCGACAGGGACAGGGATCGTTTCGTCCTGCGAACAATCAACATCATAGAGCCTCCCGGTTTCGATGCAGCCATGGACGGAAGTTGCCGTATCCCAACCGGTCACAAGATAAACCTAATCGGCGGTCGCTGCATCCCTTGCCGGATTTTGAAGGGCGCGCTCACTCCACGAGCATGACCCTGGTGGTGCGCGTCCCGCCGGGGGCCCGCAGCCGCAACAGGTAGGGTCCCGCCGCCGCGGGGGCGCCGCCGGCGCTCCCGTCCCAGATCGTCGTGCAGGATCCCGCCGGCAGGTCGGCGTCGAGCAGGACCGCGACGCGGCGCCCGCGCAGGTCGAAGGCCTCCAGCACGGCGTGCCCGGCGATCGGCAGGTCGAAGCTCACGGAAGTGCGCGGGTTGAAGGGGTTGGGGTACGCGCGCAGCGCCGCGCCGGCGACCGCCGGCGACTCGTCGGCCGCGGTCACGCCGTCGCGCACCTCGTCCAGGAACCAGGCCGCCGACTCGGGCGTGATGCTCACGTGCTCCTGGTTCTGCTGCGGCACGTGGAGCGCGTCGAAGGTCGTGCGGCTCATCAGGTCGGGATCGGCGAGCACGTCGTGCAGCGGCCCGACGCCGGCGAGGTCGAGCGCGCTGACCGTCGGGATGAAGCAGTGGTGGCCGAAGAGCGCCTCGATGTCGCCGTAGGGCACGCTGGTGGTGTCCATCTGCGCCATCGACGCCCGCCAGCCGCCCGGCGCGCCGTCCCACGACACGGCGCCGGCGACCGTCACGTCCTGGTAGGTGTCCGGCAGCGGCCAGATCACGTTCATCACGCCCTGGAAGATGCGCGCCGAGGTCTGCTGCGGCACCGCCCACACGTTGCCCCGGATGTCCACCAGGAACGAGTCGTACTCGTAGCGGATGATCTGCTGGCCGGGCGCGAAGCCCTGGCCGGCGACGGCGCCCGAACCGTTGGCCACCGCGACGCGGCGGCAGGGCGGCAACCCGACCGCCTGCAGGTCGGCTTCGAAGGCGGTGCGCAGCGGGTCGGGGGCGGCCGTGGCGCCGCTCGTGGCGAGATGGTGCTGCAGCAGCAGCTGCCGCGCGGCGGGCGTGTCGAGACGGCTCAGCAGGAAGGCGGCGGCCTCCGAATCGTCCTGGAAGAAGTCGAGCCAGTGCTGCAGGCCCAGCGGGATGACGGCGCCGCGCTGCGGCGAATCGAAGGCGATCCAGGTGCGCACTCCGGAATCGATTTGCTGCTGGGCGAGCCAGCCCAGGGCGTAGCGCGAGACCAGGCCGCCCATGCTGGCGCCGATCAGCGCGCTGGTGCGCTGCGGGCCCGCGGCCGCGCGGACCATGCCCAGCAGTTCGGTCAGCACGAAGGCGTTGCGCTGGATGGGCGCGGTGGCCGACGCGAAGTCCAGCACCACGGCGTCGAAGCCCTCGGCGCGCAGCGTCTCGATGAGCTGCTCCTGGTTCAGCATCTCGTAGAGCACGTCCCAGCCCATCGAGTCGTCGAGGTCGAAGCCCTCGACCACGACCACCGGGTTGGTCAGCTGGGTGCGGCCCTCGGCGAGGTAGACGTAGGCCGAGCCGGCCCCGGCCGCGCCGTCGTAGGGCACGCTCGCCGTGACGGGCCAGGTCGCGGTCGGCTGGGGGGTCTGCAGCGCGGCGACTTCGAGCGTGAAGGCGGCGTGGCGCAGGGCGCCGTCGGACGTCGTCGCGCGGAGGCGCAGCGTGCGGACGCCCGTGGCGGTGTAGCTCGCGGTGAGCCGGCCGTCGGGGCCGACCTCGCGCCAGCCGCCGCCGTCGTCGGGGTCGACCTCAAGGCGCGGCGGCAGGCCGCCGACGCACAGGTCGGCGGCGAAGTGCAGCTCGACGCGGGCGCCGCGGTAGGTCACGGGGCGCAACGCGGCGGCGGCGAAGACGCGGCCGGGGACGACGTCGGCGCGGCTCCACGTCTCCCGGTCCGCGGGCGAGCCCGGGCGCAGGCGGTCGTAGCCCGCGTTCAGCAGGGCGACCGGGACGACCTCGGGCGAGGCCGCGGCCAGCGCGCGCCGCTCCAGATCGCGCGGTTCGGGCCAGCCGCGTTCCACGAGGCTGGAGCGGCGCAGTTCGAAGAGCATCTGGCGCCACAGGCCGGTCGTGGCCGCGGGCGCGTTCACGCTGCCGTCGAAACGCTCGAGTCCGGCCAGAGGGGCGGCCAGATCGACGAGCGTGCCGCTCGGGACGTCGGCGATGGTCAGGCCGGCGGGCAGGGGGGGCGCGCCTGCGAGGGGGCGCGCCGCCACTTGTGCGACCAGGGCCAGAGACACGAGCAAGGTGGCAAAGACGGTGATGCGGTTCCTGGACATGGCACTTCCTTCGCGGTGGTTCCGGGCACGCGGCAGCGGTCCGTGGCGGATTCTATCATAGCCGGGCGTCGTCCTGGCCGGGCGGCCGCCACCGGTCACTCAAGCAGATCATGCCACAAATTAAGATGAAATAAGACCTCTATTGCTTCCGACTATGCGATCGTGCCATGATTGTCGGCACACTTCGGTGGCGGTCCGGTCGTCCGGCCCGTGCAATCGGCAGTCCCCAACGGGCAGAGACAGGAGATCTTCATGATGAACGACAAGTTGGATCGCCGCGCTGCTTCCGGCGCCGACCGGTGGCTGGTCTGCCTGTCGGCCGTGGCGCTGCTGACCGTTCCCGCCGCGTTCGCACAGGTCTGGACCGAGGACGGCGACGCCGGCGATCTGCTCGGCATCGCGCAGATCACGCTCGGGACCGGCGGACTCACGACCATCGCGGGCGTCCTGGCGGGCCACGACGACGTCGATCTGTACTGCATCCAGTTGACGGCCACGCCGCCGGCGGGCCTGCCGCTCGTCTCCCTCCAGTGCAACCAGGATGCCGAACCGAGCCCGTGGCTGTTCGACGCCGTCGGGATGGGAGTGCGCGCCAACCAGGTCTGTTCCGGCGGCATGAAGATCCTCACGGCGCCGAACGTGTCGCTGGCTCCCGGCCTCTACTACGTCGCGGTGTCCCACTCCGGCCGCGAACCTTCGTCGGCGGGCGGCGACATCTGGCAGATCCCGGCCCTCGGCCCGCAGAGCCCCGACGGCCCGGGAGCGGGCAGCGGGTTGTTGAGCTGGCCCGGTACGCTGGCGATCGTGCCGCCCGCCTCCTACCAGATGACGCTGGGCTGGATGACCTTCTGCGACGGGGCCACGCCCGCGGAGCGGGCCTCCTGGAGTACGCTCAAGGCGATGTACGGCAACTAGCGTTGCCCGGCGGCAAGACTCCGTCAACCAGCCGGGTCGATGGCGGCGGCATTCAGCGCCGCCTCGCGTTCGTGCAGCGCCCGATGACAGCAACCGCAGAGCGTGATCAGGTTATCGATGGTCGCGCGCCCACCCACTTCGACCGGCGTGCGGTGGTGGACCTGCAGGTGTTGCGTACGGCCGCAACCTTCCGCCTGGCAGCGATGACCATCGCGGGCCAGGACGAGACGCCGCATCCGCGGCGGAATAGCACGGCGCACGCTCCCGTCGGGACCCTGCCGCTCGGCTTCACAGTCAGCGCGCGCCAGGAGCGCGCCGGTCACGGCCAGGTCGCCGCGGGATGTGGCGATCACGGACGAGCGGCAGTCCGGACATTGCTGGATCACGAGGCGCATGACGATCGCCGCACCACCCTGATCGATCAACCCGGCCAGGAGTTCGTCCGTGGGCGCACCCGGCACCGCTACTCGCGCGGCGGCGAGCCAGGCTTCCCAGATCGCGAAGCGGTCAGCGTGGAAGACGACGGTGACGAAGCTTGGTTTCGGCGCGGATGGCGGCTCGGGAGCGACGGGCGTAGGACGTGCCAGCGATGCCGTGACCGGCTTCACGGGCGTGGAAACCCGCCTGACCACTTCGGCCAGCGAGCGCACCGACAGGCCCTTGGCGGTCTCGATCCACTCCTGCTCGGTCGCCGGTGTCGCGGCGCGGCACAGGAGTTTGGCCTGCGACCAGTTCAAGTCTCCGTTCTCGACACCTGCTGCGACGCCGGGAAGCAGCGGCAATCGTCGGGCGAGCGCCAGGAAACTGTCGCATTGCGCACGCGTCAGCCCAGCTTCGGCGGCCGCATACTCAGCGATCGTGTGATAGCCGAATACGCAGTGAACCTTTCGATTCTGGATCTGCAACAAGTAGTGACAGCTACGAACGAGTCCCCGTTTGAGCTGCTGGACCGATTCGACGAACTTGTGATGAAGGGCTAGTTCCGCAGGGGTCGCTGACGTAGGTGTCGGCTCACTCATCGGGCCTCAATTGATGAAATGTTGGCGCCACACCATGACGTCACCATGATTTCTGACATTTGTTCAAAATTCAGGGAGAACTAGTCAACGGTGTTCACTGGAATCGCGTCCCGGCATGTAACGCAGGCTTCATGCCGATTTCCGGTGATTTCCTGCAACCCCGCCTCTCCCCCGCCGTCCTAGACCGATCCCCGCCCGGCGGCGATTGTCAAAACCGCTCCGGTAGTGGATCTTGTAACGTTCGCCGCTCTCCGCGCCCCCGCCCGGGCCCCGGCCGCAACCAGTGAAGGGATCGCAGACCCATGACGATCGCGAAATTCCCCCGCTTCCTCCTGTTCGCGCTCCTGCTGGCGGCCGTGGCCGGCTGCGGCGGCGGCAAGAACGACGCGCCCGCCGGGGGCGCGCAGGCCGAAGCCCGCGGCGGCGATGCCGGGGGCCAGCCCGAGGAGCCGGCCGTGCCGGTCGCGGTGGCGCCGGCCGAGCTGGGCTCCATCTCCAGCTATTACAAAGCGACCGCGACGCTGGAGGCCGAGAAGGAGGCGCAGGTCCTCGCCCGGGTCGCGGGCGTCATCGCGTCGCTGTCCGCCGAGGAGGGCGACCGTCTGGGGGCGGGGTCCGCGCTGCTGCGCATCGACAACAACGAGTACCGCCTGCGCGCGGACCAGGCGGCCGCCGCCGCGGCTAACCTCCGCGCGCGCTTCCAGCGTCTGCAGGCCATGCGCGACGAGGACCTGGCCACGGACGAGGAGTTCGAGGCCGCCCGCAGCGAGCTGGCCCGGGCCGAGGCCGACGAGGGTCTGGCGCGGCTCGACCTCTCCTACACCGAAGTGACCGCGCCCTTCGGCGGCCGCGTCACGCGGCGCCTGGTGAGCGTCGGCCAGAACGTGTCGGTCGGCACGCCGCTGTTCGCGCTGGCCGACTTCGACCCGCTGCTGGCGAAGGTCCACGTGCCCAGCCGCGAGTTCAACAAGCTGCGGCAGGACCAGGCCGTCGAGCTGGTGCTCGACAGCGTGAGCCAGCGCGTGCAGGGGCGCATCAAGCTGATCAGCCCGGTCATCGACCCGGCCAGCGGCACGATCAAGATCACGATCGAGATCCCGTCGTACCCCGAGGGCACGCGACCCGGCGACTTCGCCCAGGTGCAGATCGTCACCGAGCGGCGCGACGGCGCGGTGCTGGTGCCGCGGTCGGCCGTGCTGACGGACAAGGGCGAGACCGTGGTCTACGTGGCGGCCGGCGAGGACGGCGCCACCGCCGAGCGCCGCGTCGTCGAGACCGGGTTCACCGACGACGAGCGGACCCAGATCCTGAGCGGGCTGGCGGCGGCGGAGCGGGTCGTGGTCAAGGGGCAGCGCTCGCTGAAGCACGGCTCGAAGCTGAAGGTCCTCGCCGAAGGGGCCGGCTCCTGATGCGCGCACTCGTCGATTTCGCCGTCCGCCGCCGGGTCAGCGTCGTGATGGCGGCGCTGGCGATCATCGTCTTCGGGGTCGTGGCCTACGGGCGCCTGGCGCTGGAGCTGTTCCCCGATATCACATACCCCTCGCTCACGGTGCGGACCGAGTTCCCCGACACGGCGCCGCAAGAGGTGGAGAACCTCGTCACGCGGCCGGTCGAGGAGTCCGTCGGCGTGCTGCGCGGCCTGCAGTCGATCCACTCGGTGTCGCGGCCCGGCATGTCGGAGGTCACGCTCGAGTTCGAGTGGGGCGCGGACATGGACCTGCTGTCGATGGAGGTCCGCGAGAAGCTCGACCGGCTGATCCTGCCCGCCGAGACCACCGACCCCGTCGTGCTGCGCTACGACCCCAGCCTGGACCCCATCATCCGGCTCGCGCTCTCGGGCAGCGACGACCTGACCGTCCTGCGCCGGCTGGCCGACAAGCAGCTCAAGCAGGACTTCGAGACGCTCAAGGGCGTGGCCGCGGCGCAGGTCAAGGGCGGCTTCGAGGAGGAGATCCAGGTCGACGTCGATCAGGACCGCCTCGCGGCGCTGGGGCTCCCGCTCGAGGCGGTGCGGCAGGTGCTGGGCGTGGGCAACGTCAACCTGCCCGGCGGCGCCCTGCGCGGCCGCGACGACCAGTTCCTGATCCGCACGATCAACGAGTACGACGACGTCGCGGAGATCGCCGACCTGATCGTGAAGCGCGACGAGCGCGGCGTAGTGCGCATCGGCGACGTGGCCGAGGTGCGGCGCGGCAGCAAGGAGCGCGAGGAGATCACGCGCGTCGACGGCGCGGAGTCGGTGGAGATCTCCCTCTACAAGGAGGGCGACGCCAACACCGTGACCGTGGCCAAGCGCCTGCGCGAGCGCCTCGCGGCCTGGCAGGACGGCAAGCTGCCGCCGGGCACGCAGCTGACCGTGCTGTTCGACCAGTCGCACTTCATCCAGCAGTCCGTGGACGAGGTGCGCGACGCCGCCCTGGTCGGCGGCCTGCTGGCGATCCTGGTGCTGATGCTGTTCCTGCGCGACCTGCGCAGCACGCTGATCATCGCCACCTCGATCCCGATCTCGGTGGTGGCGACCTTCGTCGCCATGTACAAGCTCGACATCACCATGAACGTCATGTCGCTGGGCGGTCTGACCCTGGGCATCGGCATGCTCGTGGACAACTCCATCGTGGTGCTCGAGGCGGTCTACCGCCGGCGCCGCGACGGCGCCACCCTCTACCGCGCGGCCGTGGACGGCACCTCGGAGGTCGCCGCCGCGGTGACCGCCTCGACGCTGACCTCGGTCGCGGTGTTCGTGCCGATCGTGTTCGTCGAGGGCATCGCCGGCCAGCTGTTCCGCGACCAGGCCCTGACGGTGACCTTCAGCCTGCTGGCCTCGCTGGTGGTCGCCATCACGCTGATCCCCATGCTGAGCGCGGCGGGGTCGAGGTTGCCGAGCGACGTCGAGCGCCGGCGGGAAGCTGCCGACGCCGGCTCGCAGGACGACGAGTTCGCGACCCCACCCGCAGCCGCGATGACCATGGGCCGCTTCTCCCGCCGCTTCGACGTCCTGCTGCGCGCCTCCCTGCGCCGCAAGTGGCTGACGCTCGCGACCGGTTTCGGCCTGTTCGCCCTGTGCCCTGGCCGCGCTGCCGCTGCTGCAGACCGAGCTGATCCCCCAGCTCAGCGAGGGCGAGTTCTTCTTCGAGGCCACGCTGCCGGAGGGGGCCTCGCTCGCGGCGACGGATCGCGCCCTGCAGGTCATGGAGCAGGCGGCCGCCGCCGAGCCCGCCGTGGCGGTCAGCTACGCGACGGTCGGCAGCCGGCTGGTCTCGGGCGGGCTGTCGGTGAACACGCGGGCCGAGAACCTCGGCCAGCTCAACGTGGTGATGAAGGACCGCGGCGACGGCGCCGCCGAGGTGGCCGTCGCCGACCGCATGCGCGCCGCCTTCGCCGACCTCCCCGACCTCGAGGCGCGCTTCGGCCGCCCGTCGTACTTCACCCTCAAGACGCCCATCGAGGTGATCGTTTTCGGCGACGACCTCGAGGACCTGCGAACGCACTCGCTGGAGATCGCCGCGCGGCTGGAGACGGTGCCAGGCCTGGTCGACGTGCGCTCGTCGCTCGAAGCGGGCAACCCGGAACTGCAGGTGGTGTTCGACCGCGAGCGGCTGGCCGCCCTGGGCCTCGACATGGGCGTGCTGTCCGAGACGCTCAAGAACCGCGTCCTGGGCGTGGTGCCGACGCGCTTCAAGGAGGAGGACCGGCAGATCGACATCCGCCTGCGCAACCGCGAGAGCGACCGCCACACGGTCGAGGACGTGCGCAACCTCGCGCTGCCCGGCCCCGACGGCACCTCCCTGCGCCTGACGTCCGTGGCCCAGGTGTCCGAGGACCGCGGCCCGGCCGAGATCCACCGCCTGCAGCAGCAGCGGGCCGCCGTCGTCTCGGCGAACGTCGAGGGGCGCAGCCTCGGGGCGGCCGTCACCGACGTGCGCGCCGCGCTGGCCGGCCTGGCGCCGCCGCCGGGGCTGACCGTCGAGCTGGGCGGCCAGAACCGCGAGATGCAGGTCAGCTTCGGCAGCCTGCGCTTCGCGATCCTGCTGGCCGTCTTCCTGGTCTACCTGGTCATGGCGGCGACCTTCGAGTCTTTCCTGCACCCGCTGCTGGTGCTGTTCACGATCCCCATGGCGCTGATCGGCGTGGTGGCGGCGCTGCTGCTGACCGGCACGCCCGTCACCGTCATCGTCCTGATCGGCGTGGTGATGCTGGTGGGCATCGTGGTCAACAACGCCATCGTGCTGGTCGACGCCGTCAACCGCCTGCGGCGCGCCGGCGTACCGAAGCACGAAGCGATCGTGCGCGCCGCGCACCTGCGCCTGCGGCCGATCCTCATGACGACCCTGACGACGGTCCTGGGCCTGCTGCCCATGGCCCTGGCCTGGGGCGAGGGGGCCGAACTGCGCTCGCCGCTGGCGATCACCGTGGCGGGCGGCCTGCTGCTGAGCACCCTGTTGACGCTCCTGGTGATACCGGCCGCCTACCTCGCCGTGCCGTCGCGCATCGGCGACGAGCGCTAGGCGCAAGAAGGGACCGCACGCATGACGCTGCCGGAAATCGCCATCAAGCGGCCCGTATCGGTGCTGATGCTGCTCGCGAGCATCGTGCTGCTCGGGGTGGTCGCCCTGACGCGCCTGCCGCTGGCGTTCATGCCGGACATCCAGGAACCCGAGCTGTTCGTGCAGCTCCCCTACGAGAACGCCTCGCCCGAACAGGTCGAGCGCATGGTGGTGCGGCCGGTCGAGGACGTGCTGGGCTCGGTCAAGGGGCTGCAGAGCATGTGGTCGAGCTGCGACGGCGAGGGCGGCCGCATCCGGCTCGGCTTCGACTGGGGCGCCGACCTGCACCTGGCCCGCACCGAGGTCTGGGAGCGCATCGACCGCATCCGCGGGGACCTGCCCGAGGACCTCGGCGACATCCAGGTCAGCACGAGCTGGGACTCGCGCGATTCGGAGTCGCCGATCCTGGAGGGCCGCCTCAGCTCGCCGCGCGACCTCAGCGAGAGCTACGACCTGCTCGAGCGCAAGATCATCCGGCCGCTGGAGCGCGTGCCCGGCGTGGCCCAGGTGCGGCTCGACGGGGTCAACCCGCGCGAGGTGCGCATCAACCTGCGCCTGGCCGACCTCGAGCTGCACGGCATGGACGTGCGCGACGTGTCGCGCCGCCTGCGCACGGGCAACTTCGACCAGTCCCTGGGCCGGATCGTCGAGGGCGACGCCCGCTGGACCCTGCGCACCGTCGGCACCCTGTCCACGGTGGAGCAGATCCGCGCCCTGCCGCTGCGCGCCGACGGGCTGCGGCTGTCCGACGTCGCCGATGTCGTCTACCAGGAGCCGCCCCTGGAGTACGGCCGGCACCTCGACGGCGACTTCGCCATCGGCGTGAGCGTCTCGCAGGAGTCGCGCGCCAACACCGTCGAAGTCTGCGACGCGCTGGCGGCCGCCATCGCGCGCATGGGCGACGACCCCGAGCTGCAGGACGTCAACTTCCTGGTCTGGTTCAGCCAGGGCGCGGAGATCCGCAAGACCCTGGGCGACCTGACGTTCACCGGCATCTTCGGGGCGGTCCTGGCCGCGGCGGTCCTCTTCCTGTTCCTGCGGCGCGTCTCGACCACCGTGGTCGCGGTGCTCTGCATCCCGTTCTCGCTGATCGTGACCTGCGGCATCGTCTGGGCCCAGGGCAAGTCGCTCAACACGCTGACGCTGCTGGGCCTGATCGTGGGCGTCGGCATGCTCGTGGACAACGCCGTCGTGGTCATGGAGAACATCTTCCGGCACCGCGAAGAGGGCGCCGATCGCGTGACGGCGTCGCGCGAGGGCGCGCGCGAGGTCGCCAACGCGGTCACCGCGGCCACGCTCACCTCGGTCATCGTCTTCATCCCGCTGATCTTCAACAAGCCCAGCGAGATGAACGTCTACCTCAAGGAGCTGGCGATCACGGTCTGCCTGGCCCTGCTGGCCTCGCTGTTCATCAGCCAGACCCTGATCCCGCTGGCCACCGCCTGGTACATCCGCTCCACGCCGCGCCCGCGCGGCCGCTGGATGACCGGCGTGGAGCGTCGCTACGAGTCGCTGCTGCGGACGAACCTGCGGCGCCGCTGGCTGGCGCCGGTGATCGGTCTGGCCGTGATCGCCTCGGCGGTCTACCCCTTCACGAACCTCGAGATGAACTTCGAGACCTCGAACGCCGAGCTGTTCGTCCAGGTGAACTACGACTACAGCGAGGAGCTGAGCCTCGAGCGCAAGCAGGCCCTCGTCACGCAGGTGGAGCAGGGCCTCGAGCCGCACCGCACCGAGCTGATGGCGCGCTCGATCTACAGCTTCTGGACCGACAACTGGAGCATGACCCGCGTCTACCTGGAGGAGGGCAAGGCGGACGCCGCGAACA
Organism: bacterium; assembly: GCA_016706845.1. Lineage (GTDB taxonomy): Bacteria > Krumholzibacteriota > Krumholzibacteriia > LZORAL124-64-63 > LZORAL124-64-63 > PNOJ01. The sequence goes on from JADJIV010000011.1 coordinate 46,992, forward strand.
TCGCCCGCGTGCGCAGCACGCTGCGCGGCCTGCTGCCCGAGATCCCGGGCGTGCGCCTCAACGTGCAGGAGGAGCAGCAGGGCTGGCGGCACGGCGGCGGGCGGCGGGTGGCCTTCCAGCTCGTGGGCGAGGACACCGAGGTGCTCATGCAGCTGGCCGAGGAGGCCACCCAGCGGGTGGCCGCGATCCCCGGCCTGCTGGACGTGGGAGCGCGCCAGCAGGAGGCCCAGCAGGAACTGCACATCGAGCCGGACCGCGAGCTGATCGCCAGGTACGCGGTCGCGCCCGACCAGGTGGCCGACGTCGTGGGCCTCACCTACCGCGGCCGGCGGCTGCCGCGCTTCCGCACCGAGGACGGCGAGCGCGAGATGCGCCTGACGCTCGAGGAGCAGAAGACCGAGAGCCTGTCGCAGCTGTCGAACCTGCCGCTGGTGACCGCCGGCGGTGACCGCGTGCCCCTGGCCGCCGTCGCCGACTTCGTCCAGAAGCCCGGGCGCGAGCGCATCGAGCGCGACAACCGGCGCACCAGCGTCTGGGTGGGAGCCCGCTTCGAGGAGGGCACCAGCGACCGCTTCATGCCGCAGATCTCCGCCGCGATGGAGGGCATGACCTTCCCCTACGGCTACTCGTGGACCTTCGGGGCCTGGCAGGAGCGCCGCCAGGAACAGTCGCAGGAGTTCCTGACCAACCTGCTGCTGGCGCTGCTGCTGGTGTTCGCGGTCATGGCCGGTCTCTTCGAGTCGGCGCGCCAGGCCCTGGCGCTGATGATCTCGCTGCCCTTCGCCGTGGCCGGCGCCGCCTGGACGCTGCACCTGACCGGCACGGACTTCGACCAGCCGGCGGCGATCGGGCTGCTGCTGCTGATCGGCATCGTGGTGAACAACGGCATCGTCATGCTGGAGCACATCAACCAGTACCGCCGCCGCGGCATGGGCCGCACCGAGGCGATGGTGCGCGGCGGCCGCGAGCGGCTGCGCCCGATCCTGATGACCGCCCTGACCACTCTGCTCGGCCTGCTGCCGATGGCGATCCAGAAGCCTTCGCTGGGCGGCGTCTACTACTACTCGATGGCCCTGGTGATCATGGGCGGGCTGTTCGTCAGCACCTTCCTGACGTCGGTGCTGCTGCCCGCCACCGCGACCCTGTCCGAGGACATGTTCTCGATCCTGGGCGGTCTGCCCCGCCGCCTGCGGCGCCCGCGGCGCCCGGCCGCCGTCCCGGAGAATCCCGACGCCCTTGACTGACCCGCCGATCCCAACCCGAAGGAGCTCCGCATGAGATCACCGACCCTCGTGCTCCTCTGCTGCGCGCTCGCAACCGCCGCCGCGCCCGCGGCCGCCGAGGAGGCCCGCCTGCTGCGCATGCCCGACGTCTCGGCCGAGATGGTCGCCTTCGTCCACGCCGGCGACGTCTGGATCGCCGACCGCGACGGCGGCGAAGCCCGCCGCCTGACCACCTTCGCCGGCTTCGAGGCCGCGCCGAAGTTCTCGCCCGACGGCCGGCAGATCGCGTTCTCCGGGAACTACGACGGCAACCTCGACGTCTACGTGGTCGGCGTCGAGGGCGGCGAGCCGCGGCGCCTGACCTGGCACCCGGGCGACGACGTCGTGCGCGGCTGGACCCCCGACGGCGCCCGCGTGGTGTTCGCCTCGGGCCGCGAGACGGTGCCCCGGTCGCAGCCGAAGCTGTGGACCATCGGGCTGCAGGGCGGCCTGCCCGAGGCGCTGCCCCTGCCCCGCGCCGCCGCCGGCGCGCTGTCGCCCGACGGCAAGCGCCTCGCCTACCAGCTGGTCGAACCCTGGGAGGCGGAGTGGCGCAACTACCGCGGCGGGCAGACCCAGCCCATCCGCGTCGTCGACCTCGCGACGCTGGCGGTGACGAAGCTGCCCTGGGACGGCAGCAACGACCTCGCCCCGGTCTGGCTCGGCGGCACGATCTTCTTCCTGAGCGACCGCGACCTGGCCATGAACGTCTGGGCCTACGACGTCGCCACCGGCGCCGTGAGCCAGCGGACGCACTTCAAGGAATTCGACTGCAAGAACCTCGGCGGCGGCGCCGGCCGCCTCGTCTTCGAGAACGGCGGCCGGCTCTACGCGCTGGACGCCGCGGGCGGCGAGCCCCGCCCCGTGACCGTGACCCTGAACGGCGACTTCCCCGGGGCCCGGCCGCACTGGGAGGACGTCGCGAAGCTGATCGCCGACATGGCCCTCTCGCCGGCGGGCAAGCGCGTGGCCTTCGAGGCCCGCGGCGAGATCTTCACCGTCCCGGCCGAGAAGGGCGACATCCGCAACCTCACCAACAGCCCGGGCGCCGCCGACCGCGCCCCGGCCTGGTCGCCCGACGGCCGCTTGCTCTCGTGGTTCTCCGACGAGAGCGGCGAGTACCAGCTGGTGATCGCCGACCAGTTCGGCGGGAACCGGCGCACGGTGAAGCTGCCGGACCCCACGTTCTACTACACGCCCCGCTGGTCCCCGGACTCGAAGCACCTGGCCTTCGGCGACGCCGACCGCGTGCTGTGGGTCGTGGACGCCGCCTCCGGCAAGCCGACCCGGATCGACGACGAGGGGTTCGCCCACCCCGAGCGCCACATCGCCCCGGTCTGGTCGCCCGACTCGCGCTGGATCGCCTACACCAAGCGCCTGACGAGCCAGTTCAACACCGTGTGCGTGTACTCGCTCGAGACCGGCAAGTCGACCCGCATCACCGACGGCCTGGCGGACGCCATGTCGCCGGCCTGGGACGCCTCGGGCAAGTACCTGGCGTTCCTGGCCAGCACCGACTACGGACTGAACGTCGGCTGGCTGGACATGAGCTCCTACAACCAGCCGCTGAACCGCTCGCTCTACCTGGCGGTGCTGGGCAAGGACGAGCCCTCGCCCCTGAAGCCCCAGAGCGACGACGAGGAGCCGAAGGCCGAGGACGAAGCGAAGAAGGACGAGGACAAGAAGGACGACGACAAGAAGGACGAGACGTCGTCGTCCGCATCGACTTCGCCGGCCTCGACCAGCGGATCGTCGCGCTGGACGTGCCGCCCCGCAACTACGAGCGGCTGGTCGCCGGCGCCGCCGGCACGTTCTTCTACGCCGAGAACGTGCCGAACCAGCCGGGGCTGACGCTGCACGCCTACGACCTGGAGAAGCGCGAGACCACGAAGCTCACCGAGGGGATCCTCGCCTACCGCGTGTCGGCCGACGGCCAGAAGCTCCTGCAGGCCAAGCCCGGCGAAATATTCCTCCTGACCGGCGCCGACGGCAAGGCCGAGGAGGGCAAGGGCGACCTCGACCTGTCGGGCCTGCGCATGAAGGTCGACCCGGCCGCGGAGTGGCGGCAGATCTTCCGCGAGGCCTGGCGCTTCCAGCGCGACTTCTTCTACGTCGAGAACGTCCACGGCCTGGACCTGGACTGGGCCTACCGCGCCTACGCGCCCTGGGTCGAGCACGTGCGCCACCGCGCCGACCTCACCTACGTGCTGGACATCCTCGGCGGCGAGACCTGCATCGGCCACTCGTTCACCGGCGGCGGCGACGAGCCCGAGGTCGAGGCCGTGCCGGTCGGCCTGCTGGGCTGCGACTTCGAGGCCGCGGACGGCCGCTACCGCCTGCGCCGGATCTACACGGGCGAGAACTGGAACCCGGAGCTGCGGGCGCCGCTGAGCGGCCCCGGCATCGACGCGCGCGTCGGCGACTACCTGCTCGCGGTCGACGGCGTCGAGCTCACGGCGGACATGAGCCCCTACAGCCTGTTCGACCGCAAGGCCGACCGCCAGACGGTGCTGACGCTCAACGACAAGCCCGACCTCAAGGGCGCGCGCAAGGTGACCGTCGTGCCGGTCGCCGACGAGGAGCCGCTGCGCCAGCGGGTCTGGATCGAGGACAACCGCCGCCGCGTCGACGAGCTGTCCGGCGGCAAGCTGGCCTACGTCTGGATCCCGGACACCGGCGGCGAGGGCTACGCCGCCTTCCTGCGCGGCTATTTCGCCCAGCAGGACAAGCACGGCGCCGTGATCGACGAGCGCTACAACCACGGCGGCTCCATCGCCGACCTCATGGTCGACGTCATGAACCGCAAGCTGCTGGGCTACTTCAACAACCCGGTGGGCGCACGCCAGCCGTTCACCGCGCCCAACGCCGCCATCTGGGGCCCGAAGGTGCTGGTGATCAACGAGATGTCCGGCTCGGGCGGCGACATGCTGCCCTACATGTTCCGCAAGCTGGGGATCGGCCCGCTGGTGGGCACGCGGACCTGGGGCGGCCTGGTCGGCATCTGGGACGTGCCCGGGCTGATCGACGGCGGCTTCATCACCGCCCCGCGCGGCGGCTTCTACGACACCGACGGGAAGTGGGCGGTCGAGGGCGAGGGCGTCGCCCCCGACATCGAAGTCGAACAGACGCCCGCCGCGGCGCGCGAGGGCCGCGACCTGCAGCTCGAGGCGGCGGTGCACGCGGCGCTCGACCAGCTGCCGGGAGCGGCGGTCGAGATCCTGCCGCAGCCGGCGGACCCGGTGCGGTCGCGGCGGCCGAAATAACGGCAGTCGGGCGCGGACGAAGGGCCCCGTCTCCGGCGGAGACGGGGCCCTCTTGCCTGGCGGCGACGATCTAGAGCTCGATGCCCATCAGCTTCGCCAGCTCCGTCACGCCGCGGTCGAACTTGCCCAGCGCCGCCTCGATCGCGTCGGGACGCGTCAGGTCCACGCCCGCCTTCTTCAGCAGCGCCAGCGGCGGCTCGCTGCAACCGCCCTTGAGCATCTCCAGGTAGCCGTCGACCGCGGGCTGGCCGTTCGCCTTGACGTTCTCGGCGATGGCGATGCCGCAGCTCAGGCCCGTCGCGTAGCTGTAGACGTAGTACTTGTAGTAGAGGTGCGGGATGTAGGCCCACTCCAGGCCGTCGTCCTCGCCGAGGGTGTAGGCCGGCCCGTAGTAGCGTTGCACGAGTTCGCGGTAGGTCGCGTCCAGCAGCGACGCCGTGACCGGCGTGCCGGCCTCGACGAAGCCGTGCACCTTGCGCTCGAACTCCGAGAACAGGGTCTGGCGGTAGATCGTGGTGCGGATGCCCTCCAGCTCCTCGACCAGCAGGCCGGCCCGCTCCTGCGGGTCGACGGCGCGCGCGGCCAGGTAGTCCGTCAGCAGCGCCTCGTTGCAGGTCGAGGCGATCTCCGCCAGGAACGGCACGTAGCGGGAGCTGTGGTAGGGCTGGTTCTCCATCGCGAGCCAGCTGTGCAGGGCGTGCCCGTACTCGTGCGCGAGGGTCGAGAGGTCGTCCAGGCCGTCCTGGTAGTTCATCTTCACGTACGGGTGGCGCCCGTAGACGTTGGCCGAGAAGGCCCCGCTCTCCTTGTCGTCGCTGGGGTACACGTCGATCCAGCCGTTGCGCGGATCCAGCCCCTCCATGCAGCATCGTCACGTACTGCGGGCCCAGCGGCGCCAGGGCGGCCGGCAGGATCGCCAGGGCGTCGGCGAAGGGGACCTCCTTCTGCGCGGACGCGGCCATCGGCACGTACAGGTCGTGCAGGCGCAGGTCCTCGAGGCCGAGGGCCTTGCGGCGCAGTTCCATGTAGCGGTGCAGGGGCGCGAGGTTGGCGTTCACCGCCGTGATCAGGTTGTCGTGGACGGCGACCGGCAGGCCGTCCTTGTCCAGGTACGCCTCGAGCGCGGTGTCGTAGCCGCGGGCGCGCGCGTACATCACGTCCAGCTCGCACTGGCCGCCCAGCGTGGCGGCGAAGACGTGCTGGAACTGCCGCAGCGTGGCCAGGAACGCCCCGACGGCCTCGGCGCGCACCGCGCGGTCGGGCGAGAGCCGGAAGCGGGAGTAGTTCGACAGCGTCAGCTGCACCTCCTTGCCCTCGGCGTCGTGGACGACGGGCCAGGCGATGTCCGACAGCAGCGCCTGGAAGGACTCCTCCACGCTGCTGGTGATCTCGTTGAGGTCGATCTCGGCCCACAGGTTGTCGCCCGCGAGCTGCAGGACGCGCTCCGCCTCCGGGCCGAGCACGCGGTCGCGCCGCCGTCCCAGGTTGTCCAGGTAGCTGCGGTACGCGGCCGGCCCGTCCTTGGCGGCGTAGGCCTTCTTCAGGGCCGCCGCGTCCAGGGCCAGGGCCTCGGCCCGGATGAAACCGGAAGCCGCGGTCAGCTCGTCCAGCAGGGCCAGACCGCGCTGCGAGCGGGCCTGGGCCGTCTCGTCGGTCAGCTCCGTGTCCAGCGCCAGGTTGGCGTACTGCTGCACGTGGCTGACGCGGTCGTGGAGCGAGAAGTAGAGCGCCAGGCAGTCGCGCAGGGCCTTCGGGTCCTGCAGGCGCCCCCGGAAGGCGGCCAGGCCGCCGATCTCCCCCTGCAGCCCCGCGCGCGCGGTTTCCCAGGCCTCCGCCGACGGGAACAGCGGCGTCAGGTCCCACTTGTAGACGTCGGGCACCTGCGCCCGCGTGGCGTTGGCGTCCGGGGTGTAGGCCGGCAGATCGGCGGCGGACGCCGCCGCGGCGAACAGGGCACAAGCGATCAGCACGATCGCGGAACGATAACGGGTCATCGACAGCATGAGCGCCTCCTGGATCGGGCAGATCGGCGGAAATCGCCGATTGCGTCCTTCACGGGACAACCTATCATAGCTCGGAGCTGCGGGCAGGGGATATGTTCGCGGCCACGGGTATGAAGTTGCATCGGTTTCAACGAAAGACCGCCGTTCGACGATGAAATTCCCCCCGAAGATCCCCGCCGCGGTCGGCGCGACCTACACGCGCACGCTGCTGATCGTGCTGCTGAACCTGCCGCTGGTCTGGGGCTGCCTGCTGTGGGACCTGCGCGGCGTCGACGTCACGGCGCTGACGGCGGCCTACGCCGCCGCCGTGCTGGCGGGCTGGTACGTGCTGCCGCTGCTGGTGGTGCTCGGCGCGGTGTTCCTGCTGCTGCTGCCGGTACGGCGGACTGTCGCGCCGGCGACGGCGTTGATCGCGGCGGTCTACGTCTACTACCTGCTGCTGGACGCCGTGGCCTACGGGGTCATCCGGATCCACATCGACTTCTTCTGGATGGAGTACCTGGTCCGGGACTTCGCGGGGCTGGGCCTGCCCGCTTCGTCGGTGGTCACCGCAGTCGCGGCGCTGGCCGCCATCCTGCTCCTGGAGTTCGGCATCCTGAGGCTTTCGGGGCGGCTGCGGCCGCCGCGCCGGCTGGCGCCCCTGGTCTGGGCCGCGGCCCTGCTGGCGATGACCGCCAGCCAGATCCTGCACATCGTGGCCTACCAGGAGAACGACAGCCGCGTCACCGCGCTGACGCCGAACCTGCCCTTCTACGTGCCGTTCACTTCGCACCGCAACGCCGACAAGTACGGCGACCTGCTGCCGTTCGCGATGGACGAGGACGCCGCCGTGCTGGAGGAGTCGACCTCGTCGCTCACCTACCCGCTGGCCCCCATGACCTACGACCCGGCCGCGGCCCCGAGCCCGCCGAACCTCGTGGTGATCCTGCTGGAGAGCTGGCGCTTCGACGCGATGGACGCAGATGTGACGCCGAACATCCACCGCCTGTCGCTGGAGTCGTCGGTCTTCACGGAAAACCTCAGCACCGGCAACCAGACCACCGCCGGCATCTTCGGCATCTTCTACGGCCTGCACCCGACCTACTGGGCGGCGGTCAAGGCCAACAGCGCGCGCATCGACAACCCCGTGCTCGTCGACGCCCTGACCGGGCGCGGCTACGCCTGCGCCCTCTACGCCCGCTCCAAGTTCGGGCGCCACAAGATCCAGGACACGATGTTCCGGGGCCTCGAGCTGCACGAGGACTTCGCGGGCAAGAACGTCCCGGAGATGGACGTCGATCTGACCGAGGGCTTCCTCGGCTTTCTGCGGGAGCAGGCGGCCCGGGGCGGCCCGTTCTTCGGCCTCGCCTTCTACAAGTCCTCGCACTACGACTACTGCTACCCGCCCGAGTACGAGATCGACAAGCCGGCCAAGAACATCAACATGGCGTTCATGAACGCCGACACCGACCCGGCCCCTTACCTGAACGACTACCGCAACGCCGTGCGCTACACCGACATGATGGTCGGCCGGGTCCTGGACGAGCTGCGGGCGCTCGACCTGCTCGACAAGACCATCGTCATCGTGACGACCGACCACGGCGAGGCCTTCAACGACGACCGAGCCAACTTCTGGGGCCACGGCACCAACTACACGAAGTACGAGGTGCAGGTGCCCCTGATCATCCGCTTCCCGGACCGCGCGCCGGCCGTCTACACGCACCGCACCTCGCTCGCCGACATCGCGCCGACGCTGCTGACCCGCTACTTCGGCTGCACGTCCGACCCCCGCGACTACTCGAACGGCCGCGACCTGTTCGACACGGCGGCGCCGCCGCGCGCCCACGTCATCTCGAGCTACGTCAACCACGCCTTCATCTTCGGCGACGACGTCCACGAGATCCTGCCCCTGTCCACCCGCAAGTACCGCTTCGACGACGCCAAGGCCGCGGGCGGCGACCCGCCCGCCGAACTCCTGCGCTCCGTCATGGAGGAGATCAACCGGTTCTACAGGTGACGACCCGCCACGTGGTTTCGTTCACCGACATGCGCCTGCGCCTGCGCACCCCGGCATCTGCTAGACTCATGAGCGGACGGTGGCGCCCCCCTTGCACGGGCGGCGCCCTGGAGTCCGTCCCCCTCGCACGCTCCTCACGCTTCACCGACAGGAGTGACGATGCCACGGAAACCTCTCGCCATCACGCTCGCCCTGCTCGCCCTGACCATCCTCTTCGCCTCGCCCGGCTTCGCCGCCGCCACGCGGGCCTTCGTGCCTGCACAGGACGGCTTCGTGCCGCAGGCGAAGGAAGTCGAACTGTACGCCCCGGACCGCCTGCTCGTGCAGCTCACGCCCGGCGGCCTGACCGCCTCGCGGCTGCCCATGCTGCTCGACAAGGGCGCCCGCGCTCCCGGCGCCGCGACCGGCCTCGCGTCGCTCGACGCCCTGGCCGCCGCCGCCGGCGTGCGCGCCGTCGAGCGCCCCTACGACCTGCCCGCCGACGCCGCCAAGGCGGCGGACCTCGGCGCCGACCGCTGGTTCATGTTCCGCTTCGAGACGAAGCAGGACATGGCCGACGTGGCCAAGGCGCTCGGGCGCGACCCGTCCGTCGAGGCCGTGTCCCTGGACTGGGTGGCCTTCCCGGCCGTCGTGCCCGCCGACCCCCTCTATGCCAGCCACTGGGGCCACAACAACACCGCCCAGCTGCCCGGCCTGGACTGGGGCGGCACCTACGACCACACCCTGACCACCACCGTCGGCGTCCCCGGCTTCGACGCCAACGCCCAGGCGGCCTGGGACGGCACCCAGGGCTACGGCAGCAGCAGCGTGGTCGTGGCCATCATCGACAGCGGCGTGGACATCGACCACCCGGACCTGCGCCTGGTCACTGGCTACGACTTCGGCAGCAACGACACCAACCCCGACGACAACAGCACCACCGCCGGCCACGGCACCTGCTGCGCCGGCGTGGTCGCCTCGATGAACAACACGATCGGCTGCGCCGGCATCGCCGCCGGCGTCAGCATCATGCCGCTGAAGGTCGCCACCTCCACCGGGGCGATGTACTTCTCGGCGATCCAGAGCGCCCTGTACTACGCGGCCGACCACGCGGCCGACGTCGTCAGCATGAGCCTGGGCGCCGCGATCAGCAGCGACTCGGCCACCGACACGGCCATCCTCTACGCCTACAACGCGGGCTGCACGATCCTGGCCGCGACGGGCAACGAGAACATGAGCACCATCAGCTACCCGGCCATCAACGCCAACGTGATCGGCGTCGGCGCGGCTTCCCCCTGCGGCGAGCGCAAGCGCAGCTCGAGCAGCAGCACCGAGGTCAACTCCGGCGTGGCGACCGATCCCAACGGCTACACCTGCGACGGCGAGCGCTGGTGGGGCTCGAACTACGGCACGACGACGCAGAACGGCGCCGGCGCCGTGGACGTCATCGCCCCGACGATCCTGCCCACCACCGACATCGTCGGCACCGGCGGCTACCGCACGGGCGACTACGAGCCCTTCTTCAACGGCACCAGCTGCGCCACGCCGTACGCGGCGGGCGTCTGCGCCCTGATCGTCTCGAAGAACCCGACCTGGACTCCGGCGCAGATCCGCACCCAGCTGCTGACCACCGCCCAGGACGTGACCTCGGTCGAGTCCGCGGCGGGCTGGGACCGCTACGCCGGCTTCGGCATGGTCGACGCCGCCGCGGCCGTCGGCGGCGTCACGATCCCCCGTGGCCCCGGTCGCCAACTTCTCGGCCACGCCGCTGACGGGCGCCGCGCCCCTGGCGGTCGTGTTCACCGACCTGTCCACCAACTCGCCCACGAGCTGGAGCTGGACCTTCGGCGACGGCGGCACCTCGACGCTGAAGAGCCCCAGCCACACCTACGCCGCGACCGGCACCTACACCGTCACGCTGACGGCGACCAACAGCGCCGGCTCCGACGGCGAGACCAAGACCGGCTACATCGTCGTCTCGACGTCGTCGGGCACCTGGACCACCATCACCTCGGACAACTTCGAGACCGGCATGGGGTCCTACACCGACGGCGGCAACGACATGTCGCGCTACACGGCCACCGTCAACGCCCACCAGGGCGCCGCGGCGGCCGACATCCAGGACAACAGCGGCACCAAGTCGTCCTTCTACCACACCACCGGCAAGAACGTGACCGGCTACTCGAACCTCGAGGTCAGCTTCTGGTTCAAGGCCGTGAGCATGGAGACCGGCGAGGACTTCTGGGTGCAGTACTACGACGGCGCCGCCTGGCGCACGGTGGCCACCTACAAGGCGGGGACCGACTTCGTCGTCAACACCTTCTACAACAAGGTCGTGACGATCCCCCGCGCCACCTACGCCTACCCGACCGCCGCCAAGCTGCGCTTCATGTGCGACGCCGGCGACGACACCGACGACGTCTACATCGACGAGATCGTGTTCCGCGGCTACACCGCGGCCCTGGCGGCCGCCCCGGCCGACGAGCTCGCGGCGGACAAGGCCCTGCCGACCCCGTTCGCGTTGGGCCGGAACCGCCCGAACCCGTTCAACCCCTCCACCACGTTCGAGTTCAGCCTGCCGGCCGAAGCGCACGTGCTGGTCCGGGTGTTCGACGTGAAGGGCCGCACGGTGGCCACCCTGGCCGACGGCCAGTACGGCGCCGGCGCCCACAGCCTGCGCTGGGACGCCGCGGAGTTCGCCTCGGGCACGTACTTCTACCGCCTCGACGCGGACGGCCGCTCGAGCGTCCGCAAGATGACGCTGCTGAAGTAGCGTCCGACCGGAGTGCGACGAACGAAGGCCCGGCCGGACCGCGAGGTCCGGCCGGGCCGTTTCACATGCCGGACGCGCCGGCGCTACTTGAGGTAGGTGTAGTCGTCGAAGGCCTGCTCGTAGGTGCGCAGGATTTCGGCCGACTCGCGCGGGGTCAGGCGGCCCTGGTTGACGGCGCGCTCCAGCGCCGTGCGCCAGCGCTCGACCAGGGCGCCCTTGTCGTACTGCACGAAGTTCAGCACGCGCCGCACCGAGTCGCCGCGCACCACGGTCGTGAACTCGACGCGCCCGTTGACCTCGACGTGCACCGCGTTGGTGTCGCCGAACAGGTTGTGCAGGTCGCCCAGGATCTCCTGGTACGCGCCGACCAGGAAGGCGGCGAACGTGTAGCGCTCGCCGTCGCGCAGCGTGTGGGCGGGCAGGTAGCGCTTGACCTCGCGCAGGTCCGGGAAGCGGTCGATCTTGCCGTCGGAGTCGCAGGTGATGTCCGCCAGCACGACGCGGCGGGTCGGCCGCTCGTTGAGGCGTTTCACCGGCGTGATCGGGAAGATCTGGTCGACCGCCCAGCTGTCGGGCAGCGACTGGAAGATCGAGAGGTTGCAGAAGTAGGTGTCGGTCAGCAGGGCCGGCAGGCGCTGCAGGTCCTCGGGGATGTAGTGCATCTGGTCGGTCATGCCGCTGATGGTGTTCAGCAGGGCCCAGTAGGCCTGGTCGCCGAAGGCGCGGTCCTCGATGGACAAGAGGCCGAGGCTGAACTCCTGCAGGATGTCCTGCCGCAGCTCCACGGCGTCGTGCAGGGTCTCCATCGCGTTCTTGGGCGAGAGCTCCTGCAGCAGCTGCGCCATGTTGATGATGGCCGGGGCCTTGGTCGCGGCCAGCACGGACTCGGGGTCGCAGGGGGTCGAGAAGGTGTTGGCGATGCCCAGCACCTCGAAGACCAGCACCGAGTGGTAGGCGACCGTCGCGCGGCCGAACTCGGTGACGATCGCCGGGTGCGGCGCACCGGTCTGATCGCAGGTCTCCTTGATGATCCAGACGACGTCGCGCGCGTACTCCTCGACCGTATAGTTCATCGACGACTCCGAGGCCGTCTTGGAGCCGTCGTAGTCCACGGCCAGGCCGCCGCCCACGTCCATGTGGGTCAGCGACGGGCAGTGCTTGCGCAGCTGGACGTAGACCTGGGCCGCCTCGCGCAGGCCGACCTTGAGCGACGAGATGGCCGTCAGCTGGCTGCCGTTGTGGAAGTGCAGCAGCCGCACGCAGTCCAGCTTGCCGCGCTCGCGCAGGTAGCCCAGCGCGGTCACGATCTCCGAGACCGTGAGACCGAACTTGGCGCGCTCGCCGCCGCTGTGCTCCCAGCGGCCCGCGCCCTTGCCGGCCAGGCGCAGGCGGAATCCGATCTCGGGCTCGACGCCCAGTTCCTCGGCCACGTCCAGCACCAGCGCGATCTCCGACGGCTTCTCGATGACGATGACGGGCCGGCGCCCGACCCGCTTGGCCATCAGCGCCAGCTCGATGTAGCGGCGGTCCTTGTAGCCGTTGCAGACCAGCAGGGCTTCGGGGTTGTCCTGGATCGCCAGCACGGCCATCAGCTCGGGCTTGCTGCCGACCTCCAGGCCCATGTTGAACGGCAGGCCCGCCTCGTTGATGACGTCAACGACGTGCCGCACCTGGTTGACCTTGATCGGGAAGATGGGGCAGTACTTGCCCTGGAAGTCGTACTCGGTGATGGCCGCCTGGAAGGCCGCGCCGATCGCCCGCACGCGGTGGCGCAGGATGCCGTTGAACCGGAACAGCAGCGGCATCTCGATGTTGCGCTGGCGGGCCGATTCGACCAGTTCGGCGAGGTCGACGGAGGGGCCCTGCGGCCCGTCGGGCGTAACCGTGACGTGGCCGCGGTCGTTGATGTGGAAGTAGCCGGCGCCCCAGTGGGGGAAGCCGTACAGCTCTTCGCTCTTCGCCGTCGTCCAGGGCACCATTCCGGTCATGGGCGTGCTGTTCTCCTGCGTTGGGGACCGGGTCGCCGCGCGAGCGGGACAATCTAACACATAAAACGGGTCAGCGGGCCATCCGGATCAGGAACGGGTACTCCTGGTCCTCCGGGTTGGCCTGGACGGCCTGCTGCAGGGCCTGCAGGCCGCCGCGGGGATCGCCGCCGGTCTGGCGGATCAGGCTCTCGGTCAGCAGCCGGTTGCCCTCGACGAAGCGGGCCATGAGGGCCGGGTCCGGGATCCCGTCGAAGACCGCCCCGACCCCGACGCGGCGCTCCTGCAGGTAGCGCAGGTTCGCCGACAGGTTGGCCTCGTCCAGGCAGCCCGGGGCGAAGAACTCGGTGTACGAGCGGTCGTCGGTGTTGAGCCGGGCCCCCGCGGACAGCCGGGCGATCGCCGGGCCGTCCAGGACCAGGGTCGCCGCCAGGTGGTAGGGGTCGCCGTAGAAGCTCGGGTCCTGCCCCAGCGCGGCGGCGCGGGCGGCCCAGTCGGCGAAGTCGACCCGCAGCGGCGCGGTCGAGCCCAGCAGCACGGCGTGGTAGTGGCCCAGCCAGACGGCGCAGTCGGGGAACACGTCGTGGAAGGTGGCGATCAGCCCCATCAGCTCCTCGGAGCGCAGCTTGTGCAGCGGCAGGTACTGCGACACCAGGCCGCCGGGGTTCAGGCGCGACCGGCACAGCTCGAAGTACTCGCGTGTGTACAGGTTGCCCGAGCCGAGCACCGGGTGCGTCGGGTCGCAGGAGATCAGGTCGTACTTCTGCGCTGACGCCTGCAGGCGCCGCCGCCCGTCGCCCTGCACGATCGTCAGGCGCGGGTCGGCGACCACGTCGCGGTTCAGCTCGCGGTAGTAGGACGCGGCCTCCTTCAGCCCCGGCACCAGCTCGACGCAGGTGATCGACCGCACCTCCGGATGCGCGGCGATGGCCGAGGTCGTCACGCCGATGCCGAAGCCGATCACCAGCACGTCGCGCAGTTCGGGCCGCACCAGGAACGGGAAGTGCCCGACCATCTTGACGACCTTGACCGCGTCGTAGGACGAGCCGATCACCGCGCTGTTGTTGACGTAGGTGTAGAGGGCCTGCGAGCGGGTGTCGCGGTCCCGCCCCACCGTGACGGTCCCCTCGACGGTCTCGTCGTAGAACAGCACCTCGCGGTCGAAGCGGCCGAACGAGGGCGGCAGGATGCGGACCTGCGGCCGCCAGGCCGCGACCGCCAGCAGCAGCGCGAGCGCCGCGAGCAGGATGCGCCCGGTGCGCGCCGGCGCGCCGCCGCGGCGCGCGACGAACCAGGCCGCGGCGACCGGCGCCGCGGCCACGGCCACGATCGCGACGGCCGCGCCCAGCGCCGGGATCAGCACGAACGCCGCCGCGAGCGGCCCGAGCACGCAGCCGGCGGTGTTGATCGCCAGCACCGTGCCGATGTCCCGCCCCACGCCGCCGCGGCCGGTTCCCCGGTTGCCGGAGGCCGCCAGGCTGCAGGCCAGCGGGAAGGCGTAGCCGGAGCACGCCGCGGGCGGCACCACGATCAGCAGGGACGCCACCAGCGGCAGCAGCAGGATGCGCACCAGGGCGTTCCCGGACGCCTCCTGGAAGGGGAACATCAGCAGCTCGGGCAGGCGCGCCAGCAGCAGCAACCCCAGCAGCGCGGTCGCCGCCAGCAGCAGCAGGGCGCGCAGCAGGGACCGCCCCGGGTCGGCCAGGCGGTCGGCGCGCCGGTGGAACAGCGCGCTGCCCAGGTACAGGCCCAGGATCGCCATCGAGGCGATCAGCGCGAAGGTGTAGCTGGTGTTCGTCAGGTAGATGCGGAACATCCGCATCCAGACGACCTGCAGGGCGAGGATGGCGAAGCCGCAGGCGAAAGCGGCGACCGAAATGTACGAGAGGGCGACGGCGCGGGCGGTGTCCGAAGACGCGAAGGACGCAAGCGCGGACGAGGGCGCAGTAGCAACGGCGACCACGGGCGATTCCACCGACCTGCGGGTCACGAGCAGCCAGGCGCCGAGCCCCAGATCGACGGCCACGGCCAGGGCGAGGGTCAGGTCCTGCCCCAGAGCCCCCAGCAGAACGAACCCGGCCGCGAGCCCGCCCAGGGCGCTGCCCAGCGTCTCCAGCGCGTACAGCCGGCCCAGAGCCGGCGCCAAAGGCCCGCGTCCGGCGGCGGCGAGCCGCCCGGCGAGCGGGAACAGGCCGCCCATCAGGAACGAGGGCACGCCCAGCAGCAGCGCGGCGCCCGCGTGCGCGGCCGCCGGACCCAGCCGCGGCAGCAGCGCGCCCGCCAGGACGTAGGCGAAGGCGCCCAGAACACCAAGTCCCAAAAGCAGATACGACAACAGCGCCCAGGGCCGGCGCGTGCGGTCGGCGGCGCGGCCCCAGACGGCCGCCCCGGCCCCGAAACCGGCCATGAAGACCGCCAGCACCAGCGTGGCCGCGGTGACCGTGGCGCCCAGGACCAGGGATAGCAGGCGGTTCCAGACGACTTCGTGGATCAGGAAGGAGAAGCCGGCCAGAAACACGACCAGGTCGAGGACGGCCTGGCCGGGGGCGGCGGTGCTGGAGTCGCGGCGCGGGGTCCGGGTCATCGGCGCTCCGGAGGCTGATCGGGATTCGGTCGACGCCGCGCCAATCTAACACGCGGGCGGGGGCCGGTCAGGAGAATACGCCCCACGCCCGCACCGCGCCGCCGGTTCTTGCCCCGCGGTCCGGAACGGGGCTTACTGGCCGGGATACGCCCGTCACCGACCGATCCTCACAGGGGGCCACTCCATGATCAGGCGTCTGCCGCTCCGTGCTCGTCCTGCTGGCCGCCCTGTCCGCCGCCGCGTGCGCCGCCGCCGCGGACCCCGCGTCGCCGGTCCCGCTCGACCCGGCGGTGATCACCGGCGAGCTGCCCAACGGCCTGCACTACTACGTGCGCGAGAACGCCAAGCCCGAGCAGCGCGCCGCGCTGTGGCTGGTGGTCGGCGCCGGCAGCGTGGACGAGGACGACGACCAGCTCGGCCTCGCGCACCTGGTCGAGCACATGGCCTTCAACGGCACGGAGAACTTTCCGCGCCAGGCCCTCATCGATTACCTCGAATCGGTCGGCATGCAGTTCGGGCCCGAGGTCAACGCCTACACGAACCAGAACGAGACGGTCTACATGCTGCAGGTGCCCACCGACCGGCCGGAGCTGCTGGCCACGGGGCTGCAGGTCCTGGAGGAGTGGGCGCACCTGGTGAGCTTCGACGACGAGGAGATCGACAAGGAGCGCGGCGTCGTCATCGAGGAGTGGCGCAGCGGCCGCGGCGCCGACGAGCGCATGTACGACGAGCTGCTGCCCATCGTCTTTTTCGGTTCGCGCTACGCCGAGCGCAACACGATCGGCGACCCGGAGATCATCCGCAACACACCCCACGACACCCTGCGCCGCTTCTACCGCGACTGGTACCGGCCCGACCTGATGGCCGTCGTGGCCGTCGGCGACTTCGACGGGGCCGCGATGGAAGCCTCGATCCGCGAGCGCTTCGCGGCCATCCCGCGTCCGGCCGCGCCGCGGCCGCTGCTGCAACCGGAGGTGCCCGACCACGACCGAGTCCTGTACGGCGTGGCGACCGATCCCGAGGCGTCGAACACCACGGTCTCGCTGCTGTTCAAGCATGCGCCCGACTCGGAGACGACGATCGCCGATTTCCGTCGTGGCGTGCTCGGCCAAATCGCCGTCGCGATGCTGCGCAGCCGTCTGGCGGAGCTGTCGCGCCTGGCCGATCCCCCCTTCGCCAACGCCTTCGCCATGGACCGGCGCCAGGGGCGGACCAAGGGCTTCTTCACCCTGGCGGCCTACGTGAAGGAGGACGGTGTCGCCCGCGGCCTCGAGGCCCTGACGACCGAGCTCGAGCGCGTCCACCGCCACGGCTTCACGCCCGGCGAGCTGGAGCGGACCAAGGTCGAACTGCTGCGCCAGACCGAGCGGGCGGCCGCCGAGGCGGACAAGACCGAGTCCCAGCGCTTCGCGCGCAACCTGATGACGCACTTCCTGCGCGGCTCGCCCTACCCCGACGCCGCGCAGCGGCTCGGACTGGCCAGGGACCTGCTCCCGGGGATCACGCTGGCCGAGGTGGACGCACGGCTGCGCGAGCTGGTCGCCCCGACCGGCCGGGTCGTGACGATCGAGGCGCCGCAGCGCGACGGCCTCGCGGTGCCGGACGAGGCCGAGTTGGCGGCGATCATCGACGGCGCGGCCGGCCAGGATGTGCCGGCCTACGTCGACGTGACGGTCGACGCCCCGCTGGTGCCCACGCCGCCGCTCCCGGCGCGGATCGTCGCGCGGACAGAAGACACGGCCCTCGGCACCACGACCTGGACCCTGTCCAATGGCGTGCGCGTGGTGTTCAAGCCGACGGACTTCAAGAACGACGAGATCCTGCTGCGGGCCACGAGCCCCGGCGGCACGTCGCTCATCGCCGACGACGACGCCTACGCCCGCCTGAACTACGCGGCGGGCATCGCGACCGTCAGCGGCGCCGGCGCCTTCGACCAGACGGCGCTGCAGAAGAAGCTGGCCGGCCGGCTGGTCCGGCTGCAGCCGCAGATCTCGTTCCTCGACGAGGGCTTCCGCGGCAGCGCCTCCCCGCAGGACCTCGAGACCCTGCTGCAGCTCGTCTACCTGTACGCGACGGCGCCCCGCGAGGACCCCGTCGCCTTCGCCGCGCTGGTCGAGCAGCAGCGCTCGCAGCTGCAGAACCGCAGCGCCGAGCCCGTCACGGCCTTCCGCGACACCATCTCCGCGCTGACCTACGGCCACCACCCGCGCTGGCGTCCGATCACGGTCGAGCAGCTCGACGCCCTGGACCACGCCGGCTCGCTGGCCTTCTACCGCGATCGCTTCGGCGACTGCGGCGACTTCACGTTCACGCTGGTGGGCGCGATCGATCCGGCCGCGGCCGAACCGCTGGTGCTGACCTACCTGGGCGGCCTGCCCGCGGGCGGCAGGACGGAATCGTGGGGCCGCCTCTCGCCGCCGCTGCCGCGCGGCGTCCAGGAGCGCACGCTGCACCGCGGCGCCGAGCCGAAGGGCCTGGTCGAGCTGGCCTTCAACGGCGAGCAGCCGTGGAGCTGGCAGGCGCGCTACGAGATGGAAGCGCTGTGCGACGTGCTGCGCATCCGTCTGCGCGAGACGATCCGCGAAGACATGAGCGGCACCTACGGCGTGCGGGTCAACGGGGGCATCTCCAAGATGCCCGCGGAACGGTACAACCTCGCGGTGGGCTGGGGCTGCGATCCCGACCGCGTGCAGGAGCTGACCGACGCGGTCTGGGCGCAGCTGCGCGACATCGCCGAGAACGGACCCGACGAGGAGACGCTGACGAAGGTCCGGGCGACGCAGCTGCGCGAGGACGAGACGAACCTGCGGACGAACGACTACTGGGTGGACCAGCTCGTGCGCCACCAGAACCTGGAGACCGACCCGCGCCTGATCCTGGAGCGGCCCGCGCAGGTCAACGCCCTGACGGCGCAGATGGTGCGCGACGCGGCGCGGCGGGTCGTCGATCCGGCGAACGTGATCAAGGTGGTGTTGCTGCCGCAGGAGCAGTGACGCGACGGGACGACGATCCGACACGATCCCGCCCGATCGCGACGACCGTCAACACCGCCGTCCGCGGGCACGAACACCCAGCGCGCCGGCAGGTGTTCCGCAGCAAATTCACGAGCGCGCCCGATGGCGCCGGGCGCGCTCGCCTGCTAGAATCTCGCGCCAGCGCTCCCGGCCGGCATCGCGGGGTCCCGTCTGATATCCACGACCCATAGGGAGATCACCATGATGATCGACCAACGCCGCGGCACGCGCCGCCGGCACATCCTGCTGCTGTTCGTGATCCTGCTGCCGATGATGACGCCGTCCCGCCCGCCCCTCGCCGCCGCGGTGGACACAGCTGACGACATCCGGCACGCCCTGACCGACACGGTGTTCGTCGTCGTCAACCGCGTGCGCGCCGGCGAGGCGGTGCTGCCCGTCGCCGACGGCGACCGCCTCGAACGACTGCTGCAGGGCACGCCGTTCACGACAATCCGCCGCGGCGCGGCCGGCGTCGCCGATCTCTACGCCGACGGTTTCAAACGCCAGGACATCACCGTGACCGTCGACGGCGAGCGCTTCGTCCCCGCCTGCCCCAACCGCATGGACACACGCGCGGGCCAGGTCGACCTGCTGGACATCGAGACGGCGGCGCTGTCGCGCAACGGGGCGGGCCTGCAGTCCGGTCTGGGCGGCCAGGTCGACCTGCGCCGGCGGCGCCCAAGCCGCGACACCCTGGTCTACGGCCACCTCGGCGGCGCCGTGGACCACGCCGGCGAACTCGACGCCGGCCTGGCCGCGGAGAGCCGCCGCACGCGCCTGGCGGGCCGCCTGCGCCGCAGCGACCCGTACACCGACGCCGACGGCCGCACCTACGCCCAACTCTACGGCTACGCCGACGCGCCGACCGCGACGGTCTGGGAGCTGCGCGCCCACCGCGCGTTCGACGGCGGGGACGCGCAGGCCGCCTGGGAGTCCGCCGACGACGTGCTGTTCCCCTACCTGCAGATGGACGAGCGCCGCAACGACCACTACCAGCTGTCGGGCTCCTACCGCGGCCACCGCGCCTACTTCAACCGCACCGACCACCTGATGGACAACGCCCTGCGCACGAGCTGGGCCGCGACCCGCATGGTCACCGACGCCGCCACGACGATGCTCGGCGCGGTGGGCGACGGCTACGAGGTCTACGCCCACCACTGGACCGCCGACAACCGCATCACCCCGGCGGCCAACCCCGCCGCGGGCACGACCAGCCGTATGCTGCCCGACGTCTGGCGCCTCGGCGCCACGGCGATTCGTGCGATCGGCGATCCGCGGCAGCCCTGGCTGCGCCTGCGGGCCGGCCTGATCCGCACCGGCATCGACGGGGCGACCGCGATGGACCCGTACCGCCGGCTGCAGGCGGACGCCGCCGCGAGCCGCTGGTCGTTCCCCTTCGGCGCCGCCGTCACCGGCGCGCGCGACCTGGCCGGTCATGCGCAGCTCACCCTGTCGGGCGAGGTCGCCGCCGACGCGCCCGGCGTCGAGCAGCAGTACATCGCCGTCGACAAGCCGGGCGCCACCCCCGACTGGGTGGGCAACCCGCGGCTCGCCGACCCCTTGCGCGCCACCGCTCGCATCTCGGCCGCGGCCCGCCGGCTGAAGGCCGAGGTCTTCGGGACGCGCGTCTGGAACTACCCGACCCTGGTGCGGCGCACCGCCGGCAGCGCCGTCCTGCAGACCTACGACGGCGTGGACGCCCTGCTGGCCGGCGCGTACCTGTCCGCCGCCTGGGACTTCGTCGACGCCGGTCTCGCCTGGAACTGGGGCGAGAAGACGTCCGACAGCAGCCCGCTGGCCGAGATCCCGCCGCTGTCGGTCGAGCTGACGGTGCGCTCGCCGAGGATCGGACGTTGCCAGGGGTGGGCCCACTACCGGCACGCCGCCGGCCAGGGCCGCGTCGACGCCTCCCAGAGCGAATGGAGCACCGGCGCCTGGAACCGGCTCGACCTGGGCGCGACCCTCGAGCATGAAGACTTCCGGCTGGCGCTCGACCTCGAAAACGCCACGAACGCGCTCTACGTCCAGCACCTGTCGTACCAGCGCAGTCCGTTCGCTGCGGGCGCGCGGGTCCAGGAGCCCGGCCGCACCCTGCGGGCTACGACAACATTCGCGTTCTGACGGAAGAGACGGCGGTCAGCGCAGCAGACCCTTGAAGAATTCCGTGCGGTCCACGTTGGCCACGTGGGTGAACCACTCGTCCTGGAACTTGTAGACCAGGATGCCCAGCCAGATCCAGACCAGCCGGGCGCGGTAGATCGCCTGGACGCGGTCCCAGCCGCGGAACCGCGCGATGGTGGCGTAGACCAGGAACAGGGGCTCCAGCAGGTTCGGGAAGCAGAAGAACATGAACTCGTCCTGCGTGACGAAGAACAGGGCCTGCCCGACGGTGCGCAGGGCGAAGGTGGCCGCGATCTCGCGCCGGATCGGCTGCCGCCAGCCCCAGATGAAGATGAACAGGTAGCCGACCCAGTCGGCGGACTTGTCGAGGTTCTGGTAGAGGACCTCGTCGAGACCGGCGGGGATCAGCAGGTCGCCGTCGACCGAGTCCAGCAGCCAGTTGGCCCAGCCCGCCGCGAAGGGGAAGCGCAGGAACAGCACCGGCAGCAGGAACTTCAGGGCGATGACGACGACGATCAGCAGCAGGTTCAAGCGCGGCTCCCTAGAGGTCCTTCATCCGGTAGCCCACCCCCGGCTCGGTGACCAGCAGGCGCGGCCGGGCCGGGTCCGCCTCGATCTTGCGCCGCAGCTGCGCCATGAAGACCCGCAGGTAGTGGGTCTCGCCCATGTAGGGCGGCCCCCAGACGGACTTCAGGATCTGCCGGTGCGTGAGCACCTTGCCGGCGTTCACGGCCATCAGCACCAGCAGCCGGTACTCGGTGGGCGTCAGGCGGACCTCGCGCCCGCCGACCGCGACCTCGCGGCGCACCTGGTCGACGCGCAGCTCGCCCACCTCGATCACGGTCGACGAGGTGTCGGTCCCCGCCTGCGCCGCGTGGCGCAGGGCGACCCGCATGCGGGCCAGCAGCTCGTTCACGCTGAAGGGCTTCGTCAGGTAGTCGTCGGCGCCGGCGTCGAGCGCCGCGACCTTGTCGTCCTCGCGGCCGCGCGCCGAGATGACGATGATCGGGACGCGCGTCCACTCGCGGAACCGGCGCGTGAGGTCGATGCCGTCCCCGTCGGGCAGGCCGAGGTCCAGCAGGATCAGCTCGGGGTTGTGGGTCGTCGCCTCGACGATCGACTCGGCCGCGGTCACGGCCTCCCGCACCTCGTAGCCCTGCGCCGCCAGCGCGGTCCTCAGGAACCGCAGCATCTGCTGCTCGTCCTCCACGACGAGCACGCGCGTGGCGAGTTCGCTCATGGCTCCCGCCCCCGATCCCGGTTGCCCATCTCCTGCGCCGGCCCGACGGCCGGCGGCGCTTCCTGTCGCGGCATCGCGATGCGGAAGACCGCGCCGCCGCCTTCGCGGTTCCCGGCCGCGATCGTGCCGCCGTGCGCGTGGACGATGCCGCGGCAGATGGCCAGGCCCAGGCCGACGCCGCCGGAGCGCACCCCGTGGCCCGCGATAGAACTTCTCGAACACCTGCTCCGCGGCGCCCGCCGGCAGGCCGGGGCCGCGATCGGCGACCTCGATCTCGATCGTCCCGGGCAGCACGCGGGCCGCGATCTCCAGCGGCGCCTCGGCGCCGGCGTGCTTGATCACGTTCTCGAAGAGGTTGACGAAGATCTGCCCGAACAGGACCGGGTCCACCGACAGCAGCGGCAGGTCGGCCGGCAGGTCCACCCGCACCTCGCGCGCGCCGAGCTTCGCCTCCAGCCGGGACAGGGCCGACCCGACGATCTCCTCCAGCGGCACCCACTCGCGCTTCGGGGCGATGCCGCCGGACTCCAGGCGCACCATGTCCAGGATGTTCGCGACCAGCCGCTCCATCCGCTCCGCCTCGGCGCAGATCGTGTCGCACAGCTCCCGCCGTTGCAATGCCGAAAGCGGCGCACGCTCGTCCCTCAGGGTCGACCCGGCGCCGATGATCGCGCCCAGCGGCGTGCGCAGGTCGTGGGACACGGCCCCGAGCAGCGCGCTGCGGGTCTCCTCGGTGCGGATGCGCAGCGCCGCGGCGCGGGCCTCCTCCAGGAAGCGCACGCGTTCGATCGCCAGCGCCGCCTGCCGCACGAACGCCTCCAGGAAGCCCCGCTGCTCCACCGCGAGCAGCTCGCGCGAGGGCGCCGCGACGGCGAGCACGCCCACGGCGCCGGCGCCCGCCACGATCGGGATGCAGGTCACCCGCGCGCCGGGCAGCGTGTCGGTCCCCTGGCCGGCGGGCCGGCCGTGCTCGACGGCCCAGCGGGCCACGGCCAGCTCCTCCTCGCTCAACTCCAGGTCCGGACCGCTCCTGCCCCGGATCGCCGGCGTGCCCGTGGTGTCAGGCAGCAGGACGAGCGCCTCGCCGCCGAAGACCTTGGCCGCGTGCACGGCGG
Organism: bacterium; assembly: GCA_016706845.1. Classification (GTDB taxonomy): domain Bacteria; phylum Krumholzibacteriota; class Krumholzibacteriia; order LZORAL124-64-63; family LZORAL124-64-63; genus PNOJ01. The sequence continues at coordinate 70,327 of JADJIV010000011.1, forward strand.
TCACCTGCGCCGCCCGCGCCTCGTCCTGCACGGTCGCCAGCTCGCGGCTCAGGGAGTAGAGCGCGGCGGTCCGGCTCTCCCGCCGCAGCGCTCCGTGCTCCTGCCGGCGCAGGCGGGCGGTGAGGCCGCTGATGACCAGTCCCACGGCGAACATCATCAGGAAGGTGAGCAGGTGGCGCGCGTTCTCCACGCTGAACGTGTGGTAGGGCAGCACGAAGAAGAAGTCGTAGGCCGCCACCGACAGCGCCGCCGCGGCGAGCGAAGGCCCCCGCCCGTAGCGGTAGGCCGCCACCATGATCGTCAGCAGGAACATCATCACGAAGTCGGGCTGCGACAGGAAGCCGCGCGCCAGGATCCCCACCGCGGTCGCCGCGGCCACCGACAGCAGCGCGAAGCCGTAGCCGACGCGATCGAACGGCCGCGGCACGGGGGCGCGCCGTTCCGCGCGCCGGTCGGGCGTCTCGTCCCCGGCGATGAAGTGGACCTCGATGTCGCCGCTGCCGCGCACGATCTGGTTCACGAGCGAGCCCGAGAAACGGTCGCGCCAGCGGGAGTGGGTCGGCTTGCCGACGATGATGCGGGTCACGTTGTTCTCGCGGGCGTACTCGATCAGCGCGTCGGCCACCCGCCGCCCGGTGAGCTGCACGACCTCGCCGCCCAGGGACTCGGCCAGCAGCAGGTGGCCCTGCAGCCGCTCCCGGTCGGCGTCGCTCATCGGGAAGGCGTCCGGCGCCTCCACGTACACCGCCGCCCAGCGCGCGCGCAGGCCCTCGGCCATGCGCCGCGCCCCGCGGATGATCCGCGCCGACGACGGGCTCGACCCCACGCAGACCAGGATGTGCTCCGCCGCGGGCCAGGTCGCCTTGATGTCGTAGTCGTGCCGGTAGGCCCGCACGTCGGCGTCGATGCGCTCGGCGGCGCGACGCAGCGACAGCTCCCGCAGGGCGAGCAGGTTGCCGCGCCGGAAGAAGTGGTCGACGGCCCGGCTGGCCTGCTCCGGGATGTAGACCTTGCCGTCCTTCAGCCGCTCCAGCAGCTCGTCGGGCGGCAGGTCGACCACCTCGAGCTCGTCGGCCCGCTCGAGGATCGAGTCCGGCACCGTCTCGCGCACGCGGACGTAGGTGATCTGGGAGATGACGTCGTTGAGGCTCTCGACGTGCTGCACGTTCAGCGTGGTGTGGACGTCGATGCCGTTCTCGAGCAGCTCCAGGACGTCCTGCCAGCGCTTGCGGTGGCGGCTGCCCGGGGCGTTGGCGTGCGCCAGCTCGTCGAGGATGAGCACCGCGGGCCGGCGGGCCAGGGCCCGGTCCAGGTCGAATTCGGCCAGCGTGGTGCCGCGGTAGGCGACCTCGCGCAGCGGCAGGATCTCCAGGCCGGCGAGCAGCGCGGCCGTCTCCGCGCGCCCGTGGGTCTCGACGCAGCCGACCGCGACGTCGACGCCCGCCGCCTGCAGGCGCAGGGCCGACTCGAGCATCGTGTAGGTCTTGCCGATCCCGGGCGCGTAGCCGAAGAAGATCTTCAGGGAGGCCCGGGCGTGGCGCCCCTCCTCGGCCTGCACGCGGCGCAGCAGCGCGTCGGGGTCGGGCCGGTCGTCATGATTCATCGTCGCCCACTCTCGTCATGCGGCGAGGGTATCACCGGGGGCCGCCCGCCTCCAGCCTATTCAGCGCGAGGTTGAGGCGCAGGACGTTCACGCGGGGTTCGCCGAAGAGGCCCAGCAGGCGCCCTTCGCGGTGCGCGTCCACCAGCGAGTGCACCGTCTCCTCGGGCAGACCGCGGCTGCGGGCGACGCGCGGCACCTGGTAATAGGCGGCCGCCGGTGAAATGTGGGGGTCGAGCCCGCTGCCGGACGTCGTCACCAGATCGACGGGGATCGGCCGCAGGTCGCCCGGATCGGCCGCCCGCAGCGCCTCCACCCAGGCGGCGACGGCCGCCCGCAACGCCGGGTTCGAGGGTCCGAGGTTCGACCCCGTGGACGCCGCGGCCCGGTACGGCTCCGGCGACGTCGCCGACGGCCTCCCCCAGAAGTGGTCCGGCCGCGCGAACGGCTGCCCCACGAGCCCCGATCCGACCGTCCGGCCGTCCAGGTCGATCGCGCTGCCGTTCGCCTGGCGCGGGAACACGAGCTGCGCGAACCCCGTGACGACCGCGGGGTAGGCCAGTCCGAGCAGCACCGTGAACAGCAGCAGCAGCGTCAGCGCCGGTCTCAGGATCCTCAACATGTTCACACCCCCATCCACTGGAGCAGCAGATCGATGCCCTTGATGCACGGGAACGGCAGGATCAGGCCGCCGAGCCCGTACACCAGCAGGTTGTTGCGCAGCAGGCGCGCGGCCGGCGCGGGGCGGTACTTCACCCCGCGCAGGGCCAGGGGGATCAGCCCCACGATGATCAGGGCGTTGAACACGACCGCCGAGAGCACGGCGCTCTGCGGCGAATGCAGCCGCATCACGTTCAGGGCGCCCAGCTCGGGATAGGTCGCGACGAAGGCCGCCGGGATGATGGCGAAGTACTTCGAGACGTCGTTGGAGATGCTGAAGGTGGTGAGCGCGCCGCGCGTCATCAGCATCTGCTTGCCGATGGCCACGATGTCCAGCAGCTTGGTGGGGTTGGAATCCAGGTCCACCATGTTGCCGGCCTCCTTGGCGGCCTGGGTGCCGGTGTTCATCGCCACGGCCACGTCGGCCTGGGCCAGCGCCGGCGCGTCGTTGGTGCCGTCGCCCGTCATGGCGACCAGCCGCCCCTGCCGCTGGTACTCGCGGATCAGGTCGAGCTTGCGCTCGGGCGTGGCCTCGGCCAGGAAGTCGTCCACGCCGGCCTCGGCGGCGATGGCCGAGGCGGTCAGCGGGTTGTCCCCGGTGATCATCACGGTCCGGATGCCGATGCGCCGCATCTCGGCGAAACGCTCGCGGATGCCGCCCTTTGACGATGTCCTTGAGGTGGACCACGCCGAGCGCCCGGCGCCCGTCGGCCACCAGCAGCGGCGTCCCGCCCCCGCGCGCGAGATCGTCGGCGGCCGCGGTCACCTCCCGCGGCACCGACCCGCCCTGTTCGACCACGAAGCGCGCGACGGCGTCCACGGCGCCCTTGCGGATCATCCGGCCGTCGACGTCGACGCCGCTCATCCGGGTGTGCGCGGAGAACGGCACGAAGCTCGCGCCGAGGCCCTGCAGGTCCCGGCCGCGCAGGTCGAAGCACTCCTTGGCCAGCACCACGACGCTGCGCCCCTCGGGCGTCTCGTCGGCCAGCGACGCGAGCTGCGCGGCGTCGGCCAGCTCCCGTTCCGTCACCCCCGGGGCCGGCAGGAAGGCCACGGCCTCGCGGTTGCCCAGGGTGATGGTGCCCGTCTTGTCCAGCAGCAGCACGTCGACGTCGCCGGCGGCCTCGACCGCGCGCCCGGACGTCGCCAGCACGTTGGCCTGGACCATGCGATCCATCCCCGCGATGCCGATGGCCGACAGCAGGCCGCCGATCGTCGTGGGGATCAGGCAGACCAGCAGGGCGACCAGCACGGTGAGCGGGACGGGCGACCCCTGGCCCCCGGAGAGCGCGGCGTGGGACGAGAAGGCGAACAGCGTCGCGGTCGCGAGCAAAAAGACGATGGTCAGCGCCGCCAGCAGGATGTTCAGCGCGATCTCGTTGGGCGTCTTGCGCCGCTTCGCCCCCTCGACCAGCGCGATCATGCGGTCCAGGAAGGTCTCGCCCGGATCGGCGGTGATGCGCACCACGATCCAGTCGGACAGCACCCGCGTGCCGCCGGTCACGGCGCTGCGGTCGCCGCCGCTCTCGCGGATCACCGGCGCGCTCTCGCCGGTGATGGCGCTCTCGTCGACCGAGGCGATGCCCTCGATCACCTCCCCGTCGCCGGGCACGAGGTCGCCCGCCTCCACCAGCACCAGGTCGTCCCGGCGCAGGCTCGCGGACATGACCTCCGTGACGGCAATATCTTGTCGGCGTCGCGCCGCGGCCCGGCCAGGCGCTTGGCCGCCACCTCGCGGCGCGCCCGGCGCAGATTCGCGGCCTGCGCCTTGCCCCGGCCCTCGGCCATCGCCTCGGCGAAGTTGCCGAAGAGCACCGTGAACCAGAGCCAGAGCGTGACGGCCAGGATGAACGGCGCCGGCGCCTCACCCGCCCCGGTGACCAGCGCGTGCACGTACAGCAGCGACGTGAACACGCTGCCGATCTCCACGACGAACATGACGGGATTGCGGCAGAGCGTCCGCGGATCCAGCTTGCGGAACGCGTCGCGGACCGCGCGGGCGACGAGCGCGCGGTCGGGTCCGGTCTTCTTCTCCTGGCTCATGGCGCACCTCCCGCGCCCGCGGACAGGCGCAAATGTTCCACGATGGGGCCGAGCGCCAGCGCCGGGAAGAACGTCAGCGCCCCGACGAGCACCACGACGCCCACCAGCATCAGCACGAACAACGGAGTGTCGGTGGGCAGCGTGCCCGCCGAGGCCGGCACGATCTTCTTGCGCGCCAGCGATCCGGCCAGCGCCAGGACCGGCACGATGACCCAGTAGCGGCCCACGAGCATGCACAGCCCGAGCGCCACCGCGTAGAAGGTCGACGTCACGTCCAGGCCCGCGAACGCCGAGCCGTTGTTGTTCGCGGCCGAGGAGAACGCGTAGAGGATCTCCGTGAAGCCGTGGGGGCCGGGATTGGGCGCCGCCGCCGCCGCCCTCTGCAGGCTGACGGCGACGGCCGTCCCGAGCAGGACCGCGGCCGCCGGCACCAGGATGACCAGCGACGCCATCTTCATCTCGTAGGCCTCGACCTTCTTGCCCAGCAGCTCGGGCGTCCGGCCGACCATGAGCCCGGCGATGAAGACGGCCACGACGACGAACATCAGCATGCCGTAGAGTCCCGACCCGACGCCGCCGAAGACGACCTCCCCCAGCTGCATGAGCCACAGCGGCGCCAGCCCGCCGAGCGGCGTGAAGCTGTCGTGCATGGAGTTCACCGAGCCGTTCGAAGCCGCCGTGGTCGCGGCGGCCCAGAGCGCCGAGCCCGGCACCCCGAAGCGGACCTCCTTGCCCTCCATGTTCCCGGCGGACTGGTCCAGGCCCAGATCGCCGAGCGCGGGGTTGCCGGCCCGTTCGGCCGCGGCGCCGACCAGCAGCAGCGGCACCAGCAGCGCCGTCATCGCCGCGAACAGCATCCAGCCGTGCCGCCGCGAACCGACCAGGCGGCCGAAGGCGAAGCAGAAGGCAGCCGGCAAAAGCAAAATGGCGAGCACCTGGACGAGATTGCTCAGCGGGGTCGGGTTCTCCAGCGGGTGCGCCGAGTTGGTGTTGTAGTAGCCACCCCCGTTGGTCCCGAGCTGCTTGATCGCCACCTGCGAGGCCACGGGGCCGATCGCGATCGTCTGCAGCGGCACGCCGGCCTGCGGCTCGACCAGTTCCACCGCCAGCTCACCGCGTCCGGTCTGCACCACGCCCTGCGAAACGAGCAGGCCGGCGCAGAGCAGCGACAGCGGCAGCAGGACGTAGAGCGTCCCGCGCACGAGGTCCACCCAGAAGCTGCCGAGCGTCTCCACGCCGTGGCGGGCGAAGCCGCGGGCCAGGGCCACGGCCACGGCCATCCCCGTCGCCGCGGAGAGGAAATTCTGGACGGTGAGCGCGGCCATCTGCGTGAGATGGCTCATCGTGGTCTCGCCGCCGTAGCACTGCCAGTTCGTGTTCGTCGCGAAGCTCACCGCGGTGTTGAAGGCGATCGCGGGGTTCACGGCCGGCAGGCCGGCGGGATTCAGGGGCAGCGCGCCCTGCCACCGCTGCAGCAGATAGACGACCAGGGCGCCTGCGAGGTTGAACAAGAGAAGGCTGAGGGTGTAGCGGCGCCAGGACATCTCCTCGTCCGCGGACATGCCGGCGAGACGGTAGACACGGCGCTCGAACGGCCCGAGCAGGCGCTGCGCGAAGCGGGTCCGGCCTTCGTAGACGTCCGCCAGGTACCGGCCGAGGGGCGCGGCCAGCAGCGCGAGCAACGCGAAGTAGACGGCGTACTGGGCCAGCGTCAGCGCATCCATCAGAACCACTCCGGCTTCAGCATGGCCACCAGCAGATAGACGAGCAGCAGCAACGCCAGGGCGGCCCCCGTCCACAGCAACACGGTCATCGCGGCACCTCCGTCAGACCTTTTCCAGCAGCCGCACCAATGCGACGGTGAGCAGGAAGAAGCCCACGAGCACGGCCAAAAGGATGAGGTCCATGGTTCGCCTTTCCGGCGCGGACCGGGCGCGGTTTCGCCCAGGCATCACGCCCTGCCCGTTCAGTATCGGCTCAATGGTGTCAAAGCGAGGTCAAGACGGAGGTGGGAAGCGTCAGGAAAGTGTCAGTGGAGAATCGGGGTCAAACCAGCGGCGGCCGGCGTTGCGCGAAGTGGCGGGAATCCCCCCACGCATTGCGTACGACCGTCCGGCCGGCCGTTTCGACCCGGTGCTGCAGGCAGACGCGGCAGGCCTCCCGCCCCTCGTCCAGGCAGGGTTTGCCCTCGTACAGCTGGTAATTGCGGCGGGCGTCCTGCGGCGTGAGGTTGGGCATGATCACGTTGGCCCCGCAGGCGATCCCCTGCTCACGGCCGTCGGGCGCCAGGGCCTGCAGTGCCGTCGTGGCGGCGATGTTGACGTCCGGCAGCGCCAGCCTCGTGACCGCGATCATGTTCAGGGCCAGCGACAGCAGCTCGTCGTGCGGCATCATCCCCAGCCCGCGCATGGGCGACTGGTCGTGCACGATGTAGGGGCCCATGCCGATCATGTCCACGTCCTGGCCGCGGAAGAACAGGATGTCGTCGGCCAGGTCCCCGACGGTCTGCCCCGGGATGCCGATCATCACCCCGGTGCCGACCTGGAACCCCGCCTCGCGCAGCGACGCCAGGCAGGCCACGCGGTCCTCGAAACGCTGGGCCGCCGGATGCAGGCGCGCGAACAGCTCGGGGTTGGAGGTCTCGATGCGCAGCAGGTAGCGGTGGGCGCCGGCCGCGCGGAAGCGGCGGTAGACTGCGGGCGCGTGCTCGCCGACCGACAGCGTGATCCCCAGCCCGTCCGGCAGCTCGGGACCGCGGCTGCGCTCCTTGATCTCCCGCACGCAGTCCTCGACGAAGCCGACGAACGCGTCGTCCCACTTCTCCCCGGACTGCAGCACGCAGGAGCCGTAGCCCATCGCGGCCGCCCACAGGGCGCAGTCCACAACCTCCTCATGGGACAGGCAGTAGCGCTCCACCTCGCGGTTGCCCGCGCGGATGCCGCAGTAGTGGCAGTTGCGGGCGCACTCGTTGCTGAACTCGACGATGCCGCGGTAGTAGACCCCGTCGCCGACGGTGCGGGTGGCGAGGTCGAAGGCGGCGCGGCGCAGGCGGGCGACGTCCTGCGGGGCGGTCAGGGACAACAGCGCGATCAGGTCCTCGCGGGAGAGGGGCTGGGCAGTGGGATCGGCGAGGAGTCGGTCCATCGGGAAACCCGGCTTTGCGGTTGGGGACCGGATCCGGCGTACGTCGGCTCCATGGTAGGCGCCGCCGCGGCCGTATGCAACCGGCGCAGGAGGCCGCAAGGATCGGCGCCCGCACGGCGTCAACGCACCAAGTTGATGCGCTGCGTCGCCGTGACCCCGCCCGGGGCGGTCAAGCGCACCAGATAGACCCCGCTGGGCAAGTCGTGCGCATCGAGCGTCACCGAATGCACGCCTGCAGGGCGCTCGCCGTTGACGAGTTCCCGCACCTGCCGGCCGCGGATGTCGTAGACCGCCAGGCGCACCCGGCCGGCCGCGGGCAGGTCATAGCGCAGCGTGGTGCGCGGGTTGAACGGGTTCGGGGACGCCGGATGCAGCGCCAACGACCGCGGCAGCACGCCGCCGACCGGGTCGTCGCCGACGCCGGTGGTCTGGTCGGCCACTTCGATCGTTTCCTCGGGAACACCGTCGCCGTCGAGGTCGACGTCGATGGCCACCGGACCGTTGCCGAGCGTCTGCCACACCGGCCGCACCGTGTGGACCGCACCGGCCGGCAGCGGCACGTCTGCGTGCAGGAACCCGGACAGACCGTCGGCCGCGGCCTCGCGCAGGCTCAGGCTGTAGGTCTTGGCCGGACCGTCGTTCTGCAAGCGCAGGGTGGGACCGTCCAGCGCGTCGTGCACGGCGAACCGCACCGAATCGGCGCCGACCAGGGCAAGACCGCGCACAGCGAGGGTGCGCTCGCGGTCCGGACTGCCCGCGTCGATGGCGCGCAGGGTCACCTGTTTGGTGGCGCCCGTGTCGTCGCTGCGCGCCGTGAGTTCGCCCTTTCCCCCGTGGGCGGCGGGGTCGAAGGCGAGCCGGTCGATCTGCGCCGGGTCGGCGTCGGCACGACCGTAGCCGTAGATGCGCGGGGTGCTGCCGTCGGCCGCGCGGTCGAAGATCGTGGCGCTCAACCGCGGGTCGGGCGCGTCGGTGATGGTCAGGGTGTAACCGCCGGCCGGCACGGAGAAGCCGAGCGGCGGCGTCTCGCCGCCCACCGGCGGCAGGTCGGGCACCGCACCGGCCAGCGTGTTGTAGGTGGCCGTCCCGTCGTAGCCCACGCTGCCGGCCCCGGACAACGCCGCGAGCGTGACCACCGCGCCGGGCGTGGCCGCCACGTAGAGCGTGGCTTCACCGTCGGCGGGGATCATCAGCCCCTGTTGCGTGAGGACCGGGCCCGTCAGCGGGACCGCCTCCTGCAGGTAGTGCGTGATTGCGTCCATGACGTAGAGTTTGGAGGTGCCGCTCCAGATCGGATTGTTCGCGAAGCCGCCGTCGTAGCTCCAGGTGTTCGCGGTCGAGTCGACCACCACCGTCCGGCCGTCGTCGCCGGGATGGTTGGGATCGTAGACGTCGATCCGCCAGAGGGTCGGCGCGAGCGAGATGCGCTCCAGCCGATAGGGAACCACGGCATGCGCACCGCTGCCGCCGGACAGGTAGAGGTAGCCGTCGCCGCTGCGATCGTCGTCGAGCAGACGATATTTGAGATCGGCCAGCACGTGGCGCGGTCTCAGGAGCTCGACGCTGGCGAAGGCGCGGTAGGTCGCCTGGACGTGGCCGTTCCAGTACGAGTAGAGCGAGTTGATGGTCTCGCGCACGCCGTCACCGATGGGCAGGGACGCGAGCTCCTCCACCATCCCGATGGAGGGGTAGACGACATCCGTCGCCTCGCGATGTCCGAACGCGAGCAGCGAGGCCGTCGCCATGCCCGAGCAGGAGCCCCTCCAGCGCGTACCGCCGTTGTAGGCGGCCCAGGCCGCCGTGAAGGAGTCCCGGTACAGCGCTTCGACGGCGGGGATCACGTACCAGTAGGCATCGTCGCTGCCGTAGGCGCGGGCGTAGGCCGGCCAGTCGGGGAACACGTTGGGGAGCGCGTTCAGCGGCGGCTCGGGGAAGTCGTCGTCGTACTCGTCGAACGTGAGCGGGTCGATGCCGTTCGCATAGTCGAACTGCATCTGTTGCCACCAATCGGGGTGAAAGAGGTTCACCGCGCAGTTGCAGAACGACCAGCCGTGGCGCGCCACTTCGAATGGTTCGTAGCGCGTACTGTCGGCGTTCAGGCGCGCGAGATGGTAGGGCTTGACGCGGAACACGCCGGAAGTGTCGGCCAAGGCGGGGTTCGCGGCGTCCACGACGATGATGCGCGCCGAGCGCGAGAAGAGGGTGTCCGCCGGGTGCCAGACCAGCGAGTCGGCTTCGACGGCGAAGTCGAGCAACTCGGCTGCTGCGCCGAGGGTATCGGGCAGCACGTGGACAGTGACGGAATCGACGGACGCCGGACGTTGCCAGCGGATCGTCACGGGTTCGCCGGCGACGACGAGAGCGCCCGCGGCGGGGGTCGTGATCAAGAGGGTTGCGTCTTCGCCTGTGACGGTAAAGTCCAAGTCGAAGCTGCCAGCGGCGGAATCTTCAGCAATACATCCGGGCGCGCCAGCTCCGAATGTGGCGGCTTGGGCTTGGGTGTAGATAGTGATTTCATAAGAGTGACCCGGCGCAAGTGTTTCGGAAAGCACACCGGAAAGCGCCCCCCCCGCTGGACTCGCTTCGTAAATCGAGAATCCTCCTCCTGCGAAATAAAAAATCCCGTCACCTTGAACGTCATAAGACAGCGACAACTCCGTCGACGTATCGCTGACAAAGAAACGAATTGTGAATCCGCTGGTGGCATATCCGCCCGATCCATCTTCCAAACAGCCCGTAAACAAAGCGAAGGCGCCAACATCACCACTGGCAGTGGCGCCTGACATCCGATCGCCCTGGAACAGGACTTCACTCACCTGCGAAGCGTTTCCGTTGGCACTCGCAACCCAGTCAACGCCGCCCGAAGTGCCTCCGTCCGCAGAAGAGCTCCCCACAGCGTGGGAGAAGAGCCCGAAATCTTCCCCTTCAATGTAGAAATCTTGAGGATCTCCACTCGTAGTGTAAGCATCTGACAAGACCTGGGAAGAGCGATACGACGGCACAACCTCGGCGGCAAGCTGGTCGACGCAGATGAGAGAGAGAAGTAGACACAACATCGGGCTCTTGAGCGATCGCATGGTTTGGTCTCCTAATTTTGGAGTGAATTCCTACTCCAAGACGCGACAACCACCGCTGCAGGCCGACATTGAGAAGCTATTGTCGATATCATGATCTGAGGGCTGCAATCTACCATCACTGCTATACTGGCCCGACCATGCACGATCCCGATGAATTCACCCGGCTCCTGCGCGCCAGCGGCGACGACGACCAGGCCGCCTCGCGCCTGTTCGAGCGAGTCTACGACGAGCTGCGCGGCATCGCCCGCAACCAACTGCGCCGCGAGCGGGCCGGCCACACCCTGCAGGCCACCGCGCTGGCGCACGAGGTCTACCTCAAGCTGTCCGCCCAGCAGGACGTCGACTGGCGCAACCGCGCCCAGTTCTTCGCTGTGGCGGCCCAGGCCACGCGCCGCCTGCTGGTCGACCACGCGCGCGGGCGCCTGCGGGCCAAGCGCGGCGGCGGCGCCCACCACACACAGTTAAGAACGGGCATCGACGTGCCGGTGCCGGAATCCGACGCCGGGCTTGTCGCCCTGGACGAGGCATTGACGCGTCTGCGACAAGAGGACCCGTTGAAGTGCCGCGTCGTGGAGATGCGCTATTTCGGCGGCTGCACGCACGAGGAAATCGCCGCCGTTCTGGGGGTCTCGTCGCGCACGGTCGAGCGCCACTGGCGGTACGCGCGAGCCTGGTTGTACCGCGCCCTGCGCAAGAAGACACGCCGGCGGCGGAACTCCGAGCCGGGGAAGGTTCTGGACGCCACCCGATGGTTGAGCCGCCCCGACGCCCCGACGAGCTTTTCGACGAACTGGTCGACCTGCCGATCTCCGCCCGCAAAAGCCCGCCTGGCGCAACTGTGCGCCGGCAACGAACCCCTGCGCACCGAGATGATCTCCCTGCTGGCGGCCTGGGACGAGTGCGGCGCCTTCCTGGAGCAGCCGGCGACCCTGTCACCCGGCGCCTTCGATCAGCTCGAAGCCGACGCCGAACCGCTGCCGCCGGGGACGCCGCCCGCCGGCGCGCGCGACCGGGCCGGCCAGTCGCTGGGCGGCTGGCTGCTGCAGGAGCTGATCGGCTCCGGCGGCGCCGGCGATGTCTGGCTGGCCGGACGCGAGGTCGAGGGCGGCCGCCAGAAGGTGGCGGTGAAGGTCATCCGTACGGCCATCCTCGCCCCGGACGCCATGCAGCGCTTCCGCAACGAGTGCCGCCTGCTGGCGGAGCTGGACCATCCCGGCATCGCGCGCCTGGTCGACGGCGGCGTCACGGACGACGGCGTGCCCTGGCTCGCGATCGAACATGTCGACGGCCGGCCGCTGGACGCCTGGTGCGACGAGCGGGGCCTCGATGCCCGCGCGCGCGTGCAGCTGCTGGTCCAGGTCTGCGAGACCGTTCGCCATCTGCACCGCCATTCGGTGCTGCACCGCGACCTCAAGCCCGCGAACGTCCTGGTCGACAAGGGCGGCCGCCCGCGCCTGATCGACTTCGGCATCGCCCGCGCGCTGGACCTCGCCGATGTCGAGGGAGCGGGCACGGACATGACCCAGCCCGGCCTCGAGCGCATGACGCCGGCCTATGCGAGCCCCGAGCAGCTGCGCGGCGAACCGCTGTCGCTGGCCAGCGACGTCTACGCGCTCGGCGTGCTCGCCTACCGCCTGCTGACGGGCGAGCTGCCCCGCCAGGGCCGCGGGCGCTGGGACCTCGAACGCGAGATCGCCGCCGGGCCTCCCCGCCGTCCCGGCGACGCGGCGCGCCTGGCGACGGTGCCCGCACACGTCCTGCGGGGCGATCTCGACACGATCGTGCTGGCGGCCCTGCGCGCCGACCCCGAGCGGCGCTATCCGTCGGCCGAAGCCCTGCGTGAAGACCTCGTACGCTGGCTGGACGGACGCCCGGTTCTCGCGCGCGGGGATTCGTTCGCGTACGTCGCCGGCAAGTTCGTGCGGCGGCACGTGGCGGCTGTGACCCTGGCCTTCATCGCCGTCTGCGCCCTGGCGGGCGCCGCGGTCACCGGCTTCACGCTCTACGGCCGCGCCGAGGCCGCCCGTCGCGAGGCCGTGCGCGATCGCGCCACCGCCCAGCGGGTCAGCGGGTTCCTGGAGGGGCTGCTCGCGGCCGTCGACCCGCTGAACGCCGACGCGCGCGCCGACATCACCGTGCGCCAGGCTCTGGACGAGGCCGCCGCGCGGCTGGCCGCCGAACTCGCCGGTGAGCCGGCGGTCGCCGCTGCGCTGCACATGACCATCGGCAACGCCTACGTGAACCTGGGCCTGCACGACGACGGCGCGCGCCATCTCGAAGCCGCGCGCCGACTCCACGAGACGAGCCGCCTCGCCGATCCCGACGGCCTGGCGATGGTTGCGGTGAGCCAGGCCGACCTCGCGCTCAAGCGCGGCCACCTGGCCGCGGTCGACAGCCTCCTGGCGCCGGCGTTCGCCTCGGACCAGCCACTGGCCATGGCCAGTGCACAGCTGAGCCTGTCGCGCCTGCGCACCGAGCAGTCGCGACTGGACGAGGCCGAGCAGGCGGCCCGCCTGGCCCTGGCCCGCGCGGGGACGCCAGGGCTCGACCCGGTCCTGCCGGTCCAGGTGCGTTCGCAGCTGGGTTCGGTGCTCTACCGCCAGGGTCGGTACGCGGCCGCCGAATCGCTGATGCTCGACGCGCTCGCCGCCGCCCGCGGCGCGTTCGGCGAGGTTCACGTCCTGACGGCGGAGGCCGCGCAGAACGTAGGCGTCGTGCGGACGGCTCTCGGTCGTCCGCAGGAGGCCATCGACGACTTCGGCGAGGCCCTGGCCGTCTACGAGCGATTGTACCCGCCCGGCCATCCCGAACTCGCGGTCACCCTGGTGAACCTCGCCGATGCCGAGGCGGGCGCCGGACGCCACGCCGACGCGCTGGCCCACTACCTGCGCGCGCAGGGGATCATCGCCGGCAGCCTGGGCGCGCAGCACGTGAACTGGGGGCTGGCCACGAACGGGATGGCGTACTGCCAGTGGCGCCTGGGCCTTCGCGAGGAGGCGGAAGGACTCTACCGGGAGGCCCTGGCGGTGATGTCCGCCGCCCTGGGGGACGGCCACCCCTGGCCGGCGGTGGCGCGCGTGAACCTGGCGCGCGTGGTGCACGAGCAGGGCCGCCCCGCCGAGGCCGCCGCCCTCGGCCGCAGGACGCTCGCCGACCTCGATGCCGCCTTCCCCGGCGGACACGCCTACACGGTCCGACCGCTGGCCCTGCTGGCGGAGATCGCGCTCGAGGCGGGTGACCGGGCCGGCGCTACGGCGCTGATCGCGCGCGCCGACTCCCTGACGGCCGCATCACCTCCGGGCGGCAGCGATCGCACCGCGGTGGAGAAGCTGAAGACGCGACTCGCAGCCCGCTGATTCCCACCAACACTGCCCCATCTGCATTCTGCGTGTCGGGTTCCTGCCAGGGATGTCGCGTTATGGATAACGGCCGACTCTGCCTATCCATTCGCAACAACAGGGAGAACCGCCATGTTCACACTTCATACCACGACTCGCACGTTCCTCACGCTGACCGCCGCCCTCGCCTGGGGTCTCACCCTCGGAGGCTGCAAGTCCTCGACGCCGACGAAGCCCGATCCCGTCCCCAGCCAGGGGCAGGTCACGCTCGTCCGCAACGACAGCTATTTCGCGGCGATGGCCGCCGCCGGGTATGATTGCAACGACACACAGACGATCGACCCCGCCGACGATGACTTCTCGCCGACCACCATCGACTTCGGCGTCACCTGCTCGGCCGAAGCCCAGGGCGAGACGCATTCCGGCAACATGGATGTCGAAGGCTCGCTGACCTACCGGTTCGAGGCGCCCGACGACGGCCTCTCGGAAATTCGACTCGTGGCGTGGGCGAGGGGGCGGTCGCTCGGCCACCGGCTTGGCGAGCAGCGGATCGACCGTCCGGGCGCGCCTGCAGTTCACGGTGACGGGGGATCCCGTCGCATACCGTGCCGTGGGGACGCTCAACTATGCGGATCATTTCACGGACATGATGAAGCTTCGGGACGTCGCGGCAGCCCCGGGCGTCCACCTCTTCGCCCATTACGGCGACAATAACGGCACCGCGGGCGAGACGGACCTCGACACTTCGGGCACGCTGGCGACGGGCAGCTACGAGTTGTGGGTGGAATTGAGCACGCACGACTGGTTCACCGAGGAGTTGGATTTCACGCTCAATTTCACTGCGCCAGAGGCCAACTGACGGACTTTAGGTTGTGCCCTGGAGAATGTGTCTCGGCATTTTGAGACCAAATATATACATATGTTAATCTATATTTCACCATATAAGGGGATATCTTACGACTCGCAAGCCCGGAACACAATCTCCGCAGCACAACCAAGGGTTAGCTCCGTGGGGGAGCCTATGTTACATTGTATCGGTAAATATCAATGAAAGCCGAGCCCCATGACCACCGACACCACGACCGAGAAAGCCCTGCTGCTGGTCAAGAAGGCCGGCCTCGCCCGTTCCCAGGACCTGGAGAAGGCCGGGATCACGCGCACCCAGATCACCCGGCTGCTCGCCCGCGGCCTGATCGAGCGCGCGGGGCGGGGCCTGTACCAACTGCCCGGCAACCCGGAATCCGACCGGCTCGCCTTCGCGGCGGCCGCGCACCGCGTGCCCGGCGGCGTGCTCTGCCTGCTGTCGGCGCTGCGCTTCCACGGTCTGACCACGCAGAACCCGCACGAGGTCTGGATGGCGATCGAGAACAAGGCCTGGCGGTCGCGGGCCAAGAACCCGCCGCTGCAGCTGATCTACCTCACGGGCCCCGCGCTGCACGAGGGCGTCGAAGTGCACGAGATCGAAGGCGTCAAGGTGCGGGTCTTCTGCGCGGCCAAGACCGTCGCCGACTGCTTCAAGTTCCGCAACAAGATCGGCATCGCCATCGCCGTCGAAGCCCTGCGCGACTACCGGCTGGTCCACCCCAAGGGACTCGACGCCGTCTGGCGCTTCGCGGAGATCAACCGGATGGTCCGGGTGCTGGAGCCCTACCTCGAGAGCCTGCGCTGAATCCGGTGCGATAGCCGGCTCACGACCCGACCCGCGCCGGCAGGATCACCATCGTCCTCCCCCGCCACTGCAGCCGCTTCTGCAGCGCGAACGCGGTGTCGTTGTGCAGCAGGTGCTGGAACCACTTGTCGCGCTGGAAGATGACCTGGCCGGCGAAGAACGTCACGTCGGGGAAGTCGTGCGCGACCGCCAGGCAGAGCTTCTCGGCTTCGTCCACCACGTCGGTGCCCAGGGCCGTGCGGCCGATGGCGGGCACGCCCAGCTTCGACGCCAGTTCCACGTACTTCGCCACGGTGTCGGCGGTGCGCGCCTGCAGCTCGTCGAGCGCGTCCTTGCCCTTGAACTCGCCCGAATCCACCACGCCGACGCTGATGATCACCAGGTTGCGGTAGTGCCCCTTGAAGGTGCGCAGGATGGTCAGCAGCGTGCACGCCCAGGCCGCTGTAGCCGGCGACCAGCAGCGCGGCGGTCGGCTGCGGGGTTGAAGCGCGCCGCACGGCCGGGGTGTGCTCCTCCACCGCGGCGATGACCGGCGCCATCTCCCGGTAGAGCTGGGCGAGCTTGCAGCCGAACAGGCGGTAGTGGCCGCGGATCAGGAAGCACAGGCCCAGCAGCAGGGCGGTCACCCCGATGGTGATCCAGCCGCCCTCGCTGAACTTCTCGAACGTGGTGACGACCAGCACCGTGACGCAGAGCAGCAGGCCGGTGCCGAAGATCCCGGTCCGCCGGCGCCAGTGCGTGCGCTGGGCGCGGGACTTCACCGTCCAGATCGTCATCGCCAGCATCGACAGCGAGAAGGTCAAGAACACGTTGATGCTGTACATGACGACCAGGCTGCGCACGTCACCGTGCGTGTACAGCAGCACCACCAGGGCGAGGACACCCATCAGCACGATGCCGTTCTGGGTCGTCAGCCGGCTCGAGAGCGTGGCGAAGCGCCGCGGCATCCAGTTGTCCAGCGCCATGTTGGCCAGCACGCGCGGGCCGTCGATGAAGCCGGCCTGGGCGGCCACCACCAGCAGCAGCCCCTCCGACACCAGCGTGACCCACACCAGGACCGTGCCGAAGGGCAGGCCGCCGGCCAGCCGCTCGAACAGCACGGCGTTCATGGTCTTGCCCTCGACGGGCGCGACCCGCCACAGCAGGTAGCAGACCAGCAGCCCCGCCGCGGTGAACGACAGCGAGGCGGCCATGTAGCTCATGGTCCGCCGCCCGGTCTTCGCGCGCGGCTCGCGCATGATGGGCAGGCCGTTGGAGACGGCCTCGATGCCCGTGTAGGTCCCGCCGCCCATCGAGTAGGCCTTCAGCAGCAGGGCGGCCATGCCCCCCAGCCCCAGGGTCGCCAACCCCCGCGAAAACCCGCCGCCGACCTCCGCCGCCACGGCCGGCGCCTGCCCGGCGTGCGCGAACACGCCACCCACGATGGCCACGGCGTGCGTCAGCAGGAACACCAGGAACACCGGCAGCAGGACCATCACCGACTCGCGCACGCCCCGGATGTTCAGCACGATGAGCCCCAGCACGAAGGCGACCTCGGCCACCGGCTTCACGCCGTGCCAGGCCAGCGGCAGGAAGCTGAAGATGGCGTCGCCGGCGGCGGCGATCGACACCGAGATCGTCAGCACGTAGTCCACGAGCAGGGCGCAGCCCGAGACGACGCCCACGTTGGGGCCCAGCAGCTTCGTCGCCACGACGTAGCCGCCGCCGCCGTGGGGGAATTCCTCGATGATGCGTTTGTAGGCCGCCGAGATCACCAGCACGGTGACGGTGGTCATCACGGCCAGCGCCAGCAGCAGGTAGGTGTGCTCGCCCAGGGTGCGGAAGCCTTCGTCGGGCCCGTAGGCGGACGACGACAGACCGTCGGCGCCCAGGCCGATCCAGGCCAGGAACGGCACCAGCGTCAGGCGGTGGAAGAGCGAGCTGTCGGCCAGGCTCTTGGGGCTCCCGAACAGGGTCCGGCGCACACGGGCCGGAAACGACAGCGGCTCACCGGTGGAGTCGGACTCCTCCGGGGACGACGGGGGCTTCTGGCCGCCCATGGGGCTCCTACTCGACGCCTACGGGGTTAGCTGACGGGCTCGGGCCGAATAGATGCCCTACGCCTTGCGGCGATGCGCCCCGGGAAGTGGGTCCCCCGTTCCCGCGCGGCGGGATTCGGCGATGTGTCAGGGACTGACGACACACGCGACACTCCCTGAGATCATCGGCCTCACGGTGTCAGGAAAACGTCAAGACAGGGGCGGCGGGCATCAGGAAAACATCAAGATCGCCCGCCGCGGTCAGGACGTCAGCAGCACGATGATCGGCACGATGAACGAGGCGATGCCCGTGGCCAGCACCCCGATCAGGTACTGGCGGAACCGGGATTTGTAGGCGTCCAGCAGGGTCAGGTCGTAGTAGTCCGCCACCTTCTCGTCCTGGTACATCCTGACCAGTCCGTTCAGCAGCTTGGTCTTGATCTCCGCCCCCTTGCGCAGCCCCGAAACGACGACCTGGTTGACCACCAGCACCAGCGCCATGATCACCACCATCACAGGGCGGGCCGACGTGCTGTGGTCGTTGCTCGCCAGACCCGAGTTGACCCCCATCGTCACCAGGTTCAGGGCGATGGCGACGCCGACGAAGACGACCTCCGACCGGCTGTTCTGCTGCAGTTCCTCGACGATGTGCTCGTGCAGGCGTTCGATGATCATGATTCTCCCCCTCGATCAGTGCTGCGGGACCGGCGCCGCCCTGACCATACATCTCACACCTGCGCTCGCGATGGTGGTATTTTTCCCCAGGGATCCGCCGCCGGCCGCTCCGGCCCCGGCGCTCCCCGCGCGCGAGCGGAAGGAGCACACCGATGAAACGAGTGAATCCCCGGCGGTTGGCGGTCATGAGCCTCGGCGCCGCAGTCCTGCTGGCGGCGATCATCGCGACGGCCGCGGCCGACGCCGAGCTGGCGACCAGCGCGAACCTGGCGTTCGTCCCGGGCGAGAGCCTCGCCCTGCCGGCCCCGACCACGACCGGCGGCATGCCCCTGATGACGGCCCTGGCGAGCCGGCACTCGTCGCGGGAGTTCAGTCCCGACGCGCTGCCCCTGCAGACGCTGTCGGACCTGCTGTGGGCGGCCACCGGCGTCAACCGGCCCGATACCGGCAAGCGCACCGCGGCGACCGCGCGCAACTGGCAGAGCCTGGACGTCTACGTGGTGACGGCGGCGGGGACGTACCGCTACGAACCGGCAGGGCACGCGCTCGCGCCGGTGCGGCCCGGGGATCTGCGGGCGGCGACGGGAGCGCAGCCGTTCGTGTCCGAGGCGGCGGTGAACCTGGTCTACGTGTCGGACGGAGCGAAGATGCCCGGGGTCGAGGATGCGGCGCAGCGGGCGCTGTACGACGGGACGCACGCGGGGATCGTGGCGCAGAACGTGTACCTGTTCGCGACATCGGAGGGGCTCGCCGTGGTGCTGCGGGCGATGGTGGATCGGGAGGCGCTCGGTACGGCGTTGGGGTTGGCGGAATCGCAGAAGGTGGTCATGGCGCAGAGCGTGGGGCATCCGAAGGCCGGTTCGTGATCACAGGATATCCATCCGATGGGTCGCCTGGATGCGCTCGGCGATGTTGCGAGGCACTCCCGCTTCCTCTGCCATGGCGGGCCACTGCTTCACGGCAGCCACGACCTGCAGCAGGATCTCCTCCGCACGGCCGCGTTTGAGCGACGCGTTCCTGGCACAAGCCCGGAAATCGTCGATCTGGAAATCATCACGCTTGCCGTTGAGGGACATCTGGTGAGCGTGCGTCCAGGTTCCGTTCGGGTTGTAGTTGTACGTCATATCGAAGGCCGGCGAGAGCGCCCACACTCCCTCTTTGTTCATCAGGAAGGCGATGTTCTTGACGTGGTCGTCCTGATTGCGGGCGACGACGTTGAAGGCCATGCGCCGGAATTGCTCCTCGATGCTCGCCATCGGCATCTCGAGTCTGCGCATGATGTGCAGGGCCTGCTCGTAGGAATATGCGCCTGCTTGTTTGTAATCGAAATGAGCCATCGCGCATAAAGACTGCATATGCAGCTTATTGCCGGTGTCCGTACGATCGAAGCGCCGGGTCATGAAATGGCTGCGGCCATTTTCCTGGAGCAGGCGGCACTCCTTCATGTCGATTCCCGCGGCCTTCGCCATTTTGTGATAGGCGTATTCGATCAGACCATAACCGACAGGATCCGCGAGTTCCTTGTCCCTGTTCCCCGACACGCCGTCAAACTTCAGGATCCAATAGGAAAATTCATTTCCTGCACCAACCTGCCCCGAGCGCACCTCGTTCGTTTCCGGATTCCAGGCGATGATCGCCTTCGCCCGGGCTCCGCCGGCCGAGGTACCCACGCGCAGGATCTCCTGAAGGGAATCCTGCCTATTCGCCGGCTCGAGAGAACCTGCGAATTGACCACGCCGGGATAGGATCGCACTCGCGAGATCGACCATAGCCGCGACATCGACCAGTTCCGATTTCGTAGCCGACGGACCTTGTGCCGGTTGGTATTCCAGCGCACCCATGCCCCTGGTGCCCGTATAGCACAGACGCTCGACGGCATTGAGCGTTTGACCCGCTCGGCCCTCCTGGACAAGCCATGCATCGATCAAAGCATTGCCGAAATCATCCGGCAACGAATCGGCCAACAAGCCGGGAAGACCCCTGAACGTCTCGCGGGGCAATGCCGGAAACGAATAGATTCGCGGTGATAGCTTCATCGTGAGGGGGGCGATTTCGATCCCGCTGCCGATGAACTCCGGATCATACTCGAAATGCGCAAGTTCTGTCCCGGCATCCCAATTGACGGCGCCGATCCTCCGGCCCCAGAGATGAACGTTGGCGAGGTTCATTCCTCATCCCCCCATGTCCACGGTTTCTTTCCGCCTGGCCGCACGGCAGGTAATGATGCGCGCTTGCGTACTTTCCCGAGCATCTTCACTTGCTGGATCGGACTCATCACGGGCTCCGGGATGAGGGATTCGATGTTCTCGAGCAAATCGAGCGCTCTCAACAGACGGATCCATTGCGTGGCCTGGGCGGAGTGGCCGTGTTCGATGCGTTGGAGGGTCCGCTTGGAGACGCCCGCCTCGCTCGCGAGCGAGTCTTGAGTCAGGTTCTGGTTGAGGCGGTACCGGGCAATGCGGTTCCCGAGTTCTACGAGAACAGCATCATCAGACATTCCAATCAATCGCAACATAGACGCCACCTTTGGCTATTTATACGCCGATTCAGTTTATAATGTGCCATTATAGTCACTAAATGGCAATAGAGAATTATTCCAGAACTCCAGCTCTTGACATAATTCCAATTGCTAGTATAATTACTCAATATGGTGAGTAAATTTACGAGCAAATCATACCAGCGCAGCAAGGCACACGACCTTGTTGCGAGGTTGTCGGAGCCCCGCCGGTTCCTGCAGGTCGTCGCGGGAGCGCGGCAGGTGGGCAAGACCACGCTGGTCGGCCAGGTCCTGGCCCAGTTGGATATACCAAGCGTGTACGTGTCTGCCGACGAGCCGACGCTCGGCGACACGACCTGGCTCGCCTCGCAGTGGGAACGGGCGCGCCTGACCGTCGCAGACGGTAGGCAGGGCAGCGCCGTACTCGCCCTGGACGAGGTGCAGAAAATCCCCCACTGGTCCGAAACCGTGAAGCGTCTTTGGGATGAAGACACGCGCGCGGGACTTCCACTCAAGGTCATCCTGCTCGGATCCTCTCCGCTGCTGGTGCAACGCGGTCTCACGGAGAGCTTGGCCGGACGCTTCGAACTCCTGCGCCTGCCCCATTGGTCCTTCGCCGAGATGCGCGACGGGTTCGGGTTCAATCTCGAGCAGTACCTGTATTTCGGAGGCTACCCCGGCGCTGCGGCGCTGATCGGAGATCCTACACGGTGGCGACGCTACCTGCAGGACTCGTTGATCGAGACCACCATCTCCCGCGACGTCCTGCTGATGTCGCGGGTGGACAGACCGGCCCTGTTGCGACGTTTGTTCGAGCTGGGATGCCGTTATTCGGGTCAGGTCCTCTCCTACACGAAGATGCTCGGTCAACTCCAGGACACGGGCAACACCACCACGCTGGCTCACTACCTTGACCTGCTGTCCGGAGCCGGGATGCTCACGGGCCTGCAGAAGTATGCCGGTGACGCAGCGCGCCGTCGCGGATCAAGCCCCAAATTGCAGGTCATGAACACCGCGCTGATGACCGCGTCCTCAGGGTTGACGCCCACGGCGATCCAGGCCGATCGCGAGTTCCGCGGCCGGCTCGTCGAATCCGCCGTCGGCGCCCATCTGGCGAACGCAGCGGCGTGCGGCGAATGCGAGGTCTTCTACTGGCGGGAACGCAACCGTGAGGTGGACTTCGTGGTGCGCTCGGGTCGCACCGTCGTCGCCCTGGAGGTCAAGAGCGGACGGACGCCTGAGATGCTGCCGGGGTTGGACGCCTTCGACGCTGCGTTCAAGCCGCGGCGCACGCTCCTGGTGGGCGGCAACGGCATGGCCCTGGAAGAGTTCCTGGGGCGGCCGGTTGGGGATTGGCTGCAGCCCTGATGACAGAATTCACCGGCGGGCGTGACGCCGGCGCAAACTAGTAATGGCGACTCCACTTCAAATCCAACCCCGACTGCCCCGCCCGGCTGAAGCTCGTCTCGATCTTGAACCGCCGCGCCAGCCAGTACTCCAACCCCAGCGAGAACACCTGCTCGGACTGCAGCGACTGCTCGTAGCGCAGCAGGGTGCGGCGGTTGAGGTACTTGCCCACCATCAGCGCGCGGCCGCCCGTCTCGCCCGCCTTGAACCTCAGCATGTCGACGCCGAGCTGGCGCGACAGCATGGCCTCGATGCGCGATGTCGTGAACGTGCGGGCCACGCTCACGGCCCGGCTCTGCAGCATGCCCGTCTCCTTCTCGTCGAGCTGGTCGAGCGGACGGCCGAACACCAGGCGCGCCATGATGTCGCCTTCGGTCAACTCGGGCTCCGAGCTCAGGCGCAGCTCCGGCTGCATCGCGGTGCCGGTCATCAGGACGCGCACCAGCAGGTCCTCCTGCTGCGCCGAGAGGACGAGGTCGATCTCGGGGTCCACGATCTCACCGCCGTAGAAGATCGCGCGCCCCCGCTCGACGATGAAGGTGCGGTCCAGCAGCGTGAGCTGGCCGCGCGTGGCGGCCAGTTCGCCGAACACGGCGGGCGCGCCCGCGCCCTGCCGCACCTCCAGGTCGCCCGCGAGTTCGACGTCGAGGCCGCGGCCGCGGATCCAGAAGCCGGAGGGGATGCTCAACCCCAACTCGAGGTCGAGCGCCTGCAGGACCGGCTCGCCGGCGGCGGGCGCGGGCACCTGCGGGGCGGCGCTCGTGTCGTGGGCCGCCTCGCGCCAGAGCGTCGCGGTGCCCTCGACGGGCAACAGGGCGGCGCGCACCTCGGGCACCACGAGCACGCCCTGGTCGATGCGGACGTTGCCGCGCAGCGCCGGGTGGCGGCCCGTGCCGGACAGCTTCATCTCGCCGGCGCCCAGGGCCCAGGTGCCGTCGGCCAGGCGTGCGCCCAGCTTGGCCACCGCGAGGTTGCCGGTCAGGCGCGGGTCGCGTGTCGGACCCGCGGCCGCGATGTCGAGCGTGAGGCGGCCCTCGAGCGAGGCCTCCCCGGCCAGCAGGTAGTTCAGGTCGGACAGCAACAGGTCCCGCGCCTGGAAATCGGCAGTGAGGGAGTCGCCCGGCGCGATCGGCATCGCAGGCGGACCCGGCTTCCAGACCAGCGGCAGCTGCAGGGCGCCGTGCCCGGCCTCGGCGCCGTCGCGTGAGATCGTCCACGCCACACCCAGCGCCCCGGGCGCCTCCGGGGGCGTCTCTGCAGCACCGCCCGGCGGGAACGTCGACGTCGGTACTGCAGGCGCGGCGGCGCCGGGCGCCTGCAACCGCGCCGCGATGTCGGCCTCGTGGCCGCCTTCGCCGCCGTGCGCGGGGAAGGCGAGACGCAGGCGCGCCCCCAGCGCGGGTGCGGCGGCCGGGCCCGTGAGTTCGACGCGGCCGTCCAGCAGCGGCACCGGCCCGTGCCAGGCGCGGCCCCATGTGGGCGCGATCAGCGGGAATTCGGTAAGATCGAGCGTGGCCGACAGGTCGCCGTCGTGCACGGTCATCGACGGCGGCCACACCTGCACCGTCGCGGGCAGCGCGGCGACGGCGTGTGCGATCTCGCCGCCGCCATCACCAACGGTGAACAGTCCGCGCGCGCCGCCGGGGCCGCCGGTGAGCGTGAGGTTGGCGACCAGGGCTTCGTGCTCGCCCAGCCGCAGGCCCTCCACGCGGGCGAGCAGCGAGGCGCTGTCGGCGTCGGCGCGCATATGGACCGCCACGGCGTCGGGCCAGAGGTCGGCCGGCCACATCGGCACCGGCGGTGCGGCGGGCAGGGCCAGTTCGGCGTCGAACTCGAGGCGCGTGCTGTCGGGTCCGGCATGCCCGGCGCCGCGCACGCTCCCCATTTCGCCGGCGAGGTCGAGGTCGCGCAGGCGCAGCCCCGCGCCGCCGTCGAGCAGTTCGAGCACGAAGGGGCCGCGGGAACGCAGGTCGCGGCCGGACAGCACGACGGCCAGCGTGTCGGTGCGCACCACCCAGGCGCCGGGCGCCCGCTCCACCTGGGCGCGCTGCAGCAGCGACATCGCCTCTCCCACCACGCGCACGACCAGAGCATCGGGCGACGAGCGCAGGGTGTCGGCTTCGTCGCCGTAGAACGCTTCGACGGTCGTCAGCACGGTCGTCCCGGCCGTCAGGCCCTGCGGCGCCGTGAGCCGTGCGCTGAGCAAGCCCGCCCCGGTCCAGTCGACCGCACCCTCGAGCGCGGGCAGCACGAGCGATCCGTTGGTGACGGCGCCCTGCAGCCGGGCGGATCCGCGCGGATCGCGCGCGGGGCCGGCGAGCACGACGTCGGCCGTGAGCGCGACCTGGGCCGATTCGTCGAGCGCGGGCACGAAGTGGCGTAGCGAACGCGCGTCGGTGACGGCGAGCTGCAGGGCGAAGTCCAGGCTGTCGGGCGTGGCGCTGCCGCCGCCGTGCAGCGCCAGGCCCGGCAGCGCGACGGTCAGCGTCTTGACGACGGTCGTCGCGCCGCGCCGGTCCACCTCGGCCAGCGCGGTGTCGAGCCAGGCGGTGGCGCCGAGGTCGGCGCGCAACGCGAAGTCGTCGGGACCGGCGCCCGGAAGCGCCGCGAGGGTCACCTCGCCGATCAGCGGGCCGAGCGTGCGCGCCGCGGGCTGCGGCGGCAGCAGCGGGCTGAGATGGCCGGGGCCCGGCGCGTGCAGCGTCGCGCGCAGGTCCAGGACGCGCTCGGGATCGGCGTCGGACGGCAGCGCACCTTCGATCCCGATCAGCACGCGGTCCTCGTCGAGCGCGACCTGCAGGCCGCTCGCCTGCAGGGAACCGGTCGCGGGCACGAAGCTCAGCCTGCCGCTCGCCGCCCCGTCAACGGGCGCGGCCGGCGGTTCCGTCGCGTGCAGCCTGGCCAGCGCGGCGCTGTGGTCGCGCGAGCCGCCGGGTACGGCGGCCAGGCGCAGCGGCGGCAAGGTCACCAGCAGCGTGTCCCCCAGGCTCGCCTCGCCTTCGCCGGACAGGTCGAAGCCGAGCGCGCGCGCCGCGAGGGTGAAGGCGAGGGGCGAGCCGGGCGGCGCGAGCTGGCCGGTTGCGGTGAGCCGTGCGCTCTCGAGGCGGAAATCTCCCTGACGCAGGGCGCCGTCGAGGCTGGCGTCGAGCACGAGGGCGCGCAACGGGCCGGCGAGATCGGCCACGAGGTCGGCGGTCAGGCTGTCGGGTGCGGCGAACTGCGGGTTCAGCGCGCGCAGCCAGTCCGTGCCGCGCACCGAAGCCGCGAGGTTGGCGGCCAGCGTATCATCGGCTAGGCGCCCGCTCCCCCGCACCACGAGTCCCTGCCAGGCGGCCGCGAGCGTGTCGAGGCGCGCCTGCGAGCCCAGGAACGAGAACGCGGCCCGCAGGCTGTCGCCGGACGCCGCGGACGGGGTCCACACCAGCAGGCTCCCCTCCCGCGACGGCTGCAACGCGTAGCGGCCGGTCGCGTGCAGCAGCAGGCCGGTCTGGTCGACCCAGCCCTCGGGCAGGACGGGCCGGCCCCGCATGACGGCCAGCTCGGCCGTGCCGGGGGTGCGCGCCTGCGCGTCCAGGGTGAGCGACGCGATGGAGCCGTCCACGAGCAGCAGCTGCCCCGTCGCAACCAGCCGACGCCCTGCGGCGGCGCGGGCCCGTCGCGGCCGGCCAGCGTGAGCCGGTAAGATTCGACGCCGTCGAAATCGGCTGCGAGCGCGAACGGCCAGCTGCCCGCGGCGCCGTCGAGGCGGGCGGCGAGCGCGCCTTCGCGGGGGTCGAACTCGGCTGTGCCGCCGGTGATCTCCCAGAGGTCGGCCGCGTCGCGCACGGCCAGGTCGTCGAGCCGCGCGAGGGGCGTCTCGCCACTGCGCAGCGTCAGGGAGCCGGCCAGCTTCCCGTCGCGCACGCGCAGCCCGGGCGCGACGATGAGCGACACATCCGCGAGCTGCACGTCACGCAGCGCGAGCGACGGCAGGCGCGGCAGCGCGCCCTCGCGCGGGAAGCTGCCGCTGTATGCGGCCGTGGAATCGGCGCGTGCGGGCATCCGCGACATGCTCGCCTGCAGCCGCGGCAGGTCCACAGCGACGCCGGTCAGGTGAAGGTGCTGGGCCACCACGTCGCGGCGCAGCAGCGCACCGCCGTCGATCTGCAGGTCGAGGCGGTCGACGCTCGCGAGGGTGTCGGCCCCGTCGGTCCAGAGCAGGCCGGTGGCGTGCAGGCGCCAGGGCTCGGGCCAGGCCAGGCGGGACCAGGCGAACTCGCCGGGCAGGCTCCCGTCGATGCTGCGCAGCGCGGCGCGCAGGCCGGCCTCGCGCACGCCCTGCACGCCGAGCACGAGCGCCAGCAGCACCGCCACGAGCAGCAGCAGCGCGACCGGCGCGATGGCCAGGCCGCGCGCCGCACGCCGCAGGGCGCGCCGCGCCGCGTCAGAACGGATGCCCGACCGAGACATGCAGCACCATTCGGGGTTGGTCCGGCACCACGTCGGTGAGCCGGAAGCCGAGGTCGGCCCGCAAAGGGCCGACCGGTGAATTCACCATCAGGCCGGGCCCGACGGCGACTTCGAGTTCGCTCAGGTCGATGTCGTCGTGCCGCGCCCAGGTTTGTCCGGCGTCGACGAACACGGCCGCCTGTATGCGGCCCTTCACCGGGACCCGCACCTCCGCCGACGCGATCAGCCGCGCCTCGCCGCCGAGCGGTTCGCCCGTGGCGTCCACCGGCCCGAGGTGGCGGCGCTTGAAACCGCGCATGGAGGTGGAGCCGCCCGCGAAGTAGCGCACGTTGGGCGGCAGGTCGAGATCGCCCGCGAGCGGCCGGGCCCAGCCCAGGCCGGCGCGTGCGGCCAGGACCGCGCGGCCGAGCGGCCGGTACTGGATGCGCTCGACCTCGGCGGTCAGGAAGTGGAAGTCCGACAGCAGTCCCGGCGGCGTGACGGCCACCTTCGCCCGCGACACGCCGCCGCGGGTCGGGTGCAGCCGGTCGTCGGCGCCGTCGCGCGACCAGAACCCCGACAGCAGGGTGAGGTTGCCGTCGCGTTCGAGGAAGGCGTCGTTCGCCACGGGCCCCACGTGGAGCGACTGCCGGCCGAAGGACAGCGAGAGGCCGAGCAGGTCGACGAAGGTCGGACGCCAGGACAGCGTGGTGGTCAGCTTCGCCGAGCGCAGGATGTAGGCCGCCTCGGACTCGCGCGACAGGCCGAGCGTGGTCGAGAGGCCCGAGCGCGGGCCGGGATACGCCGGCCGCCAGGCCGTCACGCCGGCGTCCTGCCGGAAGCGGGAGTACGAGGCCTGCACGCTGAGCCCGCGGCCGGCGTGCAGCAGGTTGCGGTCCTTCCACGACGCGGCCAGCCGCACCTGGTCGTCGCTCCACCAGCCCACGCTCGTGGTGAGGGTGCGCATCGGCGCGGGCTGCAGCTCGGCCACGACGTCGAGCGTGTCGGCCGTGGCGGGGCGGGTGTCCAGGCGGACCTGACGGAACAGCTCGAGCCGGCGGATGTTCTCCTCGGCCTGCTGCAGCGCGCGCGTCGAGTAGAGGTCGCCGCGCCGCAGTCCCGAGCTGTGGCGCACCAGGGGCGCCAAGCCATCGGGTCGGCGGCGATCGGGCCGGGGTCCACCTCGCCGAACCACATCACGGGCCCAGGCTCCGCGACGAGCGCGGCGTCGACGAGCAGCGAGTCGACCCAGTCCACGCGGGGCGCCACCTGCGCCGACGCGTGGCCGGCGTCGCGCAGCAGCGCGACGAGCGCCAGGCGGTCGACCTCCAGCAGATCGTCGTCGAAGACCCGACCGGCCGCGGTCTGCACGAGCCGGTGGGCCCGGTCATTTTGCACCGCGGTCAGGTTCTCGGGCAGGCCCTCGAGGGCGAGGCTGCGCACGAGCACCGGCTCGCCCGGCTCCACCGTCAGCACGATCGCCACGGACTCGTCGTTGTCGGCGCCCGCGAAGCCGACGCTCAGGACGGCCCGCGGGTAGCCCCGGCGCGCCAGCAACAGGGCCGCGCGCCGCAGGTCCTCGTCCAGCGTCGCGGGGTAGAAGCGGGGCTTGCCGCCGCCGAACAGGCCGCCGCCCGCGGCGAGCGCGAGGCCGCTGCGCAGCTGATCAGAGAGGTCGCCGGGGAGGTCGGAGACCTTCAGGGAAGCGACGGGGTAGCCTTTCCAGGCGGCGGCTTCGTTGGGGACGTAGGCGGGGGGCGGGGGGGCGGCGCGGGAGAACGCGGCGCAGAGGAGCAGCGACAGCAGGATTGGGGTCAGGATATGCGGGGGCGGGACAGGATCGGCAGCGTGCGCGATGGCGGCATCTCGACCCCGGTGGTGGGAGGCGGCGTGCGCGCGGTGGGTGGTGGTCCAGGGCGCAACAGTCAATATAACATGGGACTAGCGTGGTTGGCCATGGATCGGGCCACGGCCTGCTATTACGGAGTCGGCGGGGAGGTGACCAGGCGCTCTGCGAGTTGCAGGGCGTCGACGGGCCAGAAGCACTCTGGGCGGGGTCGGTGCACGCGCGAGTCGCCAGCCGCGGGACGGCAGGACAGGATCGTGTCGACCCAACGCGACGGTACGGCATCGCCGCCGTGGACCGCGCCGAGCAGCGCGCCGCAGATGGCGGCGTTGGTGTCGGTGTCGCCGCCGCGCATGACCGTGTTGACGACGGCTTCTTCGAGGTTCGGGGCGTGCAGGAGTTGCCAGAGGGCGTTGCGCAGGGCGATCAGGACCCAGCCCTGGTGGTGGAGGTAGTCGGGGGGCGGGGCGTCGGCGGCGCCGGTGATCGCCGACGACAGGGTTGGCGCGACGTTCAGTTCGCGGGACCAGTCGAGGATCCGGGCGTAGAGGTCGGCGGGAGTGGCGCCGTGGCGGACGGACCAGGCGATGGCCATCACGTAGAGAGCGTTGGCCTGACGGCATACCGGGTGGGGGTGGGTCAGAGCGGCGTCCTGGTCGGCCCATGATGCCAGGCGGGCCAGAGTTGGGCGGTCGAGTTCGTGACGGGAGCCGAAGATGCCCAGGGGGCTGATGCGCATCAGGGCGCCGTTGGATTGGCTTGTCGGGTCGATGTGGCCACCGAGGCTGTTGCCGATGGTGTGGCCTTCGTCGAAGGGGCCGGAGTTATGCCAGTAGACGTAAGCCTCGAGGGCGGCGGCGGGGTCGTAGCGATCTTTGTCGATCAGGAGGCGGGCTAGCAGGAGGGCTAGTTCGGAGTCGTCGGTGGGTTGGCCGGCGATGGTGTTGTAGGTGCCGCCGTCGGCCAGGTCGCGGACGCCGACGGGGTGGGATTGGCGGATTTCGGCGGGGGATTGGAATTCTACCTGGCTGCCTAGGGCGTCGCCGGATAGTTGGCCGAGGAGGCAAGCTTGGGCGCGTAGGAGTGTGGCGGGAGAACTCGCGGACGAATCTTCAAGGCGCATTTAAGTATCTCTCCAAACGCTGAGATTCACCCGTAAATCCCCCACCATTCCTTCAGGCAACGGGATGAAGGATAATCCCAGTTCCGTGTCTTCGGCTTGCTGGATCTCGTCGCTTCCTTCCAATTTCGAGAATGTCATATCTCCGCCGGTTAAGACTTCAAAGGTCTGCGCTCGCAGGCGAACTTCGGCAAACATTCTCTCGTCATAGGTTCCGGCAAGGAACGGTACTCCAATCTCGAGGAACGAATCGCCGCTTTCGCCGGCAACGCGCCGTTCACGAAATGTCTTGCTCCCGATGCGGTCGACACGGCCGGTTCTTTGCTCGATCACTGCTGGGTTCCATGCTAAGTCGTAATGAATGACATTTCGGCAGTGTCGATGCAGATCGATCCCCTCCTGACCCACAGATGTACAGACGAGGATTTCGGGCAAAAGTGGCGTGTTAAAACCAGCAAAGACTCTCTCCTTCGTTTCCTTCTTAGTGCTTCCGTCAACCAGGGCTACGAATCCCTGGTCGCGGAGTCGCGACGCATCGAGCAAGGCAAATCGTGCGGTACCGGATTCCTGGACACTCCCGCTCGCTGAGACAAGGTCTTCCAGGAATACCTCCACTCGATCGGCCATGCTTTCCCGCTGCCCCGGAAACGGACGGTAAAATGCCTCCATGAGCAGTTCGCCCCACCCAGACTCATCAAGCTCGGTACGCGCCGGCAGCAGCCTCACCAGCACTGATTCACGCAGCAGCACTCGACGCATCGCCTGCATCACCAGAAGCCGTGATAGTCGGCCTTCTTCACCCCAGTCTCCGGTCAAATCTAAAAGGTGACGGTGTAGTTTCCCCACAACGGCCCGATTAGCTACATCCGATGTCGCCGATCCCTCCCACAGGCTCATGCCCGTCGAGTAGGTGTCGAATACAGAAATCTGGCCCTGTTCCCGGGCCCTCACTCGCCGCCGTACCAGATCTTCCGCGGTCGCCTTCAATAATCTCTGGTCCAGTTTCGATTCATCTCGCGCATCTCTATAGACGGCATGAACACCCTTTTCTTCGAACGATGATTCATTTCCGACAATCTCGTCATCATCGGTTCGAGTCCCAATGCCGTATGGAGCCTGAATCCAGCGATCCTCGGCTAGAGCTTCAAGTAACGTACGCCATAAACCGAGCTGTTCTGTCTCCGCAAGGAATCTACGAGCTAAAATATATTCAGTAGCTCGATGGACGAATACCCGGTCTACTTTATCGGCTAGAAGGTCAACCTCGTACACATGCCCTAGCCTCGCCAAGATCCCAAGCTCTTCATCCCGTAATTGCATGTCTTCCTGGCCGTAAGGAGCGGGGCTATCCGTGCCTTCATGAACCAGGTACAACGACCACAGAACCCGGTCTAGTCCGAGGACGACAAGATCTCCTTCCCTTCGTGTCATCCGGCCACGAAGGGCTCTCAATGAATTCTCACCGCCGAGGCAACTGGTGCGTCGATGCTCCAGTTCATCACGAATTTTGTCGTCTACAATTTCCTTCAGCCTTCGCGCTGTATTGACACGGAAGCAGAACACCAAGACCTTTTCGCCCCGGCTCCAGGCTTCGATGATGGATTGGACGACGGGTGCCATCTTCGGGTGTCGGGGGTCATGGTCCTGGTTTACGGAATCCTTGAGAAGTTCGAAATATGCTCGTGCAACTGGCGATCCGCTAATCAGTTGCTCGATCCCACGCCCTTCGGCGCTTTCGAGAAGGGTGGAATAACATCCCGTCAGAGCACTCCCCAGAGATGTGCGCCCCCGCCCGCCCTTCGCCTCGGAAACACAGCGCATGAGAAGGTAATGTGGCAACTCCCCCTCACCATGGACGTCGATTCCCGCCGCGCCGTGCAGCATATGACGGTCGGGGCGCAAGGCCAAGACCGCGGGGTCAGCCGTATACTCCATCCCGACGCGGAAACGGCGGTGACCCGCCTGGCGGCGATGACGGATAACAAGTCTGCCCAATTCGACAGACAAGTCCTTGTTATACGCATACAGGATGAGTGATTCGCGAACAAACTGACGAATCGATGGATCAAACGCTAACGCCGCTCCTTCGGCGATCGATTGATTCGCGTTGGTTCGACAACACCCTTGAAGTCAGCCTCTTGATCCAACTCTTGGCGCGCTGTGATCAGCTCAGGCGAGTCCCAAATACTCGAAAGTGTATTCCGCGTCACGGCGGCCGGCAGCTTTGACCACGCGCACAGGAAATTTTGACTGGCACGTGAAGAGTTGTCGAGGACGGGTCGAACCACCTGATCGCGCAGTGTCCTGAGTGCTTCTTTACGCCTGATTCTACCTTCCTTCGTGGGAGAATATGCCATACTGTCGGAAATCTTCAGAATCTCCAGGATTTCATCCGGCCTCAGCTGGAACGGTGTCGCAGTTAATAGCAACGCTGTGCGGGTTCTCCGACCGATTAGTTTTTCAAATCCTCTATATCCATTAGCTCCGTCGGAAGGCCCGTTCTTCCAATTGTGCGCTTCGTCCACAATCACCAAGGGGAAATCGCGGCGAATGAAACTCATACAGATGGCACGATAGACTACGATTAATTCCTGATCGACTTTTCGGAAGAGGACATCACGGTTGCGAACATAGGGTGTTGCGATATTCTTGCATGTCTCGAGTAAATCCAGTATCGGTCCGGATCCGACTCGTTGTTCTCGGGCATATAGCTGTGCAATCGCAAGGCGAAGCTCGTCCGGCACGATACTGAGTCGCTTGAGATCCTTCTCCGTCAATTGGAGCAATTCATTGGGGTTGCGCGGCCAGCCTGCTGGGGCTCCACGTAATAGTCGCAGGCGGGCATCTTTACTGAATGAGTTGCCCCAAACCCGAAAGAGGAGCCCAAGGACTATCCGCCTCTTGAGATCGTCATTGCGAAATTTGGTATTGTAGAAAAGCCCGAAGTTCGTAACGATCACTCTCGCCGATTTACTGAGATTACAAGCACTAGCAAAGTCGTCAAGCCGTTCCACCCTCTTCGAGCGGAACTGACGTCTAGCCAAGTCACGGTGCTGAGGAAACGCGCATCGCTTAACGAACTCACCGACTTCCCGATTCCACTTTTCGAAAAGAGCGGAGTTTTTCGGAGTGATGATCAAAACCTTCCGATAGCACCCTCGTAAACTTTCAGGCGTGCGCTCCGGACCCATTCCCGCCAGCACCGAATAGGCGGCCCCCAGAGCGACGAAAGTCTTCCCCATCCCGACCTCGTCGGCCAGGATCTGAATTTCGCACCGTTCGTCAGGATCGTCGTTGTACATCCGGTATAATAGCTCGTCCACAGTCCGGGTCTGGCGCTGACCGTCCCGTGGATCCTTAATCCGCGTCCTGTCTTGCCCGAGACAGAAGTGTTCGGAGCGGATGATCATCAATCCTCCCAGTCGGCGTTGTGCAGACTGGCGATCGTCTTCATGTACTTCCGAAATCCGGCATCTTCGCGGAGGTCAGGTTTCGATTCCCGCAGAAGGCATCTCAGCATCTCGGACACTTTCCCGATTGCCTCCTCGACAACCTGTCGCCAATCATCCTGCTGGGTTGCCGGCACCGGCAGGCTGCGGGCTTCTTCTAGACAGGCAAGGATTTCCACGAATTGAAAACCGGCTGCCACCGGCGTCCGCCGTTCATTCCGAACTGCTAGTTGTACCGAAGCTGCGAGACTCAAAGGACTGATTGCGCCCAGAAGTGACATCCGCATCCCGGGGACCGTCGCCGGCACTCTCGCCAAATCGTCCCGAATGCCGCGGAGCGCCTCAACAAATTCCCGGATCTGGTACGACTGGATTTTTGAGGTATCGACACCGATGGTGTCCAGGCCGGTATGGGTAGCCCCGGCAACGTACGCAAAAGGATCGTCCGGATCCGGATAGAGTTCTTCCCAGGTAATTTTCCCTTGGTAGTAGGCAATCAACTCCCTCTCGCCTGGATTGGTCGAACTTGGCGTCACCGGTAGCCGCTCCCGCGCCCCGAGTGCCACATTGAGTGGAAATAAGCGACCTTCGTGGCAGTCCCACCAGCGAACCAAGACTTCCTGGTCGATCAGAAGCCTTGAGAGCAGAGCCGCATCAATCTCGAGCCTTCGCCGTTCACTTCCCTGATCCCCTGAATGACCGGTGAACAACTGTCCGAGTTGGCTGTCGATATTCGCGCGTGTATAGGCAGTCGGGTCCGTCACAGCCTCCGAGATCGACCATGTGCCTTGTACATAGTCCGGCACCAAACGGATCTCCAAATCCAGTGTAGAATCATCGCCTTGAGCAGGTGCGAGCAAGATTTCACGCAGAAAATCGGGCCATGGGGCAACCATTGAATCTGGATCCGGCTTCACGACCTTACCGTCGGCTCCCGGTCCCAGCGTAACGGGATCTCCTATCGTAGCCGGGATCATTTGCCTCAGCATCTGACGATCCTTGCCTACGCGGCGCACTAAGATCCCCGCCTCGACGTTCGCCTTGGTCGTCGGAGACACGAATCCCCAACCCCGGTCGGTGAAGTTCGCGGAACCGACATAAGCCAAGGATGTCTCAGGGCCTTCCAGGAGCGCGATCTTCGCATGGAGTGTGCGGATCGCCGCGCCACCCGCTGTCGGTGGCATTTCGGAAGCAGCAACCGCAGGATCGACCGCCCAAACGCTGGCTTTGATTTGCCTAGATGTGAAGTCAACCGCCGCTAGGGGAGTCCGGCAGCACTGGCTTCCAGCGCCTCCACCCGCCGCTCGGGCCTCGGTCAGAAGATGAACTTCCAATCCGATTCCGCCAGCATTCGTCCCAAGCTCTGGAATGATCCCCCGGGTACGGAGGTGGTCCAGCATCGCCGTGACAGCCCCGCCCTTGGCATCGTCCGACCAGAACGGTGACACGATCGTAAGCCGCTGCACCGGCTCCCCATGGGGCCACCGTCCAATAAATTGGGACCAGAGCGGCTCCAATCCACCCCAGACAAACCACTCATCCTTCGGCTGCGGACATCCCCATTCATCGAGAAGGACTTGAGCCTTGCGCACCAATCGATCAGCGCCTTCGGTCCACCAGTTGTCCAGATATTCAGGAAGAAGTGCCAGCGCTTGGCGAATATGCGCACCAGCTCCGGGGTCCCGCGGCGACGCCCTAAGCACTGCTGCCGCTTCCCGATTAGACCGATACCCGGACTCTGTCAGATTGGCGCTTCCCGCCGACAATTGCACCGCCTGTTCCTGCACCAGAAGGAACAGTTTGGCGTGCAATATACCGGCGTTCCGCCTATGAACCGGGACTAGCTCCACGCGTGGCGATCGCGGTCTCTCCCGGTAACAGCGGGCATCCAGAAAGACCGTGGCGCTGATCATTTCCGACAGACGCCGTTCGAGCTCGATGCGGGCGTTCCAGGCACGATCCATCGTCGAACCAAGGCCCAGAACCGCAGGTAACAGATCGGTCTCAAAGAAGTCCGCTTGGAATTCGTATGTCACGCCCAGGAGCCCGAGCAAAGCGCCGGAATCGCTTGCGGGAACCAGGCGATCCATGAGCTTGCGTTGGTCATCCGAAGTCTTGCGCTTCATGACATTCTCGAGGCGCGAATGAGATTGTCGGTCGCCGCCAATCGGTAGTAGTGGGGAGCGATCTGGTCGGGATCCTCCACGACATCACGGCGGCCGCCGATGTGTGTGAGGGTCAACCGAAGTGAATTTCCGCTACCATCGATCCAGGGGAGCTTACGGCGTCCCTTATCGATCTTGCCTTGTTGCACATCACGGTGGCGAACAATCAAAGCTCGAACGAATGCATCCGAATCCGGGGCAGCTTGGGCAGCTGCCTCCACGAACCACCGAACATCATCGAGACGATCATGATCATTTCGATAGTAGGCTGTCTGCACCCGATCGATAGCTTCGAGCAGTTCATCCACAAGTCGCGGCAGATCATGGCGGACCCGACCAAAGACACGATCCCCCCTTAATGCTGCAACAGGCACCTCTCCCTCATCCTTGCATCGACGCAACAAGCGTTCGAAGCCCATTAGCAGCAGGCGATAAACCTTTTCATAGCATAAAATGATCGTGCAGCCCTCTTGGAGGTCGGCGTTCTGTGCATCTCCAGTCAAATCTTTGACGATTCTCTGTATGCGAATCAGTTCAGGCTCATCGTCTTGCGCCGGGTTGTCAAAGAGAGTACGCGCCATGCGAGAGCGCACGGGATTCAAGTGGAGGGCCGTATTAAGACAATCGGATTCCTCGTCTCCGGAATCGGATGAGATGTGGGCTCGATTACCCCACTCAGTCAGCATCGAAATGGGAACCGGTTCGTCGCTGAGGGCTGCCCGTTGGATTTCGGCTGGAATCTTGGTCTCTCTGAGAAACGCCTTGCCTAACTTATCCCCCAGATCAGGGGTTAGTTGCATTGTTCGAGAGTCCCAGAAACGGAGTACTCCCGCTACAGCACCATACATGCCGATTGCACCATATTGGATTTGTCGGGATAATAGTTGATATTGCGAATCAGCGTGCTTCGCGCCCTTAGTCTCTATCTTCCCAGCCTGAGTCTGGGCATATGAGATCCCGCGAATTCCTGATGTGGGCATGCTGTTATCGTCACTGGAAGCAAAGACGTTTGCCAAAGCCCACAGTCTCTCCAAGCGTAAAATTGCATGCTGCCGCCGCAGGCGTTGCTCCCTGGGCTGACAACCTGTCAAATCGCCGGCCAGAGCCGAACCAGTACATAGGATGGAAAAGTAGCGCGGTTGACTTGCAACGTTGGTCATGCCGGGTAGGATCTTGTCCGCAAGATACAGGTAGCCTCGCTCAAAGCCTATTGGGTCGATACTGCCTCCAGGAAGATCGGATGGATCATAAGAGGTTAAAAAGGGATCTATGTTGACCATACAACACCTACACGTCATCTTTGAAAATCATCATAAGTGCGACTAGTTTTGTGCGAAACGTCCTTTATTTCGCCATTAGAGATATTCAATCAAAATTGTACTGCATTCATTTATGGGTGTAAACACATTTCAATAATGTCACCCAGGTGATAGGATTGGGCGCGTGCAACTACGACTCTGTATTTTGTGATATCCACCAAAAATACGTTCGTCCCAGTCATATTATTAGATTATTGATTGTCATGTACTTCAAGGGCCGTCCTGGAAATAGTAGCACCTGATGTCGCATCACTACGGAATCTCAATCATAAAGCGCTTAATAAGTTCAGGCGGAAGTTCTTCCATTAGCTGCCACCGCACCGTAATGGGTTGGTCACCTTTCCACGATTCAAATGTCAAAGGACCGCAGTAATAAAAGGGCGCGGTCTTGCTGCCATTCTTTGATTTTTTCCGAACAAATAGCTGAGGCGTAACGCCATGGAGTACATGATCTCGCATAATCATCCCCGATGGCAAATGTCGCGCCTGCTGATTCTGACTCTGCCACTCAAATAAGTTCGGGGACAAGAACCGATCAGCGTATTGATGCTCAGAAGTCATACCTGGCTTCTCAAGTGTCACCAACAGGAAGAGATGCTTACCTTCGCGGATAAATCCTTGGTGCCATTTACTTTTCCGAAATGTCACTCCAAATAGCCCCGGAATCTCAGGCCGGAAGTATGGCACCCATAACTTGGCCGACTCCGACACGACTCTCCGCTGCTGTGGCTCAAGGATCCAGTACTCTTCTCGCTGCTCTAGCACTACAAAGTGGTTTGTTCCCGGTAATCCGGCGTCAGGTCCAAACCAACCACGCAACACGGTCGCCAGCACGTTGTCTGCGCTTCCTCGTTTTCGCATCACATTTACCGCCACCTTAACAAACTCAGCCTCCAGCACCTGATCGTTGATGCGAATCGGCGTTGTTCCGTAGGGGGCAGCCCTGGCGCCTCATCCCGGGGTAATGGGAATATAATTGGTCTCCCTGAAGAAACATTCACCTTCAGTACATACTGCTTTGCGGGAGCCGAAGCAATTTCGACCTTATTATTAAGATATTGCCCTAATCGCCATTCACAAATTTCCCGAACCAATTCCTGGAACGCTGTTCGCTCATCCATGGCAACATCGAAGGTCGTTTTAAAGAGGCCGTCCTCATATGCAAACCACTTGCGACCCTCAGTTCCCTGACCACCGATCCAGGCTTCAATGGGATTCCGTTCAAGGTGTTGCTGCAAATCGTTATCGTTGTCAAATGGTGGCCCCACATCTTCGCGAAGGCGCTGCATCCGCTCAGCTCGCCGTCGAAATGCAACAACCAGATCGGTGATGGCTAGCGAGCCAGGCAGTGCATCCTCGTTGAGCATTGCCAGCAACAAGAGCATCTTGTAACTGCGCGTCATTGGTGTGGTGGCCAGGTCCTCTAGAAAAATTTTGTGCGACTTGTAGGCGGCAACCTGGTTTACCGTAAGGCCATCCATCGCACAGACAAATCCGAACCAACTGCCGTATTGCTTGCGAGTAGCATTAGGCTTGTAGCCCGCGTGATAAGTTTCCAGTGCCGTTGGTCGATGCCCATTCATGGCGACAAAGTCCTTGTAATACTCTTGCACTACCGCGGTGCCGCCCGTCATCTGTAACAGCCCTTCTAAGATACGTACTGCCTCCAGGTCATAAGTCACCTCGCAACCTGGTGGAAGCTCCAAGGTGCCGGCTCGCCACTCTTTTATTTTCTCAGAGATTTCTAACTTTGCGTCGCCCAGGGCGAATAGGGTCTGTGGTTTGATCAGGAAGCCTCGGTGATTGCCGATGTAGTCAATGACGTTCAGCCGTTCCTTTCCTTCGGCTACCCTCAAGCCTCGACCAAACTGTTGTTGCCAAACAATCCGCGATTCCGTTGGCCGCAGCATGAGCACGGTGTCGACTGATGGGAGATCAACGCCCTCATTGAAAAGATCGACGGCAAACACGACATCGATTTTGCCTTCGCTTAGCCTTTCTAGAGAATGAGTCCGAGGTGCGCTGGTTGGACCTGAATGCACAGCCACCGCTCGCATACC
Source organism: bacterium (assembly GCA_016706845.1). Lineage (GTDB taxonomy): Bacteria > Krumholzibacteriota > Krumholzibacteriia > LZORAL124-64-63 > LZORAL124-64-63 > PNOJ01. The sequence goes on from JADJIV010000011.1 coordinate 108,842, forward strand.
ACACTCATTAAAATAGTGTGCCATGTAGTTTGCGTGCCGAACTGAACAGCAGAAGCCTAGCGTCCGCAAACCACCACGTTTCTAAAGTTGCTCCAAAACATTATGGGCTCTTGTCTCAGTAGCCACCGCTGCCGTCAGTTCATTTTCGTCGAATCGGCTATTACGCCAAGGTATGTTTCGGTAATCAACGTTGTCGGGTACTCCATAATAATGAAACGGCGACAGCAAGCCCAGCGTGATGCCGCGTCCAATATCGCAGCGATAAACCATGTTCTCTTCACATAGGCCTAACAAATTGCCGCCATCAGTCCGCTCGGGTGTTGCCGTTAGACACAGCATGAACTTAGGTGAAAAATAATTAATGATCTTTCGGTATGTTGCCGCCGCCGCGTGGTGAAATTCGTCAATAATTATGTAGTCAAATGCGTCGAGCGCGAACTGACGCAAGTGAGGTAGCCTGCTCAATGTTTGAACTGAGGCGAATAAGACGTCAGCATCGAGTGACTTTTCTGTCCCGGTGTATCTGCCCAACCGCGCATGCGGTCGGATTTTTCGAAATGTGCGCATCGACTGCCCCAGAATTTCATCGCGATGGGCCACAAACAGAACCCGTCGATACTCAGGCCGATTACTATCAAAGGCGCTCAGCCACGTTTTACCAAGCCCCGTGGCTAGTACAACGAGACCTGCACAATTTCCCTTGGTCCTCGTATCCTCGAGCGCTTCTAAGGCCTCCTCTTGGACCAGGTGGGGCGTCGGGACTTCACCATCCGGTTCCATATTGTCGACAACCTGCACATTGACGTCCTTAGGACGCCTATTTTTGTAGTCAACCAGCCAGTCTGCCGTCACTGGCAGCGTCTGCGGATCAGCCCACAAAGCCTCGAAAGCCGCCTGTACCTCAGCCAATCCAGCCGTATCAGTTGCTGATTCGATGCGATAGTTCCACTCTACACCTTCGCATAATGCAGTTCTTGATAGGTTAGAACTGCCCACATATGCCGACCACTGACCGCTGTTGGAAGAAATTAGGTATGCTTTAGGATGAAATGAACGTTCACGGCACTGGTAGATCCGAAGTTCGAGGCTTCCCGGCAGGTCCAGCAAACGCTGTAGCGCCAGAGGGTCTGTCACGAATTGGTAATCACCAGTCAGAATACGAGCTGTACCTCCGCGACTTAACAAATCGCGGATGTGGTCCTCTAACAGATCAACGCCACTCGGCAAAATGAAAGCAACAGCCAAGTCGAACTTGTTGGCCGCATCAAGATCGGACAATAGGCGTTCTAACAAGGGATCGAGCGCACCGCCCCGAATGAGTTTGCCTTGACACGATCCTGATACAGCATTCGGATTCAGGTAGTTCGCTTTTGCGGGAATCACTCCACGAACACCACCCGTTGGGTCGTCGACATCACCTAGGTATCGAGGAATTAAGTGAATGTGCAGGTGGGGAACCGTTTGTCCAGCTGCCTCGCCAACGTTGACTCCGATATTAAAGCCGTCGGGGTGATGTGATTTAAGCACAATATTACGAGCAGTAATAAGCGCCGCGGTTAAAGCCTGCTGTTCAGAGGGTGCCGCAGCGAACCAATCACCCACATGGCGCCTTGGAGTCACCAATAAATGTCCTAATGACACAGGAAAGGCATCGCAGATTATTCGGACCAACGAGTCTTCATGGACAACACAGTCGTGGCTTGGAAAGCAAAAGGGGCAATCTCGCTCCATCATCGGTTGTCCTTGTGGTTAGAGATATACGATTCAATCGTAAGTGCGCCATCTAATCCAGCGTCGACACAGGCGGCACACCGCCATCGATGTTGTGGCCTCGCTGCTGTGCGAGTAGTGTGGCAAACAGGGCAGGAGTGTCGATAGCGAACTTTTGTAGCCAAGCTACTGCTGGGTGGTGGCAGCGAATCCGTCCATAAAATGCGAGTATGCGGCGTGAAGCCGGCAAGGGTAACGAGGGCCTGCCACTCAGGGCCGTGGGGTTTTACTGAGTTCCCGTACCGTTCATAAATTACGAAGTGGGCTAGTTCGTGGACAAGAACTTCATGGAGAAGTGTCCTGGACGTGTCGATTAGTCTTGGATGAAGATAGATCGTCTTGGTGGCAGGGCAGAAGGATCCTGGAGACTTACGAAGGCGGCTACCAGTCACAATTGTTGGAGCCGAGCGATCACCAAGACGCCATTCCTGCCCATAGGCATGAAATACAGCAGCCGAGATATTTCTTATTTGTGCTCGCCACAATTGATGAGATTGGCCTGGCTTCAGGCGAGGCATGTGTCGACCTTTCGCGAATTATTAAGCCGCTTTCGAAATGCCCCCTAATGCTATCAAAAACAAAGGGCCTACGTCCTTGCAGGCCCCTTTCCTCAATTGAATTATATTTGATCGCCACCGAGGAATCTAACACAAAAACTCCTGAGTAAGAGTCACATTAGCGCAACATAGTCATCTTCCTTGTGCATCTAACTCCATTATCCGTAGCCATACGCAGAAAATAAGTCCCGCTTGTAGCTGCCCGCCCCTGATCATCCTGCCCGTCCCAAATGCAGGCATCCCTGTGCTCCCCGGCCCCAATCTCAACATCCAACAATCTCCGCACGAGCCGACCCCGCACGTCGTAAACCCCCAGGGTCACCCAAGCGGCACGCTTTAACACGAACCCAACAGCCGTACGGGGATTGAAGGGATTCGGCACATTAGGCAACAGCCGAGCCCCCGCCACTACCACCGCCGGCGTCTCCCCAACCCCCACCGAATAGAAATCCCGCGCATCCACCCGCTCCTGCACCACGCTCATGATCTCGGGCCAGGCATCCTCGTCAATCGGGAACCCATACTCGTCGACGAACAGCTCCCGCAAATCCTCCCCCGCCGAAGCACTCATCGCCGCCACGAACCAAGTCGCCTGCTTCTCCACCGAATCCATCGCCACCGGTATCGCCTCCTGCGAAGGCAGGAACGTGCTGAACAAATCGAACCAGCACTTCACCCCGTAAGTCCCCCACATCTCCATCAGAATCCCATCCAGCACGTCGGCGTCGATCGTGGCATAATCCCGCCCATTCGCCTTGTATTCCGCCAGCGCATCCGAGAACGTCCCCCAGTAGTCGCAGAAATGCCCGTCGATGTCCGCCCGCGCCATCGCCCCCAGATCGCTCGGATAATCCATCGCCATCCGCCAGCTCCACAGCGCCCCCAGCGACGCCAGCCCCTCCCCGTACGTCGTGTTGTGCTGCGGCGACGGCGTCCACAGGAACATGTTGAACGCGTTGCACGAGCAGGTGAAGTTGTGCCCCAGCTCGTGCCACATCACGAACCACTGCGGCCGGCGGTTCGCCGGGTCGTTGATGATGTAGCAGCTGTTGTGCTCCGGCTGCCCCCACAGCCACCCCAGCCGCACCGGGTTCCCGCTGGCCCCGCACACCGACGTGACGGGGTCGGTGGCCACGTCCAGCACCAGGTACTGCGTCGTCCAGTCCGTGCGGTCGGGCCCCACGCCGATCGCCTGCGCCAGGAACGCCGCGTCGGTGGCGTGGACCACCTCGTAATGCGCGGTCAGTGCCGCGAGGTCCACCCCCTCGATCACGTCCGGCATCACGAACGTCACGTTGGACGCCGCGGTCTGCCGGTGCATCACCCCGGGGTCGAAGGCGTTCACCCGGATGACCGCCGAGTTGCCGGCCATGACCCCGTCGACCGTCACGTCGACGTACGGCGTCTGCCAGTGCTCGCTCGGCGGCACGATGGCGGTCACCAGCCCGTCGGCGTCGACCGTGGCGACGTCCGGATTGGTGCTGTGGTAGGCGACGAAGTGCTCCTCGGGCGGCAGCAGCGCTCCGTTGGCGTCGCGGATCTCCAGCTCGAGCTGGCCCGTGGCCGGGCCGCTGGGGCACAGCTGCAGGATCGGCGTCGTGACCGTCACCGTCGCCGGCGGCGTGTACGGCAGCGTCACGGCGTTGCTGACCTGGGTGTCGGAGTTGCCGAACGTGTAGTTCCCGTCGATGACCTTGAACGTCGCGCAGCGCCAGTTGAAGCTGGCCGCGTTGCCGATCTGGTCCATCCAGACGCTGATGAAGACGACCGACCCCTCGACCGTGACGGTGCCCACGCCCCCGCCCGGCATCCCGCCGGTGATGTCCACCCAGCCGCCGCCGTACGTCTCCCCGACCACCACCCTGACGTTGAACTCGCTGCCCACCGCGCCGTGGTTCTGGCCGGTGGACGGATCCTCGTCAGCGTCCACGTACCACAGGTAGGTCTGGCTGTCGTCCGCCCCGGGCAGGCTCGCGGGCACGTCCCCGCGCAGCGCGATGGTGAACAGCAGCCGTCCGCCCTGCTGCTCCACGCTCGCGGCCGTGATGTCCAGCGACTCGTCGACCGCCAGGTCCACGGGATCGTCCTGGTAGGAGAGCATCTCCCAGGCGGAAGCGGCGGCGGGCCACATGACGAGCCCGGCAGCCATCAGCAGCCGGGCGGCGGGGACGACGAAGCGCTGGAACATGGCGATGTCCTCCCGCGAATGGATGGGATGTCGGATAGCGGGGAACCCCTGCGGATGATGCTACTGCTTTGAGAGTGCCTAGTCATTTTGGTTTTTTGATAATATGGACAAAAACCCCGTCACGTTCAGGTGTGGGCGGCATCAAAGTGCAAATACTCGCGGTTCGGGGGGCTCCCGGGCATCAGGGGGGGAGGGGGGGCCCCCGCGGGCCCCGGCCCCCCTCCGGGCGAGCCGGTCCGGGGGGGCGGGCCGGCCGCCACCTCCCCCCCGGCGGCCCCCCGCGGGGGCGGCCCGGGGGCGGCCGGGGGGGGGGGCCGCGGCGCCCCGGCCGGGCGCGCGCCCCGGCGGCCCCCCCCGGGGGCCGCCGGGGGGGGGCGCCCGCCCCGGCGGGGGGGCCGATCCAGCGGCCAAACCTCCCAGACGCTGCCCGCGAACCGCGAGCGGTTCCAGTTCAGTCCCGACGTTTCCTCGTTCGGGGGGTTGTCCGGGTCCATGCTGCCGCCGAGGCCGGCCAGCAGGATGCGGTACACCGTCTCGGTCTGCGTGTCGTGCGAGTCGAAGGGCGGGCCGTTCCGCAGGTACTCGCTGCCGTAGTAGCCGGTGAAGTCCACGAAGTTGTAGCCGTGCACCTGGTAGTGCTCGACGCCCTCCTGCAGGTTGAACTCCACGTACACCGGAGCCGCGAAGCGGTGTTCGTCCGGATAGATCCACAGGTAACCGACGAGCCGCCCCTCGATCATGTCGGGCCGCACCGTCGCCGTGGCGCTGGCCGTGCCCAGGCTGCGCCGCGCGCCGCCCTCGAGCACCCGGTACACGGTGACGTGCACCTCGTCGCTGCCGGCCGCCATGCCGGCGTGGTAGGTGGCGCGGGCGTCGGCGGTCTCGCAGGGAACGGGGGTGCCGTCGGCCGAGCGCAGGTTGCCCGCGCTGCCGCCGCCCGACCAGGCGTAGACGGCCTCGGCGCCTTCCGGCAGCGGCGGCGTGAGCTTCGCCTCGAACCAGCGCACGGCGTCGGCGGCGACGTTGGTCGTGACCGGCGTCAGGGCCAGGGTGCGCGCGCCGACCGTCAGCGTCAGCGTGTCGGCGCCGACGGGCGTCAGCTCGCCGCCCTCGGTGATCGCGACCTCGACGATGATGCGCTCGGTGCCCGGCGCGCCGCCGTCGGCGACGTAGCCGACGCTGCGGCGGCTGGTCGTGAAGTCGTTGTCCAGGTCTTCGGGGTGCGCCGGGTCGACGAGCGTGCCGGCGACGCCGTCGCAGCGCCAGTGGTAGGCGAAGGCCCAGCCCTGCGGGTCCTCCAGCTCGTCCGCCACGTGCACCCACAGCGAATCGGCCTCGTCGTACTGGTACATCGCGGTCGGCGACGAGCTGAGGTGGACCGTGGGCTGCGTCGCCCGCACGTCCCACAGATCGGCGTGGTTGGAGAGCGCGATGTGGCTGGCCACGATGATCGAGTCCATGTAGTTGCCGGCGATGTTGATCCAGCCCACGAGGTTCAGGTAGGAGGCGGCGTTGCTCATGGTGGCGGTGGCGTTCGCCGGGCTCAGGCCGCCCCGCACCAGCAGGTGCTCCAGGAAGTCGCAGAGCGTCTGCTGGAACACGGGCGTGGTCGCCGCCGCGCCGAACAGGTCGAGCGCCGCGGCGCCGTAGTCGCGCTCCTGGACGTGGGTCCACATCGCGGGCACGTTGTCCTTGCAGTAGTTGACGAAGGCGATGACCTCGGCGCCCGTGCCCTGCTCCGTGCCCAGGATGTCGTCGAGCTCGCCGAGCTGGTTCGAGGTGGCCGCGATGTTGACCATCAGCGGCACGAAGAAGTCCAGCACGACCGTGCGGATCGCGACCAGTTCGATCGCCGCGTTCTCGGCCGGCGTGAGCCACGCCTCCGTATCGCCGGGCGGGCTGGCGCCGCCCGCCTTGACCGTGTACTCGGTGATCTTGCTGTCGGGCCACAGCTCCAGCGGCAGCGGGTCGCTCACCACCGGCGTGTAGGCGACGTCGCCGGCCAGCCAGCCGCCGATGGTGCCCAGCACGCCCGCGAACCCGCCGACCGGCGGCAGCTCGAACGACGTGGCCGGCTCCGTGAGTTCGTGGTGCACGTCGTCCTGGCCGATCCACGCCGTGCGCTGCACGAAGACCACCGCGCGCCGGCGGTACGAGTTCTTGAGCGTGAGGGTGTTGATGCCGCCCTGGTTCAGCACCGCGATGCCGCTGCGCTCCCCGGCGGGCTCGACGATCACGCCCTTCTCGCCGGACTCGGCGGTGACGGCCGCCGCCGCGTCCGCGAGCGCCTGCTGCACGGCGGGCTGCGCCTCGGCCAGGCCCGTCGGGTGGGCGACGGCCGCCGCCGCGACGGCCGCCTCGAGCGCGTCCAGCTCCTCGCCCAGATCCCCGATCAGCCCGCGCACCGCGATCTGCCCCTCGTCCGGCAGCAGCCAGGTCCCCAGCGCGAAGAACAGCAGCGCCTCGGCCGTGCTGCGCGCGCCGACCGCGGCCGCGTCCTCTGCGATCCAGCCCAGCAGCAACGGTCCGTCCGCGCCCCGGACCACGGCGAGCTGAGCGCTGCCGTCGCCGGTGAGCACCGTGAACGCGCCGTCGCCCCCCACGCCGGCGCCGCCGGCGCCGCACACGATGGTCAGCGGCCCCGCCTCGGCCGGGAAGCCGGCCGGCAGGATCACGCTGCCCGTCACGGGGACCGGCTGCGGCTCGGGGTCGGGCGTACCGGGAGAATCGCCGCCGCCGCAACCGGCGTGCGTCAGCAGGGACAGCAGCACGAAGATCGACAACAGCACGGGGAACCGACGCAGCGACATGGGTCACGTCCTCTGTTGATATCGATGGTCGAGACATGGGAACCGGATCTTCGATGGCGGGAGCAAAATCTTATCACAGGACAAATGAATTCAAATAACCATTTCGGGGAGGCGGTGGCACACACAGAACGGGCGGGGTTGCCCCCGCCCGCCCTTACCCACCATGGTGCAGATTTCATTTCAGCAGTGACATCCGGCGGGTTGCGCCGCAGACCTCATCGGCCCGGCTAGAAAGGCTAGTAACAGAGTCTGATTTCGACAACGCCGCGAGGCGCTTTTTTGATGAGGAGGGAGAAATCCCGGTGACGTTCAGGTGTGGGCGGTAGGATCGTGCAAATGTCCGGAAGGGGGGCTGAGCCCCCCCTTCCCTCACTTCATTGCACCGTCGCCGCCCCCCCGCCCCGGATCCGCGCCAGCGCGTCGCGCCCGTTCGTATTCTCGGGGTTGAGCGCCAGCGACTTCTCGTACATCGCGACCGCCACGTCGGTGTCCCCGACGGCCAGCAGCGCCTCGCCCAGGCTGTCGTAGGCGTTCCACGACTCCGGGAAGAGGTCGGCGTACGCCCGGAACATCGCCACGGCCTGCGGTGCGCGCCCCGACTGCAGGAAGCGGTAGCCGGAGGCGTTGAGCTGGCCCTCCATGTAGAAGTAGCGGGCGGGCTCGACGCCGCGGCTCGCGATGACCTCGCGTACGGCGTCCTCGCCGGCCCCCTCGTCGATGAGCGCGTACAGCCGGTCGGCGGCCGACGTCTGGCCCGTCGTCACGCTCCAGAGTTCCATCAGCGTCATGGCGTGGTTGTTGCGGTTGAAGCCCGGGCTCTGCGCCAGTTCGGGGAAACGGGTCTCGAGCGGGAAGGTCGCGAACAGCGACTCGATGGTCGCGCCGCGCGCGATCTCGGCCGGCACGCCGTCCCACAGCGCCCTGACGTAGCCGACCCGGGCCGCGAACCCGTCGTACGACAGCTCGCCGTTCCAGTGGCCGGTCAGCAGCAGCCTGATGCGGTCCTTCTGCTGCGCCAGGTACTCCCAGTTCTTCAGCAGCCGCGGAAAGTCGTGCCGCACGCCGGGCCGCGCGATGAAGGACGCCAGGCAGCCCGGCGTCTCGGTCAGCCAGCGGTCGCACATCGTATCGCCGGTCATCAGGATGCCGTGCCGGGGCACGAACACGGCGATGTCGCTCGCGGTGTGCATGCCGCCGGTGTAGTACAGCTCGAAGGTGGTGTCGCCCATGTCGAGCGTGAGGCGGTCGGCGAAGGTGCGCGTGGGCGGCGCGAGCGGCGCGTCCGACAGCAGGTAGTCGCGATTCAGGATGTCCAGGGCCAGGTCTTCGCGCAGGCTCGCCAGGCTCGGGTCGCCCGCGGGCAGCGCCGCGATGCGCGCCTCCGTTTCGGGGATGCCGATCGCGGACCATTCCAGGGCTTGCGGTCGGAAGGCCCGGCCGGCGGCCATGCCCTCGGCGACCAGCTCGTGCCCGACGATCTCGCAGTCGGCGTAGACCGCGTTGCCGCCGGTGTGGTCGCCGTGCTCGTGGGTGTTGACCAGCGTCGTGAAGTCGTCGCGCTTGAGTTCGCGCGCGATGATGCGCCGCAGCTCGCGGTCGACCACCGGATTGCCGGTCGTGTCCACGACCAGGATCCCCTTCTGCGTGGCGAAGGCGACCGTCGCCGTCGAGGAGATGTGGTCGCCCACCCAGACCCTGACGACCCCCTCGCCGAGCTTCTGCACGTGGACCGGCAGGCCGGCCACCGTTTCGGCGGCGGCGCCCGCCGCCGTGAGCACCATCGCCAGGCCGATCAACAGCCCGCACCGCTTGTTCATCTCCGCTCCCCCGTGTGGTTGAGGACGGCGCCTCGGGGCGTGGGGCGAGGCGTTCTGGTATCTACGGGGGAATTGATCGTCTGGTTTCAATCAGGTAGGGGGCTACCGAAAACGGGCCCCGGCGCAAAGGCGCGGGCACGTCCGGAATCACGAACGTCACGTTGGACACCGCCGTCTGCCGGTGCGTCATCCCGGGGTCGTGCACCCCCTGCAGCCATCACTCACGATCAGCTGCATAGAGTTTGATCCCCTTGAGTTCGATAAAGCTCGGGCCTCCGAGACTTCCATCGTTGTAGGCCATGATCTTCACGTACCGGGTCGAGGCGTTCATCTCGAATCGCGCGGGGGCCGACACGTACGAACCATGGTTCTCGCCGGGACCGACGGCCGACGGCGGCAGGAACACCGTCCATCCAGGATCGAATGCGTCGGGCGGCGTGCTGACCGTGGAGGGATGGGCGGCCAGGGCGATGTGGGAGGTCTTGCCATCGCAGAACATCTGGAAGACGCTGGCATGCGTGATCGTTCTGATTTGCTGGAGATCGACGACGAGGATACCGTACCCGACTCCGGGCGTTGGCATCATCCATGTGCTTCCGGCACACGAACCGTCCTCGCCGCTGGACCAGTACTCGGAATCGTTCACGAACGATCCCTGATCGTAGATGGCTTGCGGTGCCTGCCAGTTGCCCGTCCACTGGTCGAGATCCGTTGCGAGGGGCACCGCGTCATCACCGGTGATCTGCACCGGAATCGCCTGCGGATCAGTCGTTTCCGGCCCGCCTCGGATGATGTTGGCGGTCTGTGGCGCATAGATTCCTACGAAGGTCGTCGTTCCTCCTTGCGATAGCGGAAGGGTGATCGTTTCTGGGGTCAGCCAGCCGGAAACGGCTCCCCAGACGACCGTGTAGTTTCCCGCATAGAGGTCGGGCAGCGTCGCTGGACCGTGGCCGCTCGTCGGGTAGCCGAGCGGATTGATGAGTGTCCAGTCAGCATCGAGTTCTGTGGGGCGTGGGTCGATGTAGATTGTTCCCAGCGATGGTTCTGCGAACAACGTCCGGACCGGACGAAACCCCAGCACGCCCCGCGTAGTCAAGGTGGGGCGCCAAGCCGACCGGCACATGCCTAGAGTGAGAAGGTAGTGTCCCCCACGGTATACGCGGCTATTGTTGGGATCTTCGTAGACGGGATCGACAGGATCAAGCGACTCGTAGTGTTCCAGATAATTATCCCAGACGTACTCCCATACATTGCCATGCATATCGTAGAGACCCCAGGCGTTAGGCGGATACATACCAACCTCGACCAGGGAACCGGTGTGATGCGGAAGCGGACATCCGGGATACGGGTTGAAAGCGAAGACAGTGAAGTTCGCCTCGGTCTCCCAGGAAAGGCAGTTCGTGCCATTATTGAATGGCGTCGCGCTACCAGATCGGCACGCGTACTCCCATTCGGCTTCAGTCGGGAGCCGGTAACCGTCGGCGGCCCGATTCCATACCCATCCGACACCCTCTACAAGTGTGTATGCGGGTGTCAGCCCCTCATGTTCCGAGAGCATATTGCAGAAACTCTCAAGAAGCCACCCGATGCCATCGGTCACCGGCAGCTGCGATGTCGACTGGCCTCCTCCCATCACCTCATCCCACCATTGCCTGGTCACCTCATACCGCGACATGTAAAACCCGCGGGAGATAGTCACGGCATGCTGGACTTCGTTGGAGTATCGGCCGATTTCGTCCGGCGGGCTGCCCATCAGGAAGGTGCCCGGTGCGATGTAGACAAACTCGGCCGCACGGCGAGTCGTCGGCGACGACTCGCAGCGCGGCCGCATCGACATCAGCTCCCGGGAAATCGAACAGCGCGTTCCAGACGATCTGCCGCCCTTCGCCTGGGTCGACGGTATATCCAACATCGCCGCTCACGTGCTCGCACCAGCGCGGGAACGTTGTTCCTCCGTCCAGTGACAGGAAGAGCCTGACGGCCACCGGTGCATCGTCGGGAGTCTCCAGGTCATAGGTGACGTACACCAGATACCCTTGTTGTTCGACCGCGACGTTCGAGACGAACAACTCCATTCCGTGGGCCAGTGCTGGTAGGATGGCGATGAGTACTAGGATCATCCAGCGTGCTTTCATATCGCGCTCCTCATTCAGCGGCCCAGGATCAATTTGCGAGTCTGCGTCGCGTCGCTGCAGACCAGCCGGCAGAAATAAACACCCGAGGGAACGCTACGCCCGTAGCGATCGCTTCCCCGCCATTCCACTTCGTGGTGGCCTGCGTCGACCGAGCCTTCGACCAGAATAGAGATCAGTCGGCCTCGGAGATCATAGATCGCCAGATGGATCTCGTTCCTCGTGCCGATCTCGAACCTGATCGTCGTGCTGGGATTGAACGGATTCGGGTATGCCGAGATGATCGTGGCGGCGTGCGGCACGCCGGCGTTCTCCACGGACGTCGGCGTGCTGAGCACGAAGACCGCGGAGTCAGCGTAGTGGACCCTGGCGTCGGCGGTGCCGGTCATCACGACCATGACGAACGCAGCGATCTGGGTGCAACGAATCCAGCGCATGTTCTTCTCCGATACGAAAAGAGATATTGCCTGGCGGGAGTCGATCTTATCACGGGACAATTGCAGTCGTCGCAAATTCGACAGGCGCCAACCGTCCGCGACGAGGTTGTTGATTTTAGCAAATCAACAACCCAATATCGAGCATAGAGTTGAGACCGGTGCAAGCCGACGCATCAGGCTGGTGTAAAATCGAAAGTCGGATTTTCATTTTACACCAGCACGGCGCCGCGGCTCGCCATGATGGTTGCAGCCAGGCAAGGAATTCTCTACCGCAGGCAGGCCCCAGCGCACGGAGCCGGCTGCCCGCCCCGCTCCCACTGCAGCGTCGCGTGCCCGATGCCGAAGCGGTCATGGAGTTCCCGGCAGACCCGGGCTAGCAGCTCGTCGTCGTCGCGGGGGTCGGGTTTGACGAGGTGGGCGGTGAGCGCGGTCTCGGTCGTGCTCATGCCCCAGATGTGCAGGTCGTGGACGGCCGTCACCCCAGGCAGTTCGTTCAGGTACGTCTCCACGGCCGCGGGGTCGATCCCCGACGGCACCGCCGCCAGGGCCAGGTCCACCGACTCGCGCAGCAGTCCCCAGGTCCCGACCAGGATCACCGCCGCGATCGCCAGGCTGACGGTCGGGTCCAGCCACATCCACCCTGTCCGCAGCATCACGACCCCGGCGACCACCACGCCCGCCGACACCGCGGCGTCGGCAGCCATGTGCAGGAACGCGGCGCGGAGGTTGAGGTCGTGCTTGCGCCCCGCCACGAACAGCAGCGCCGTGGCCGTGTTCAGCACCACGCCGGCCGCCGCCACCCAGATGACCGTCCCGCCGGCGACCTCGCCCGGACTCCCGAACCGCCGCACCGCCTCCCACGCGATCCCGCCCACCGCGACCAGCAGCAGCCCCGCGTTGAGCATCGCCGCCAGGATGGACGAGCTGCGCCAGCCGTAGGTGCGCCGCTGCGAGGGCTTGCGCTGCACCAGCCGCGCGGCGCCCCAGGCCAGCAGCAGCCCGAGCACGTCCCCCAGGTTGTGCCCCGCATCCGCCAGCAGCGCCAGCGAGTGCGCGGCCACGCCGAACCCGGCCTCGACGATCACGAAGCCGACGTTGAGCGCCACGGCGACCGCGAAGATGCGGTTGTAGTCGTTGGGGGCGTGCACGTGCGTCATGTCACCCGGCCGTTTGATGGATGATCCCGGTGGTCCCTGACATCAGGGATGCAGGGGATCATCGTGCAAAAAACGTGAAGGGGGCGCCTCATGGAGCCGGCGAACATCTGCGGTTTGTCCGAACTCTGGGTCTCCCCGGCGTGGGGCGACAGGCGGGGGGTGTCTTGCGTGCGCGCCTCGACCACCCCGTCGAGCCACCAGAACGGGATCTGCGCCACCATCATGATCGGAATAGCCCACCAGATCGACAACCCCGCGCCGAGCGCCGCGAAGCCGCAGGCGCAGCCGACGGCGCCGCAGACGGCCGTCAGCACGCGCCTCGGCCTGGACATCCGCAACGTCGTGCCGCAACCGGGGCAATCCCAGGCGCTCCAGATCGTCGAGTTGAACGCGAGCTTTCCCCAGGAAACGGGGCGCCGGCAACGTGGGCAACAGCGATGCGCGAGCATGTCGATCTCCATGGATTTGATGAAAAGATCCGCCCACACCTGAACGTCCCGGTGTGGGCGGTATCATCGATCAACATTGCGATGCCAGTCCACGCCTATCAGCGTGCTAGGGCGCGATCGCACCCTCCGCCGGCCAGTTCGTGTCGCCCGCCCGCTCGAGGTTCATCTCAAGGAAGCGCACCGGCTCCTGGCCGGGCACGAGCCGGTCGCCGACCTCCACCCACTTGCCGCCCTTGATCGTCGCCGTAGCGGATGGTCATCGGGCCGGCGGGATCTCCCCAGGTGAACCCTCGGCCGTCGGCGTCAGCGCATAGTCGCCGACGTGGCCCATGGCATACGAGTGCATCGTAGCGCTCTTGGCCGGGTCGTAGGAGATCGTGCCGAACGCGTTGAAGGCGAGCTTGCCGTCCGCCTCGTAGCCGCGACCCTCGACCACCTTCACCGCCCCGTCCAGGAACGGTCCCACCCGCTCGGTCTGGGTCAAGGTGTGCTTCTCGCCGGACGGCAGGATGGTCCACGCGGAACCCTTCCAGACGCCGTCCATGAAGGAGAGCTTGGCCAGGGCGGCCTTCTGCGCCGTCGCGAGGGCGGCCGGGTCGGGGCGGCCCTGGGCCCGCGCCGCCGCCGGCAGGGCCAGGGCCGTCAGCAGCAGTGCGATCGTCGCGAACCTGGTTTTGGACATTTCGGGTACTCCATTTGGATATGTGGCGCCTACATGCCGGTGGAAGCCCGGCAGCAGAGTCTGATCACGTCCGTGGGCTCGTCGCCGACCAGCGTCAGCGTCGCATGGCCTCCCACGTAGCGGACGGTCCACTCCCCGGAATCCGTGAGGGTCGTCAGCGTCACCCGGTTGCCGGTCTGGCTCCAGGCCCCGCTCATGGTGAACGCTTCGGCGGGATCGCCGGGAGGCGTGACCGCGCCGACGATCTCGAAATCGCCACCCTCGCTGAACGTGGCGCTGCCGGTCGCGGGACACGCGATGCCCTGATCGGCGAAACCGATGAAATCCCAGGTCCCGGTGAGCGTGAAGGCGGGTTCGTCGTCCCCGCACCCCGCGAGCAGGACGATCGCCAGCAGCAGCGGCAACCAGTTGCGTTGTTTCCTGTTCATGGTCGGGTCTCCTTTCGGGGCTCGTGCCCTCCCTAGAACCATGATACCCAGCGCCGCCGGCCGCGCCACCCGGCAAGCGCAGCGGGCGGGGTCGCCCCCGCCCGCTCCTGGATCCCGTTTCCGCATCCCCTAGAGATTATGGAGCGGCTGGGCCCCTGGTGTAACGTGTATTAGTCCTCTCAGACCAGGGACACAGCAGGGAACCAGCCCTGCGCCACCGAAAGGACCCAGCCATGTTCAACTCTACCACAGATACGATCTGGGTGGGCATGGATGTCCACCAGGCCTCGATCACCGCGGCCATCCTGCACGGCGACGGCGTTGAGCCCCAAGTGGTTCGCCTGTCGGGCGACCTGAACGCCACCCGCCGCTTGTTCCGGCGCCTGGCTGAGAAGGGCGTTCCGCGCGCCTGCTACGAGGCCTCCGGCGCCGGGTACGTCCTGCAGCGGGCCCTGGACCACGACGGCTTCCACTGCGAGGTCATCGCGCCGAGCCTGATCCCCAGCAGGCCGGGCGACCACCGCAAGACCGATCGCCTGGACGCCGTCCATCTGGTCCAGCAGTTCCGCAGCGGCCACCTGACCGCCGTCAGCGTGCCGGACATCGACCAGGAAGCAGTGCGCCATCTGGTGCGCGCCCACTTATTCAACCGGCGGCAGATCACCCGAGCCAAGCACCGGATCGTCGGCATCCTGCGAACCGGCGGCTACCACTTCAGCGAGACCAAGACGGGCTGGACCAGGTCGCACCGCGACTGGCTGGCCAGACTGCGGCGCGAGATGACCGGGCCGATGCAGACGGTGCTGGCCAGCGAGCTGCAGCACCTGGAGTACCTTGAGGCCAGCCTCAGCTCCCTGGAGGCGGCGATCACTGAGGTCTCCTGCCAGGAGCCCTGGCGCAAGCCGGTGGAGGCGCTGTGCTGCTTCCGCGGGATCAAGACGCTCACCGCGATGACCATCGTCAGCGAGATCGGGGACATCAAGCGCTTCGGTTCGCCGAGGCAGCTGATGGGGTACGTCGGTCTGGTGCCGAGCGAGCGCAGCAGCGGCGAGCGGAGCCGACGCGGGCCGATCACCAAGGCGGGGAACCGCTACCTGCGACGGGTGCTGGTGGAGAGCGCATGGCACTACAGCAAGCGGGCCTGTTCGACGCTGGTGCTGCAACGGCGGCGCATGGGCCAGGATCCGACCATCGTCGGCATCGCGGTCAAGGCCCAGCACCGGCTTTCGCGCCGCTACCATCACCTGTCGCGGACCAAGCACACCAACAAGGCGATCACGGCCGTCGCACGCGAGCTGTGCGGGTTCCTGTGGTCGGCGTTGCAGGAAGTCGAAGGCCGTTAGCGGCGACGGCCACCAAGGCGTGAGGGAAGAGGCGGGCCAGGGGGAACCCTCGTCTTAAGTATGCGATGGGCATTGACCCGACTCGCGTTTCTAGAGTGAGGCAGCCTCGGACGGGCAGAATCTTGTGCGGTACCCAACCCGCGGATATCAGTCTGATCGACCG
>JADJIV010000012.1:0-117491 GCA_016706845.1 bacterium
GCTCGAGCAGATCGACGGCCTGGAGCGGATCCGCTTCCTGACCGGCCACCCCTGCGACATGACCGACGACCTGATCCGCACCATCGCCGACCTGGACAAGACCTGCCCCTGGCTCCACGTACCGGCCCAGAGCGGCAGCGACGCCGTCCTGCGCCGGATGAAGCGCCTCTACACCCGGGACCGGTACCTGGCGATGGTCGCCACCGCCCGTCGCTGGATCCCGGACGTGACCTTCAGCGGCGACATCATCGTGGGCTTCCCCGGAGAAACCGACGCGGACTTCCGACGGACGCTTGAGTTGGTGCGGGAGGTCCGCTACGATCTGCTCTTCAGCTTCAAGTACTCCGAGCGGCCGGGCACGCCCGCGGCCAAGCTCGCCGACGACGTGCCGCCCGAAGCCAAGAAAGAGCGTCTGGCCGAATTGATGGCGGTCCAGGACGCGATCTGGGATGATCTGGCCGCAGCCCAGACGGGCGCCGTCTGGGAGGTCGCCGTGGAGGCGGAGGCGCGCCGTCCCGCCGGCAGCTGGCGGGCGCGGACCCCGAACAACCGCAAGGTGCTGCTGCACGGCGGCGACCACCGGCCCGGCGATCTGGTCCGGGTCCGGGTGACCGGCTGCGAGGCGTCGACGTTCGAGGCGGAACCCATCAACTGACGAGGTGTGGCCGTGTGGATCTTCAAGGGGATCATCATCCTGCTGGCCGTGATCACGCTGGCCGTCTTCTTCGCGCAGAACAGCTCCCAGAGCGTGGACCTGCGCCTGCTGCACTGGCAGTGGCTGCAGATCCTCCTGTATATGGTGCTGGTCGGCTCCTTCCTGGCCGGGATCCTGGTGAGCCTGATCGTCGGCGGCGTGCGCGAGCTGGGCCTGCGCACGCGCATGCACCGCCTGGGCCGCGAACTGAAGAACCGCGATCGCGAGATCGCCGAGCTGCGCACGATGCCCCTGCAGGACATGGATCTGTTCAAGGAGGAGGACTGACATGGGCAACGCCGAACCCCTGCTGCTGGGCACCGCGCTGCTGGCTCTGGTGGCCGCGGCGCTCGGCCTGATCTGGCGCGGACGCAAGGCCAAGCCGGAGCAGGAGGACAGCTACACCCGCGGCCTGGAGCTGTGGCTGGCCGGCGACCTGCCGGCGGCCACCGAGGCCCTGCGCGACGCCATCGCCCGCGACCCCGACGCGGTCGACCCCTACCTGCAGCTCGGCAACCTGCTGCGCAAACGCGGGGAGGCCCAGCGGGCCATGGCCCTGCACCGCGGCCTGGCGGCGCGCCCTTCCCTGGCGCCGCAGAAGCGGATCTCGGTCACGCTCGCGCTGGTCGAAGACCTGCTCGTCCTGAAACGCTGGCAGGAGGCCGGCGAGCTCCTGGACGAACTGCAGCGCCACAATCTGACGTCGGCGCGCTACTGGTCGGCCCGCTTCCGCCAGGCCCTGGGCCGGGGCGACGAATCGACCGCGGCCCGCACCCTGCGCGAGGCCGCGCGCCGCACCGCCCCCAACGAGCGCCAGATGTTCCGGGACCGCCACGAGTCCTTCCAGCTGGACCGCGGCGTGCGCGCCGCCCTGCGCGGCGACTTCAGCGACGCCCGCCGCTACGCCCGCAACGTCGCCGACGGCAGCCCGCGCGCCGCGGCGTCGATGTTCGTCCAGGCCCTCTCGCGGCTGGGCGAGGAGGAGCACGAGCGCGCGGCCGAGGTCGCCACCGAGGGTCTCCTGAAGGCGCCCGAACTGGTGCACCTATTCCTGCCGGTGCTGCAGCGCTCCCTGCTGGCCACCGGCCAGTACAGCCGTGTCGTGCCCATCCTGGAGTCGGCCTGCCGCAATCCCAACGCGCCGCCGGAACTGTGGATCGCCCTGGCCCTGCTGCACGAGAAGATGGGCGACCGCGAGATGGCCGTGCAGGTCTTCGAGGAGAAGGCGGGCGATCCCCGTCTGACGCCGGCGGTCGCTTCGCCGCTGCTGCGCGCCCTGGTCAACGACCTGCCGGACAGCGATTTCACGCGCATCTGGCTGACGCTGGCCAAGCCCGAAGCCGCCTCGGCCTGGGCCTGCCGCAACTGCGGCGCCGCCCACGACGGGATGCGCTGGTACTGCCCCGAATGCGGCGCTTTCGATTCCGTGGGACCGGCCGCGCCGCGGCCGCCCGAGCCCGCCCAGCCCCGGCTGCGCTCGCCGCGGCAGCTGATCGAGGCCCCGGAGGCCGCCGCGCCATGATCCGGCTCGTCGGCGCGCTCCTGCTGCTGCTCGTCGCAGTGCCCGTCCGGGCCCAGGAGGGGACGGCCGGGGATTGGACGGCGGTCGAGCGCCTGTTCCGCGCCGGCGATTACGAAACGGCGCGCGGGCCGCCGCGCTCTCGCCGCCGCCGCCCCCCGCTCCCTGGACGGCCTGCTCTGGAACTACCGGCTGGCTACCGACCCGGTCCAGGCGGCCGTCCTGCGGGAGAAGCTCCTGGCCCACGACGATCTGGACCCGCCGGTCCGGCGCGCCCTGCTGCTGGACGCCGCCTGGACCTCCTACGCCCAGGGCGAGCCCAGCCAGGGTTTCGCCTACCTCCCCGCGAAGGACCCGGCCGCCAAGAAGCCCCAGCCTGCGTCGCGCCTGCTGGCGGGGCTGCTGCACCGCGCGGCGGGCGACGAGGCGATGGCCGAGTCCGTCCTCGCCCAGGCGCCCGAGGACGACCCCGAACTGCCCTGGATCCTGCTGCTGCGTGGGCGCAAGGCGGCGGCCTTCGGCGATCCGGGTCTGGCCCGGCGCTGCCTCGACGCCGAAGAGGGCGGCGGCGCGCCGTCCGACGCGGACCTGATGGCGGCCCGCTGGCAGCTCGAGCGCGAGCAGGACGCCCGGCTCGCCGACCGGATCGCCCGCGAGCTGGAACGGTCGTACCCGCGTTCGCCCGCGCTGGACCTCGTGCGCGGTCTGCAGCGCCAGCGCCTCGAGTTGGCCCTGATGGACGCGGCGTCTTCCAGCCCCGCGCCGCCTCCGCCCGCGTCGACGATGACCGACAACACCAAAACGACGACCAAGCTGACGCCGATGCTGGCCCAGTACCTGGACATCAAGGCCGCCCATCCCGGCACCCTGCTGCTGTTCCGCATGGGAGACTTCTTCGAGACGTTCTTCGACGACGCCAAGATCCTGGCCGAAGTCTGCAACGTCACCCTCACGACCCGCGACCGCAACAGCGACCACCCGGTGCCCCTGGCCGGCGTGCCCCACCATGCCCTGGACGTCTACCTGTCGCGCCTGCTCGCCGCCGGGCTCACCGTGGCGATCTGCGAGCAGACCGAGGACCCGGCCCAGGCCAAGGGCCTGGTCAAGCGCGAGGTCGTCGAGGTGATCAGCCCGGGCACCGCCACCGCCCCCGAGCTGCTGCCCGGTCCCGGCGGCATGGTCTGCCTGGCCTACCACCGCGGCGCCGCCGGCGAAGCGGGCTGGGCGACCCTGGACGCCTCCACGGGCGAATTCCGCTGCGGCCAGGAGGACGTCACGCTCCCCTCGCTCTGCGAGCGCTGCGCCGCGCGTGAGGTGATCCTGGCCGAGACCGTCGACGCCGAGGCGTTCCGCCGCTGGCGCGCGGGGCTGCCCGAGACCGTCCTGAGCGCCGTCAGCGCCGCCTGGTTCCACCCCGCGCTGGCCGCCGACACCCTGCGCGACCATTTCGGCGTGCGCGACCTGGACGCGTTCGGCCTCGCGGACGATCGGACGTCGCTGGCCGTCAGCGCCGCGGGCGCCCTGCTGCGCTACCTCACCTCGCTGAATCTGAAGCGCCCCGCCCAGGTCGTCACCCTGCAGTTCGCTGCGCGCGGCGACCGCATGCTGCTGGACGAGGAGACGCTGCGCAACCTGGAGGTCTTCCGCACCCTGCGCGGCGAGCGCGGGCAGGGGACGCTCGTCCACCACCTCGACCGCACCGCCACCCCGGCCGGCCGCCGCCTGCTGGAACGGCGGCTGGCGGAGCCCCTGACCGACCTGGACGCGCTCGCCTCCTGGCACCTCGGCGTCGCCGGCGCGCTGGACGACCGCGACTGGCGCGAACAGGTCCGGCGCCTGCTGAAGGGCGTCGGCGACCTCGACCGCGGGGCCGTGCGCGCCGCGTCGGGCCGCATCGGCCCGGCCGCGCTGCGTCAGCTCGGCGAATCCCTGCGCGCGGCGGGGGAGGCCGTGGCCGCGGTCCGCGGCGGCGGCCACGAGGCCCATCCGGCCGCCGCCTGGGTGCTCGGCACGCCCGATCCGTCCCCTCTGGCGACGCGCCTGCTGGCGACGCTCGCCGAGCAGCCGCCGGCGACGATGCGCCCCGGCGAAGTCGTGCGCCCCGGCGTCTCGGCGCAGCTCGACGCGGCCACGGCGGTGGCCAGCGACACGCGCGGATTCCTGGCGGCGCTGCAGGCCCGCGAACGCGAGCGCACCGGCATCTCGACGCTCAAGATCGGCTACAACCGGGTCTTCGGTTACTACTACGAGATCTCCAACCGGCACCTCGACAAGGTCCCGCCCGAGTTCACCCAGAAGCAGACGCTGGTCAACGCCGCGCGCTTCCGCACCGAGGAGCTGTCGGCCGCCGAACAGACCATCCTGGACGCGGAAGAGTGCATGGGGCGGCTCGAGGCCGAGATCTTCGCCTCCCTGCTCGCCGACGTGACGGCGGGCCTGGAAGCGATCCGCGAGCTGTCCGCGCGCGTGGCCGAGATCGACCTGCTGTTCGCGTTCGCCGAGCTGGCCGAGCGGCACCGTTACGCGCGGCCCGTCTGCGACGACTCGCTGGTGCTGGACATCGTCGACGGCCGCCACCCGGTGGTCGAGCAGCTGCTGGAAGGCGAGTTCATCCCCAACGACGCCCTGCTGGACGGCGACGTGCGCCAGGTGCTGCTGCTGACCGGCCCCAACATGGGCGGCAAGAGCACCTACCTGCGCCAGGTCGCGCTGCTGGTGCTGATGGCTCAGGCGGGCAGCTTCGTGCCGGCCGCCCGCGCCCGCATCGGCGTCGCCGACCGCATCTTCACGCGGGTCGGCGCCGGCGACAACGTGGCCCGGGGCCAGTCGACCTTCTACGCGGAGATGAGCGAGACCGCGCGCATCCTGCACCAGATGTCCCGGCGCAGCCTGGTCGTGCTGGACGAGGTCGGCCGCGGCACCTCCACCTACGACGGCCTTTCGCTGGCCTGGGCCATCACCGAGTTCCTCCACCACGACGACGGCCCGCGACCGCGCACGATCTTCGCGACCCACTACCACGAGCTGACCGCCCTGGACCGGACGTTGCCGCGCCTGGTCAACCTGCGCCTCGAGGTGCGCGAGTGGCAGGGGAGCATCATCTTCCTGCACGCGGTCAAGCCCGGCTGCAGC
This sequence comes from bacterium, assembly GCA_016706845.1. Classification (GTDB taxonomy): domain Bacteria; phylum Krumholzibacteriota; class Krumholzibacteriia; order LZORAL124-64-63; family LZORAL124-64-63; genus PNOJ01. The sequence goes on from JADJIV010000012.1 coordinate 5,346, forward strand.
GACAAGAGCTACGGGATCCACGTCGCCCGCCTGGCCGGCGTGCCCGAGCCGGTGCTGCGCCGCGCCGAGGAACTGCTGGCGCTGTTCAGCAGCGAAGACGCGCGCACCCTGGCGCCCGAGCGCCTGCCCGGCGCGCCCGGTTTCTCCCTGGCGGCGGACCGCCCGGCCGCGGCCTCGCGGCAACTCTCCCTGTTTTCCGACGGCGAGCGCGACGCACTGGACGCGCTGCGCGACCTGGACCTCGAGGGGATCAGTCCCATGGACGCCTTCCTCTGGCTGGCCCGCATCAAAAAGCAACTTTAAGAAGTATTTCAGCGTGTCGCTGGGCCGCCGATGTATAATCCGCCCATCCTCACCCCAACCGGACGGCCCGCCATGTGGAACGTCGCTTTCTTCATGCCCGCGCAGCGGGACGTGCCGTTGCTCGTCGAGGCGACGCAGCGCGACGACGTCCGCGTGCTCGGCGTGGTCGCACCCGACCGCGCCGCGCCCGCCGCCGCCCTGGCCGAAGTGATGGGGATGGCGGTCTGGTCGGACCTGGCGGAAGCCCCCTTCCCCCGCGACACCCTGCTGGTCGAGCTGGCGGACGCCGCCGCCGCCGACTGTCCGCTCGGGCAGGACCTGCCGGATGCAGCCATCGCCCGCGGCTGGCGACGCCTGGGCGGCGACGATTTCCGCGGCCTGCTGCACCCCGCAATTGCGGAATCGGCGCCGGATGAAGACGCCGCACAGGACCCGCGCCCGCAACGGAGTTCCGAAGCCGAGGCGTTCGTCCGCTCCCTGGACCGCGACCTCGCCGATCTCGCCGGCGGCGTGCAGGACCTGCCGGGGATCCTGGCGGCCTGGACCGCGACGCTGGCCCTGCGCCTCGACGCGCGCCACGCCACGCTGGCGCTGCTGCGCACGGACGGTTCCCTCCTGCTGGCCGAAGGCACGCCGACGGGGGAGACCAGGATCGAGGACGCGGACGCCGGCGCAACTCCCTGGCGCGAGGTCTTCGCCGGGGAGCGGCAACTGGTGGCCACCGAGCAGGGAGTCGACGACGGTTGGCAACTGACCGCCTGGCCGCTGATGTCCCTGGACGAGGGACCGCGGACCTCCGCCCCCCGCGCCGCCCTCGCCGTCGGCCACGCCGGCGCCGCCGCGGCCGCCCGTTTCCAGGCGCTCGGCACGATCCTGGCGCCCGCATTGGGACTGCGCTGCGAACTGCTGCGGCGGCAGACGGAGCACGCCGTCCTGGCCGCCCGTTTCGACGAGGTGACGACGGCGGCGACGGCGTTGACCGCGGCGCCCGGCGTCGCGCTGCACGATCTGGCGGACGCGCTGCGGCACTGTTGCGGCGCGATCGAGGTGGAGCGCCGACCGGCGGACGCCGATCCCCTCTGCGCCGGGATCGCGCCCGGGCAGTGGCTGTCCTTCGCGACGCCCGGCACTCTGCCGCGTCTGCTGCTGCGCGCCGGGGACTTCTGCTGGGACCTGCGCGGCAAGCAGCGTCTGCACGCCTGGGACGCCGCTCATTTCACCGGCGACGATGCCGCCGCGGCGGGGTTGTTGCTGGCCGCGACCTGCCGCGGCCCGGTGGCGGCGCCGCCGATCCGCCCCGAGCCCGCTCCCCATCCGGAGGCCGGGAACAGCCGGGCTCCCGCCGTCGCTCCCGCCGTTCCGGAAGCGCTCCTGGACCTGCTGGCGCGGGAGATGGACCGCGCCGACCGCTACCACGGCGCCTTCTCGCTGTCGGCCTTCCGGGCGGCGGCGAACCTGGGTCCCCATCTGAGCCGCCTCGCCGCCCGGCTGCGCTCCTCCGACCGCGTCTTCTGCCACGACCCCGGCACGCTGCTGGTCTTCGCGCCCGACGAGAACCACGCCGTCGCCCAGCTCGAGCAGCGGGTTCGCGACGCGCTGCCGGATCTGGCCGGAAACGCCGGCCTGCGCATGAGATCCGGGCGCGCCCTCTACCCGGGCCGCTTCACTTCGCCTTCCGATCTGGTGGCGGCCGCCCTGGCCGCACTCGAGGCCGACGCTCACGGCGATTGACGCTGCGGCGTCGCCCCCGTTATCTTGTCCTGCCGCACCCCGCGAGGCCCGCAACCCGACAGGACGCCATGGCCGTCATGCAGCGCAAGCCCATCCGCGTGCTCGACAGCGCGTCGGTCGATCGCATCGCCGCCGGCGAGGTGATCGAGCGCCCGGCCTCGGTGGTCAAGGAGCTGGTCGAGAACGCGCTGGACGCGGGCGCGCGCATCGTCCGGATCAACGTCGAGGACGGGGGACTGGCCGCCATCAGCGTCGAGGACGACGGGGCCGGCATCCCCTTCCGCGAGCTGCCCCTGGTCTGCGAGCGCCACGCCACCAGCAAGATCGTCTCGTCGGCGGACATCGTGCAGGTCGCTTCCTTCGGCTTCCGCGGCGAGGCGATGGCCAGCATCGCTTCGGTCAGCCGCACGACCGTCCTGTCCCGCACCGACGACGAGGAAGTCGGCGGGATGATCCGCATCGTCGGCGGCGCGATCGAGCGCCGCGAGCCGGCGCCGCGCAACCGCGGCACCACGATCACCGTCGAGGACCTGTTCTACAACACGCCCGCCCGCCGCAAGTACCTCAAGCTGCCCCAGGCCGAGAAGCGCGCCGTCCTGCAGACCGTGCAGTCGCTGGCGCTGGCCTACCCCGAGGTGCGCTGGCGCCTGACGGCGGACGGCGTCGTCCTGCTGGACCTGCTGCCGGCCGACTCGCTGCCGGCCCGCGCGCGGGAAATCCTGGGCCCGGCCTGCCTCGAGCACATGGCCCGCTTCGAGGCGCAGGAGGGGGGCGTCGTGGTCGGCGGCCTCGCCTCGCGCCCGACCTGGACGCGCCCCACCCGTGCCGACCAGTACGTCTTCGTCAACCGGCGGCCCGTGGAGAGCGCGCCTCTGTACCAGGCCATCCGCGTGGCCTTCAAGGACGTGCTCCCGCCTGGCCGCTTCCCGTCCGTGCTGCTGTTCCTGCAGGTGCCCGCCGGCGACGTCGATGTCAACGTCCATCCCGCGAAGACCGAAGTGCGCCTGATGCTCGAGCGCCACATCTTCGGGATGGTGGTGCACGCGCTGCGCGAGGCGCTGGACCTGCGGGCCGACCCCTCGTTCCGCCCCGTCTCCGGCGACGAACTGCCCGCGCCCGGCGGGGCCCGCGGCCCCCTGCAGAGCGTCGCCGAGGCGCAGGAGGACTACCTGCGCCGGCACTTCTCCGGCGCGGCTTCCACCGCCCCGGCCTCGTCAGGACAGCCCGGCTTGTTCGATGCGACCCGCGAGGCGCCTGCGGCCCTCTCGGGCGATCCGGCTGCCTCCGTGACGGGGGATGACGAAAGCTCCGCGATCGCGCCGCGTCAGGCCCCCTTCTGGCAGCTGCACCGCACCTACATCTGCACGCAGACCAAGGGCGGGTTGCTGCTCATCGACCAGCACAACAGCCACGAGCGCATCCTCTACAACGAGGCGCAGAAGGCCCTGGCCGCCGGACAGCTGCGCGTGCCCGTCCAGCAGCTGCTCTTCCCCGTGACGCTGGACCTGACGCCGCTGCAGCTGCAGAGCTACCAGTCGGCGAGCGCCGACCTCGAGAAGCTCGGTTTCCTCATCCAGCCCTTCGGCGGCCGCTCGGTGCTCGTGCAGGGCATCCCGTCCTCGCTCAAGAACTGGAACGAGGGCCAGCTCCTGCTGGACATCCTGGATGACCTCGCCGGGGCTTCCCGCACCGGCCACGCGGCGCACGACGACCTGCTGGCCAGCTTCGCCTGCCACGGCGCGGTGCGCGCCGGCGCGCTGCTGACGATCCCGGAGATGCAGAACCTGCTGGACCTGCTGTTCGCCACCGACACGCCGCTGAGCTGCCCCCACGGACGCCCCACGATGATCCAGTACCCGATCGAGGAACTCGAGAAGCGCTTCGGGAGACGCTGAGGTGGCCGACGCCGCGATCCACGGCATCTGCCCGGTGATCGCCGGCCCGACCGCCGTCGGCAAGACCGCCCTGGTGGTCGCGTTGGCCGCGCGCTTCCCGATCGAGATCATCTCGCTCGACAGCCGGCAGATCTACCGCGGCCTGCGCCTCGGCACCGCGCAACCCGACGCGGCCGAGCTCGCCGCCTGCCCGCACCACCTCGTGGATTTCCTGCCGCCGCAGGAGCGCTATTCCGCCCGCCGCTTCCGCGACGATTTCCAGCGCGTCGCGGCCGGGATCCGCGCGCGCGGCCGCCTCCCGGTGCTCGTCGGCGGCGCGGGCCTCTACCTGACCGCGGTGCGCGACGGTCTGTTCACGCTGCCGACCGATCCCGCCGCCCTGGCCCAGGTGCGTCACGAGCTGGACGCGCTGCCCGACGACGAGATCCGCGCGCGCCTGCTCGCCGAGGATCCCGCGAGCTGGGCGCGCATCCACGCGCGCGACCGCTACCGCAGCCAGCGCGCCCTGGAGATCCGCCGGCTGGCGGGGGAGTCCATGAGCGACCTGATGGCCGCCCGACAGCCAGACCCGGCGCTGGGCTGGGACTACCCGCTCGTGGTGCTCGACCGCGACCGCGAGGACCTGCGCGCGCGCATCGCCGCGCGTCTGCAGGCCATGCTCGCGGCGGGCTGGCTCGAGGAAACGGCCGGCCTGGCGGCGCGTCACGGCGCGGACTGCCCGGGCCTGCGTACGCTGGGCTACCGCGAACTCGCCGCCCACCTCGCCGGCGAATCGGACCTCGCAGCGGCGCTCGCGCTGGTGGAACTGCGCACCGGCCAGTACGCCAAGCGGCAGCAGACCTGGTTCCGGGCCCAGCCCCGGCTGCTCTGCGGCCCGCCGGACGATCCGGCCCTGCGGGACGAGGCGGCGCGGCTCCTGGCGCGCGCCTGCGCAGGTGCGGGATGAGCGCCGCAGCAGGCTTGACAGCGCCCTTGAGGCCGGACTATCTTGCTGATCCTGGAGCGGGCTTAGCTCAGTTGGTAGAGCATCAGCTTCCCAAGCTGAGGGTCGCGGGTCCGAATCCCGTAGCCCGCTCCAACCAGATCGACGGGGAACGGGTTGCGGTGACGCGGCCCGTTTTCCTATCCTGCCTGGGACCGAGCGCGCCCACCCCAGCCGGACGGACACCATGATCCAGCTGATCCAGCCCTTCCCGTCGCCCCTGGACCGCGCCCACGACTGGCGCGAGGGCGACGCCGTGACCGCAGTCGACGGCCAGCCCGTCGAGGACATGCTCGACCTCTACTACTACATGCCCCACGGCGAGAAGATGACCCTGACCATCGCCAGCCGCGACGGCGCCGTCAACAGCGTGGCCTTCGAACCCTACGCGCTGGACAAGGTCATGAGCTGCTTCGCCGCCATGGAGTTCAAGACCTGCGCCTGCGACTGCGTCTTCTGCTTCATCGACCAGAACCCCCAGGGCATGCGCCCGAGCATCTACGTCAAGGACGAGGACTACCGTCTCAGCTTCCTGTACGGCAACTACATCACCCTGACCTCGCTGGGACGCCGCGGCCTCGAGCGCGTCATCCGCCAGAAGATGACGCCGCTGTTCGTCTCGGTGCACGCCACCGACATCGACGTGCGCACGCGCATGCTGGGCATCAAGCGGCGCATCGACGTGCTGGCGATCCTGCGGCAGCTGGTCGAGGGCGGCATCACCGTGCACGCCCAGGTCGTGCTGTGCCCGGGCTGGAACGACGGGCCCGTCCTGGACCAGTCCATCGCCGACCTGTTCGCCCTGCACCCGGGCGTCGAGACCCTGGCCGTGGTGCCGGTCGGCCTGTCGGCCCACCGCGAGGGGTTGACGAAGCTCGACCCGGTCACCCCCGCGATCGCCGCCGCCACCATCGACCTGGTCGGCGTCTGGCAGCAGCGCTGCCGCGAGCTGGCCGACACGACCTTCGTCCACCTCAGCGACGAGTTCTACCTGCTGACCGGGCGCCCCTTCCCGCCGCAGGACCAGTACGGGGACTTCGCCCAGCTGGACAACGGCATCGGCCTGACCCGCGGCCTGGAGCAGGCCTGGCGTGAGGCCCTGCTGGAGCGCGCCGCCCACGGCAAGCTGCCGACCCGCCCGGTGACGGTGATGACCGGCAAGCTCGGCGAGCTGGCCTTCGCGCAGCGCCTGCTGCCGGCCCTGGACCGTCCCGGCCTGCCCAAGGTCGAACTGGTGGGGGTGGAGAACCGCTTCTACGGGGCGAGCGTGACGGTGGCCGGACTCCTCTCCGGCGGCGACATCCGGCGCGCCCTGGCCGAACTGCCGGCCGAGCCCGTGCGCGACATCCTGCTGCCGCCGCGGATGTTCAACAGCGATGACCTCACCCTCGACGGCCTCGACCTCGCCGCGATCGCCGCCGACCAGCCCCACCGCCTCCACATCCCCGACGAGGAAGGTCTCATTGACTTCTGGTCGGCGATGGGCTAACGTCCCGCCCAGCGACGCCCCCCTATTCGGATACGCGCCATCTTCTTGTTTGAAAAGTGATTGCAAGCCTCGCTTCAAGTGCGGAAGGATGGGTCGTGGCGACCAGGACCGTGGTCATCGTCGGCCGCCCGAACGTGGGCAAGTCGACCCTCTTCAACCGCGTCATCGGCGAGCGGAGATCGGTGGTCCACGAGACGCCCGGCGTCACGCGCGACCGCATCGCCGAGCTCACCGACTGGGCGGGGCATTCCTTCCAGCTGCTGGACACCGGCGGCATCATCCCGTTCGGCGAGGAAGTCTCGCGCTTCGACAGCCTGGTGACCGAGATCGCCCACCTCGCCATCGCCGAGGCCGACGTGGTGATCTTCATGGTCGACGGCTCGGGCGGCCTGTCGACGTGGGACGACAGCATCGCCGTGCACCTGCGCCGCAGCGGCAAGCCGGTGGTGCTGACCGTCAACAAGGTCGAGAAGGAGCACCAGCGCTACGGCGCCGCGGACTTCTACCGCCTCGGCCTGGGCGAACCCCACTGCATCAGCGCCCTGCACGGCCTGGGCGTGGGGGACCTGCTGGACAAGGTCGTGGCGGACTTCCCGGTCGGCCCCGAGCCCGAGCCCTGCGACATGAAGATCGCGATCCTCGGCCGCCCGAACGTGGGCAAGTCCAGCCTGCTGAACCTGCTGGTCGGCCGCAACGAGGCGCTGGTCAGCGAGATCGCCGGCACCACGCGCGACGCCATCCACACCGACCTGCACTGGCACGGCCGCACCCTGCGCCTGATCGACACCGCCGGCCTGCGCCGCAAGGCGCGCGTCGAGGAGGCCATCGAGGTCTTCAGCAACATGCGCACCGTGCGCGCGCTGGAAGAGTGCGACGTCGCGGTGCTGATGGTCGACGCCAGCGAGGGCACCGTCACCCAGGACGCCAAGATCGCCGGCCTGATCCACGACGCGGCCAAGGGCGTCGTGGTCGCCTTCAACAAGTGGGACCTGGTCGAGAAGGACCAGGCCACGCACCTGAAGGTCTGGGAGGAGTTCTGCCGCGAGGTGCCCTTCCTGACCTACGCGCCCTGGTTCACGCTGTCGTCCCTGACCAAGCAGCGCTCGGGCAAGGTGCTGGAACTGGTGTGGGAGGTGTTCGAGCAGCGCTCCCTGCGCATCGACACCAGCGAGTTGAACACCTTCCTCGAGGCCATCATCCACAAGCAGCCGCCGCACTTCCACGGCGGCGGGACGGGCAAGGTCTACTTCGCGACGCAGGCGGAATCCTCGCCGCCGGCCATCGTGCTGTCGGTGAACAATCCGAAGTTCTTCGACCGCAGCTACCTGCGATTCCTGAACAACCAGATCCGCGAAGCCTACGGGTTCAAGGGCAACCGGATCTTCATCAAGACCAAGCGTCACTGAGCGGAAGGCGCCCATGCTCCTGCTGTTGAGCCTGTTGCTGGCCTACCTGCTGGGCGCGGTGCCCTTCAGCTTCATCGTGGCGCGCGCGGTGCGCGGGATCGACCTGCGGCACCACGGCAGCGGCAACCTCGGCGCCACCAACGTGTTCCGCGCCGTGGGACCCCGCTGGGGCGTGCTGGTGTTCCTGCTGGACTGGGCCAAGGGCGCCGGCGCGGTGCTCATCATGTCGGCGGTGGCGGCGGGCTGGCCCCCGCAGCAGGCGACGCCGCTGCACCTGCCGCCGGATCTCTGGCGCATCTTCGCCGGCTTCGTCGCCTCCCTCGGCCACACCCTGTCGCCCTTCGTCGGCTGGCACGGCGGCAAGGGCGTGGCCACGACCTGCGGCGCCTTCTTCGTGCTGGCGCCGTACCCCACGCTGATCGCCCTGGGCGTCTTCTTCCTGGTGCTGGCCCTGCGCCGGATCATCTCGCTGGCCAGCATCAGCGCGGCGGTGGTCCTGCCGTTCGCCGTCGGCTTCTTCGAGTGGCGCTCCGAACAGTTCTCGCGCACCATCTTCGTCTTCGCCCTGCTGATCTGCGGCTGGGTGGTGTTCCGGCACCGCGCGAACATCCGCCGCCTGCGCGCCGGCACCGAGGCGGCCATCGGCGCCGGAAGCAACCGGCCGAAGGCCCCGGACGGGCCGCGGGAGCGCACGTGAAGGCCGCCGTCCTGGGCACCGGCAGCTGGGGGACGGGCTTCGGCCGCCACCTGGCCTCGCTGGGGAGCGAGGTGGTGCTGTGGGGCATCGATCCCTCCCAGGTCGACGCCATCGCAACGATGCACGCCAACCCCGAGTACTTCCCCGGCCTGCTGCTGCCACCGAACCTGACCGCCACCCTGGACCTCGACGCGGCCGTCGACGGCGCCGACGCCGTCTTCGTCGTGCTGCCCAGCCAGGCGGTGCGCGCCGTCGCCATCCGCCTGCGCACCTGCGACCTGCGTCCGGGCTGCCCGATCGTGTGCCTGAGCAAGGGGCTCGAACTCGAAACGCTCAAACGGCTCAGCACCGTCCTGGAAGAGGAACTGTGCCAGGACGCCGCCGGCGGGTCCCACCCGATCGGCGTGCTGCTCGGCCCCAGCCACGCCGAGGAGGTCGTGCTGGGCATGCCCACGGCCCTGGTGCTGGCGGGCTACGGCGACGGCTGGCACGCCCTGCAGGGCCGCCTGGCCGGCCCCACGCTGCGCGTCTACACGAACGACGACCTGCTCGGCGTGGAGATCGCCGCCGCGTTCAAGAACGTCATCGCCATCGCGGTCGGCATGTGCGACGGGCTCGGCTACGGCGACAACACGCGCGGCGCGGTGATGACCCGCGGCCTGAAGGAGCTGGCCCGCCTGGGCATCGCCCTGGGCGGCCACTTCGAGACCTTCTACGGCCTGTCCGGCATCGGCGACCTGATCACCACCTGCACGAGCCGCCACTCCCGCAACCGCAACTTCGGCGAGGCGGTGGCCCGCGGCGACCACGACCCGCAGGAGATCCTGCGCGACGCCAAGCAGGTGGTCGAAGGGGCCGTGATGACCCAGGCCGCCTTGAAGTTGAGCGCGAAGCATCAGATAGAACTTCCTATCACACAGGAAGTTCACCATGTGCTATATTCCGGCAAGTCGGCCTCTCGGGCCATGCAGGACCTGATGGAGCGGACGCTGCGTTCCGAGTTGGAGTGACCGCGCGGAGGGGATGATCGTGGCCGATCTGCCCGACAAGCTCTACTACTCGATCCGCGAGATCGCCGAGCACACCGGCGTGGAGCCGCACGTCCTGCGCTACTGGGAGACGGAGTTCCCCACCCTGCGCCCGAAGCGGGCCCGCTCCGGCGCGCGCACCTACCGGCGCCGCGACGTCGAGGAGATCCAGCTGATCCGCCGCCTCCTGCACGAGCAGGGCTACCGGATCGAGGGCGCGCGCAAGTTCCTGCGCGAGCGCCGCCAGCCCCAGGAAACACCGGCGCCGGAAGCGACGCGCGACGACATGTTCACCGCCCAGGACCGCACCGCCCGCCTGCAGGCCGTGCGCGCGGGACTGCGCGAGGTGCTCGACCTGCTGGCCGCCATGAAGACGCCGGGCAAGGGCTGAGTCGACCGGTGCGATCCCCCTTGTCCCGAACGGGGTCGCGTATTAGATTGTCCCTTCGCCCGGGCCCTGCCCGGGCACGTTTTGAAAGGTCGGGCCGTAGCGCAGCCCGGTAGCGCACTTGCATGGGGGGCAAGGGGTCGGCGGTTCAAATCCGCCCGGCCCGACCATCCAACCTCCGAAAAGACAACGGGTTGCCGATGAGGCGGCCCGTTTCTTTTTTGCCCTAATAATCATCTGGGCACCCTTGGGGCACCCTTCGTCGGGATCCACAGATGATCGGGACAAACGGTTGCGACATTGTGCCCGCCATCTTCGATCATACCAGCCCGCCAAATGGCAGTACTGGCAGTAGTCGATCCACCCACCGTCACGGTCGAAGAGCGTGAACATGCCGACATGCTCGCCGTACCCGGACGCCCGCACTTCTTCAATCCTGTCCTTTTCACGTCGCGCACCCGGTGCGATCATGTCCGCGGTACCGCACCCCGACCCGGAGATCGCACTTGCGCCTGACGCGGACACCGCCCATTCCCTTCGGCTACCGCACCAGCGCGTTCTGGTACGCGCTCGGGGCGCGCATCGCCGTCGCTGCGCCGCGCGGCGTCGTGCGCTGGGCGGCGCGGCGGGTGGGGGACTGGTACGGCTGGACCCATCCCGGCGTGAGGCGGACCGTGGCGCGTCAGCTGTCGCTGGCAGACCGGGCCCGCGGCGACGGGCGGCGCACGCCGGTGCAGCGGCCCTTCCGTGAGTTCAGCGAGACGGTCGCGGATTTCCTGCGACTGGCCGGCGGTCGCGGGGGTCAGATCGTGGCGGAGATCGAGGTGTCCGGGCTCGATCACCTGCAACGCTGCCAGCAGAGCGGCGAAGGCATCCTGTTCCTGAGCGCCCACATGGGCAACTGGGAGGCGATCGGGGCCTGGGGCGCGTCGCGGGGTCTGCGCGTGTTGGGCGTGGCGCGTCCGCACCCGAACCCGCGCGTGGACGAGTTCTTCAACGCGGCCCGCCGCCGCTTCGGGCTCGCGGTCTTCCCGCTGGGCGGCGACCCGCGCCTGCTCGCCGAGCACCTGCAGGGCGGGGGCGTGGTGGCCATCGTCGGCGATCGGGACTTCACCGGCCGCGGCGCCGAGGTGGCTTTCCTGGGCGCCCGCACCCGGCTGCCGCAGGGCTGGATCCGCCTGGCCCAGCAGACCGGCGCCTGGATCCTGCCGGGTCGCCACCGGCGCGGGCTCGAAGGCGGGCGCCGCGTCTCACGCCTGGAATTCCGGGAACCCTGGCGCGTCGCGCCCGGCGAGGCGGGCGCCGCCGAAGCCTTCGGCCGCGGCTCTGCATTTCTCGAAGAGTTGATCCGCGAGGATCCCGGCGCCTGGACCGTCTTCGACCCCGTGCTGCTGGGAGGCCAACCGCAGTGAACGATGTCGGCGTGATCCTGCCCGCCCTGAACGCGGCGCGCTTCCTGCCCCCGCTGATCGCGGAGATCCGCGGCCTGCACCCGGACCTGCGCGTGCTCGTGGTCGACGACGGCAGCGTCGACGGCACCGCGCAGGCCGCGCGCGACGCCGGCGCCGAGGTCGCGGTCCACCCCGAGAACCGCGGCAAGGGCGCCGCCCTGCTGACCGGCTTCGCCTGGGCCCGCGAGCACGGCTGGGAGTGGGCCTTCACGATGGACGCCGACGGCCAGCACCTGCCGCGCGAGATGGCCCCCTTCCTTGCCGCGGCGCAGGCCCGGGGCCTGGACGTCGTGGTCGGCACGCGCATGGACCGCACCGCGGACATGCCCTGGCTGCGCAAGGCGACCAACGTCTTCACCAGCCGGGTCGTGAGCCGCCTCGCGGGCGTGCGCATCCCCGACTCGCAGAACGGCTACCGGCTCTTCCGCGTCGCGGCGCTGGAGGGCCTGCGCGTCACGACCAGTCGCTACGATTTCGAGTCCGAGATCCTGGTGCGACTGGCGCGGCGCGGCGCCCGCATCGATTCGGTCCCGACCACCACGGTCTACGGCGAGGAACGCAGCGCCATCCACCCCCTGCGCGACACCGTGCGGTTCTTCCGCCTGGTGCGTCGCCTGAGCCGCACCCGCGAACAGGAGCGTCCATGACCCGCCACATCCTGCTGAGCAACGACGACGGCATCGAAGCCCATGGCCTGAACCTGCTGGCCCGCGCCCTGGTCGATCGCGGCGACGTCCGGGTCAGCGTCGTGGCGCCCTCGGAGCAGCAGAGCGCCTCGAGCCACTCGCTGACCATCCGCAACCCGATCCGCGTGCTCGACTGCGGGCCTGGCCGCTGGGCGGTCACCGGCACGCCCACCGACAGCGTGCTGGTCGCGGTCGAGCACATCCTGCGCGACGACCCGCCCGACCTGGTCATCAGCGGCATCAACCACGGCGCGAACATGGGGGAGGACGTCACCTACTCCGGCACCGTGGCCGCCGCGCTCGAGGGCGCGATCCTGGGCTTCCCCAGCTACGCCCTGTCCTGCGCCTCGTGGCACCCGCGCGACTGGGGCGCGGCGGAGGCCTTCGTGCGCCACCACCTCGACGACCTGCTGGCGGTCCCGATGCCGGGCAACGCGCTGCTGAACGTGAACATCCCGGACATCCCGGCCGCCGAGGTGCGCGGCATCCGCACCTGCCCGCTGGGCCACCGCCGCTACAAGGACGTCATCACCGAACAGACCGACCCGCGCGGCCGCCCCTACCTGTGGATCGGCGGGCGCGGCCCGACCTGGGAGCAGATCCCGGACACCGACGCCGTGCTGCTGCAGCAGGGGTTCGTGGTGGTCACCCCGCTGCGCGTCGACCTGACGCACTCCGAACTGCTGGCCGGCATGGGTGGGCTCGATCTCGCCGGGCCGCTCGGCCCGGCGGCGGGGGCGCGATGAAGGACTACGCCGTCGCGCGCCGCCGCATGGTGGACGAGCAGATCCGCGACGCCGGCGTCACCGACCCGGCCGTCCTGAGCGCGATGCGCGAGGTCCCCCGCCACCGCTTCGTGCCCCGGCTGCTGCACCACCGGGCCTACCAGGGTTGCGCCCTGCCCATCGGCCACGGCCAGACCATCAGCCAGCCCTTCATCGTGGGCCTGATGACCGCGCTGCTGGAACTCAAGGGCGACGAGCGCGTCCTGGAGGTGGGCACCGGGTCGGGCTACCAGGCGGCCATCCTGTCCCGGCTGGCCCGCGAGGTGGTCAGTGTCGAGCGCATCGAGGCGCTGGCCTTGCGCGCCGCCCGGACGCTCGAGGAGCTGGGCTGCGCGAACGTCGAGATCCGGGCCGCCGACGGCGGCGACGGCCAGCCCGCCGCCGGCCCCTTCGACGCCGTCGTGGTGACGGCCTGCCCCCCGCGCCTGCCGTCCCTGCTCTTCCACGTCCTGCGGGAGGGCGGGGTCCTGGTCCTGCCGATCGGGGACGACGACGATCAGATCCTCTACCGCTACCGCAAGGTGGGGGGGGAGCCGGTCGTGGAGCGGTCGGTGGCCTGCCGGTTCGTGCCGATGCTGGACGGGGTGCAGAAGCTCGCCGGGGAGTGACACTGGTCCGGAACCCGTCCTTGCGTTTCCGGCCCGGAGAGTGCATCTTGTGCGTCTGTTTCGCGGATCCCCGGCCGAGGTCGGGGCGGGCCGCGGACCGCAGTTCAGGTCGGGGCGTAGCGCAGTCCGGTAGCGCACCTGGTTCGGGACCAGGGGGTCGGAGGTTCAAATCCTCTCGCCCCGACCACACGAAAAGGAACGGGCCGCCTCTGGGCGGCCTTTCCTATTTTAAAGCGTTCGATGGCACCGATCTTATCTCAGCCCGATCAGCCGCCGCCATCTCCGCCGGCCAGGCAGCGGAACCTCGTGCTCCACGCGCCGCACCTCGCCCCCCGGTTCCAGCAGCGCGTAACCCTGCCAGCTCTGGGGCAGCCCCAGGTAGCGGATCCCGTCGTGCTCGCTCTCGTGCCAGCGGTGGTGGTGCCCGAAGAGCCACCAGCGCGGCCGCAGGTGCGCCGCCACGCGCGCCAGGCCCGCCACGCCGGGAGGGCCCAGATGGGCGTGCGTGACTCGCTGGTCACCCCGATCCCCGTGGGGCAGTCGTGGCTGAGCACGAGGTCGATGCTGCCGGGAGCGTGCGCCAGACAGGCGTCGATGTCCCGCTCGCGGATCTCGCTGCCGCACGGTGTCGACCAGGCGTCCATGTAGCGCGCGCCGCCTACGCACAGGCAGTTCCACCCGCCCACGCGCTGGCGGGAGGCGCGGGGCAGGTGGGTGACGACGTCCGCGTAGTCGCGCACCAGCCGCTCGAACGCGGCGAAGTCCTCGTGGTTGCCCTCGATGAAGGCCGTCGGGTGGGAGAACCGCCGCCCGCCGCGCCGGAAGTGGCGGTGCAGTTCGGCGCCGAACAGCCCGAAGTCCCCCAGCACCAGCACCCGCTCGACGGGACGGCCCCAGGTCTCCTGCGCGTGCGCCGCCTGCGCGTCGATGACTCCGTAATGCGCGTGGACGTCGCTGAGCAGCAGGACCGAACCTTCGCCCGTCGTCATCGCGTTCAGCTCCCCCTGAACTCGTGGTCCAAGGCGGTCTGCAGCGTCTTGATGTGGGCGAACACGGTCTTCAGGGTCTTGCGCGTCGCGGGGTCGAGGGCGTCGGGTTCGAGCCGGTTGTCGGGTTCGAGGCGGTCGAGGATCCGGCGGGACTGGTGCTGCAGCCGCAGGTCCATCAGGAAGCGGTACGACTCGGCGAGATCGGCCGCGGTCTCGGGGTGCAGCTTGCCCGCCGCTGCGAGGACGGCCAGGCGGTCCGCCGTGGCGGCGGCGTCGACTCCGTGCTGCAGGGCGCGCAGCCGCGCGTAGTCGACGATCTGGGCCATGACGCCCTTGATGTCGAAGGTGGCGCGGTCCGCTTCGCCCTTCTCCAGGGCGAAGCCGCCGAACGTCTTGAGCGGCGGTTCGTACTGCAGCACGCTGCGCGCGAGCAGGTGCAGGAAGCGGGGCTCGCTCGCGATCTCGTCCGCCAGGCTCGCGCGCAGTTCGGTCACGAGCCCGTCCTGCGCGAGGGCGCCGCGGAAATCGAAGAAGATCTTCGCCTGCAGCAGGTCCTCGGCCTCCAGGGTGTGGATCCAGCCCGCGAACGTCCGCCGCCAGCCCGCAAGCGACTGGCAGCAGCGAGGCTCCCCGGACATGATGCCGCCACTGCAATAGGGGTAGCCCGCGGCGTCCAGGATCGCGGAGAGCCGTACGCCCAGGCGTAGGAAATAGGCGCGCGCCGCTTCGTCGTCGGCGCCCTCCTGGTCCGGATAGATGATGGCGTGGTCCTGGTCCGCCAGCAGGCTCACCTCGGCGCGCCCGAGGCTCCCCATGAGCATGACGTCGAAGTCCGACGGCGGCGGACCCAGTTCGGCGATCGCCAGTTCGACGCCCTTGCGCACGGCCGTGTCCGCGTTCTGCGAGAGCATGCGGCTGACCTGCAGCGCGTCGGCCCCGTGGCTCATCATGAGGCTGGCCATGGTCGCCAGGCGCCGGTTCGCCGCCGCCAGGTCTTCGCTGCTGCGCGCCGCGCCCAGGTCGAGCTCGCGCGGCTGCGCCAGCCGGGTGGCCACGGCCATGCACCCGGGCCTGCCCTGCAGCACCACGCGCGACAGCGACAGCATGACCCGCACGACACCGTCGTCGCGCGTGACCAGTTCGGCCTCGTAGCGGATCGGCGCGTGGTCTCCGTCGGCCACGGCCTGCCAGTGACGGCGCCCGCTCTCCAGTTCGGCGGACGTCGGGAGCACCAGCTTTTCGGCGTCCAGGCGGGCGAACTCCTCGCGATCGTAGCCCGCCAGCTTCAGCATGCTCGCGTTGGCGAAGAGCCCCTCGTCGCCCACCGACATGAAGATCGATTCGCCGGCCGATTCCACCAGCGAGCGGTACTTCTCCTCGGAGGTCTTCAGGGCGGCGGCCGTCAGCAGTCGGCCGTGCTCGGCCTGGTAGCTCGTGCGCAGCAGGAAGACCAGCAGCAGCGTCACCGCGGCCAGGATCAGCAGGGCCGCCGCCTGCAGCCGCCCGGTCACCGCCGCCACCTCGCGGTCGACGTCGTCGGTGTAGACGCCGGTGCCGATGATCCAGCCCCAGGGCGCGAAGCCCTTGACGTAGGACAGCTTCGGCACGATGCGCGCGGGGTCGTCCTTCCACTGCCACATGTAGTCGACGTAGCCGGCGCCCTCGCGGCGCACCACGTCGGCCATCGCCACGAAGATCAGCTTGCCGTGAGGATCGGCGAAGGCGGACAGGTCCCCGCCCTCGAGGTCGGGCCGGTAGGGGTGGACGATCATCCGCGGCTGCAGGTCGTTGATCCAGAAGTAGTCCTTGCCCTCCTGGCCGTAGTGGAGGCTGCGGACCTGCAGGATGGCGGCGGCCTGGGCCTGCTCGCGCGTGAGCCGGCCCGCGCGCTCCTCGGCCTCGTAGCGCGCCAGGATGTTCCACGACGATTCGGTCAGCTCGCGGATCATGAGCCGCTTCTGGTCCATCACCGCGCGGCCCAGGGTGGGCAGGAAGTGGAAGAAGACCACGCCGGAAAAGAGGCCGACGGCCAGGAGGGCGGGCAGGCCCGTGCGCAGCGCAAGGCGCTTCATCGTTGTGGCCTGCCCGCCGACATCATGACGTTGCCTCCGCGCCGGAGCCTACAGCAGGAACTGCACGCCCGCCAGCAGTTGGCTGGGGCTGTCGCCGGTACTGTATTCCAGGCCGTAGCGCAGCTTGTGCTTCAGGCGGTAGTAGTGCAGGCCCGCCGTGAGATTCGAGGCCTGCGCTCCCGAGGCGTGATCGATGACGGCGAACTTGCCCGTCGCCTGCACGCGGTCGCGTCGCAACCCCGACTCGACGAACCAGGTGCTGCCGTGGAAGTTGACGTTGTCCCAATCGTACCAGCCCGCGTTGAGCGTGCCGAACATCCCGCCCACGACGAAGCCGGACTGCATGTCGAGCACGAAGGCCCGGCTGTCGGTCGTCCACCCTGGATCGGCGGCCGATACGTAGCCGGCGCGGTTGGCCCGTCTCTGGTAGTCGATCCCCGTGCCCAGCAGCAGGTAGGGATCCCCGCCCAGACGCTCCTGCCCGTGGAACCAGGCCGTGGGCGCGGCGCCCACCGCGGCGTATTCCAGGTGTCCGGTGAAGCGCGGCGCCGCCTCGGGATTCTTCGTGGTCCCGACTTCGTAGCCGTCGAAGACGCCTGCGCGGTAGGCGATCGACCCGCCGCCCGAGCCGTGCAGCATCAGGCCCTGGTCCCGCCAGACGAAGGTGTGGGCCAGCTTGATCACCTCGGCGTTGTAGTCCAGCCCCAGCAGACTGCCGGCTGAGGAAGTGTTCTCGAAGGACAGCGGCAGCAGGATCAGCCCCACCTCCAGCCAGTGGTCCCCGCGCAGGCGCAGGTCGACGAAGATGTCCTGCAGGTCGGTGGACACGCCGCCGGCGCGGTAGCGTCCGGCGTTGTCGTTGTCCGTCTCGGCGAAGACCTTCACGCCGTCGGCGATCTGCCCGCTGAAGATCAGGCGCCCGCGGCGCAGGTACACGTCGTGGTCGGCCGCGGCGTCCGCCACCGTCACGGCGTGGAACTGCCCCAGCAGACCGAACTGCAGATTGGCCCCGTCGTCGAAGTCCCAGCGGGGGCCGGCCAGCGCGGGTGCGGCCGTGAACGTCAACACCGCCAGCGCCGTCCGTAGCATCCAGTCCGTCCTGGTCATCGGTCTACTCCTTGTCGGGAGGGAAGGGGAGGCGGGCCGGCCGACCGGCCCGCGCTTCATGCCTCGACGGCGACCCGCCGGTTCTTCGTCACCAGCGACACCACGATCAGCGCCAGGAAGCTCAACGGGATCGAGATGATCCCCGGCTGCCCCAGCGGGTGCCACGCCTGTTCGGCGGTCAGCCCGTACGGGCCCGCGAACATCTCCGGGCCGGTCAGGATGATCCCGAGCGAGGAGACGATGCCCACGATGATCGAGGCCACGATGCCCGCCGCGGTGGTGCGCTTCCAGAACAGGAGCATCAAGATGGCCGGCAGGTTGGCCGATGCCGCCACGGCGAAGGCCCAGCCGACCAGGAAGCTCACGTTGACCCCGCGGAAGACGATGCCCAGCACGATCGCCACGATGCCCACGGCGAAGGCGGCGATCTTGCCGGCGCGCACCTTCTGCCGGTCGCTCAGGTCCATGCGGCCGAAGCGGTCCATCAGGTCGTGGGCCACCGCGCCCGAGGCGGCCACGATCAGGCCGGCGACGGTGCCCAGCACGGTCGCGAACGCGATGGCCGAGATGATGGCGAACAGCACGCCGCCGAAGGACATCGCCAGCAGCGGCGCCGACATGTTGTTGTCGGCCGGGTTCACCGTGCCGTTGACCGCCGCGCCGAGACCCAGGAACAGGGTCAGGACGTAGAAGAACCCGATCGAGGCGATGGCCACGATCGTCGACTTGCGGGCGCAGGCCGGGCTCGGCACGGTGTAGTAGCGGATCAGGATGTGCGGCAGGGCCGCGGTGCCGAAGAACAGCGCCATCATCAGCGAGACGAAGTTGAGCTTGTTCCACGTGGTGTCGACCTTGAACTTCACGCCCGGCTTCATCTCGTCGGTGCCCGTGACGGTCTTCGGCGAGTAGACCGCGTACTTGGCGCCCTTCTCGTCGGTCACCGCCTGCTTCTGCCACTGCTCGACGCGGGTCTCGGGATGGGTCAGGTGGGCCAGGAAGGCCACCGGACTCACCGAGCCGGTGCCGGCGGCGGCATCCGCTGCGCTCATCCCGCCGATTTGCCGCAGGCGGCCGACGGGCTCCAGCACGCCGCCAGCCACGCCGTTGACCACCCCGTCGCTGCTCCATTGCGCCCGCCAGAGCGTGCCGTCGGCCTCGCGCTTCCACCAGGTGGTCGCTCCGTCGCGGTCGTATTTCTGCAGGCTGCCGGTCGTGTGCACCAGCACGTACCCCTGCTCCACGAGCTGGCTTTCGGTGGCCTCCACGGTCATCTCGCCGCCGGGGGCGCCGCCGTCGAGCCCCACGGGCTCGGTGCTCAGACCGCGCGTGAGCACGAAGCCCACCAGGATCGTGGAGAAGATCAGCAGCAGGCCGCCCTTGAGGAACTGCACGTACGTCGTGGAGGTCATGCCGGCTGCCGACACGATCACGATCACGATGACGCCCACCAGGATCACGCCCACCCAGTGGGGCAGGCCCAGCAACGGCTCCACCAGCGAACCGGCGCCGTTCATCTGCGGGATCAGGTAGCAGATCGACACCACCAGCGTGGAGATGGCTGCGGTCAGCTTGATGCCGCGGCTGTCGAACTTGGCGTCCAGGGCGTCGGTGAAGGTGAACTTGCCCATGCGCTTCATGGGTTCCGCCACCACGAACAGCGCCACGACCCACCCGGCCAGGTAGCCGATGGAATAGAGGAAGCCGTCGTAGCCGAGCGTGGCGATCATGCCGCAGATGCCCAGGAACGACGCGGCCGACAGGTAGTCCCCGGCGAAGCTGATGCCGTTGACCGCCCAGTGGATCTGCCCGCCGGCGGCGTAGTAGCCCGCGGCCGACTTCGCCTTGCGCGCGAAGAAGAAGCTCAGGAACAGCACCGCCGCGACGAACAGCGCGAAGATGACGATGGACAGGGGCGTTCCGTGCAGGTTCATGCGCCGGCCCCCTTCCCGCCGTGAGCGCCGCTCAACTCGCGCTCCTTGGCGTGCAGAGATGGTTGTAAAGGAGGGCCAGGACCAGGGCGAAAATGATCAGCCCGAAGCCGTAGACCACGGCGAGGTTGAGACCGGCGAACACGATGGTCTGCATCGCGCGGCCCTCGTTGATGACGTTCGTCATGACGAACCCGGCGTAGACGACGCAGTAGATGATGAACATCACGACGCCCAGCCGGGTCTTGTAGCCGCTGGCGGGATCGGGGCCGGACGAGCGGGCGGGTTCGTGGAGCATCTTCCCTCCTAGATTGCAGACGGACGACAGGGGAGGGGAGCGCCGACTGCCGCCGGGCGCCGCCCTGGGGAGCGCAATGCGTGGAAACCTAGCATGCTGTGAAATATTACACAATGAATTCGACCGGACTGCGAATTGTGAAATTTTCCCCTGTCCGGCGCGAGCAGGCGGATCGTTCCCACGCCGACGCCTGCGGAAACCTCTTGCCCTGCGGGGTGTTCACGGCCATCATCGGCCCAGGACGACCAGCCACGGAGGACTGCCGCCCATGCCCAAGCCCACACCGCGCCTGTCGCCCCGACGGCGCCTGAAGTTCCGCTTCCCGCTCGCTGCCCTGATCGTCATGCTGTCGGCCGGCGCTCTGGCCGCGGCGCCCGAGGCCTGCTACGTCGTGCGCAACGGCGACTCGCTGGGCCGGATCGCGACGCGCTGCGGCACCTCGGTGGCCGAGATCAGCCGCCACAACAAATTGCCCGGCGACGTCGTCCACGTGGGCCAGGTCCTGAAGATCGCCGCCCCCTTCCAGAAGGTCGCGCCGGACAAGATCTCCTGGCGCCACCCCTTCAACGGCAAGTCCGGCCGCGTGCTGCGCACCTTCGGCGCCCAGGCGGGTTCGGTCGTGACGCGGCGCACGGGTTCGGACATCGCCTACCCGGCCGGGGGAGAGGTCGTGGCGCCCGCGAACGGGCTGGTGCGTTACGTGGGGGAGCAAGCCGGTTACGGGACCCTCGCCATCATCGACCACGGCGGAGGTTTCGCGACGGTCCTCTCGCCCCTGGATCCCTCGGACCTGGAGATCGAAGCCGGACGGATCGTCCTGAAGGGCGAGCCGTTGGGCCGCACCGGTCCGCCGGCCGAGGGCAAGGAGCCCTACCTTCACGTCGAACTGCGGGTGCAGAGCGAGGCGGTGGACCCGTCGCGACTGCTGCGCTGATCCCCGCCCGTACCGGAGGCCCGCCGTGTATCTCAGCACCGTCATCCGCACCGTGCCCGACTTCCCCAAGCCGGGCATCCTGTTCCGCGACATCACGCCGCTGCTGAACGAACCTGCGGCCTTCCGCGCCGCCCTGGACGGCTTGGCCGCCTTGGTGCGCGGCGTGCCCTGCGACCGCCTGGCGGCCCTGGAATCCCGGGGCTTCCTGTTCGCCGCGCCGCTGGCCCGGCAGTGGGGCAAGGGCCTGGTCGCGATGCGCAAGCCCGGCAAACTGCCGGCCGACACGGTCGCGGAGAGCTACGCGCTGGAGTACGGCACCGCCACGCTGGAAGTCCACCGCGACGCGATCGCGCCCGGCGAACGCGTGCTGATCGTCGACGACCTGCTGGCCACCGGCGGCACCGCCGCGGCCGCCGCCGCCCTGGTGCGGCGCCTGGGCGGCTCGGTGGCGGGGCACCTGTTCCTGGTCGAACTGGAAGGTCTGGGGGGCGCGAGCGCCTGGCCGGCGACCCCGTGTTTTCGCTTGTCAAATTTCGGGAGCACGGCTGGTTGCCGATTCCGGCCTTCACCGGTGCAACGGAACGGTCTCGCCCGCCGGGACCGTTCTGACCCGATCCGACTCCAAGCTCTGGAACGGACCGGGTACCCCAGTAGCTCAGCTGGATAGAGCACCGGTTTCCTAAACCGGGGTCGCAGGTTCGAGCCCTGTCTGGGGTACCACCGCTCCACCGTTTTTGAACGATGATATCGCCCACACCGGAACGTGACCGGGGTTTCGTACAATTA
Organism: bacterium; assembly: GCA_016706845.1. GTDB lineage: Bacteria > Krumholzibacteriota > Krumholzibacteriia > LZORAL124-64-63 > LZORAL124-64-63 > PNOJ01. The sequence continues at coordinate 26,909 of JADJIV010000012.1, forward strand.
TTCAACGTGGGTCGGGGGAGTCGTCTCCTGCGGAAACTCACGAATCCGTGCCGCTCCAATTCCTGCAGGAAGAGCCAGACGCGCTCGCTGGCCTGATCGGCCTGATCCGGGTGCGCGGCCACGAACCCGCGCATGACCTCCGCGAGGTTGCGGCGGCCGTCCAGCAGGCCCCAGATCGTGCTGCCGTAGGCTTCCAGGCGCACCTCGATGTGGGCCCGTTCGGGCGGCAGGCGGGATTGCAGCCAGCGCGCGAGCGGACCGCTGCGGAAGCGCGGTTCCAGCAGCACCACCTGCACGCCGCCGTCGACGCGCGACTCGCGGGCGTCGACCAGGGTCTGGGGCACCAGTTCCAGGATCCGGTCACCCGCGACCGTCTTGCGCCGAAACCAACCACGCATACCCATCGGGACTGACGCCTCCTCGGATTCCCGGCCCACGCTCCGCACGGCCGACGGCGCAGGCTAACATCAATCCCGACCCGTCCTGCCGGGTCTGCAAGCCACCGGCGCGCGCCGCGCTTTTCATCGGCGCGCCGATCCGCTACACTGCGGCCATCGTCCAGCGCGTCGCCTCCGGGCCGAAAGGACCGCCATGACCGAACCGACCGTCACGGAACGCTGGTGGGCCGCCGCCTGCTACGCCAGCGCGCTGGTCGTGCTGCCCATCCTGATGGTGGAGCACAAGGGGGAGTTCCTGGCCCGCCACTGCCGCCAGGGCTTCACGCTGCTCGCCGCCGAGGTCGTGCTGCTGCTGGTGCTCGGCATCGTCGACGCCAGCCTGGGCCGCATCCCGCTGCTGGGCCTGCTGCTCTCGATCGTCCTGCACCTGGTCGGCCTGCTGGCCGTCCTGGGCATCTCCGCGCTGGGCTTCGCCCGCGCCCTGGCCGGCGAATCCTGGAACCTGCCGTTCCTCGAGGACTTCGCCCAGCGAGTGCCGATCCACTGACATACAGTCCACGATCACGAGTTCACGGGGGAAGGGCGCCAATCGCAATGCCCGCCCAGGCGTTGCGGCGCCGCTTCATTAATTGCGCATAATGTATATTATGTTAAGTTGATACCGATCCGGATCAGGGGGCGCAGATCTCCAGGATGGCCCTCTCGAGGATCATCTCGGGCTCCAAGGGACTGCTCTTCATGGCCGCCTCGCAACGGTGGCAGGCCCGCAGGGCCCGCTCCACCGTGGCGTCGCCCCACAAGCGCGCCGTCTCGAGCGATTGCCGGGCGGCGAACGGCGTGATGCCCAGCAGGCCCGGCACCGCCTTCTCCGGCTGCCCTTCGGCGCGCAGCGCCGCCACCTGCACCACCTGCTTGACCCGCCAGACCAGCAGCGGCGCCAGCTCGAAGGCCGAGCGGCCTTCCGACAGGAAGCGCTGGAAGGCCGCCAGGCCTTCGCGTTCGCGTCCCGGGTCCGAGCTGCTTGACCAGTTCGAAGGGATCGATGGCCCGCTGCTCCAGGATGACGGCCCGCAGCGCTTCCTCGTCCAGCCCGTCCTTGGCCTCGGCGGCGATCAGGGCCAGCTTGTCCAGCTCGCCGTCCAGGGCGTGCAGGTCGTCGCCGACGAGCTCGACCAGCATCTCGGCCAGTTCCAGGGCCAGCGGCAGCTTCTTGTCCTTGGCGCGCCGCACGGTCCAGTCCACCAGATCGCGCCCGCTCGGCGGCGCCATCTCGAAGAAGCAGCCGGCGGTCTTGCAGGCCTTGACCCAGGATTTCCGTCCGTCCACCTTCTCGGACATCAGGATGAGGGTCGTCGCCGCGACGGGATCGGCCAGGTAGCGCTGCAAAGCCTGCTCGGAGGCGGCGTCGCCGACCATGTGCTCGGCCCGCTTGACCCAGATCACCTGGCGGTCGCCGAACATCGGGTAGCTGCGGGCCTGCTGCAGGATCTTGTCGCAGCCCGCCTGTTCGCCGTCGAATACGTGGGAATTGAAAGCGGAACCCGAAGCGCCCAGGAGCTTGTTCACGAGGTACTCGACAATACTCGAAGCGCGGTGCGTATCCTCGCCGGCGAGCAGGTAGACGGGCCGGAAGCTGCCGGCGGCGAGTTCGCGGCGCAAGGACGCGAAATCGGGGCCTTCGCTGCGGCCGCCCCAGTTCGCCATCACCAATCCTCCACGATCAGGCCCAGGACCTCGCGCACGATCTCGGCGGCCGCTTCCGAGCGGGCCGTCAGTTCGCTGGTGGCGCCGTCGCCGAGGATGAAGTTGCCGCTGCCGTTGAGGCGCTTGCGGGTGAACACGTTCTCGCCGCCGTCCAGGCGGCGCATCGTCAGCTCGACGGAGATCTGCACCTGGTACTCGTCGACCTGCATGTTGCCGCCGGTGGCCGAGGTGAACGCCTCGCGGAGCTTGTAGCCGACCACCCGCCCGGCCAGTTCGGTGCGGGCCCCCTCGAGACCCACCACGCGCAAGGTGTTATCGTCCTGCAGCGCGGTGATGATGGCCTCGGTCAGCTCGATCTCGATGTTGGGCTCCGCGGTGGCGTTCTCCAGGTACGGCACGTTGACCCAGCGCAGCGACTCGTCGACGCGCCCGCTGCTCGTGGAATAGACGCCGCATCCACCGGCCAGGGCGACCAGGCCCACCAGGCCGGCCACGACCGCGATCGACGCCCCACAACGCCGCCGTTCAACTTTCCGCAGGTTCACGCACTTCCTCATTGATTTTGTACATCTTCAATCTGTATCGCAACTTATCGCGATTCATGCCCAGCAACTCCGCCGCGCGGGTCTGGTTGCCGCCCGCCTGGGCCAAGGCCTGGCGCACGCAGCGCTTCTCGGCCGCGGCGAGCGTCTCCTCCAGATGCAATCCGGCCGCCGGCAGGGGTCCGCCCAGCAGAGCCGAGAGATGGGCATCGGGGAGGTTGAGCTGGGCGGCGTCGAGGGTCTCCCCCTCCCCCAGCAGCACGCCGCGCTCGATCACGTTGCGCAGTTCGCGGATGTTCCCCGGCCAGGGGTAGGCCAGCAGGGCGCCGACCGCGTCCGGCGCCAGCCGCGACAGACGCTTGTGGAACTGCAGCCCGTACATGCGCAGGAAGTGGTCTGCAAGGGGCAGGATGTCCTCGGGCCGCTCCCGCAGCGACGGCATACGCAAAGGGACCACGTTGAGCCGGTAGAAGAGGTCCTCCCGGAAGGTGCCGGCCCGCACCATGGCCGACAGGTCGCGGTTCGTCGCGGAGATCAGGCGCACGTCCACCGTGATGTCCTTGAGCCCGCCCACGCGCCGGAACACCTGGCGCTCCAGGACGCGCAGGAGCTTCACCTGCAGGGTCGGCGCCATCTCGCCGATCTCGTCCAGGAACACCGTGCCGTGGTGGGCGAGTTCCAGCAGGCCCTGCTTCTGCTGGCCGGCGTCCGTGAAGGCGCCCTGCTCGTGCCCGAACAGCTCGCTCTCGAGCAGCTTCTCGGGCAGCGCGGCGCAGTTGATCTCCAGGAACGCCTTGTCGCCGCGGGGCGAGCTGGCGTGGATCAGGTTGGCCAGCACGTCCTTGCCGACGCCCGACTCGCCCTCGATCAGGATGGAGGTCTTCTCCCCCTGCGCGATCTTGCGGACCGTCGCGTAGATCTCCTGCATGGCGGGGGCCAGGCTCATCACCATGCCCGGCGTCCGCGCGAAGCCCTGCCCGCGGCGGCGCAGGGCGGCGAGCTCGGCGGCGTCGCGCGTCGCCTCGAGGCCGCGCCGGATGGCCAGATGCAGCTGGTCGATCTTGAAGGGCTTGCGGATCACGTCGAAGGCGCCGCCGCGCATGGCGTCGACCGCCGTCTCGAGGTCGATGTGGGCGCTCATGAGGATCACGCACATCCGCGGGAACCGGGCGTGGATCTCGCGCAGGACCTCCAGGCCGTGGCGGTCCGGCAGCACCATGTCCAGCAGGACCAGGTCGGGGATCTGTTCGTGGACGGCCGCCAGGGCTTCCTCGCCGTTGGCCGCCGTGTTGACGACGTGCCCCTCGTGGGCGAGGGTCTGACGCAGGAATTGCAGGATGGAGGCCTGGTCGTCGACCACGAGCAGCTGGGCGGACATCTCACCTCCGGCGGTTAGCGGCGGACTCCGGCGCGATTATCGAGGGGCGGCGCGTTCCTGGCAAGTTCGAGTTGTCGCGGTCGAATAGTCGTGGTGGGGCGGTCGGGGCCGGTCAGTGGGCGCCTTCGCCCTGGAGCAGGACGCGGAAGGTCATGGCCAGGATCCGCAGGTCGGTCCGCAGGCTGAGGGTGCTGATGTACTGGCGGTCGAGGGCCACCTTGCGGCGGACCGAATCGACGTCGGTGTCGTAGCCGTTGATCACCTGCGCGAGGCCGGTGATGCCCGGCAGCACGATCAGCCGGTCGTGGTAGCAGGGCACGTCGTTCTCCAGCTGGCGGATGAAGCAGAGCCGTTCGGGGCGCGGCCCGATGACGCTCATCTCGCCGCGCAGCACGTTGACGAACTGCGGGAACTCGTCGAGGCGCGACTTGCGCAGGACGCGGCCGACGCGGGTGACGCGGTCGTCGTGCTTCGACGCCCACTGCGGCCCGTGCGCCTCGGCGTCCTGGCGCATGGTGCGCAGCTTGTAGATCCGGAAGGGGCGGCCGGGATAGACGACGCGGCGACGCTCGGGGCAGGACGGGCAGGGCGAGCGCCGCTGACGGCGGTCGATGCCGATGCGGGACTGCAGGAAGAAGATCGGGCCGCGCGAGTCGAGCCTGATGGCCAGCGCGATCAGCGGCAGGAACGCCGCGAAGACCGCCAGGGCCACGATCGCGATGCCCACGTCGATCCCGCGCTTGATCCCCCGGGCGTAGGCCACCGCCCGCTCGGCGACGAGCTGGTCGTCAAGCCCGTGCAGCGGCTCGAGCAGGCCGTCGCCGACCAGGGAGGTCCGCAAAGGCTGCCGGTCGAGCCGTACTTCTGCACGGAACGGATCGTTCTCGACGCGCACGCGATGACCTCGCTTCTCCCTTAAGTGACGCGCGGCCGGCGCCGTGGTGGCGCACGTCAGCCGTGTCCGGCGACGTCACATCCTCAGGCGAGGATGCTACGATCATACAGGATTCCGGGCCGGCCTTCAAGATTATCGGCCGGCGGTCGAATTTCTTGAGCGGTGATCGGCGGGAAAGGAAGCCCCTATCCCATTGCTGGATAGGGGCTTCCGTTCGGACGTCAGTTGAGGCGGTTCAGGGCGATCGAGACGGCGGCCGCCGTCGAGATGGTGCCCAGGAGGATCGGGTAAAACGTCCGGAAGAATCCGGGCGAGTGCTGGGGGACCTGGACCGTGTCCCCCGGGTAGACGCGGGGATTGCCGGCCAGGTCGCCGCGCTCCAGGAAGGAGACGAGGTCCACGGGCCGCGACGAGTAGCGGCCCTGCTCATCGGCATGGACCCACCAGACCTTCTTGAGATTCCCGGTCTCGATCGGCGCGCCGGCGAGCATCAGCACGGTCATCAGGCGCGTCGGTTCGTTGATGAGGAACGTCCCGGGCGTGGCCACGCCGCCGAACACCTGGACGCCCCGCGCCGGCGCCACCTGCGCCATCGCGCTGCCGGGCACGATCACCGTGTCGCCGGCGTTCAGGGCCACCGGCGACGAGGGTCCGCTGCCGGTGATGATGCCGCTGACGTCGTGGACCGAGGACATGGTCTCGCCCGTCCCTTCGGCCACCACACGCACCTGCGTGAGGTTGGCGTCGGGCGCGGGACCGCCCGCGGCGCGCAGGACGTCCCAGAGCGTCGGCGCCGTTTCGAACGTGTAGCTGCCGGGATTCGCGACCGCCCCCAGGATGTAGACGCGCAGGGCGTTGTACTGCATCACGGTCAGCGAAACGTCGGAGATCTCACGGTTGAAAAGGCGCAACTTCTCCCGCACGAGTTGCTCGGCCTCGCGCAGGGTCAGTCCCGCCACCTGCACCTCGCCGACCAGCGGCACCACCGCGGTGCCGTCGGGACGGACCGTGAGGCTGCGGTCGAGCGTCGGCTGCTGCAGGACGTTCAACTGGACCACGTCACCGCTGCCGAGACGGTAGGCGGCGGGCGGCTGGGCAGGGATGACGAGGGGTTCCTGCGTACTGTCGGTCGGCTGGGCCGTGGCGATGGTCGCGAAGGCGAGCAGCAGCGCAGCGAGCAGACAGAGCGTGCGGCGATTCATGGGGCTCCTTCCGGTTCCGGCGGCGCCGGACGGCTCAGGCCTTCTGTTCCCGATACCAGGCCACGGTGCGCGCCAGGCCGGTGGTGAAGTCGACCTGGGGCGTGTAGCCGATCACCTCGCGGGCCAGCGAGATGTCGGCCTGCGAGTGCGGCACGTCCCCGGCGCGCGCCGGGCCGTGGACGGCCGGCAGGGTCGAACCGGCGTGACGCTGGATCAGCGCGTACAGCTCGTTGAGCGAGAAGCGGTCACCGCAGGCCACGTTCACGGTGCGGCCGCCCGGATCCGGCGCCTCGGCCGCGCAGAGATTCGCGTGCACCACGTTGTCGATGTACGTGAAATCGCGCGAGAAGGTGCCGTCGCCGTTGATGACGGGCGCCTCCCCCGCCAGCAGGCGCGTGATGAAGATGGGCACGACGGCCGCGTACTGGCTCTGGGGATCCTGCCGCGGCCCGAACACGTTGAAGTAGCGCAGGCCGACGCAGCTCAACCCGTACAGGCGCGCGAACACCGCAAGGTAGAGCTCACCCACGTACTTCTGCACCGCGTACGGCGACATCGGGTCGTACTTCATGTCCTCGCGCTTGGGCAGGCTGGGCGAGTCGCCGTAGGCGGAGCTGCTGGCCGCGTAGACCAGCCGCTTGACGCCCGCGTCCCGCGCGGCGACCAGCAGGTTCAGCGTGCCGTCGACGTTGTGCAGGTGCGAGGTGAGCGGGTCGTCGACGCTGCGCGGCACCGAGGCCAGGGCGGCCTGGTGGAAGACGACGTCGATGCCCTCGCAGCAGCGCCGGGCGGTTTCCGGATCGGTGATCGATCCCTCCACGAACGTGATCCCGTCCCGGACGGCCGCCAGGTTGGCGAGCTTGCCGGTGGACAGGTTGTCCAGGACCGTCACCCGGTCGCCGCGCGCGACCAGGGCCGCCGTGAGATGTGAACCGATGAAACCGGCGCCGCCGGTCACCAGACAGTGCTTCATTCGATCCTCCGTGTTCCCCGACTACAGTTTGAACAGGTGCTCGCTCCGTTGGCCCTTCAGTGCGTTGCGCGTGTCGACGACCGGCTTGCCGGTCTTCAGCAGCAGCGTGTGGTCGACGGTCCGGTGCGGAGTGATGATCACCGCCGCGTCGAACTTCTTCAGGGAGGCCAGGTCCCAGGACGCCAGCTGCGGCATCGACTCGAATCCGTGCAGCGACGTCACGTGCGGGTCGTACCAGGTCACCTCGGCCCCGCGCTTGTGGAGCAGCTCCATGATATCCAGAGCCGGCGATTCCCGCACGTCGTCGATGTCGGGCTTGTAGGCCACCCCGACGCACAGCACGCGGCTGCCCTTGACGGAGCGCTCGACGCTGTTGAGCGCCTCGGCCACCAGCCCGGCCACGTGGCGGGGCATGGCGCCGTTGACCTGGCCGGCCAGCTCGATGAAGCGCGCCTCCATGCCGAACTGGCGCGCCTTCCACGAGAAGTAGAACGGGTCGATGGGGATGCAGTGGCCGCCCAGGCCGGGGCCGGGGTAGAAGGGCATGAAGCCGAAGGGCTTGGTGGAGGCGGCGTCGATGACCTCCCAGACGTCGATGCCCATCCGGTCGCACATCAGGGCGATCTCGTTGACCATGCCGATGTTCACGCTGCGGAACGTGTTCTCCAGCAGCTTCACCGTCTCGGCGACGCGGGCGTTGCTGACCGGGACCACGCGGTCCATGACCTGGCCGTAGAGGGCCGCGGCCGCCGTGGTGCAGGCGGGCGTCACGCCGCCGACGACCTTCGGGATGTTGCGGGTCTGGTAGACCGGGTTGCCCGGATCGACGCGCTCCGGCGAGAACGCCAGGTGGAAGTCCTTGCCGACGACCAGGCCGCCCTCGTGCAGGCGCGGCAGGATGACTTCCTCGCAGGTGCCGGGGTAGGTCGTGCTCTCCAGGATCACCAGCATGCCGGGGTGCAGGCGCGGCGCGATGACGTCGACGGCCGACTGGATGAAGCTCATGTCGGGGTCGTGCGTCTTGCTCAGGGGGGTCGGCACGCAGATGTTCACGCTGTCGCAGTGCGACAGGACGTCGGGCGAGGTCGTCGCGCGCAGCAGGCCGGCGTCGACGGCGGCCTTCACGTCGGCCGCGGGCACGTCGATGATGTAGCTGTCGCCCCGGTTCAGGGCCGCGACCTTGCCTTCATCCAGTTCGATGCCCGTGACCTTGAAGCCCGCCTTGCAGTACTCGATCGCCAGCGGCAGGCCCACGTAGCCGAGACCGATGACCGCGAGGTGCGCGGTGCGCTTCTGGAACTTCTCCTGGATCATCATCCCCATCCCTCTTCTGTTCTGCGCCGGCAGGCGGCGGACGGCGTCCGCGACTGGCGTACCGGCGCAACCGACCGCGAAAAGCAAGGAGAATGCCACAAGCCCCGCGGGTCTAGGTCCTATCCCAGCCCGAGCGCGCTCGGGCGCCCCAGAGGCGCCACTCCCCTATCAACCCCTTGATACTTAACAGATTAAGCACGACGCGCCGCACCGTCAACACCAGGACAACGCCGACCACGCCCAGCAGCAGGACTTCGCCCCAAACACCGGCCCTGGCGCGATGGTGATCGAAAAGGCGGTGCGCGGTCAGCCCGAAACTGACCAGCAGACCGGCCAGGATGACCGAAAGGACGGTTTTGATGGTGGTCTGGATCAGTTCGTCGCGGCAGCGCAACGATTGGCGCAGCGGGAACGCGTCGGAATTCTCGGCGAAGCGCGAACGGTTGGGACGGCCTGGTCGCTCACGCAGTCCTCCTGCTCGCGCCGTACACAGGGCCGGCCGGCAGTGCCCGGCCAAAGAAGAGAAGGGGCTCCGGTCCATCCAGAAACCCCAAGCCCTGATTCGAGTTCTGGTACGCCCGGCGGGATTCGAACCCACGACCTCTTGCTCCGGAGGCAAGCGCTCTATCCAGCTGAGCTACGGGCGCACGATGAGCGGCAGCTAGTATCGCCGCTGGAAGTGCGGGGGTCAACTCGCATTTACCCGGCCGCGCCGGCCGCCGGCGGGGACCTCGTGCCCGGCCTCGCGCAGCAGGTCGCGGGCGTACGACCGCTGGGTCTCCGCGCCGCCCTTGACGCCGGCGCCGCCGAGCAGCCGGGCGATCTCGTCCACCCGGGCGGCCGGGTCCAGGACGCCGACCTCCAGCAGGGTGCGGGTCCCGACCCGCCCCTTCTTCGCCAGCCAGTGGACGCCGCCGTGCACCGCCATGGTCGGCAGGTGGGTGATGCAGACCACCTGCGCCCCGGCCGCCAGCCGCCGCAGCAGGCCCGCCACCGGCAGGGCGTTGTCCATGCCGAGACCGGCGTCGACCTCGTCGAAGAGCAGCAGGGGCGGCTCCTCGTCCCGCCGGCGCAGGACCGTCAGACCGAGGTGGATGCGCGACTTCTCGCCCCCCGAGGCGATCGCCGCCACCGGCGCCGCCTTCTCGCCGGGATTCGTGCGGACGAAAAGCTCCACGTCGTCGGCGCCGTCGGTCTGCAGGCGGCAGGGCGCGCCGTCGATCTGCAGGGGGCCGTCGGGGTCGAGCCGCGGCGTCACGCGGAACTCGAGCGCGAGGTCGGGCAGGGCCAGAGGACGGATCAGATCCTCCGCGGCCCGCGCAAGTCCCGGGGCCGCGCCCCGGCGCAGCCGCCGCAGTTCGGAGCAGGCCCGCGCCAGCGTCCGGCCGGCCTCGTCCAGGGCGCTCTCCAGACCGGCCAGATCGTCGTCGGCGGCTTCCTGGCGGCTCACGCGCTCGCGCAGGCGCACCAGCAGGTCGTTGAGTTCCGTGACGTCGCAGCGGTACTTGCGCTGGAGATCCTGGTAGAGTTGGGCCCGGCTCTCCAGCGCTTCGAGGTCCTCGGGGCCGGCGTCGAAGCCGTCCAGGAAGCGCTCGAGAACCCGCGCCGCTTCGCCGGCCAGGTCCTCGGCGTTGCGGAGGTTTTCCAGGGCTCCCGCCAGGCGGCTGCTGCGGCCGGCCTGCCGCTCGAGTTCGCGGGCGGCGCGGGCCAGCCGCGCCTGCGCGCCGCGCTCCTCGTCGGTCACCGCCTCGTGGGCGGCGGCCGCCGCCGACTGCAGTTCCGCGGCGTGACGGGCGACGGTCAGGGACTCGGCGATCTCCGCCTCCTCCCCCTGCCGCAGACCCGCCGTCTCGAGTTCGTCGCGCTGGTACCGCCACAGGACGAGCTGCTCGCGTCCCGCCGCGACGTCGCGGCGCCGGTCGGCGAGCTGCGTGGCGGCCTGCTGCCACGCCGCCCAGGCCGACCTGACGGCGGCGCGCTGGGCCAGGCCGCCGCCGAGCTCGTCCAGCAGGTCGCGGGCGTGGCCGGAGCGTTCCAGATCCCGCTGCTGGTCCTGGCTCTGCACCGAGATCAGCCACGGCCCGATCTGATCCAGCACCTGGAGCGAAGAGAGGATGCCGTTGATCAGGACGCGGTTGCGCCCGGCGCGGCGCAGTTCGCGGCGGATCACCAGGATCCCGTCGGCGCCCGGCAGCACGCCGGCCTCGCGCAGCCGGCCCAGGGTGCGGGGCCTTTCGGCGAGATCGAAGACGCCCTCGACGTACGCCTCGTCCTCGCCTTCGCGCACGAGGTCCTTGGGCACCGGGGCGCCCGTCAGCACGGACAGCGCGCCGGCGATCATCGACTTGCCGGCGCCCGTCTCGCCGGTCAGCATGGTCAGGCCCGGCGCGACCGCCAGGACCAGGTCGTCGACCAGACCGAACTGGGAGATGCGCAGGGAGACCAGCATCTCACTCCCCGGACAGCCGGCGCTGGATGGCTCCCCACTGGAGCTTGTGGCGCATGGCGAGGAAGAAGTCGCTGTGGGGGAACTTGACCAGCCGCACGGGATGCTCGCCGCGGCTGTAGTGGATGACGTCGCCGCTGGCCACCGCGCAGGCGGCCTGGCCGTCCGCCGTCAGGGTCGCGCCCTGGCCCACGTCGGCGAAGCGCAGCTCGACGGTCCGGTCCTCGGGGATCAGCAGGGGCCGGATCGCCAGGCTGTGGGGACAGATCGGCGTCACGACGAAGCCGTGCACGCCCGGGTGCACGATCGGACCGCCGGCCGACAGGTTGTAGGCGGTGGAGCCCGTCGGCGTGCTGACGATCAGGCCGTCGCCCAGGAAGCGGCCCAGGGTGACCTGGTCGATGCGCAGCTCCATCAGCAGGGCGCGCGGCAACGGGCCCATGTTGACCACGAGATCGTTGAGGGCTTCGAGCTGGATGACGTCCCGGCCGTCGCGCCGGACCCGGCCGCGGATCCGCGTGCGCTCGGTCACCGAGTAGGCGCCGGTGAACAGCTGTTCCAGACTGGGGACGAGTTCCCCGAGGGGAACGTCGGTGAGGTAGCCCAGCGAGCCCAGGTTGATCCCGAGCAGGGGCGTCGGGCGGTGGCCGATGGTGCGGGCCGCGCGCAGCATGGTGCCGTCGCCGCCGAAGGCGACGACGACGTCGCAGCGGTCGGGCAGTTCCTCGTCGCTGACGGCCGTGACGCCCGGGGCGAAGCCCGCGAGGTCCGAGGCGGCCAGCAGCGGCACGCCGGCGCGTTGGCAGCAGGCGGCGGCATCGGCGACGGCCGCCGCGATCTCCGGCTTGGCCGGATTGCCGAACAGTCCCAGTCTGCGGATCGGCATGGCGGCCGCCTGTCTGGTCAAGTGGCCGCGCGGGCCCGTCCCGCGCGGCAGCGCAGGCGGACGCGGTCCGCGATGGCCGCCGCGTCGAGACCGACGCCGTGCAGGATCACGTCGCGCGCGGCCTGGTCCAGGAACCGGTCGGGCAGCCCGAGCGTCAGCACGTCGGGCATGGGCTCGCCGCCGCAGGCGGCCGCCCACTCGAGCACGGCGGCGCCCAGGCCGCCCACCACGGAGTTCTCCTCCACGGTGACCGCCAGCACGCCGGGGACGAGGATGCGGCGCAGCAGTTCGGCGTCCAACGGCTTGATGAAGCGCATGTTGACCGTGCCGACGGACAGGCCCTCGGCCTCCAGCAGCGCGGCCGCTCCGAGGCTGGGCGCCACCATGCTGCCGGCGGCGAGCAGCCAGACGTCGCGGCCCTCGCGCAGGACCTCGGCGCGGCCGATCTCGAGCGGCGGCGCCGCGCCCGGCGGCGCGTGGGCGGGACAGGCGCCGCGCGGGTAGCGCAGCGCACTCGGGCCGTCGTCGCGGGCCAGGCCCGTGGCGAGCATGCGCCGCAGCTCCAGGTCGTCGTGCGGCGCCATGAGCACCAGGTTCGGGACCGCCCGCAGGTAGCTCAGGTCGAAGGCGCCGTGATGGGTCGGGCCGTCCTCCCCCACGACACCGCCGCGGTCGACGGCGAACACCACCGGCAGCTTCTGCAGCGCCACGTCGTGGATCACCTGGTCGTAGGCTCGCTGCAGGAACGTGGAGTAGATGGCGACCACGGGGCGCATCCCGGCGCAGGCCAGGCCGGCGGCGAAGGTGACGGCGTGCTGCTCGGCGATGCCCACGTCGAAGAAGCGCTCGGGGTAGCGGTCGCGGAACGCCTTGAGGCCCGTGCCGTCGGGCATCGCCGCGGTGATGGCCACGACCCGGGGATCGGCGGCCGCCGCCTCCAGCATCGCGCGGCTGAAGACGTCGGTGTAGCTCGGGGCCGACGCCGCCGCCGGCTTGAGTCCCTCGGCCTTGTCGAACTTGCCCACGCCGTGGTAGCGGGCGCAGTCCTTTTCCGCGAAGGAGTAGCCCTTGCCCTTCTGGGTGACGACGTGGATCAGCACGGGACCCTTGAGCTTGCGCACCGCCTGCAGGGTCCGCACCAGCAGCGGCAGGTCGTGGCCGTCGATGGGGCCGAAGTAGCTGAAGCCCAGCTCCTCGAACAGGATGGTCGGCACCACGACCTGCTTGAGGCCCTCCTTGATGCGGCTCGCCAGCTTCTGGGCGAGCTGCCCGCGCGGCAGCATGCCGAGCATGTTCCACAGATCGGCCTCGAAGCGCGTGTAGACCTGGCCGGACGTGATCCGGGTCAGGTACTTGGCGATGGCGCCCACGTTCGGCGAGATGCTCATCGCGTTGTCGTTCAAGACGACGATGAGGTCCGACTGCAGCTGGCCCGCGTTGTTGAGCCCCTCGTAGGCCAGGCCGCCGGTCAGGGCGCCGTCGCCGATGACGGCGATGACGGACTCGTCGCCGCCGCGCAGGTCCCGGGCCTTGGCGAAGCCGAGGGCCGCGCTGATCGAGGTGCTGGCGTGGCCGACGCCGAAGTGGTCGTGCACGCTCTCGCAGCGCGTGGGGAAGCCGCTGATCCCCGACTCCTGGCGCAGGGTCCCGAAGTTGGTCCGCCGACCCGTCAGCAGCTTGTGCCCGTAGGCCTGGTGGCCGACGTCCCAGACGATCTTGTCGTGGGGCGAGCGGAAGACGTGGTGCAGCGCCACGGTCAACTCGACCACCCCGAGGCTGGCCCCGAGGTGGCCCCCGGTCGAGGCCACGGTGGTGATGATCTCGTCCCGCAGCTCGGCGCACACCTCTTCCAGCTGGGCGGGCGCCAGGCCGGCGAGGTCGCCGGGGAGGTCGAGCTTGTCCAGGATGCGCTTCATCGGTCCCATCGGCCGGCGGACCGGCGCTGGCTGGGGTGGCGCCGCCCGGGCGACGGCCCGGGGCCGAAGAGGAACAGAACATACCCGGCCCTGGTACGGGCCGCAACTTCAGCTTGATCATCGGTCACGATCCCAGAGCAGGCGGATCAGGTCCAGCAGGCGCGCGCTTTCCGGCCCTGAAGGCAGCAGTTCCTGCAACAGTAGGGTACCGCGCCGGCCGAGACGGGCGGTCCGGGCCCGCGCCGCGGCGGCGCCTTCCAGCCGGACCCAGGTGGCCTTGTCCTGGGCCGCGTCCTTGCCCGCGGTCTTACCCAGGACCGCAGTTGCGCCCTCGACGTCGAGCAGGTCGTCCGCCGCCTGGAAGGCCAGTCCCAGCTCGCGACCGGCGCGGTCGGCGGCCGCCACCGAGTCGGCATTGCGGCCGGCCAGCAGGGCGCCCATGGCCAGCGGGGCGCCGATGAGCCGCGCCGTCTTGCCCGCGTGGATGCGCCGGATCAGGGAGCCGGTCAGGGGCTTGCCCGCCGCGTCGAGGTCTTCCTGCTGGCCGCCGACCATGCCCGCGGGCCCGGCCGCCGAGGCGACGATCCCGACCAGGTCGGCGCCGCGCCGCGGGATGCCGGCCAGCAGGCCGAACGCCAGGGCCTGCAGGCCGTCGCCGGCCAGGATGGCGGTCGCCTCGTCGAAGGCGACGTGGCAGGTGGGCCGGCCGCGGCGCAGGTCGTCGTCGTCCATCGCCGGCAGGTCGTCGTGGATCAGCGAGTAGGTGTGGATCATCTCGAGGGCGACGGCCGCCGTCAGGGCCTCGTCGCGCGGGGCGGCGCTGCGCGTGCGCAGGGCGTCGAAGCTCCAGAGCAGCAGCAGCGGGCGCAGGCGCTTGCCGCCGCCGAGCACCGCGTACGCCATGGCCCGGCGCAGGCGCGGCGGGAAGCCGGGCGCCGGCGCCAGGCTGCGGCGCAGCGCGGCTTCGACCAGGCGGCGGTCGGCGGCCAGCGCCGCGTCCAGGTCCGACGCGCTCCGCCGCGGATATGGCGACGGCGGTCACGCCCGCGCCGCCCGGCCGGCCGCGGCCTCGTAGGTGTTGCGCATCAGCATGGCGATCGTCATCAGGCCGACCCCGCCGGGCACCGGCGTGTACGCCGAAGTTGATGCCGACGTCCACGACGACGGCGCCGCGCGCGACGTGGCGGCGGTCGAGGCAGCCCGGCACGCCCAGCGCGGCGATGACGACCCCGCACTGCGAGGTGACCGCCGGCAGGTCCGGCGTGCGCGAGTGGCACAGGGTGACGGTGGCGTCTCCCCCGGCGCCCTTGCGCGACAGGAGCATGGCCAGCGGGCGGCCCACGATCACGCTGCGTCCGACGACCGCGACGCGGCGGCCGGCGACGTCGATGCCGTAGTGCTCGAGCATCGCCGTCACGCCCAGCGGCGTGCAGGGCACGAACCCCGGCGCGCCGGCCAGCAGGCGGCCGAGGTTCTCCGGGTGGAATCCGTCGACGTCCTTCGCGGGATCCACGGCGCCTGGACGCGCTCGGCCGAGAGGTGCGGCGGCAGCGGGATCTGCACCAGGATGCCGTGGATCGCCGGATCGCGGTTCAGGCGCGCCACCAGCGCGAGCAGCTCGGGCTCGGCGGCGTCGGCCGGCAGGCGGTGGGTCTCGCTGTGGAAGCCCAGGGACTCGCAGGCCTTGCCCTTGCTGCGCACGTAGACCTGCGAGGCGGGGTCGTCGCCGACCAGGATCACCGCCAGGCCGGGGCGCAGCCCCGTGGCGGCGCACCGGGCGCGCAGGTCGGCGAACACCGCGTCGCGGACCGCGGCGCCGGCGAGGCACTGGCTCGTCATCGGTGGACCTCCGTCAGCGGGCGAAAGCGACGGCGCGCGTCTCCCGCAGCACCATGATCTTGATCTGCCCGGGGTACTCCAGCTCGCCCTCGACGCGGCGGCTGATCTCCTCGGCCAGCACGACCGCCTCGGCGTCCGAGACCAGGCTGTGGTTGACCAGGATGCGCACCTCGCGCCCGGCCTGGATCGCGTAGGACTTCTCGACGCCCTCGAAGCTGTCGGCGATCCGCTCGAGGCTCTCCAGGCGCTTGACGTAGTTGTCCAGGCTCTCGCGGCGGGCGCCGGGGCGCGACGCCGAGATCGCGTCGGCGGCCGAGGTCAGGAAGGTGTAGACCGACTCGGCGTCGACGTCCTGGTGGTGGCCCTCGACGGCGTTGATGACCGCGGTGGCCTCCCCCAGCTTGCGCAGCAGCTTGCCGCCGATCAGGGCGTGGGGGCCGTCGACCTCGTGGTCGGCGGCCTTGCCGATGTCGTGCAGGAAGCCGCAGCGGCGGGCGAGCTTCGGGTCGAGGCCGAGTTCGCCGGCGATCATGGCGGAGATCGCGGCCACCTCCTTGCTGTGCAGCAGGAGGTTCTGGCCGTAACTCGTGCGGTAGTGCAGCCGTCCGATGTAGGGGTGCAGCTGGGGATTGACGTTGGCCAGGCCGAGCTCGAGGCAGGCCTGCTCGCCGAGCTCGCGCACGCGCTCCTGCATCTCGGCGGTGGTCTTCTGGACGACCTCTTCGATGCGGCCCGGATGGATGCGGCCGTCGCGGATGAGCTGCTGCAGCGACTGGCAGGCGATCTCGCGGCGGACGGGATCGAAGCCGGAGATGATGACCGCCTCGGGGGTGTCGTCGATGATGACGTCGACGCCGGTGGCCAGCTCGAAGGCGCGGATGTTGCGGCCCTCGCGCCCGATGATCCGGCCCTTCATGTCGTCGTTGGGCAGGTCGACGACCGAGACCGACATCTCGGCGATGTGCTCGGAGGCGTAGCGCTGCACGGCCATGCCGATGATGCGCTGCGATTCGCGGCGGGCCCGGCGCTCCGCGTCCTCGCGGACCTCCTTGACCGTCCGGGCCGCGTTCATGCGGGCCTCGGCGATCATCTTCTCCTCGAGCTGCTGGCGGGCCTTCTCGGCGCTCAGGCCGGCGATCTGCTCGAGGCGCTGGCGCTGCTCCTGCTGCAGCCGGGCGACGTCCTCGCGCATCGCGGCGACCTCGTCGAGCCCGGCCTTGAGCTCCTGGTCGCGCTTCTCGAGCTTGGCTTCCTTCTGGTCGATGTAGGCGACCTTCTTGTCGAGGCCGGCGTCGCGCTGGTCGAGGAACTCGGTGCGCTTGGCCAGCTCGCGGCGGGTGTCCTCGGTCTCGGTCTCGAAGCGCCGGCGGGACTGGAACAGCTCCTCGCGGGCGCCCAGCTCGGCGGACTTCAGGACGCTCTGGGCCTCGCGGCGGGCCTCGTCCAGGACGCGCGCGCTGCGCTGCTCCGCATCGCCGTTGATGCGGTCGTAGCGCGACTTGTGCAGGAACCAGCCGCCGAAGAGGCAGGCTCCCGCCAGGAGCACTCCCCCGACCGCGACATAGATCGTCGTCATGATGTATCTCCTTCCGGGAACGGAAGGAAAAAGAGGGGGGGACCGGACGCCGTCGACGCTGCTGTGTGGATCGAGATTCCCCGCCGGGTCGTGTGGCCGGAAGCAATTGAACCATTGCTTCAGGTCGGGTCTCCTGTCCGGCCCTTCGGGCTTGCCTTCGGGGACGGGACTCCGGAATCCCATCACGAAATTGTTGGCTCAATGAACGCGACACATCACGGGCCAGGCAGGGAATCCTTTCCGGTCGATCCTCAGAGCTTCTCCATCTCCTTGTCCAGGAACGCGGTGATCTGCCCCGTCCGCTCGTCCAGCAGAGAGAGGGCCTGCTGATGCTTCTGACGTTCCCGCAGCAACTCGTCGGCCAGATTCACCGCGACCAGGATCGCCACCTTGCTGGTGGAGGCCAGGGCGGATTGGTCCGCGATCTCGCGCATCTTCTGGTCGACCAGGGCCGCGACCTTCTGGACGTAAGCCGGTTCGGCCTCACCCTTGAGGGTGTAGTCGCGGCCATAGATGGACACCGTCACGCTTCGAGGATCGGTCATCCTATGCACTTTCCGACGGCTCCGGCGACCTGGCGCCCGTTCGCGAACCTCGTCCGACGCGATGGTCAGTCGATGGACTCGAGCGTCTCCAGGAGGCCTCCCACCTTCTCCTCGATGAGCCGGCGCTTGTCCTCCCAACGGGCGACAACCGCGGCCTGCTGCCGGACTGCGGAGAGTTCCTCCTGGGTCCGGCTCACCTGGTCCTTGAGGGCTTCGACCAGCCTCTCAAGCTCGTCCCGTCGACCGGCCAGGGCCTCGTTCTCGGCCTTGAGCTCCTGGATCCGCCGGACGGCGGTCATGACTTTCGCTTCCAACAGCTCGAAGCTGTTATCCTGCATCTCTTGGATCGCCTTCCAGTTGAGCTGGCAGCCTCATCGTTCACCCGAAGATGCGGCTATCCCCTCAACTCAACATTCAAGGTCCGGGCCAGGGCCGTGGTCACGGCATCGACGGCCGCATCGACGGCCTTGCCCTGGAGGCTACCCTTGGCACTCTGGAACTTCAAGCGAATTCCGAAGGCGGCGCGCCCCTCCCCCAGGCCGCTGCCGCGGTAGACATCGAACAGGACACAGGACTGCAGCAGGGGTCCGGCGGCCTCCCGCACGACCTCCTGCACCCGGTCGTACCCGACCCCGTCGGGCACCAGCAGCGACAGGTCCCGCTTGGCGGCCGGGAAGCGGACGAAGGCCGTGAAGCGAGGCGCCGAGGTCTGCAGCTCCAGTTCCCCGAGCTCGATCTCGCAGAGGGCGACCGGGGCGTCCAGATCCATCTCCCGCAGCACCTTGCGTGCCAGGAGCCCCGCGGAGCCGGCGGCCTTCCCCCCCGCGTCGCGGATCGCCCACTGGCAACCCGGCTGCAGGTAGGGCTCGACGTCCTGGGGGACCAGCGTCAGCGGCAGCCGCAGCTGGGCCGACAGCGCCTCCAGCAGGCCCTTGATCTCCAGCAGCCCGGCGTCGGCGTCGCCCAGGACGCGGTCGGTGCGGCCGACCACGGCGGCCTGCAGCGTCCAGGTCTCCTGCGGCAGGCGGCGCTCGTCCTCGTGGCGCACGTCCTGCGTCCGGCGGCCGCCGGGCAGGAAGGCCTTGTTGAGCTGGAAGAGCCGGAAAGGCAGATCGCGGTCCGCGTTCACGTTGTGCCGGGCGATGCGCAGCAGCGACGGCACCAGCGTCGTGCGCAGCAGGGTCTCGGCCCCGGAGTGCGGGTTGCGGACGGCCAGCATCTCGCGGCGGGGGTCGTCGGCAGTCAGGCCGAGGCGGTCGAGGTCGGCGCGCTCCATGAAGGAGCTGGTGACGATCTCGCTATAGCCGACCGCGGCCAGGTAGCCGCGCACGGTCTCGGCCAGCTCGTCCTCCCGACGCCGCCGGACGCCGGCGCCGCCGCGGAAGGCCGCGCCGTCGGCGATGTTGTCGAACCCGTGCATGCGGGCGATCTCCTCGATGAGATCGACCTCCTCGTGCAGGTCCCGCCGGAAGCTGGGGATCGTGACCATGAACTTGCCGTCGCCGCCCTGGCGGCCCCCGCTGCGGCCCACGGGCTGCGACTTCAGCCCGATCGACTGCAGCAGCGCGAGCATCTCGGACATCGAGAGTTCGGTGCCCAGCAGGCGGTTGGCCTGGGCGACGCGGATCGTCAGCGGCGCCTCTTCGCGACGGTCCGGGTTCTGGCGGTCCACGACGGTGGGGTCGATGCGCGCGCTGGCCAGCTCCTGCAGCAGGTGCAGGGCGCGGTGCGCGGCGTCCTCGACCGCGTCCCAGTCGGCGCCGCGCTCGAAGCGGTAGGAGGCCTCGGTGGACAGCTGGTGGCGGCGGGCGCCGCGGCGCACGGCGCCGGGATCGAAGTAGGCGCTCTCGAGCAGGATCTCCACCGTGTTGACGTCGACCTGGGAATCCGCGCCGCCCATCACGCCGGCCAGCGCGACCGGCCCGGCGGCGTCGGCGATCACCAGATCATCCGCAGACAGCGCACGGTCGATGCCGTCGAGGGTGACGAGCTTGGTGCCGACCTTGCCGCGGCGCACCGAGAGGCGGTTGCCGGACAGCTTCTTCAGGTCGAAGGCGTGCAGGGGCTGCCCCAGCTCCAGCATCACGTAGTTGGTCACGTCCACCACGTTGTTGATGGGGCGCGATCCGACCGCGAGCAGGCGGTCCTGGAGCCAGCGCGGCGACGGGCCGATCTTGACCCCGCGCGCCACGTGGGCGGTGTACCGCGGGCAGTCGGCGAAGTCGGCGATCTCGACCGGGAAGTCGGGGCGGTCCCCCCCCGTCTTGGGGGGCGACCACAGGGCGGGCCCGTCCAGGAGGTGGCCGGAGATGGCCGCCACCTCGCGGGCGACGCCGAAGTGGCTGAGCCAGTCGGGCCGGTTGGGCGTCACCTCGATGTCCAGCACGGTGTCGCGGCAGCCGATCAGCTCGTCGGCGGCCGTGCCCGGGGCGGGGGCGCCCTCCAGGACCAGGATGCCCTCGCTCTGCTGGGCGAGCTGCAACTCGGCGGCCGAGCAGATCATGCCGTGCGACTCCACGCCGCGGATCTTGGACTTGCGGATGCGCAGGTCGCCCGGCAGGACGGCCCCGACGCGCGCCAGCAGCACGTCCTGCCCCGCCTGCACGTTGGCGGCGCCGCAGACGACCTGCAGCGGCTCGCCCGCGCCGTCGTCGACCGTGCAGAGGCTGAGCTTGTCGGCGTCGGGGTGGCGCCGGCAGTCGGTCACCCGCGCGACGACGACGCCGGGGAACTCCCGCACGTAGGGGGTCACGGACTCGACGTTGAGGCCGGCCATGGTCAGCCGGTGGGCCAGCTCCTCGGGGGTCCAGTCCCACGTCACGAAGTCGCGCAGCCAGTTCAGACTGATCTTCACCGCACACCCCGGAACTGATGGAGGAAGCGCAGGTCGTTCTCGTAGAGCAGGCGGATGTCGTCGATGCCGTAGCGCAGCATGGCGATGCGGTCGATCCCGAGGCCGAAGGCGAAGCCCGTGTACGCGTCGCGCTCGTAGCCGGCGGCGGCGAACACGTTGGGGTGCACCATGCCGGCGCCCATGATCTCGATCCAGCCCGTGCGGCCGCAGACGCCGCAGCCCTGGCCGCCGCAGGCGAAGCAGCGCATGTCCACCTCCACCGAAGGCTCGGTGAAGGGGAAGAAGTGCGGCCGGAAGCGGATGGTGCAGTCGGCGCCGTAGAGCAGGCGCAGGAACTCGCGCACGGTGGTCTTGAGGTCGGCCAGCGTGACGTCCTTGTCCACGCAGAGGCCCTCGATCTGGAAGAACTCGGCGGCGTGCGAGGCGTCCGCGGCCTCGTTGCGGTACACGCGCCCCGGGGCGACGATGGCCAGCGGCGGGCGGTGCTGTTCCATGTAGCGCACCTGCACCGGCGAGGTCTGCGTGCGCAGCAGCAGCTTGTCGTCGATGTAGAAGGTGTCCTGGCTGTCGCGGGCCGGGTGGTCGTCGGGGAAGTTCAGGGCCGTGAAGTTGTACCAGTCGAGCTCGACGTCCGGACCGCCGGCCACGCTGAACCCCATGCCGTGGAAGATGTCGCAGACCTCGCGCACGATGGCGGGCAGCGGGTGCAGCGAGCCAGCCGGCGCGGGCGGCGTGCCGGGCAGGCTCAGGTCCGCGCCGGCGCCGGCGACCGAATCGCCGGCCGTGCGCAGGCCCTCGGTCTTGCGCGTCAGCGCGTCCTCGAGCTCCTGCTTCAGCTCGTTGAGGGCCGCGCCCGCGGCGGGGCGCTCCGCGTCGGGCAGCTCGCGCAGCCCGCGCAGGAGCCCGGTCAGGGAACCCTTGCGCCCGAACAGCGCGACCCGCACCTGCTCGATGGCCTGCTCCGAGTCCGCGTCCCCGATCAGGGCGCGGCCTTCGGCCCGCAGGCGCTCCAGCGTCTCCTGCATGGTCCCTCCTCGTCGTGCGCGTCTACAGCGCGGCGCGTGCCGCTTCGGCCAGCTTGGCGAAGCTGGCCATGTCGCGGACGGCGAGGTCGGCCAGCTGCTTGCGGTCGATCTCGATGCTGGCCTTCTTGAGGCCGTTGATGAGGTGGCTGTAGCTGAGCCCGTGGATGCGGGCCGCGGCGTTGATGCGGATGATCCAGAGGCGCCGGAAGTCCCGCTTGCGCCGCTTGCGGTCGCGGTACTCGGACACGAGCCCGCGCTCGACCTGCTGGCGGGCCATGCGGAACTGGTTGCCGCGGCCGGCCACGTTCCCGCTGGCCTGCTTCATCACCTTGTTGCGCTTCGCGCGCGCCGCGGGGTTGTTCGTCGCTCTCGACATGTCTCTATCTCCTGATCGGGTTGTGGAATCCTGTCCGTCGCCGCCGGGGCGGCGCCGCGGCTACTTGCCGGCCAGCATCCGGTCGACGCGGCCCAGGTCGGCCTGGTCGAGCATGGCCGACTTGCGCAGGTTGCGCTTGCGCTTCGGGCTCTTGGCCGTGAACAGATGGCCGGCATAGGCGTGGTTGCGCTTGATGCCGCCGGAGCCGGTGCGCTTGAAGCGCTTCGCGGCGGACCGGTTGGTCTTCATCTTCGGACCCTTCATGATGTCTCACCTTTCGGACGCGGCGCGTGACCATGACCGGAGCGGCTGCGCCTCGCCGCCCCCGTCGCTGCATTGTCGATCCCTACTCGCCCTTCAGGGGCATCAGGATCAGGCTGACCGTGCGACCCTCCTGGGTCGGCCGGCTCTCGGGCTTGCCGAATTCCGCGACGTCCTCGACCAGCTCCTTGAGGAACTCGATGCCGAGGTCCATGTGGGACATCTCGCGGCCCCGGTACTGCATGATGACCTTGACCTTGTTGCCCTTCTGGAGGAACTCGACGATGTGTTCCTTCTTGAAGTCGTAGTCGTGGTCGTCGGTCTTGGGACGGAACTTGATCGTCTTGACCTTGGTGACATGCGACTGCTGGCGCGCCTTCTTGGCCTTCTTGCTCTGCTCGTACTTGAACTTGCCGTAGTCCATGATGCGGCAGACGGGCGGCCTCGCGGTCGGAGCCACTTCCACCAGGTCGAGACCCCGGTCCTCGGCGAGGATCTGGGCCTCGCGGGTGTCCAGGACACCCAGCTGCTCGCCGTTCTCGTCCACCACGAGAACCCTGGGGATGCGGATCATGCGGTTGACCCGGAGCGTCTTGTCCTCTTTGATCGCCTGACCTCCTGAAAAGACCGTGCGGCGCGGCGCCACACAAAAAAAGCGGACATGACGGTCCGCCGCGATGTGCGCACAACCGTTCCCGCCGCGAGGGCGGGCGAAACGGTGAGAGGACCGGCCTCTGCTTGGCTCGAGATGTGGCGGCCGGTGGTCCGGCCGCAGGGTCCAATCTACTGCTTGCGGGCGATCTCGTCAAGCCTGGCGGCGGCGAAGTCCCCCACCGCCTGGACCCCCAGGTCCCCCCCGTGGCGGGTGCGGACGGCCACGGTCCCGGCCGCCTGCTCCTTGCCCCCCACCACCAGCATGTAGGGGACGCGCATGGTCTCGGCGTCGCGGATCTTGTGGCCGATCTTCTCCTCCCGGACGTCGGCCTGGGCCCGCAGGCCGGCGGCGGTCAGCCGGGCGGCGACCTCCCCGGCGTAGGCGTGCTGGTCGCGGCTGACGGACAGGATCCGGCACTGCTCCGGGGCCAGCCAGAGGGGGAAGTCCCCCGCGAAGTGCTCGGTCAGGATGCCGATGAAGCGCTCCAGGGAGCCCATGATCGCCCGGTGCACCATGTAGACGTACTTCTCCTGGCCGTCCTGGTCGACGTAGGTCACGTCGAAGCGGCGGGGCAGGTTGAAGTCGAACTGGACGGTCGTGGCCTGCCACTTGCGGCCCAGGGCGTCGATCAGCTTGATGTCGATCTTGGGGCCGTAGAAGACCGCCTCGCCCTCCTCGCGGGTGTAGGCGAAGGCGTGGGCGTCGATGGCGCGCACCAGCGCGCGCTCCGCCATCTCCCACTCCTCGTCCGTGCCGGCGTACTTGTCCTTGTTCTGCGGGTCGCGGACCGACAGCTCGACCTTGAACTCCTTGAAGCCGAAGGCGCCGAGGATCTCGCGGGTCAGCACCAGGACGTTGTTCACCTCGTGCTCGAGCTGGTCGGGGGTGCAGAAGATGTGGGCGTCGTCCTGGGTGAAGCCGCGCACGCGCATCAGGCCGTGCAGGGTCCCTTTGAGCTCGGCGCGGTAGACGGTGCCCAGCTCGGCGTAGCGCACCGGCAGGTTGCGGTAGCTGCGCTTCTTGCGCTTGTAGATCAGGATGTGGCCGGGGCAGTTCATCGGCTTGACGACGTGCGGGCGGCCGTCCTGCTCGAACACGTACATGTTCTCGCGGTAGAACTGCATGTGGCCCGAGGTGTCCCAGAGGTCGGCCTGGGAGATGTGCGGGGTCGTCACCGTGACGTAGCCGTCGCGGCGGTGGACCTGCTTCCAGTAGGTGATGATCTCGTCGCGCAGGATGTCGCCGCGCGGGAACCAGAACGACAGGCCGGGTCCGGCCTCGTCCATGATGCCGTAGAGGTCCAACTCGCGCCCGAGGCGGCGGTGATCGCGGCGGCGGGCCTCCTCGAGCATCTGCAGGTGGGCGTCGAGGTCCTTCTTCTTGAAGAAGGCCGTGCCGTAGATCCGCTGCAGCTGGCGGTTGGAGCTGTCGCCGCGCCAGTAGGCGCCGGCCATGTTCAGCAGCTTGACCGCCTTGAGGTCGGAGGTGTCCGGGACGTGCGGGCCTTCGCAGAGGTCCGTGAAACCGCCCATGACGTAGGCCGACAGGCGCACGTCGCCGAGGCTCTCGATCTGCTCGAGCTTGTAGGGCTGGGCCGCGAACAGCGCGCGGGCCTGCGCCGCGTCGATCTCCTGGCGCACCACCGGCGTTTTGGTCGCGGCGAGCTCGATCATCCGCGCCTCGATGCGCGCGAGGTCCTCGTCGGTGAAGTTCTGCTCGCGGTCGAAGTCGTAGTAGAAGCCGTTCTCCACCGGGGGGCCGAAGGCGAACTTCGTCTCCGGGAACAGGTCCTGCACCGCCCAGGCCAGCAGGTGCGCGGCCGAATGGCGCAGGGCGTCCAGGCCGGCGGGGGATTCGCGCGTGATCACGGCGAGGGACCCGTCACCGGGGACCGCGTCGTCCAGGGCGTAGTGGCGCCCGGCGTGGGTCACGGCCAGCGCGTTGCGCAGCAGGCCCGCGCCGATCCCGCCCACCACGTCGCGGAACGAGGCGCCGGCCTCGGCGCTCTGGACGGAACCGTCGGGCAGGGTCAGGGAGTACTGGGCCATGATCTCGCTCCTAGTTCACAGAGACTTAAAAAGATGAGGTGATCCCTGGGGCCACCTCATCCTTGACAGCTGAATGGTGGGCGATACTGGATTCGAACCAGTGACCCCTTGCGTGTCGAGCAAGTACTCTAGCCAACTGAGCTAATCGCCCACTGTCCGGCAGGGCAAGCCTGCGCGTCGCCGAAACTAGGCCCCCACGGCGGGCCTGTCAACCCTTTCAGGACAAATAGTCGACCAGGCGGCCGCCGGCCACGGCCTGCCGGATCTTGCCGAGGGCCTGGTTGCGGATCTGCCGCACCCGCTCCCGGCTGAGGTCGATGTCCTGCCCGATGACCTCCAGGGACTGGGGCTCGTCCTCCCCGATCCCGTAGTAGCGGACGATGATGCTGCGCTCGCGCGGCGAGAGCAGCCCCAGGGCCGCCTCCATCTCCTTCAGCATCTCGCCTTCGACGAAGTTCGACTCCGGGGACATGGCCTCCGGGTCGGTGAGCGTGTCGGCGAGGGTCACGCCCTCCTCCTCGTAGACGCTCTCGTCGAGGCTGGCCAGCGGGCGGCTGGCGTTGCGGATCTGGTTCATCTTGCGCGTCGTGAGGCCGAGCTCGGTGGCGATCTCTTCCTCGTCGGCCTTGCGGTGGTGCTTCTGCTCCAGGCGCTGGGCCGCCTTCTTCATGCGCTGGGCCTGCTGCGTCCGGTTGATGGGCAGCCGCACGGTGTTGGTCTGCTCCGCGATGGCCTTCTGGATGGCCTGGCGGATCCACCACACGGCGTAGCTGATGAACCGGAAGTCGCGGCGCTCGTCGAAGCGCTTCGCGGCCGTGATCAGGCCGATGTTGCCCTCGGCGATCAGGTCCATGTAGCTGAGGCCCTGGTTGAGGAACTTCTTGGCCACGCTCACCACGAAGCGCAGGTTGGCGTTGACCAGGTGGTCGAGCGCCTCCTTGCTGCCGGCGCGGATCCGGCGGGCCAGCTCGAATTCCTCTTCCTTGGTCAGCAGCTTGTATTGGCCGATCGTCTGCAGGTAGTGCTGCAGGCTGGAATCTTCGCGACGGTCGCTGCTCAGTTCGATCTCGTACATGGCCGTCCTCCTGGTTCCGCCCGTCCAACCGTCTTCGCTGCGATGGTCCTGGTAACGCGGCTCGTCAGGCCAAGGTTCCAATTTTCACGACTCTGAATCTTGAATTCATTATCACGACCGCAAGGATTTTAAGGTACGGGTCGCGAACTGTCAAGACTAATCTTCCCTTTTTACTCCAGTTTTCCGGCCGACCGGGGCCGGGAGGCTAACCACCTGCCCGGCCATCACTTAATTCCGATCGGCGCTGTTCAGTCGTCGACGACTTCGTAGTCGGCGTCCACCGAATCGCCCGCGTCCTTCTTCTTGCGCGAGCCATCCGGCTGGTCGCCATTGTCCCGGGCGGGTTCTTCCTGGGCCTGCTGCTTGGCCGCGGCCTTCTCGTAGGCCTTCTCCGCCAGCTTCTGCATCGACTGCATCAGGGAGTCGGTGGCCGTCTTGATCACCTCGGCGTCGTCCCCCTTGATGGTCTCCTGGACGGCCTTGATCTTGGTCTCGACCTCCTGCTTGAGGTCGGGGTCCACATCAGCCTCGAGGTCCTGGAGGCTCTTGGAGACCTGGTGGCAGGCGCCGTCGGCGTGGTTGCGGGCGTCGATGAGCTCGCGCTTGCGCTTGTCCTCCCCGACGTGGGCCTCCGCGTCCTGGACCATGCGCTTGATCTCGCTCTCGTTCAGGCCGCTGGAGGCCTGGATGCGGATCGACTGCTGCTTGCCGGTCGCCTTGTCCACGGCGCTGACCGACAGGATGCCGTTGGCGTCGATGTCGAAGGCCACCTCGATCTGGGGGATCCCGCGCGGCGCCGGCGGGATGCCGGTGAGTTGGAAGCGGCCGATGGTCTTGTTGTCGACGGCCATCTCGCGCTCGCCCTGCAGCACGTGGATCTCGACGGTGTCCTGGCTGTCGGCCGCGGTCGAGAAGACCTGGCTCTTCTTGGTCGGGATGGTGGTGTTGCGCTCGATGAGGGCCGTGCGCACGCCGCCCAGCGTCTCGATGCCGAGCGTCAGCGGCGTCACGTCCAGCAGCACCACGCCCAGGTCGTCGCCGCCCAGCACGCCGCCCTGGATCGCGGCGCCCATGGCCACGACCTCGTCGGGGTTGACCGAGCGGTTCGGCTCGCGGCCGAACAGCTCCTTGACGCGGGCCTGGACGGCCGGGATGCGGGACGAGCCGCCGACCAGGATGACCTCGTCGATGTCCGCCGGGGACAGCCCGGCGTCCTTCAGGCAGGACTTGCAGGGCTGCACGGTGCGCTCGATCAGGCCTTCGACCAGCGACTCGAACTTGGCCCGGGTCAGGGTCATGACCAGGTGCTTGGGGCCGTTCTGGTCGGCCGTGATGAACGGCAGGTTGATGTCCGTCTGGCCGGAGGTGCTCAGCTCGCACTTGGCGCGCTCGGCGGCCTCCTTCAGGCGCTGCAGGGCCATGGGGTCCTTGCTCAGGTCGATGCCCTCGTCCTTGCGGAACGTCGCCACGAGGTGCTCGACGACTGCCTGGTCGAAGTCGTCGCCGCCCAGGTGGGTGTCGCCGTTGGTCGCCAGCACGCTGAAGACGTCGTCGCCGATCTCCAGGATCGAGATGTCGAAGGTGCCGCCGCCGAGGTCGAAGACGGCGACCGTCTCCTCCTTCTTCTTGTCCAGGCCGTAGGCCAGGGCGGCCGCGGTCGGCTCGTTGATGATGCGCTTGACCTCGAGGCCGGCGATCTTGCCGGCGTCCTTGGTGGCCTGGCGCTGGCTGTCGTTGAAGTAGGCGGGCACGGTGATGACCGCTTCGGTCACGCTCTCGCCCAGGTACTCCTCGGCCGTCTGCTTCAGGGCCTGCAGGACGATGGCGGAGATCTCCGGCGGCGCGAACTCGCCGGCGGTGGTGCGGACCCTGGCGTCGCCATTGGGACCAGCGACGACCTTGTAAGGCACCTCACCGATCTCGGACGCGACCTCGGCGTGCTTGCGCCCCATGAAACGCTTGATCGAAGAGACGGTGTTCTCGGGGTTGGTCACCGCCTGGCGCTTGGCCAGCAGACCCACGAGCCGCTCCCCGTTCTTGTTCCACGCGACCACCGAGGGGGTGGTGCGGTTGCCTTCTTTGTTCGGGATGACCTTGGGTTCTCCGCCTTCCATGACGCTCACGACGCTGTTGGTCGTGCCCAGGTCGATGCCGATGATCTTGCCCATGATCGCCTTCCTTCCGGAGCGTTGGATGTACGTAACCCGGAGGAGCCCATCAAGGGGCGTGCCACGCAACGGCTTGCGGGACGATAGATATCATGTTGTTATCAAAGGAGATATGGCGAAGGTCGCAGGGCGGTCGGATTTTAGACAGTCCCAACTACGTCATTTTGGCGTACCCGCGTCACGCCTCGTCAGTCCCAAATGGTTCTGCCACCCTATCTGTCAGGCCCTGGCAGTAGGTTGACAGGACCAGGAGGTCCAGGCAGCGGGCGTACATCGGGAAGGCCCGCGGCCGGTACCCGTCACCGCAGGGCCAGCGCAGGGCCAGTGACCGCAGTGCGGCGGCGAGCACCGTGACGGGCCCACGCGCCAGACGGCAGGCCGTCTCGGGCCGCTGGCCGCCGGGAGCGAACAGCAGATCGAGGCGCATCTCCCGCAGGCGGTGGGGATGGCGCCGGGCCAGGTGCTGCAGGGGGCCGTGGCCGCACTCCCGCTTCTTGGCCAGCCACTGGTCGAGGGTGTGGTGGTGGACGTGCTCGGGGACCGGGTCGCGCAGCGGTCGGAAGCGGACGCCGGCGTCCTCGAGGCGGAACCCGAGGTCCATGTCCTCGAACCCGTAGGCCCGGAACGACTCGTCGAAGCCGCCGATGGCCAGAAAAGCAGCCCGTGGCACGCCCGTGTTCTGGGTGACGAGGTAGCGCGCGGGCACCGTCGCCTGCTGCGTTTTGGCGACGCCGCGCGTGTCGAGGTAGTGGAAGTGGGGCGCGTCGAGCACGTCCGGCGCGGTGCGGACCAGACCGATGGTCCCGTCGCCGGGGTGCTGCGCGAGGATCGCGAGGTGGGCCGACAGCAGGCCCGGCGGCGCCACGATGTCGTCATCCAGGAACAGCACCGCTTCGGCGGTCGCCGCGCGCGCGCCGAGGTTGCGGGCCGCGGCCCGGCCGACGTTGCTCGGAGGCGCCACGACGGTGAGCCTCCCCTGCCGCCGCGCGCTCTCCTCGGCCAGCCAGGCGCCGGTGCCGTCGTGGGAATCGTCGTCGACCACCACGACGTTCCAGTTCTCCGCCGGCAGATCCTGGTTCCAGAGCGCCGCCAGCGTGCGCTGCAGCAGCGGGAGCTTGTCGCGACTCGGAATGACGACGGTCAGCTTCACGGCCGGGCCGCCGCGTCCCGCAGCTGCGGCAGCCCGACCTCGCGGGGCCAGGCGTCGCGCCCGTGCACCAGCGCGAGCACGATCGCCTCGGTGTGGGCCATGTTCTGCGCGAAGCCGGCCTCGCGCCGCGCCGGGGCCAGGGCCGCGTCGCCGCAACGGGCGCGCAGCTGCGGGTCGGCGGCGAAGCGCAGCAGCGCGTCGGCCAGCTCGCCGGCGCCGCGCGGCGGCACGACCAGGCCGGTGACGCCGTCGCGGACCCACTCGGTGGAGGACGGCAGGCTCGAGACCACGATGGCGCAGCCGCAGCTCATGGCCTCCAGCAGGCTGACCGCCGTGGCGTCGACCGACGGCACCGAGACGAAGGCGTCGCAGGCGTTCAGGGCCGTGGCGAACTCGTCGTGGGGGATGCGCCCCAGGAAGCGCGTGACGCCGCCGATGCCCGCCCGCTCGGCCCGCTCCCAGAACGGGGCCGGGTCGCCCTCGTAGCCGGAGAACAGGAAGCGGGCCCGCGGCTCGCGCTTCATCACGGTCGCCGCGGCCTCGATGACCACGTCGATGTTGTAGTAGGGCTGCGTGAACGAGCGCGGGGAGAAGACCAGGAAGTCGCCGTCGGCGAAGCCCTGTGAGCGCCGCCACTCCCCCGCCGCCTGGGGCCGGAAGCGCTCGAAGTCCACGCCCCACAGCACCCGGAAGGCGCGGTCCGGGCGCGCGCCGAGCCGCACGGCGGCGTCCAGGATGTCGCGGGAGTCGCCCGTCAGGGCGTCGCAGGAGCGCAGGGCGGCGGACGCCAGCCAGCGCTTCAGGGCCGACTCGTGCGGCGTCACGTAGACGTCGTCGCCCCAGACGGTCAGCAGGTTCGGATGTTGGCCGCTGAAGTGTCCCCAGTAGCCGTAGCCGGTCAGGAAGTGCGTGTTCAGCAGGTCGGGCTGCAGGTCGGCCAGCACGCGGCGCACGACCCGCAGCGAGGCGGCGTAGCGCAGGGGCTTCGGGCCCGCGCCGGCGCGGATGTCGTGGACCGTGACGCCGGGCACCTCCCCCGGCTGGACGGTCAGCAGGTGGCAGTCATGGCCGCGTTCGACGAACCAGGTGATCCAGCGCTCGGTGTGGATGTGGCGGCCGATGGACAGGAAGGCCAGGCGCACGTCGATCCTCCCTGAAAGTAACTGGTGCCGAGGGCCGGACTCGAACCGGCACGGAGCAACGCTCCGAGGGATTTTAAGTCCCTTGCGTCTACCAATTTCGCCACCCCGGCGCCGTCGCGGATCATCGGCCACGGCCTGCATCCTGTCAACGCCGCGCCTGAGGGATGAAAAAGAGAACGACCGGCCCGCAGGCCGGTCGTCGGAGATGGAGGCGGCACCCGGACTTGAACCGGGGAATAACGGTTTTGCAGACCGTTGCCTTACCACTTGGCTATGCCGCCCCGGAAGGCTGTCCCTAGAATGAGGGTGGACCGCCCCCCTGTCAAGGGGGGCGGCCTCCAGATCCTCAGCCCTGGCCGAAGCCCCGGCGACGGTCGTAGACGCGCCCGTCGTCGTGGCAGCCGGCGCAGTCGGGCTTCTGGCCCATCCCCGCCGTGTGACAATCCTCGCAGGACAGCTCCCCGTGGACGTCGTCCAGGGGCGCGCCCACCTTCGCGTGGTCGAAGCCGGCCCCCCAGCCCTGGGCGTGGCAGGACGAGCAGGTGCGGTCCTGGGCCACGTAGATGCTGCCGTCGCCGTGGCAGGCCCGGCACTGCAGCTTGCTGTGGTAGGACTGCAGCGGCCAGCCCGTCGACGCGTGGTCGAACAGGTCGGTGGCCTTGCGGCCGTGGCACTCGCCGCAGTTCTGCTTGCCGTGGCACTGGTAGCAGGTGTCGTGGAGGTTGACCTTCTGCAGCTCGCCCATGGGGTGCGACTCGGCCCCGTGGGTGTGGCAGCGGGCGCAGCTCTGCTCCTTGTGGCAGCTCGAGCAGTTGAGCTCGTACTTCTCGGCGTGGTTGCGGTGGTGGAAGGGCACGACGTCGCCCGCGGCGTACGAGGTCGAGAAGACGATCAGTTCCTTCATCTCGATGGGCTCGTAGTTGCTGTGCTCGCAGACGCCCGTCGCCTCGCCGCCGAGCCGTCCGCCCTGCTTCTTCTCGTGGCAGTTCGCGCACTTGGTCTCGCCGTCCCAGTCGTTGTGGCAGCCCAGGCACTGGCGGTGGTAGGCGCCCTTCAGGCCGGTCTGCTGCAGGGACTCGCCGTGGGCGCCCGCGGGGTGGCACTCGCGGCACGAGGGGTGGGCCGAGTTGGGCGGCGAGTAGTGGTGGCAGGTCTCGCAACCCTTGTCCATGGCCACCATGCGCGCGTGGGCGCGGTGCTGGAAGCGGACCGGGACGTAGAGGTCCTCGAGGTCGTCCAGGATGACCACGTCGGGGCCCTCGTCGGCCTTCAGCTTGGCGGTCTCGACGTGCCGCGGGCAGTGCGCCTGCTTCAGGCAGGGGTCGGCCTTGCTGGGCTGCGCGCAGGCGTGGCACTGGGAGCAGTCGAGGCCCTGCTCCTGGCGGGCCAGGGACGGCGCCGCGGTCAGCAGCAGGGCGGCCAGCACGAGCAACGCGCTACGCATGGGGGGCCTCCTTCCCCGGCGGGGACGCCGGCGCTTCGACGTGCATCACCGGGAAATTCAAGACGACGAACCGGTAGGCGAAGATCAAAAACGCGATCAGGCCGGTGGTGATCGCCAGCTCGCCGACGTGCGGGAAGTAGTGCTTCGTCGCGTAGACGGGCCGGAAGGCGACCAGGAAGACGTCGATGCGGTTCATCACCACGCCGAAGATCACCAGCGTCGCGGCGGTGAACAGCAGCCGGGGCGAGCGGCGCACGCGCGAGCTGAAGAACATCAAAAACGGCAGCACGAAGCCGAAGCCCATCTCGACCAGGAACACGCCCGACTGCCAGCTGCCGTCGGCGAGGCGGTAGAGCTGCCCGCGCACGGCGAGGTCCATGGCCTTGGTGCTGATGAAGAAGAACAGCAGCACCGGCAGGATCTTCGACAGCGGCCCCAGGACTTCCATCTCGGGGCGGCGGCCGAAGGCGCGCGAGGCCAGCATGGACTCGAAGATCACCATGCACGGGCCCGCAGAACGCCGACAGCAGGAACAGCAGCGGCAGCACCTGCGTCCACCACAGCGGATGCATCTTGTAGGGGGCGATGACCATCAGGGCGCCCAGCGAGGACTGGTGCATGCAGGACAGCACCACGCCCGCGATGATGAACACGGACATGATCCGCCCCAGCGTGCGGTCGAACAGGCGCAGCAGGCCCTCGACGAACCCGTTCAGCGGGCGCAGGGCCCCGGGCAGGGCGACGCGGCCGCGGAAGCGCTCGGTCACCATGGGCAAAAACTCGATGTACAGCACCGTCAGGTAGAACATGACGCAGATGCCGACCTCGAACAGGACCGAGTGCCCCGACCACATCGACGGCACCATGGGGTGCCAGACGTTGTAGTAGCGGCCGAGGTCCGCCAGCAGGCCGATCACCACGACGGTGTAGCCCAGCATCGCGGTGATCAGGGCCGGCCGGACGATGGGCTCGAACTTCTCGCGGTGGAAGACGTGGGCCAGCGCCGCGGTGGTGAAGCCGCCGGCGGCCAGGGCCACGCCGCAGGCGATGTCGATGGCGATCCAGATGCCCCAGGGCCACTGGTTGTCGAGGTTGGTCACCGCGCCGATGCCCTTGGTGAAGCGCACCGCGGCAAACACGAGGCCCACGGCCATCAGGGCCACCAGGACCCAGGTGCCGCGGGTGAAGAAGCGCATGCGGATCGGCGCCGCATGGACGTGGCTACTCATGGTGCCCCTCCCCCTTTTCTGCGGCGGCGACCTCGTCCTTGCGGCTGCCCAGCCACATCACCTGGGCCAGGGTCGCGTACAGGGCGACCGGCGCGATGAAGCGGCGGAAGATGCCGTGCTGGATGTTCTCGGTGATGCGGGCGGGCGACTGCTCGCCCAGCTCGGGGAAGCCCAGCGAGGATGAACGGCTGCCCGGCGATGTAGAGCCAGGACGTGCCGCCGACCTCGTGCTCGCCGTAGACGTGGTCCACGTAGCGGCCCGGGTAGGCGCCGATGCGCTCATGGGCCAGCGTCAGCAGCTCGTCGCGCTTGCCGTAGATCAGGCACTCCACCGGGCAGATCTCGACGCAGCCCGGCCGCTCGCCGGCCGAGATGCGCTCGATGCAGAAGGTGCACTTGCGCACCTCGGGCGAGAGCGCGTCCGCGTACTGGTAGGCGGGGATCTGGAAGGGGCAGGCCACCATGCAGTAGCGGCAGCCCATGCAGCGCCAGGGGTCGTACTTCACGGCGCCGTTGGGCTGCTTCTCCAGGGCGGAGACCAGGCAGGCCGAGGCGCAGGCGGGGTCGTTGCAGTGCAGGCACTGCACCTTCGCCCAGACGTTGCCCTCGCGGCCCTCGCGCGCCCACTGGTTCACGACGGTGAAGTTGCCGGCGTCGGGGCGGCGCATCGCCGCGAAGACGTCCTTGTTCTCGAACTCTTCCAGCGGCTGCACGGGCAGCTCGTTGACCTGGTTGCAGGCCCACTCGCACTTGCGGCAGCCGATGCAGGCCGTGGTGTCGACCAGGACGCCGAAGGCGTCCGGCGGGGCGTGCACGGCCGTGCTCGCGGAGGCGTCGGCGGCGGCGATGCCCACGCCGACGGCGCCCACTGTCTTGAGGAAGTCCCTGCGATCCATGCCGGTCCCTTTCTGCTGTGAAACGGAGGCGGCCGATCTCCTGGCTGGGACGGCCGCGTCCCGGCGAAAATGGCACACTGTCAATATGATAACAATCGTTTGTTGATCAAAATTTTTAACAGGGGAAGGCGCGGGTGGAGCGGAAATCGGGGGTGGCGAAAATGGGACTCAATTCCGTAATCTCAGGGGATTCGCGGGCGCGGGTCCGTGCTAGCATCGGGCATCGCCCTTTCATCGAAAATGCGGAGGATCCATGCAGCGTTTCCATCCCATGGTAGTCTCGCCTGGCATGTCCTGGCCTCGCGGTCCTGCCTTCCTGGGCGCCATGGTCGGGGTGCTTCGATCCGGAGGACTCCCCCATCGAGCCCGATCCCGCGGTTTCGACGTATCCGTTCCCGGATACCGCCGAGCAGCTGATGGCGAACGTGCGGGCCGCCTACGAGGACATGGACATCACCGAGTACGCGTTCACGCTGCACGAGGACTTCGTCTTCCTGTTCTCGACGGAGTGCCTGATCGCTCCTGAAGGGGGCGCGTACACGCGTGAGGAGGACCTGCTGCACACGGGGCGGCTGCTGAGCGGCGAGACGGGGTACGACCAGGTTCACGACCGGGTCCTGCCGGCTGTACGGGACATCGAGTTCCTGCAGTTCGAGAATCTGACGGGGTGGAGCGAGGTGGCGCCGGAGGAGCCGGGGTTTCCGGGGGGGATGAAGGCGATGTATGGCGTTTCGGTTGTGATGACGTTGGATACGGCGGATGAGAATTCTTATGGGATCGATGCGTTGCAGTTGTACTATGTGAAGCAGGAGATTGAGACAGTGCCTGGTGGGGAATCGAGGTTACGGTTCTATTTAATTGGGCAGAAGGATTTTGAAATCGACTAGGATCAGCGGTTGACTATTCGGTGCCTCGTAGCCAGCATTTAGTTCAAGTTGACCCACCGTCGAATAATATCGCATCCCTCTACCCTACAGCATGATGCAAGAGCCATGGTTGGCCTTACGGTCAACAATCTATTCCCGGCTCTACACGGGAAATTCTCCGCCGAGTACTTCTGCCCATTTCCTGATTGACGCGTCGATCTTCCCTAAAGATTCTAGGCGTCTCGCCTCTTGAGCAAGTCCAAGATCCTTGCGTGCCCTAGAACTGATTTTTGAAGCAGTCTGCTAGAGACATAGTATTTAGATTTCCTTGAATTTCCTTAGGATCCGAGATGGGACTAAGAACTGCAGTACCAAGGTGATCAAGAAGCCTTATTAGCTCTAAATCGATATACTGGCTTGCTGTTGCGTATTCCGACTGAAATCGGCCACTGATTCCGATCCATTTCGGCCACCCATTCCGATCGAAATCGGCCACCCATTCCGATCCACCCGGCCACCGATTCCGACGCAAATCGGCCACCCCTGCTGGGGTAGCCGGTTGGTAGCGACGCAGGACACCCCCAGCGGGGTACCGTCCTCCTTTTCTCGCCACGCCGAGCCGAAGGAGCCGAGGTGCCCAGAGAGCGGTTGTCCATGCGTAAGATCAAAGAGGTCTTGAGGTTAAAGCAGGGCTGTGGTCTGAGCAATCGGGTCATCGCCCACAGCTGCGGCATCGCTCGCAGCACGGTGGCAGAGTACCTGCGGTTGTCGGCGGTGGCGGGCCTGAGCTGGCCATCGGCCCAGGAGATGGACGACGCGGAGTTGGAGGGCCGGTTGTTCCCGCCGTCGCCGTCGCTGTCGCCGGAGCAGCGGCCCCAGCCGGACTGGGCTCAGCTTCATCTGGAGCTGAAGCGCCACAAGGGCGTGACGCTGTTCCTGCTGTGGCAGGAGCACAAGGCGGTTCACCCTGAAGGTCACCAGTACAGCCGGTTCTGCGATCTGTACGGCCAGTGGCGGGGTCGGCAGGATCTGGTGATGCGCCAGACGCACCGGGCGGGCGAGAAGCTGTTCATCGACTACGCGGGTCCGACGGTGCCGGTGGTCGACCGTCAGACTGGCGAGATCCGACAGGCTCAGGTCTTCGTCGCGGTGCTGGGGCCAGCAACTACACGTACTGCGAAGCGACGTGGACGCAGGCGCTGCCGGACTGGATCGCGTCCCACGTGCGGGCGCTGCAGTACCTGGGCGGGGGTGCCGGAAGCGCTGGTCCCCGACAACTTGAAATCCGGGTGACGAGCCCGCACCTGTACGAGCCTGACCTGAACCCGACGTACCAGGAGATGGCCAGTCACTATGGGGTGGCGGTGTTGCCGGCGCGGGTGTGCCGTCCGAAGGACAAGGCGAAGGCCGAAGCCGGGGTGCTGTTGGCCGAGCGCTGGATCCTGGCGCGGCTGCGGCACCGGACGTTCTTCAGCCTAGCGGAGCTGAACCAGACGATCGGGGAGCTTCTGGAGGCGCTGAACAACAAGCCGTTCCAGAAGCTGGCCGGCAGCCGGCGCAGTCTGTGGGAGGAGCTGGACCGGCCGGCGCTACGGCCGCTGCCGAGCACGCCCTACGAGTACGCCGAGTGGTCGAAGGTGCGGGTGCACATCGACTACCACGTGGCCGTGGGCAAGCACTACTACTCGGTGCCGTATCAGCTGGCGGGCCTGCGCTGCGAGGCGCGCGTGACCGCCACGACGGTGGAGGTGCTGCACCGCGGCCGGCGGGTGGCCAGCCATGTGCGCAGCCACCAGCAGGGCCGCTTCACGACGCTGCCGCAGCACATGCCGGACCACCATCGCCAGTACGCGAAGTGGACGCCGGAGCGGGTGGTGCGCTGGGCAGGCGAGGCCGGCGGCGCGGTCTCGGCGGTGGCGACGCGGGATCATCGCGAGCCGCCCCCACCCCAGCAGGGCTATCGTTCGTGCCTGGGCGTGATGCGTCTGGGCAAGCAGTACGGCAACGAGCGCCTGGAGGCGGCCTGCGAGCGGGCCCCGGCGACCGGCGCCTGCAGTTACAGGAGTCTGGCCTCGATCCTCAAGAGCGGCCTGACCGCCAACCGTTGCCGCGGGCGGCGGCGCCGACGCCGGCGATCGAGCACGAGAACATCCGGGGCGCCGACTACTACGCGCCGGTGTTGCCGTTCGTCGCCGAAGGAGGGCGGCCATGTTGATCCATCCGACGGTGGAGAAGCTGCGGGAACTGCAGCTGGCCGGCATGGCCGACGGCCTGGTCGATCAGCTGCGGACCCCGGACGTGGCCGACCTGAGCTTCGAAGACCGCCTAGGCCTGCTGGTGGACCGGGAGGAGACGGCCCGGGCGAACCGGCGCCTGAAGACCCGGCTGACGCAGGCGCGGCTGCGGCTGCCGGCCTGCATGGAGGACATCGACTACCGCAGCCGGCGCGGCCTGGGCAAGTCGCTGATGCTCAGCCTGGCGTCGTGCCAGTGGATCGCAGCGCACCTGAACGTGGTGATCACCGGCCCCACCGGCGTGGGCAAGACGTACCTCGGGTGCGCCCTGGCGCAGCAGGCGTGCCGCCACGGACTGCGGGTCATGTACCAGCGCCTGCCGCGGCTATGCCACGATCTGGAGATCGCCAAGGCCGACGGCAGCTACCGCAAGCAGCTGGCCAAGCTCGCGCGCGCGGACCTGCTGGTGCTGGACGACTGGGGGCTGGCGCCACTGACGCCGGAGAATCGACGCGATCTGCTCGAGGTCCTGGATGACCGTTACCAGGCCCGTTCGACCCCGATCACGAGCCAGCTGCCGGTCGGCGCCTGGCACCAGTACCTGGATGACCTGACGCTGGCCGACGCGATCCTGGACCGGGTGATCCACAACGCGCACAAGATCGAGCTGGCCGGCGAGTCCCTGCGCAAGAAGAAGGGAGAAACGTTGACCGGAACCGCGGAAGCGGGCTAAGAATGAACCCCCTGCGTCGCTACGCTCCGGTGGTGGCCGGAATGCGGCGGAACAGGTGGCCGTAATGGGCTGGACTGGGCGGCCGGAATCGATCGGAATGGGTGGCCGAAATCACTGGAATACGCAGCTGTTTCTACGAGCCTGTCGTAGTAAGCGACGACCATACATTCCAGAGCATAGCTAGGAACGCTTGGCATTGTGGGGCGACGATTCCAATACTTCACGATTCTTACAACATCAAGTACACGCCCGCTGTGTTTATTGTTTACGTCAGTCACCCAATCACGATCCATTCGTGGATCTGTCTTCTTCCATTGTCCTGATCCGTCCGGCACCAGATAATAGCTTCTCCCGTCGATTTCTGGGACCGTAACAAAACCCGGCACAATATCGAACTTCCACGGGTACGACGTCAGATTGAGAGTAATCGCTTCACCATTTCGGTGTAATTCTGAACGTTAATACTGAGGAATTAAACTAAGGCGACGAACGAAGAGGTTGACAATCTTTCGAGAGTTTAGCCGATCAGAACCATCGTGGCAGTAGTTCGCGAGTCTTGAATTCGGTTTCACGAGAATATTCAACCCATATATGGTCTCGGTATACGTTCCAGCTTCGGCATTCATGCAATGAATTAGATCAAGATCATCCAGTTCGCGGATTTTAGTGCGTCGGGCAAACGACCCGAAATCGATGTCTTGAACAGAGAATGAGATAGGAGTATCTTCGTGTTTTTTATCTAGGCTGTGCAGTTGTCCTCTTAACCAGTCTCGACTGCTGCGCGCGTTTCTACTTTCCTCACTATCTAATCGCACACTGTTCTGAAGAAACTGGGCAAAGGCACCGCTCACACTCGTTGTCACGATTCATTACTCCTCATGTTATTCGCATCCCGGAATATACGCTTCAAGATATTCATGGTTCAATTCGGAGTATAGCTTCTTCAGCTGCCACTACGCGACGCCATTCTTCGTCCAGTACTGGTTTGCGGCGCTCATATAGCTCATCAGGTGGAGGATAAGCGCATACCATAATCGAGCTATAGTCAAGAACAACCTGAAACACCTTTCGCAGATACGTGAGATCGCTGGATTGTGCCTTTCGATCGCTTAGCAGGTTACGGCAGATCTCACCGGTCTTCCGGCAATCTATACCTGCGCGGCGACAACTGTGCCAGTTCTCCCATAATCCGAGTCCGATAATCGTCAATACAATAGGTGGGATAACTTTCAACACAACGGAATGCTCTGGTCCAACTAGAACGAGAAGGATAACCACGAAAGCAGCGAATGTAGAAACGACTGCACGCCTGAGGAAGTACCTAGCTAGTTCGCTTTCTAGATCTTCGGTCCAAAAGGCCGACTCAAACGTGAGCATCAGCAGTCGATTAGTTCCCGGATCTAGATTGGAATTGAAGTAATTATCATATTTATCAATATTAATATTTTTTTCTTACGATGCATTGACAGATCATACTCGGTGATCTTCGTTCCGAGTCCGTCGCACATGAGAAACAACCTGCGAAGCTGCTCCGCCTCTTCATAATGGGCCTGAAGCAATAGTAGAATAGCCGCTGCAATACGAGAAGCCCTACACTTAGTATTCCCAATACCCAGGAGACTTGCCACCATTCAGCAGGAGTCGCTGACAGCGCAATCGCTACAATTCCTGACGCAATCCCTGCATTTGTTGAGCAACGAAAGGCAGTCTTGGCAGAATTGAACTCATCGTTCATGTATGGCCGTAGCGCTTGGGGGTGTTCCATATCTCGCAGTCCTATTCTTGATTTCTTCATCAAGATAACGCTCCGGTTTAGCGGTGGGCCGCGCAGTGGACCACCCGATGCAACCGGTTGTTAGCCAACAGTCTTAGGTGGGGGGAGGTATCCCCCGGCGGCCGCGGGGGCCGGACAGTCCGTAGTGCGTCAGGCCGAGGTGGCTATCTATACCCGTGTACCGCAACGACGCATCCTCGTACCGCCGGAACGCAAAGACGGCCTGGTTCATCTGCTCGGTGTTGAACACCTTGAGGCGCACGAGCAAGTGGAAGTCCTTCACCGTCAAGCCGGTGACGGCCAGGAACAGGTCCGGCTCAAGCTTGGTGATCACGTCCTGCAGCGTGTTCTCGCGGAAGTCCGTGAGATACATGAACGCGGGAATCCGCGTCGCGAACTTGATCAGCTTCTCCTGCACCAGCTTCCGCTTGGACTTGTACTCCTTCTCCTCGTCGGTGAGCTCCTGCTTCTGCTTCGCCGTCAGCTTGCCCTCCTTGGCCTTGTTTTTGAGTTCCTTGACCTTCTCGCTCTTGTTGATGATGGTCTCGATGATGTTGTCGCCCAGCGAGCGCCAGCCTTCGATGCGCTCCACGGCGGCCATCGCCTCGGGGTTGTCCAGGATGCGGCGCAGGGTGTCGTTGTCCACGTTCACCAGCAGCGCGCTCTCCCACTTGCGGGCCAGCAGCGTGGCCGAGGTGCCCGCCATCGCGATGTCGAGGATGCCGCCCGCGTCAATCTGCGTCATGTTCGCGCCGTCGTAGGCCAGCACCGGCAGGAACGACACGAGGTCCCTGACCGCGTTCTCCGGGTTCGGCTCGTTGGGCGACAGGCCGATGCCGTATTCGGAGAGCTGCCGCAGCGCGCGCGTGGGCGCGAAGTCGAACACGAAGCAGACGGGCTTGAGGATCTCCTCCTCGTTCGGGTTGTCGCCGTTGGGGTTCTTGATGGACCACGGCGACTGCACGCGGAACGCGGCCTGAAAGTAGGTCTCCGGCGACTTGAGGTTGCGCAGCATCAGGATGGACGACCACTGCGGCACGGTGACGCCGGTGGTGAGCTTGCCGCAGGACAGCGTGATGGTCTTGGTGTCGAAGCCGCTGCCGATGGCCTTGCGCACGGGCGGCAGCGCGTCCAGCCCGATGCCGGCTGAGGCCCGGCGGCGACGACGACCACCTCGTAGTCGTGCCAGAAGGTGTTGTGCTTCTCGCGCAGCAGGTTCGCCATCGCGTGGCAGGCCGCGACGTTGGGCAGGAACCAGAACGAGTGCTGGAGATAGGGCAGCAGGCGCACGTCCGAATACGGAAACGGCGGCCGCGTACCCGTCTTCAAGTGCTCGACCGACTTGGGGGCATAGCCTCCACGGATGATGTCCAGCCACTTCTGCACGTCGCTCTTGTGCTTGAACTGCGCCTTCTTCCCCTCGCCGGAAGCCTCGAAGAACGCGTTGAGATCGAACTCGTCGAACTCCCCGGCGCTGGCGATCGCCAGCAGCTCGTCCGGCATCTGGTAGGTCAGCAGTCGCATCTGCGGCAGCGCGCCGTAGGGGTTGCGCTTGCCGGGGTTCTTAGTCGCGAACACCTCCTTGGCGCGCTGCTCGTCGGTGTAGGTCCAGTTGAAGATCTGCTCCTCGATGAACTCGCCCGTGGCCAGCGCCTTGAACGGGGTGCCGGAGAGGTAGAGGTAGGCCTTGGTCGTGATGGGGAGGAACTCGGTCTCCTTCTCCGACAGGACGGTGAGGTCTTCGTTCACGCCTTCCAGGCCAGCGGCGTATTCGAGCTTCGCCTCCTTTTTGGCGACCGCCTCTTCTTCGCCCTCGAACAGTTCCTTGGCAGTCTCGCGCCACGCGCCGAAGTGGTATTCGTCGAACACCACCAGGTCCCAATTCACTTTGTGGAGCCATTCGTTCTTGGGCTTGATGTTGCCCGCCGCATCGCGGCCGAGCAGGTCCTGGAAGGAGCCGAAATAGACAACCGGCTTGCGGCGGCTGATCTTGCTCGGGTCGCCGTCGGAGTGGCGGGAGAGGTACTGCCACCCATCGAAGTCCACGTGATTCTCGAGGTCGGTCTGCCAGGCATCTTCGACGGCGGGCTTGAAGGTGACCACGAGCACGCGTTTGGCGCCGAGCTTCCTGGCGAGCTGGTAGGTGGTGAAGGTCTTGCCGAAGCGCATCTTCGCGTTCCACAGGAAGCGCGGGACGGCGTGCATGTCCTCCTTCCAGATGGAATGGAAGTAGGCGTGCGTCTTGTTCACGGCCTCGGCCTGCTCGCGGCGCATCGCGAACGTCTCGTGATGCGTGCCGGTGAAGCGCTGGCCCGTGCGCAACTCGGTGAGCACGGTCTTCAGGTCCTTGACCGAGCAGCGCACCCACTCCAGTTCGACCTTCTCGAAACCCTTCCTGGCGAGCGCCAGGCGCACCTCGTGGTCACTGAAGAGGGTGCCGTCGTCGCGCCCGACCGACGCATCGAGCTCGATGGTGTAGTTCTTGATGGCGGCGGTCTTGAGCTGCTCGGCGACGCGCTGCTTCACGTCGCGCGTGGTCTGGCCGACCTTGAGCAGACCCGCGTGCGCCTTGTCGTCAATCGCGTAGGCGTAGATGCGCGGCCGCGCTTCCGGCTTGGGTGCGAGAATTTCCTCAATCGTCTTACTCATCGCTCTCGCCCATTGGCCGAATCATGCTTTCGATAAAGGCAATCTCCGCCTTTGTGATGCCGTAATTCTTGTAGAGGATTTCATCCGTCCACTGGCGATCCATCGGAAGGTCAGGAACGAACTGGAAGCGTTCGCTATAGATGTCCTGAGTATTTTTCCGCAACGACACGAGAAACCGGACAAACCGAGTACGTAGATAGCGAGCGAATCGCTTTGCCTCGGTCTCCTTCTTGAAGCGCCCATCACAAGGTAAGTCTCCGTACATGCCGTGCCAGGTCGTGCGAGAATCGGATGGTTGTATATCTGGTGCGGAAAGCTGTCACCCGCGCCGTAGGCGCGACCCAGCAGGACCTTCCACTCGTCAATCCAAGCGTCATTGCGAGGTACGTCAGCCCGTTCGATGTAGGTCTCGCTGTTGTTCCCGATGAGAAGGACCGGCTTCTTCATTCCCGTCTTCATTTCCGCGCCCCGGAAATTGGTGCGAATGCTGAAGGGTTGGATGGGCGAGACCTTCGAGGCCAGATTTCCGAAGGCATCCCTCTCGTTGACTTTGAGTACTTTCTCCAAGATCGGCACGGCCTCGTTCCGACGAACCACAACATCGTAGGCACCCAAATACCGTCTCATCGCCGGGGAAGTCGGCTTGCCACCCTGGATCGTGGTGACCTCGCAGGCGTCGTTCCACGAATTGTCCCAGAGGAAGTAGGACACGCCCCCCTTGATCTGGGTGCCTGGAAACGCCTCCGAGCGTCGGGAAATCCACGAGTCGTTCGCAAGCGTTTGTCGCAAGCATCTCGCTGCGGTATTCGTCGAGCCCGCGCCCCCGGCGAACCACCGCGACGGCGTCACCATCACCAGAAAGCGTGGGTCGAGTCTCTCGCGGCCTTCACGAACTCCTGATAGATGGGCATCTGAAGCCGCCCACAGCCTCCACCGCTCTGCCCAGCTGGTACGGCGGGTTTCCGATGATTACGTCGAACTGCATATCGCCTCCAAACAACTCGACTAGCCGAGTCTCGATGTCACACGTGTGGATGAACGCATACGCGTGGGTCTCCAGTCCTTCCCCGCGGTCGTAATCACGCCGGTGCGCCGCAGAAAAGCTTCCCTCCTCCACCCACGTGTGCTCCATGCGCTTAAACCAGATGTTGCCCTCATCGCTGGTGAACGCCTTGGCGATGGAGTGCTTGCCCTTGGCGTGCTTCGAGCAATACACGCTCCGGCGCGCCAATAGACTCGTGAGATACGTAATCCCGAGGCCGAAAACCTGCTTGGTCAGGATATGATTGACGCGTCCATCGAGGTCCGGCATGTCGTCCGCCAGGCCCTGGGTCAGGCGGCTGGTGATCTCGCGCAGGAAGACGCCCGACTTGGTGCACGGGTCCAGGAAGCGCACCCTCTTGTCCGCCCAGAGGTTCGCGCCGCCGTGGGCAGCCGCCCACGCCTCTGCCAATGTGTCCAGCATGCGGTTCGCGAGCTCCGGCGGGGTGAAGACCTCGTCGTTCGAGAGGTTGGCAATGCACGTCAGAACATCTGGGTTCCGACCGCGCAGTCTAAAGGAAGCCTGCGCGCTCATACGGCCTCCTTCGGGGTGCCGCCAAGGGTAGCGGCCAGTTCCCTCATCGTCATCGGAGGGTAAACCTTCGTCGGCGTGAAGAGCTCGTGCTTGCCAAGGTGGGAGAAGAGCGAGCCCTCCGCGCTGAAGGCCGACGACTGGGTGAGGGTGTCGAGGCGGAAGTCGCGCCGCTGGAACTTGCCTTTGCCCAGGTAGCCCCACTCGGCAAAGGTGATCGGCTGGCCGTCGTGGGCGCGCATCGTCAGGGCGTCGCCGTGCACGAGGTTCTGCGACAGCACGTAGAACGCGGCGCGATAGAGGTCGTCCGACTCATCCACGTTCAAGTAGGCAGCGAGGATCTCCAGCAGATTCGCGCGGCACTCGGCGATGTTGTCCGCCAGCAGCTCGATGCCGTAGATGCACATCAACGCCAGCAGCGCATAGTGCCGCCGCTCAAAGTCATATTTGCCGTACTTGAGTTCCACGGCGGCGAGCTTGCGCCGCAGGATCTGCACGAGGAAGTTGCCGCTCCCGCACGCCGGTTCCAGGAAGCGGGCGTCAATGCGCTCCGTCTCGCCCTTCACCAGGTCGAGCATCGCCTCGACCATCCACGGCGGCGTGAACACCTCACCATGGTCGGCAACGCGTTGTTTGGACCTGATGTCGGGCGTCCCCCGGGGGGGGGGGCCCCCGGGGCCCGGGGGGGCAACGCCCGGGGGAGCGGGTGGCCAGGTCCAGTCCTTCCGGCGATGCGCCCGCTCAGTGCTCGCGCCGCGGCCGCGGCGGGCGATGGCCGCGCCGCGGCGCCCGGGCGCCTGTTAGAACCGGCCGCCTGATGCAGCTGGCTTGGCCCACAGTTTCGGGAGCGTCCAACCAGGTAGGGGGCGCTCCTAATCCAGCGGCCTGCCTCGGATGCACTAACGGCAATAGCGAGAGCTTATTGCCTCCGATATCGATCGGATAAAGACGACCGTAGTCGACGGAGC
Source organism: bacterium (assembly GCA_016706845.1). Classification (GTDB taxonomy): domain Bacteria; phylum Krumholzibacteriota; class Krumholzibacteriia; order LZORAL124-64-63; family LZORAL124-64-63; genus PNOJ01. The sequence goes on from JADJIV010000012.1 coordinate 71,643, forward strand.
GCGTTCCATAGGTTGCGAGCCGGACTCTTGAGCCGAAATGTCTGGTGAACCAACGGAGGGTTGGTCGCCAAGCGTGATTATCACAGACGCTTTCGACTTGAGTACCTCAGCTACGATCTCAGACCTCCGGGATTCAGATGCTAGCTGTTGCGGCACCTGCCCCCAGCTAGGCTTAGGGAGCAGCGACTTTCGAACGAAAGGCAGATACCGGTCTTGTATCGCGATCTTCTGGCGTGGATTCATGCAGCTGTGTGGGACAAGATCACACAACCAGGTCTCTTCACGTGTAAGTCCAAGAGGGGCCAAGAATAGCTCGTCGAGCGCCACACCAGACGGCCCGTTCAATTTTTTACTGGCCGGCTCAAGATGCCCAGCTTCGCGGGACCGAAATCCGACTGAGGATCGCCTCGACGCCGTCTCCGCGCCAGAAGATTTCAGGTTCGGAAGCGACCCCGATTGCAGCGATTAGCGGCTTTCCATCTGGCCCCACCCAACATGCGTGCACGGCACTCGCATATACACCGAGAATAAAAACACGTTTAGGCTTACGATCCTTCTGGGCCACAAGGAGAATAGGCTGGCCAAATGGGAACACCCCGATAGCGCTCACTTGCCTCTCCCTTACGGTATAACGCGACTTCTACAAACCTACCGAACCTGATACTTCCACCGGATAATCCGCGAGGTGTTGGAGACTCGATGTGATAATCCAATATTATGATGACACCAAGCGAGCTATGCCCCTTAAGCGGGTTCAGGGATACACTCACCAATTTACGAGTAAATCAATATCAACCGCATCGTTAGCGAGACATGGTGCTTGAACGTGGCATCCAACCTCCCTCCAGTCAGTTCCGCCTGGGCCGCTACAACCAGTCCGGTACCGCCCCTCACACAAGACCAGCCATCGCCCCCACGACGTCCCTTCACAACTGGCCGACCATGATGGAATCTCCAAGCCGCCCAGCCACTCTGAGTCACCTCGGGAACACTTAAAATCGTTGGCACATCGTTGGCACAGCCCCACCTGTTAAAAAGCAGAAGAGCGACCCACTTTCGTAAGTCGCTCTCCTTCTTACAGATGCTGGAGCGGGAAACGGGACTCGAACCCGCGACATCTACCTTGGCAAGGTAGTGCTCTACCAACTGAGCTATTCCCGCGAAGTGCGGCTCAATATGACGGCGATCCCCCCGGATGTCAAACCGATTTTTCACGCCCCAGCACCCGCCGGTACAGGGCCAGGGTGTCCACCGCGGCGTTCTCCCAGGAATACGTCGCCAGCACCCGCCGCCGCGAAGCCTCCCCGTGCCGCTCCCGGGCCGCCGGATCCCGCAGCAGGGCCGCCATGGCCGCCCCCAGCGCCCCCACATCCCCGCTCGCGAACGCCGGCGCACACCCCCCGGACACCTCGAGATTGGGCGCGATGTCGCTCACCAGGCAGCACCGCCCGTAGCTCATCCCCTCCAGCAGCGCGATCGACAGCCCCTCGAGCGTCGACGGCAGCACCACCAGCGCCGCATGGCTGTACAGCTCCTCTAGCAGCCGCCCGTGGACGTACCCCGGGAACAGGACCTCCGGCGGCGCAGCCGTCCGCAGCCCCGCCGCATAGTCGTCGCTGAACCCCGAGCCCCCCGCCATGACCAGCCGGTGCCGGGCCCGCAGCTCGGCGGGCAGCTTCCCGTAGGCCTCCAGCAGCAGGTGGCAGCCCTTCTCCGGCACGAACCGCCCCACGAACAGCACGAACCCGTCCGCCAGCCCGAGGCCGTCCAGCTCCTGCCGTGGGCGCCGCACCGGCTCCCCGATCCCGTTGGGGATGCACACCGCCTGGGCGCCGTGGCGGGCCGCGTAGTGCTGCCGCAGGGCCTGCGAGACGACGATCAGCCCGTCCGGGAAGCGGGCCGAGGCCCCCTCCCCTGCCCCGCAGCACCGCGGCGGCCACCGGCCCCCACTTGTCCCGCTGCCAGTCCAGGCCGTGGACGGTGACCACCGTGCGGCCGCGCCGCAGCCAGCGCGGCACGCCCGACAAGAGCGCGGGGCCCAGGGCGTGGTAGTGGACGATGTCGTAGCCGTGGCGCACCGCGTCCGCGGTGGCGGCCAGGGTGTGGGTGATGGCGTCGAGGTGCTTGGTCGGCACGCTGGGCAGGCGGCGCACCGTGACCCCGGGCATGGCGGTGGGGCCGTCGGCGTCGCTGTAGTGGGGGCGGCTGTAGATGGTGACTTCGACGCCGCGCGGAGCCAGCCTGGCGGCCAGCTCCGCGACGTGCTTCTCGATCCCGCCGTGGACGGGGGGATAACCCTTTTGGCCGATCATCGCCACGCGGATGGGCGCTTCGCTCACGGCACTCCCCCGCGCGGCCGGGGCCTACGCGTTCTGGAAGGTCAGGTCCTGCGGCGCCCCGTGCTCGCGGATGGAGAGGCAGGCCTTCTCCAGCACCTCGACCACCTGCAGGCCCAGGTACCCGTCGCTGACCGGGGTCGCGCGGCCCAGCACGCAGTCCACGAAGTGCGACGTCTCGACCTTCAGCGGCTCGGCTTGGTCGATCTTCGGGATCAGGATGTCGCCGTGCCGGTACGCCAGGTGGAACTCGTCGAACCCGTCGTAGTGCGGCATCACGTCGACGCCCTTGTCGTAGATGCGGATCTTGTCCGTCATCGCGACGTCATCATAGACCACCATCTTGCGGCTGCCAACGAAGGTTGCTTCGCGCACCTTGTTGGGGTCCAGCCAGCTGACGTGCAGATGGGCGACCCGGCCGCCGGGGTACCAGAGCGAGACGAAGGCCACGTCCTCGAGCTGCTTGTCCTTCTGGACGTAGCAGTGGCCCGAGGCGCTGACCCGCTCCGGGACGGCGTCGAACAGGTAGTTGAGCATCGCCACGTCGTGGGGCACCAGGTCCCAGACGACGTTGGCGTCCTTCTGGAAGATGCCCAGGTTCAGGCGGCGGATTTTCACGTAGTAGATGTCGCCCAGCTCGCCGGACTCGATGAGCTGCTTGATCAGGCGCACCGCCGGCACGAACAGGAAGGTGTGGCCGACCATGATCTGCAGGTTGCGGGCCTTGGCGATGGCGCACAGCTGGCGGCACTCGTCGGCGCTGGCGGCCATCGGCTTCTCGATGAACAGGTGCTTGCCGCTCTCGAGCACGGCCTTGCCCAGGGGGAAGTGCGTGCTGACCGGGGTGGCCACGACCACGGCGCCGATGGAGGGGTCGCCGAGGATGCGGCCGATGTCATCGCTGATGTCGGCCGTGGGGTAGAGTTGGGCCATGTGGGCGCGGCGCTTCGCGTCGAGGTCGCAGATGTGCGACATCTCCACGTCCGGGTGGTTGTTGAAGTTCCGGATGAGGTTGGGACCCCAGTAGCCGCAGCCGATGGCTGCCATCTTCAGCATGACCTGCTCCTTTGGTGTCGTCGACTCCAGTCCGGGCGATCTGGCATGGGAAGGCCGGCCGGTGCTGGTGCACGAGCCGGCCCAGGGGATGCATCGTTCTGCGGCGGCGGGACTTGAGGCCCTATTCCGCCGGCTCAGTAGCCGCCGGTGCCGCGCAGGACCACCGGCACGGTCTTGAACATGATCCGCAGGTCCTGGCCCAGCGACCAGGAATTGATGTAGTGGATGTCGAGGCGGACCATCTCCTCGAAGGGGACGTTGCTGCGCCCGCTGACCTGCCACAGCCCGGTCAGGCCCGGGGTGATGCGCAGGCGCTCGTGGTGCCAGGGCTGGTAGAGGTCCAGCTCGTAGGCGATCGGCGGCCGCGGCCCGACCAGCGACATCTCCCCGCGCAGGATGTTGAACAGCTGGGGCAGCTCGTCCAGCGAGGTCTTGCGCAGCCAGCGGCCGATCCCGGTCACGCGGGGATCCTCGGTCAGCTTGTAGACCTTGTCGGTGGAGGAATGCTGCGAGCCGCCGTTGATGAACATCGCCGCGAACTGCCGGTGGATGGCGTCGTCGCTCTTGTGGACCATGGTGCGGAATTTGTAGAACGGGAACGGCTGGCTGTTCTTGCCGATCCGCTCCTGGACGAAGAAGACGGGACCGGGGCTCGAGCGCTTGACGAGTAAGGCGAGCACCAGCAGCAACGGCGATAGAACCAGAACGGCTCCGCCGGCCAGCACGATGTCGAGCAGTCTTTTGAGGGAACCACCCCAGCCGTTCAGGCGGGAGGTGTCCGCGACGAGGTACAGTGTCGGTGCGGATGGGAGGACGTCCTCGACCACAGCCGAATAAGCCACCGCGTCTACCTTCATGGTGTCTTCTCCCCAACATCGGGGTAGCAAGGTGCGAGTCTCGGAAACGCGTTAGCTTTGGGCCATGGATCCCCTTTCTGCCCCCCCCGAGGCGACGGAACTCGGGCAAGGTGTTCAGGCTGTGGATCTCAAAAAACTCCACGAACCCGCAAACATTATAGCAGCAGGTCGCAGACCCTGTCCACCATCTCTTTTGTCATTTCAGCATACATCGGCAGGGACACGATGTGCTCGCAGAGGTCCTCGGACACCGGGAAGGACGCGTCCACCGGGACGTAACCGGCCAGCGCGGGCTGGCGGTGGCAGGGCACCGGGTAGTGGCGGCCGCAGAACACCTTGTTGTCCTTCAACTTCGCGATCAGGCCCTCGGGGTCCGGGCTCTGGATCGGGAAGATGTGGTGCACCGGGGTGGTCTCGGGCAGCGGCTCGGGCATCCGGTAGTGGCCCTTCAGGCGGCCGCGGTACCAGCCGGCGACCTCGCGGCGGCGGGCGTTCCAGCCGTCCAGGTAGGGCAGCTTCGCGTCCAGGATCACGGCCTGCAGCGTGTCGAGGCGGCCGGTGTAGCCCACCGCGTCGTGCAGGTTCTTGGTGCCCTGGCCGTGGTGGCGCAGGCTGCGCAGGACGGCGTCGATGCGGTCGTCGGCGGTGACGGTCGCGCCGCCGTCGCCGAAGCCGCCCAGGTTCTTGCCGGGGTAGAAACTGAAGGCCGAGGCGATCCCCATCGTGCCCGCGCGCTTCCCCTTGTACAGGGCGCCGTGGCCCTGGCAGGTGTCCTCGATGATCGGGATGGCGCCGGCCACGGCCCGGATCTCGTCCATCGGCGCCAGGTGGCCGAACAGGTGCACCGGCATGATGGCCTTGGTGCGGCGCGTGATGGCGCGCTCGAGCTTCTCGGGATCCATCATCCAGGTCACCGGATCGACGTCCACGAACACGGGCGTCGCGCCGGTGTAGACGATCGCCTCGACGGTGGCGATGAAGGTGTTCGGGACGGTGATGACCTCGTCCCCCGCGCCGATGCCCAGGGCGCGCAGGACCAGGTGCAGGGCCTGGGTGCCGGAGTCCACGCCCACCGCGTGGGGGGCGCCGCAGTACTCGGCGAAGTGCTTTTCGAAGCGCTCGAGACGGTCCCCGAGGATGAATGCCGTGTTGTCGACCACGTCGGCGATCGCCGCGTCGATCTCGCGGCGGATGGGCGCGACCTGGGCCTTGAGGTCGAGGTACGGAACGGGCGTGGGGGTCGTCATGGAGGGCTCCTTGAGGTTGACCGCGTTCGGGCGCGTCGCGAACCGCCTGCGGATCCATGGGCTTGAGCCACGGATGTTAATCATATCACATACTTTGTCCCGCTTCCAGCCCCAATATGATAATCGGCGCCGGCGCGAACTCCTAGCCCGATCCTGCGCTTCCCGCAGGGAGAAAGACCTTGCGTGGGCGACAGATGCGGGTTATTTCCAGCGGAGTCCCGACCCCGCCGACACACCCTTGGCAAGGATGATGCCGCGGCGAGGATCCACGTTGCTTTCCGCGCCCCCTGCTTCTATGATCGGGCGCCGAGATTGCCGAAGGACCGAGTGCAATGAGAGGAGCACTTCCATGACAACAGGCCTGAAAATCAAGCCTGCGGACGGGAAACTGGGGATCCTGACGCCAGGCATGGGGGCCGTGTCATCGACCTTCATGGCCGGTGTCTTCGCGGTGCGCCGGGGCATCCGGCTGCCGATCGGCAGCGTCACGCAGATGGGCCACATCCGTCTGGGCAAGCGCACCGATAACCGCCAGCCCCTGGTCAAGGACTTCGTGCCGCTGGCCTCCCTGGACGACATCGTCTTCGGCGGCTGGGACATCTTCGAGGATTCGGTCTACGAGGCCGCCGTCAAGGCCGGCGTGCTGCCCATGGACCTGCTCAACGAGCTGAAGGACGAGCTGGACGCGGTCAAGCCCATGCCCGCGGTGTTCGACAACTTCTACGTCAAGAAGCTCCACGGCACCCACGTGAAGAAGGGCGCCACCAAGATGGACCTCGCCGAGCAGCTGATGGCCGACCTGAAGGCCTTCCAGAAGGACAACGGCTGCTCCCGCCTGGTCATGGTCTGGTGCGGCTCGACGGAGATCTTCCTGAAGCCCTCGGACGTCCACCAGACGATCGAGGCCTTCGAGGCAGGCCTGCGCAGCAACCACCCCGACATCGCCCCGAGCATGATCTACGCGTACGCCGCCATCAAGCTGGGCGTCCCCTACGCCAACGGCGCGCCGAACCTCAGCGCGGACATCCCGGCCCTCGAGACGCTGTCCAAGCAGACGGGCTCCCCCACCTGCGGCAAGGACTTCAAGACGGGCCAGACCCTGCTCAAGACCGTGCTCGCCCCGGCCTTCAAGGCCCGCCTGCTGGGCGTCAGCGGCTGGTTCTCGACCAACATCCTGGGCAACCGCGACGGCGAGGTCCTGGACGATCCCGGCAGCTTCAAGACCAAGGAGGAGTCCAAGCTCAGCGTGCTGGACACCATCCTGCAGCCCGAGCTGTACCCGGACCTCTACGGCAACCTCTTCCACAAGGTGCGGATCAACTATTACCCGCCGCGCGGCGACAACAAGGAAGGCTGGGACAACATCGACATCTTCGGCTGGATGGGCTATCCCATGCAGATCAAGGTCGATTTCCTCTGCCGCGACTCGATCCTGGCCGCCCCGATCGTGCTGGACCTCGCCCTGTTCCTGGACCTGTCCAAGCGCGCCGGTTTCGACGGCATCCAGGAGTGGCTGTCGTTCTACCTGAAGAGCCCGGTCACGCCGCAGGGCCTCTACCCCGAGCACGACCTCTTCATCCAGCAGAAGAAGATGAAGAACACGCTGCGCTGGATGATGGGCGAGGAACTCGTCACCCACCTCGGGCGCGAGTATTATGACGACCTTCGCAGGACGATCGTTAAACGGGGCGATCGCTGAGCGGCGCGCTCATCGACGCCTAGACGCGAGGGGGGCCGGCCGCATGGCCGGCCCTCCCTTCATCCGGAAGGACCACGCCATGCACCACCCCGACGACCCGACGAGCGCCTGGCGCCTGCAGACGCTGGTGGTCGGCCCCCTGCAGATGAACGCGCAGCTGCTGTGCGCGCCGGACGCCGGCGTGGCGATCCTGGTCGACCCGGGCGACGACCCCGACCTGCTGCTGGACGCCATCGAGGAGAGCGGCTGCCGTCTGACCGCCCTGGTCTGCACGCACGGGCACTTCGACCACGTGTCGGCCGCCGCCGCGGTCCAGAGGGTCTGGGACCTCCCGCTGCTGCACCACCCCGACGAGGTCCCGCTGCTGGCCGGCCTGGCCGCCAGCCGCGCCGCCTACGGTTTCCCGCCCGTGCCGGCGCCCCGCCTCGCCCTGCTGCCCGCCGACGCGCTGCCCTTCGCCGGCGGCCGTCTGCGGATCGCCCACGCGCCGGGCCACAGCCGCGGCCACGTCCTGTACGTCTGGGAGGGTCACGCCCTGGTGGGAGATGTCATCTTCGCGGGATCGGTGGGCCGCACCGACCTGCCGGGCGGCGATTTCACCGTCCTGGAGCGCAGCATCCGCCGCGAGATCTACACCCTCGACGACGCGACCATCCTGCATCCGGGGCACGGGCCGGACACGACGGTCGCCCGCGAACGCCGCTCCAACCCCTTCGTCAGCGACGCTAGCCAACCCTGAAAGCGTCGCGTCCAGCCTCTTCACCCCTGATGCTGTTCGACTCGAGTCCGCACATTCTGCCGTGACAGGGGTGTCCCGCAGGCCCTGGAGCCAGGATGGCGGAAGGGCCGGTGGGGGCGCGGGCCGGGCCCCCGGGGCGGTGGAGGGTTGGGCCGCCTCTGGGGGGCGTTGGTGGCCGTCAGGCTTCACCCTTACGACCAGGCGACTTCACCCGAAGGGGCCTCTCCGCTCTTCTTGGCCAGGAGGCCCTCCAGGGGGAAGTGCCCGGAGCGGTCCCCGTCACGCAATGTGCGGACTCGAGTCGTCTCAGGGCTGGAGCGGCTGGACGCTCAGCGCGTTGATCTGCTCGAGCCGGTCGCTGCGCTTCTTCTCCAGCGCCTTGTGGCGGCGCATCAGCTCGCCCTTGATCCAGTCGCGGTACAGCGAGGCCCCGAGGCAGCCGGAGTCGTAGGAGAAGATGCTGTTGAAGGCCGAGGGCGCCTCCTCGATCTTGATGTTGTTGGTGATCATGGTCTTGAACAGGTCGCCCTTGAAGTGGTTCTTCAGCTCCTTCTGCGCCTCCTTGTGCAGATCGGTGCGCCCGTCCTTCATGGTCACCAGCACGCCGAGCACCTGCAGCCAGATGTTCTGGCGCTCCTGCACGCGCTCGATCAGGGCGCTGAGCTGGTGCATCGTCGAGACGGCGAGGCCCGTGCAGGGCGTCGGGATCAGGGCGTAGTCGGAGGCGACCAGGGCGTTCTGGGTCAGGATGCCGAGGTTCGGCGGCGTGTCGATGATGATCCAGCCGTAGGACGTCGACAGCGCCTGCGTCACCTTGATCAGCCGGTCGGTGAGCTGGGTGCGGGCCATGCTCTCGAGCGACGGGTGGGACGGGATCACGTCGATGTTCTCGTCGAAGACCGTCGAGGTGATGCCGTCCTGGGGCGTGATCGCCCGGCGCAGCACGTCGAAGATCGAGCGCGCCGGCGGCTCGCCGTTCATCTTGCCCAGCAGCGCCGAGGAGGCGCAGCCGTGGGGGTCCATGTCGATGACCAGGCAGCTCGACGTGATGTCGCTGTAGCGGGTCAGTCCCGCGGCCAGGTTCAGCGCCGTGGTGGTCTTGCCGGTGCCGCCCTTGTGATTCACGACAGCGATGACGTTTCCCATGGAATCTCCCAACGGGTCGGGGCATCGAGACTCCGGGAATCCGGAGTGGACTGACAATGATAATGATCCAGGTCAGCGAAGCAAACGCTATTCGCCGCGGCGCCCGCCGGCGCCCCGACTTCCGATCGCGCAACTGACGTCAGAACAGGTCGTTGCGCGATGAACTTCAACTGATTAATTCTGGGCTAGCCGCGGCGCCGCCTCGACTATTTGATTTATCGATGACGACCGCTAAAAATGCGCGAGCAACCGCCCGGTGATCGTCCCCAGATGCTGCGGGCCGAACTCCCGGTACCGGGCGTCCGGCGCGAAGTCCATTTCCTCGGGCAGGCCGTCCTGGACGAACTGCTGGACGTGGTCGGCGACGTCGATGCCGAAGGACCAGCGGGGCCCCCCGCGGTACAGCATCCCGGCGCCCAGGCGCAGCCCGGCCACCGTCTGGTCCGAGGCGTCGGCGGTGGCGCCGATCCCGGTGAGCGAGGCGCCGGCCAGCAGCAGGGGCTGCAGGCGGGTGTCGGTCAGGCGCTGCTCCCAGGCGACATCCAGTTGCACCACGTTCCAGCGGTCGTACAGCACGGGCGTCACGAACTGGGAGTCGTTGGCCAGGGCCGCGGCGTCCATCCGTCCGACCGCGAGGTCGAGGCGCAGCCAGCCCCGCGACGTCAGCTTCCTGGTCGCCGTGAGGCCGAAGACCGCGGCTTCGTCCAGCGTCACGGTGAAGCGCTTGGCGTTGAAGGTGGCGCCGCCCGCGGGCGGCGTCCAGGACACCGTCAGGTCGTTCGCCACCTGGAACAGGTCGCCGCCCGCCAGCAGCCCGGAGGTGAGCCCGAGGCACCAGCGTGATTCCTGCGACGCGCGCTGTTCGGCCGGGACGGCCGCAGCGGTGCGGTCCGGTCACGGGGCGCCGGGGCTGCTCCCCCGCGGCCGCGGCGCCGGCGACGGCCAGGGCGATCAGCAGCAGGCCGCTGGTCCGCGCGCGGAGGCCCGTCACGGCCGGGGATCCGCGGGCTTGGACGCGAAGTGCCGGAAGAGGTCGATCGGCACCGGGAAGATCGTCGTGGAGTTGTTCTCGCGGGCGATCTCGCTCAGGGTCTGCAGGTAGCGCAGGACGATGGCCGACGGGTCGCTCGAGATGACGACGGCGGCCTCGGCCAGCTTCTGGCTCGCCTGGAACTCGCCGTCCGCGTGGATGACCTTCGAGCGGCGCTCGCGCTCGGCTTCGGCCTGGCGGGCCATGGCGCGCCGCATCTCCTGGGGCAGGTCGACGTCCTTGATCTCGACGGTGCTGACCTCGACGCCCCAGGGCTCGGTCGCCTTGTCGATGATTTCCCGGATCTGCAGGTTGAGCTTGTTGCGCTCGGACAGCAGGTCGTCCATCTCGACCTGGCCCATGACGCTGCGCAGGGTCGTCTGGGCGACCTGCGAGGTGGCGTAGAGGTAGTCCTCGACCCCGACGATGGCCATCTGCGGCGAGACGACCTTGAAGTAGATGACGGCGTTCACCTTGACCGAGACGTTGTCCTTGGTGATCACGTCCTGCGGCGGCACGTCCATCGGGATGATGCGCAGGCTGACCTTCACCATCCGGTCGATCAGCGGGATCAGCAGGATCAAGCCCGGCCCCTTGACGCGCTGCAGGCGGCCCAGGCGGAAGATCACCCCGCGCTCGTACTCGCGCAGCACGCGCAGCGAGTTGCCCAGCACGAAGAGCACCAGCAGCAGGACGGGCAGGAAGGTCAGGGTCAGGGACTGCATGGGGTCCTCCGTGGTCAGGCGGGTTCGCGGAAGGAGACCGTCTCCAGGATGGCGCGCAGGCGGCGGAAATCGTCCATCTTCTCGAGCTGCGGCGCGTAGACCAGCAGGTCGAAGCAGAAGATCCGGCCGCCCGCCGGCTCGGCCAGGAAGTAGCAGCGGAACGGCCCGCCGACCTGGGTCTTGGCGTCGACCCAGCTGCCGGCCAGCTTGACGGCGGGCAGGCCGGCCACCGTCTCCTGCGACCAGACGAAGGACGCGGGGTCGATCGTCTCCTGGTGCAGCGCCGCGCCCAGGCGGGACCGCATGGCGGCCAGGGCGTCGTGGTCGGCGAGGCGGGCGGCCGGGGCGGGCGCGGCCTCCCAGCTGACCGTCAGGCCGCGCGTCGAGCCGTCGGTGCGCAGCCACTCGACGCCGGGGAAGCCGTTCGGCTCGCACTGGTTCTCGCGGTAGGCGGCCGGCAGTTCGACCGAGAAGCCGAACCGTCGCTGCTGGCGGGCGGGCGGGTCGGCGAGCAGGCCCTGCGCGCGGTGATCCGCGGCGATGCGACGGTTGATGTCGGCGGCCAGGGTGTCGCGCAGGGCGGGCGCCCGGCGGTTCAGCAGCGTGACCAGGGCGTCGGCGTCCTTCGCCACCGCGATGAAGGCGATCTGGTTGTGGAGCCAGGGATTGCGGACGGTGAACACCTCGCCGCGGCCCGCGAGGGCCCGCTCCAGGGCCTTCTTCGGCAGCAGGTGCTTGGCCGCGCCCTGCACCGGGCCGCCGTCGCCCCAGCGCACGGCCAGCAGCACGTTGCGGTAGTTGCGGGCGTCCCGCCAGTTCTTGTCGGTGCAGGTGCGGAAGCGGTAGGTGGGCTCGGACTTCAGGACGAAGCTCTCCGTCGGGGACAGCAGGCCGCGGGCCCGTTCGAGCAGCGGGTCGTACTGCGGGTCGGAGACCACCAGCGCGACGTCGCCGTACGAGCCGACGGCCGAGACCATCGCGTTCCCGCCGCCGCCGCAGCCGCCGAGCGACAGGACCAGGCACAGGGCCGCCGCCCCGAGAAGAGCGGCGGCATGACGGGCTGGGTTCACGGGAGTACCTCGTTGGGGGCGGTCAGCGACCCGGGCTGCGGTCTTGGCTGTCCCCGTCAAGGTACGCGATGCCGCGGGCGGCGAGCAACGCCTTTAGCGTCTTGTTCTCGTCGCGCAGGCCGATCAGGCCGGCGCGCAGGCGGTTGTTCTCGGCGCGCAGGGCGGCGATCTCGTCCAGGCCGGCGAGCTTCCCCGACGACAGCGACACCGGCTGCAGGCGCTCCGACAGCAGGCCCTGGCTGACCGGGCGGCCCAGGAACCCACCACTGAGCGACCCGCCGCCGAGCGACGCGCCGCGCACGCGGTTGCCGGACAGGGGCAGGCGGTCCGAGAGGTCGGTCACCAGGCGCGCCGACGGGGTCGGCGTGGCGGCGGGCCCGGCGACCGCGGCCACCGTCGCCGCGGGGCGGGAGGACGTCGTCGGGATGCGGGGGCCTTCCGGCCAGACCAGCACGGCGACCAGCGCGGTCACGGCCACCCCGGCCAGCGACGAGGCCGCGAAGCCGCGCCACCAGCGGGCCGCGCCGTGGGGCGCGTCCTCCCAGGGCACCGTCCTGGCCGCGGCGGCTTCCTGCAGGGTGCGGTTGAGGCGCAGCTGGAGCTTCCATTCGAAGGCGTCGGTCGGCTCCGCGGCGGTCGCCTGCAGCAGGCGGCGGCCGAGGCCGAGCTCGGCCCGGTATTCGCGGCAGGCGGCGCAGCGGCCGAGGTGCTCCTCGAACGCCGGAGTCTTCTCGGCGGGCAGCATCCCGTCCATTTCCTGGCTGATCAACCGTCGTGCCGTGGTGCAAAGCATGGGGAAGTCCTCCTCGACTGTCGTCAATCGTCCTTGTCTTCTTGTTCCATCCGGGCCTCGAGGAGCTCGAGCTCGGCGAGCAGGTCCTCGTTGCGCAACAGCGGCTTGATGTTCTGCCGGAAGCGGGTCCGCGCGCGGTTGATGCGCGAGCGCACGGTGCCGAGCTTCAGGCCGGTGACCTGCTGGATCTCCTCGTAGGACAGCTGCTCCACCTCGCGCAGCAGGAACGGGACCCGGTAGCGTTCGGGGATGCGGCTGGTCGCTTCGGCGATCAGGCGCCCCAACTCCCGGCCCTCCAGCTCGCGCGTGGGATCGGCATGAGGATCGGCCGGATCCAGCGGGATGTCGTCGTCGTTCTCGGGGGCGGGATCGAGCACGAGCATGCGCGGCTGCCGCTTCTGCTTGCGGACCCGGTTGCGCACCAGGTTGGTGGCGATGGTGAACAGCCAGGTCGAGAAGCGCGCGATCTCGCGGTACTTGTCCGCGTGGACGTACGCGCGGATCAGCGTGTCCTGCGCGAGTTCCTCCGCCTCGACGGGGTCCCCCACCATCCGCAGGATGAAGCTGTACAGGCGCCCCCGGTAGCGGCGGACCAGCTCGTCGTAGGCCCGCTTCTGGCCCTGCTGCACGAGCGCAATGAGATCCTCGTCACGCTGCTCGGTCCAGGCGAGCGGGCCGTGACGGCCGGGATCGGGGTGCTTGTCGTTCAGGAACACCTGGTCGCTCCTGGCAGCGGGTGGGGTGTCGTCGGCGGGGGGGTCAACACCGGGACCGGAGCCGCGGTTCCCACCGGTTTCGTCCCGGTCGTTCACCGCGGACCGCCTTCGACCAGGACTTCGCCCAGGGGCCACAGGGGGAGCACCACGTCCAGCGGGTCGCCCCGCCGGAGAGCGCGCCGGGACGGGCCGGCTTCTAGGGTCGCCCCCCAGCGCAGGCCGTGCAGACGGATGCCGCCATCCGCCGCGGCGTCGCACCGCCAGCGCTCGCCGGCGCCGCCGCGGCCGCGGCCCCGGCTGGCCAGGTCGCGCACCAGCGGCGGTCCGTCGTCGTCGGGGGCCGGCCAGATGAGATCGCGGCTCTCTTCGGCGGTCGCGCGCGCCTCCCAGGGGACGCGCGGCGCGGGGCCCGGCTTGCCGGGGCGGTCCCGCCAGACCGCCGGCGCGACCTGCGCCTGCGCCGGGTCGCCCCCGGATTCGGCCAGGGAGAGCAGGGCCTGCAGGCGCGCGGCCTGCGCGGGTTCCAGCGTGCGCAGGGGGCCGTCCCAGGCCTGCACGACCAGCGTCCCGTCGCCCGGCGAGACCGCCGTCCAGCCCTCCCCCAGCCGGCCCAGGGCCGCCTCGGCCGTGCCCGTCCCGTCTTCGCCGGGTTCGCCGAGCGCCACGTCCAGACGCCAGGACCCGTCGGGGCAGCGCACCCAGACCGCGGTCCCGCGCGCGTCGGCCAAGGGGGAGGCGAAGCTCCAGGGAGCGACGCCGAGTTCCAGGTCGAGGAGGTCGGGCTCCGGTTCGGCGGCGGCCGATCCCACGACGACGGCCAGGACGGCCGCCAGGATGGCGATCGGGTGGCCCGGCGGGGTCTCACCGTTCGCCGCCGTTCGCGGCGGCGGGCTGGAGTTCCTTCAGGACCGCCTCCAGCGACGCGCTGTCGCCGCCGGCCGCCCGCGCGCGCAGGAACACGTCGTAGGCGCGGTCGTGGCGCCCCAGGTCCAGCAGCACCATCCCGAGGTGCTCGAGGATCACCGGATCCTCCGGCAGCGCGTTGGTGGCGCGCACCAGGAGGTCGAAGGCCTCCAGGGGCAGCCCCTGGCGGTGCAGCAGCCAGCCCAGGGAATCCAGGTAGGCGGGGTTCTCGGGCTCGCTCTTCAGGGCGGCGCGGATCAGGCTCTCGGCGCGCGGCAGGTCCCGGTCGTGGTCGGCCAGGGTGTAGCCCAGGGCGTTCTGGATGACGTGGTCGTCGGGGTGGTCGGTGAGCAGGGACTCCAGGGCCGCCAGCGCCTCGTCGCGCCGGCCCGTTTCCTCGCAGGCCAGCGACAGGTTCAGCAGGGCGTTGCGCCGCAGCTCGGGATCCTCGGCGGCGCGCTCGTAGAAGGGGATCGACGCCTCGTGATCCCCGAGTCCCTGGTAGGTCGCCCCGAGCATCATGCGCACGCCGAGCGGCGAGTTCTCGTCCAGCAGCGCGGCGGCCCGGTCGGCCAGCTCGTGGACCTCGCGGACCGGCGCCGTCTCGTCGCCGTCGGCGGCGCGGCCGGTGAACAGGTCGGGTCGGCGCCGGCTGAGGATGGAGATCAGCGCCAGCACGTTGTCGGGATCGCCGGGGTCGAGCGCCAGGGCGCGGCGGGTCTCGGCCTCTCCCGCCGCGAGGTCGCCGCGGCCGGCGAGGAACTCGCCGAGGAACAGGTGCGGCCGTGCGGCCTCGGGCTGCCGGCGACGGCGACGGCCATGGCGTCCCCGTCGCGCTCGTTGTCGATCAGGTGCTGGATCCGGCCCAGGCGCAGCGAGCGCGAGGCCGGGCGCGACGGCCAGCCCCTCGGTCCACAGCGCGGCGGCTTCCTCGGGGCGGTTCAGCAGGGAGGCGAGTTCGGCCATCGAGCCGTAGATCCGCTCCCGGTGCTCGGGGTGACGCGGCAGGGCCTGGCGGTAGGCCGCCATGGCCTCCGCCCAGGCGTGCGTGCGCACCAGCAGCTCGGCCTCGACCAGGTCCAGGCGGGTCGAGTCGGGGTGGGCGCGCCGGCAGCCCTCCAGGGCCTCGCGCGCGTCGGCGTAGCGCTCCTGGGCCGCGCTCAGCGCGATCAGGCGCTCCCAGCCCTCGTAGGATTCGGGATGGTCCCTGACGATGCGCCGTGCGACGTCCGTCGCGTCGCGCAGGTAACCGACCTGGTGCAGGACGTCGCGGTAGGTGCTGGCGAAGGTCAGCTCGTCCGGGCTCATGCGGTAGGCCTGGGCCAGGAAGGGCAGCGCGCCGGCCAGATCGCCTTCGGCCAGCAGAGTCGTACCGACCATGTAGCCGGTGGCGGCGCCCTGCGGGATGCGGTCGAGATCCAGGCCGCCCGGATCGGCGCCCGTGCTGTCGGCGGCAGCGCCGGTGGGCAGCGCGGCCATGGGCACCACGGCGCCGGCGGTCAGGGACCAGACGGCCGCTGTGAAGATCAGCGTGGCCAGGATCAGGGAGGCGGTGATCGGCGCGCGTCGCGACAAGGGCGTTCCGGCGCCTCGTCCAGCAGCGAGGGCTCGCCGGCCAGGCGCTGCAGCGCGCAGCCGGCCGCCTCCTGCTCGGCGCTCTTCTTGTTCGCGCCGCGGCCGTGACCCAGCACCCGGTCGCCGAACAGGACCTCCACCGTGAAGACGCGCTCGTGGTCGGGGCCCGTCGTCTCCAGGACCCGGTAGCGGGGCGGCACGCGGTGGCGGGCCTGGACGATCTCCTGCAGGCGGCTCTTGTCGTTGGCCAGCGCGCGGTGCTCGATGATCTCGTCGGCGTGGTCGAAGAGCCAGCGCTCGATCACGCCCTGCGCCGCTTCCAGACCGCCGTCGAGGTAGACCGCGCCGATGATCGCTTCGACGGCGTCCGCGAGGATGCTGTCTCGATCGCGGCCGCCGGTGGCGGCCTCGCCGCGGCTCATCAGGATATGGTCGCCCAGTTCCAGGCGCTGCGCCACCCGGGCCAGGCTCGTGCCGCAGACGAGCTTCGATTTCAGGCGCGTCAGGTCGCCTTCCTCGAGGTCCGTGTATTCCAGGTAGAGGTAGGCGTTGGTGACGAGCCCGAGCACGGCGTCGCCGAGGAACTCGAGCCGCTCGTTCGCCTCGATGCGCTCGTCGCCGTAGGCGTGGAGGTGGGAGCGGTGGACCAGGGCCTGGCCCAGCAGGCAGGGATCGCGGAAGCGGTACGCAAGCATGGTCTCGACGGCCGCGGCGACCTCACGCCGCGATGCCGCGTCCGCCCGCGGCGCCGGTTCGGCCGCACCGCCCCGCGGCCCGTGGCGACGCTGCGCCTCCGGGACCATCCAGGAAAAGAGCCCACGCCACCAGGTCATGGCGCCTCCCCGGCCGGCCGAAGTCAATCCGGCCAGCGCTTCAGGCAGAGGGACACGTTGTGCCCCCCGAAGCCCAGCGAGGTCGACAGCGCCGCTCCGACCGAGCGGTCACCGCCGCGTTGGGGCAGTAGTCCAGATCGCATTCGGGGTCGGGGTTCTGGTAGTTGATCGTCGGCGGCAGCCGTCCCTCGCGCAGCGCCAGGGCGGTGAAGGCGGCCTCGATGCCGCCGGCGGCGCCGAGCAGGTGGCCGGTCATCGACTTGGTCGAGGAGACCGCCAGCTTGCGCGCGTGGTCGCCGAAGAGGTCGCGGATGGCCAGGGTCTCGATCTTGTCGTTGAAGGGCGTGCTGGTGCCGTGCGCGTTGATGTAGCCGATGTCCGTCAACTGCAGGCCGGCGGCGGCCACCGCCAGGCGCATGGCGTTGCGGGCGCCCTTGCCCTCGTTGTCGGGCTGGGTCATGTGGTAGGCGTCGGCGGTCATGCCGTAGCCGGCCACCTCGGCCAGGATGACGGCGCCGCGGGCGCGGGCCCGCTCCAGTTCCTCGAGCACCAGGATGCCGGCGCCCTCGCCCAGCACGAACCCGTCGCGCTCGGCGTCGAAGGGGCGGCTGGCGTGGGCGGGGTCCTCGTTGCGCGTCGACAGCGCCTTCATGGCGCTGAAGCCGGCCATGGCCATCGGGCAGACGCTGGCCTCGCTGCCGCCGGTGATCATCAGGTCGGCGGTGCCGTTGGCGATGTGCTCGTACGCCAGGCCGATGGCGTGGCCGGAGGAGGCGCAGGCCGAGACCGTGGCGTAGTTGGGGCCGCGGAAGCCGTGGGCGATCGAGACCAGGCCCGAGGCCATGTCGGCGATCATCATCGGGATGAACATGGGCGAGACGCGCGACGGGCCCTTCTCGATCAGCTTGGCGTGCTGCTCCTCGAAGGTCTGGAAGCCGCCGATGCCCGAGCCGATCAGCACGCCGGCCCGCTCGGGGTCGACGTCGCCGGGCGCGGCCTGGGCCATCGCCTCGGCCGCGGCGCAGACCGCGAACTGGGCGTAGCGGTCGGCCTTGCGGGCGTCCTTGAGTTCCATCGCGACGGTCGGGTCGAAGCCCTTGACCTCGCCGGCGAAGTTCACGCGGAAGTCCGTCGTGTCGAACGAGGTGATCGTGGCGATGCCGTTGGTCCCGGCCAGGATCGCGCGCCACGTCTCGTCGCGCGTGAGGCCCACGGCGGTGATCAGTCCGAGGCCCGTGATCGCTACCCTGCGGCGTTCCATGCCATCCTCCCTGCATATACGGATCGCCCCGGTCCAACACGGCGGGACCGCAGGACCGGGGACGGTTCGTTCACGGAAAGACCGCGGTTACGCGTCCAGGTGCGATTCGAGGTAGTCGATCGCATCCTGCACGGTCCGCAGCTTCTCCTGGTCCTCTTCCGGAATCGTGATGTTGAAGACCTCTTCGAGATCCATCACGAGCTCGACGGTGTCCAGGGAATCGGCCCCCAGATCGTCGGTGAACGAAGCTTCGGGGGTGATCTGTTCCGGATTCACCGAAAGCTTGCGCTCGATGATCTCGTAGACCTTTTCCTGAATGGAGCTCATGTCAGCCGTTCCCTCCTTGGGAAGGTTTCACGTAACCATGCCGCCGTCGACCACGAGCGTTTGCCCGGTGACGTAGGCGGCGTCCTGCGACAACAGGAAGGCGACGGCGCCGGCGACGTCTTCGCCCTGGCCGAAGCGCTTCAACGGGATTTCCCCGAGCATGCCGGCGCGCACCGCATCCGGCAGGCCCGCCGTCATGTCCGTCTCGATGAATCCGGGCGCCACTGCGTTGCAGGTGATCGCGCGACCACCCAGTTCGCGGGCCACGGACTTGGAGAAGGCGATGACGGCCGCCTTGCTCGCCGCGTAGTTGGCCTGGCCGGCGTTGCCGGTGAGGCCGATCACCGAGGTGATGTTGACGATCCGACCGATTTTCTGGCGCATCATAGACGCGGTCACGGCCTTTGTAAAGTAGAAGGTCCCCGTCAGGTTGACGTCGAGCACCTCGCGCCAGGCGGCTTCGGACATGCGCACCAGCAGGGAATCGCGGGTGATCCCGGCGTTGTTGACCAGGCCGTAGACCGGGCCGAGTTCCTGCAGGACGCGGCCGACCGCCGCCTCCACCGCCTCGTAGCTCGACACGTCGCCCGGCAGCACGAGGCTGCGCCCGGACCCCGGCAGCGAGGCGGCGACCTCGGCCAGCGCGTCGGCGTTGCGGGCCACCAGGGCGAGGTCGCAGCCGTCCGCCGACAGGCGGCGGGCGATCGCCGCCCCGATGCCCCGGCTGGCGCCGGTGACGATGACGATGCGGTTGCTCACGGGTCTTCCCTTCGCTGCGCCCGGTCCGGGGCGGGATTATGCCAACAGGCCCCGGACGGTGTCCAGCGCGTTGTCCAGCTCCTCGGACGTCCCCACGGCCAGGAACGTCACCTCGGGGTATTCCCGCTTGGCCATGTTGGACAGGACCTTGCCGGGGCCGACCTCCAGCACGACGCGCGGGCGCTCCCCGGTCGCCGCTCCGGACACCAGGGCCCCCAGGCTCTCGTGCCAGCGCACCGGCGAGGTCAGCTGCCGCCGGAACCCCTCGCGCAGCTGCGCCGCGGTCGTCGACGGGGCGGCCGTCACGTTGGCCACCAGGGGCGCCTCGGGATCGGCGAGCGCGACGTCGGCGAGATGGTCCGCGAAGCTGGCCGCCGCGCCCTCCAGCAACGGCGAATGGAAGGCGCCGCTGACGTTCAGCCGCAGGGCCCGCTTCGCGCCGGCGGCCTTGAGCGCCTCGCAGGCGGCGTCGACGGCCGCGATCTCGCCGGAGATGGCGACCTGGTTGGAGGAGTTGTGGTTGGCGACCACGACCACGCCGGCGCTCGGCGCGACCTTCGGCGCAGACGCGTTTCACGGTGTCGGCGTCGAGGCCCATGACCGCGGCCATCGTGCCGGGGCGCTCCTGCCCCGCCGCGAACATCAGCTCGCCGCGGCGCCGCACCAGGGCCAGCCCGTCGCGGGGCGTCAGGGCGCCGACCGCCACCGCGGCGGAGAACTCGCCCAGCGAGTGGCCGGCCACGACGCTCGGCTCGATCCCCAGCGCCTTCAACTCCAGGGCCACGGCGACGGAGTGGGCCAGGATGGCCGGCTGCGCGTTCCAGGTCTCGGTCAGCGTCGCCTCCGGGGCCCTCATACATCACGCTGGTGAGCGCGAAGCCCAGCGCCTCGTCGACGGTCGCCAGGAACGCGGCGCCCGGACCACCGCGGGCGGCGAGGTCGCGGGCCATGCCGACGGCCTGCGAAGCCTGACCGGGGAACAGCATGGGAACTCTGATCATCGCGGGCCTTTCGCGGGGGGCGGTCAGGGTCGCGCGGCCAGCCGCTGCTGCAGCAGGCCCGGCAGGTCGAGCCGTGCCATGCGGCCCGCGGCCAGCACCGCGCTCTGGATCGCGCGGGCGGGGCTGGCGCCGTGACAGATGATCGAGGAGCCGCGCACGCCCAGCAGCAGCGCGCCGCCGGTGGACGTGTAGTCGAGGCGGTGCAGCAGGCCGCGCAGGCCCTCCCCCGCGTCGGCGGCGCCGCCGGCCATGAATTCCCGGGCCGCCGCCTGCAGGAAACCCCCGAAACCCTCGATGAGCTTCAGCGCGATGTTGCCGGTGAAGCCGTCGGTGACCACGACGTCGGCCGCGCCATCCAGGAGGTGCCGGCTCTCCACGTTGCCGATGAAGTTCAGCGGGGCGTCGCGCAGCAGGGCGTGGGCCTGGACGCAGAGCTCGGTGCCCTTGGTCGGCTCCTCGCCGATGTTCAGCAGGCCGACGCGCGGCGTCGCGACGTCCAGCAGGCGCCGCGCGTACTCGTCGCCGAGCAGCGCGAAGACCAGCAGGTGCTCGGGGGTGCACTGCACGTTGGCGCCGACGTCCAGCAGCAGGAAGCGGCCGTTCAGGGTGGGGATGCCGGTCGCGATCGCGGGGCGGTCGACGCCCTCGAGGCGCCCGAGGATCATCAGGCTGGCGGCGACCTGCGCGCCGGTGCTGCCGGCGCTGACCACCGCGTGCACGCGGCCTTCGCGGTGGTCCCGGGTGGCCCGGACGATCGGGGCGTCGGGGCGGCCCTTGACCGCCGCGGCGGGCGATTCGCCCATCTCGATGCGGTCCCGGCAAGCCACGACCTCGACGGGCAGTTCGCGCGCGCCGAGGCCGTCGAGCAGGACGTTCAGGGCGTCGGGGTCGCCGTAGAGGGCCAGGGCCAGGCCGGGCTCCGCGCGCGCGGCCGCCACGGCGCCCGGGACGACCGCGGCGGGACCGAAGTCACCGCCCATGGCGTCCACGGCCACGACCACCCGGGGTGGCGCATTGCCGTCCATGCCCGACCTCCTTGCCGGCTCCTCACGCTCTCTAGCTCTATTCCGCTAGCTCTTTTCGACCACGATCACTTCGCGCACGCCGTAGTGGCCGCAGGCGCGGCAGACGCGGTGGGGACGGCAGGGCGCGCCGCAGTGCGCGCACTTCGACGCGCTGGGGGTGGCCAGGTGCCAGTGCGCGCGGCGGGTGCCCTTGCGCATGTGGCTCGTTTTCTTCTTGGGAACAGCCATCTCGATGCCTCGCTTCCGGTGATCAGGGTTCCAGTCCGTCCCAGCGGGGATCGGCGGATTCCCGGGGGCATTCGCAGTCCTTCTGGTTACGGTCCGCCCCGCAGCTGGGGCAGATTCCCAGGCAATCCTCGCGGCAGACCCGCTTGATCGGCAGGTCCAGCAGCGCGGCCTCGCGCAGGGGCTCGTCCAGGTCGACCTCGCCGCGCACCTGGTACAGGATCCAGGTGTCGGGCGACTCCTCGTCGCGGGTCCCCGACTTCGCCCGGATGATCTGGATGTCGACGCCCGCCTCGTAGGCCAGCGTGAAGGCCTCCAGGCAGCGGTCGCAGACCGCCGGGCTGGACACCGCCAGGACGCCGGCGACCAGGACGCGGCTTTCGGTGTTGTCCACCGCCAGCTCGCCGCGGACGGACATACCGCTCCCGCCGCCCTCCCCGTCCTCGACGAGGAAGGTCTCCTCCACCTCCAGGGCGGAGCGACCGAAGGGCAAGGTGTCCAGGTTCAGCTTCATTCCGGGCGCACGTTCGCGTCCGGTCCGGGCCCGCCCCGGCCCGGCGCCGTGCAAGCGCCCCACGTTACGAGCGCGATCCCCGTCTGTCAAGACGCGCGGCCCGGTCCCCGGCCCTCGCCGAAGACGATTCCGATCTCGCGCAGGGCGTTCTCGGGCGAATCCGAGGCGTGAACGGCGTTCTGGGACAGGGACGCCCCGTACAGGTCGCGCAGGGTGCCGCAGGCGGCGTCGCGGGGGTTCGTGGCCCCGACCAGCTCGCGCAGCTTGACCACGGCCTGGTCGCGCTCCAGGTGGATCGCCACCACCGGCCCGGACGCGATGTAGTCCACCAGCTCCGGGAAGAACGGCCGCTCGCGGTGGACGGCGTAGAACTCCTCGACCGCGGCGCGGCTGAGGCTCTTGAGCGCCAGGTTGCGGATGCGGAAGCCCGCCCGCTGCACGTGGGCCAGGATCGCGCCGACCTGCTGGGTCTCGGCGGCGACGATCTCCGGCTTGATCATCATGTAGGTCTGCTCCAACTCATCGTCCTTTCGACGGTCCGGTTCAACGCTTCCAGATCTGCTGCAGCAGCGGCACCACGTCCGCCGGGCGGTCGGCGACCGGGATGCCGGCCGACTCGAGCGCCTTCTTCTTCTCGGCCGCCGTGCCGGCGCCGCCGGACACGATGGCGCCGGCGTGGCCCATCCGCTTGCCGGGGGGCGCGGTGCGGCCGGCGATGAACGAGACGACGGGGATCTTCATGTTCGCCTTCACGAAGTCGGCGGCCCGCTCCTCGGCGTCGCCGCCGATCTCCCCGATCATCACCAGGGCCTGCGTCGCGGGGTCGGCGTGGAACGCCTGCAGGGCGTCCATGAAGTTCGTGCCGATGACCGGGTCGCCGCCGATGCCCAGGCACGTCGTCTGTCCCAGGCCCGCGCGGGTCAGGGCGTCGACGACCTCGTAGGTCAGCGTCCCGCTGCGGGAGATCAGGCCGACCGGCCCGGGCGCCACGATGTTGGTGGGCATGATGCCGAGCTTGGCCTTCTGCCCGGGGTTGATGAAGCCGGGGCAGTTGGGGCCGACCAGGCGCACGCCGCGTTCGGCGAGGTAGGGCATGACCTTGACCATGTCCAGGGTCGGCACGCCCTCGGTGATGCAGACCACGAGCTTGCAGCCGGCGTCGGCCGCCTCGAAGACGGCGCCGGCGGCGCCGGCCGGGGGCACGAAGATGACCGAGGCCTCGGCGCCCGTGGCGGCGACCGCGTCCTTGACCGTGTCGAAGACCGGCACCTTCCCCTCGAAGGTCTGGCCGCCGCGGCCCGGCGTGACGCCCGCCACGATGTTGGTGCCGTAGCCGAGCATGGACTTCGCGTGGAAGCTCCCGTCGCGGCCGGTGATGCCCTGGATCAGGATCTTCGTCTTGTCCGTGCAGAAAATCGCCATGATTCGCTCCTGTTCTGGTGGCCGGCGGCCGTTCGTTGCGTGCTACTTGCCGGCGAGTTCGAGGGCCTTCTGCACGGCTTCGTCCATGGTGGCTGCCGGGACCAGGTCGGTCTTCTTCAGCAGTTCGCGGGCCTCCGCCTCGTTCGTGCCGGTCAGGCGCACCACGATGGGCACCTTGATCTCCATGCGCTCGGTGGCGGCGATGATCCCGCGGGCGACGTCGTCGCAGCGCGTGATGCCGCCGAAGATGTTGAACAGGATCACCTCGACGTTCGGGTCGCCCAGGATGATGCGCAGGGCGTTGACGACCTTGTCCGGGTTGGAGCTGCCGCCGATGTCCAGGAAGTTGGCGGGGCGGCCGCCGTAGTACTGCACGAGGTCCATGGTCGCCATCGCCAGGCCGGCGCCGTTGACCAGGCAGCCCACGTTGCCGTCGAGCTTCACGAAGGAGAGGTCGGCCTCGCGGGCCATGCGCTCGCTGGGGTTCTCCTCGTCCAGGTCGCGCAGCGCGGCGTAGCCCGGGTGACGGAAGAGCGCGTTGTCGTCCAGGTTGATCTTGGCGTCGATCGCCTTGCCGACGCCCTGGTCGGTGAAGATGAAGGGGTTGATCTCGGCCAGGCTGGCGTCGGCGGCCAGGAAGGCCTTGTAGAGCTTCTGCATGGCGTCGGCGAGCTGGCGCGCCCGCTTGACGTCCGGGTCCAGCCGCAGGGCCACGGCCATGGCCTCGTGGTCGAGCAGGCCGAAGCGCGGGTCGATGGCGTGCTTGAGGATGGCCTCGGGCTTCTCGACGGCCACCTTCTCGATCTCCACGCCGCCCTCGGCGCTGGCCATCAGCAGCACGCGCCGGCTGGCGCGGTCCACGAGCATCCCGAGGTAGAACTCCGCGGCGATGGTCTCGGCCGGGGTCACCAGCACCTTGCGCACCGTGTGCCCCTTGATGTCCATGCCCAGGATGTTGCCCGCGTGCGTGCGGACGTCGTCCTCGGTCTTGCAGAACTTGACCCCGCCCGCCTTGCCGCGGCCGCCGGCCAGGACCTGCGACTTGACCATCACCGGCAGCCCGTGCGTGCGCGCGAGCGACAGGGCCTCCTCGACGGTCGTGGCGATCCCGCCCGGCGGCACCGTCAGGCCCGCGTCGCGGAAGATGTCCTTCGCCTGGTACTCGTGGATGTTCACTGATCGACCTCCGGCTGTGAATCTGGAACAGCGGGCTCGGCGCAAAAGGGGGGAGGACGCTGGTCCTCCCCCCCTGCGGCGCGCTACGCGGTGAACTTGCGCAGGACGTCGGCCAGGTCGGGCTTGCCGATCTCCTGCAGGTCGTAGCCGACGCGGCACGTCGGCTTGCGGATCTTCACGATGCGGTTCAGGTCGATGGGCGTGCCGATGACCACCGCGTCGCACTCGACCGCGTTGATCGTCGCCTCGAGATCGCGGACCTGCTCCGCGCCGTAGCCCATGGCCGGCAGCAGCGAACCGATCTCCGGGTAGATCGCGAAGGTCTCCGCGAGCTTGCCCTTCACCCAGGGGCGCGGGTCCACGAGGTCGGCCGCGCCGGCGCGCATGGCCGCGATCACGCCCGCGCCGTAGGTCATGCCGCCGTGGGTCAGGGTCGGCCCGTCCTCGACCACCAGCACGCGCTTGTCGCGGATCAGCTCCGGGTGGTCGATGGTCAGCGGCGAGGCCGCCTCGATGATCACGCAGTCCGGGTTGATGCTGCGCACGTTCTGGCGCACGGTCTCGATGTTCTCGAACTCGGCCTCGACGACCTTGTTGATGACCACGACGTCGGCCAGGCGGATGTTGGTCTCGCCGGGGTAGTACGTCAGCTCGTGGCCGGGGCGGTGCGGGTCGGCGACCACCACCAGCAGGTCGGGCTTGTAGAAGGGCGTGTCGTTGTTGCCGCCGTCCCAGAGGATGACGTCGGCCTCCTTCTCGGCCGCGCGCAGGATCTTCTCGTAGTCCACGCCGGCGTAGATCACGCTGCCGCGCGCGACGTGGGGCTCGTACTCCTCCATCTCCTCGATGGTGCAGTCGTGCTTCTTGAGGTCCTCCAGGGTCGCGAAGCGCTGGACGGCCTGCTTCTCGAGGTCGCCGTAGGGCATCGGGTGGCGCACCGAGACGACCTTCTTGCCGGCCGCTTCCAGGATCTCGGCGATCCGGCGCGTGGTCTGGCTCTTGCCGCAGCCGGTGCGCACCGCGCACACGGCGATGACGGGCTTGCTGCTCGGCAGCTGCGTGAGGCGCTCGCCCAGGAGCTTGAAGTCGGCGCCGCAGGAGTTCACCAGCGCCGCCTTGTGCATGACGTCCTCGTGGGCCACGTCGCTGTAGGAGAACACGCAGCACTCGACGCCGTGCTCGGCGATCAGGTCCGGCAGCTCGGCCTCGGCGTGGATGGGGATGCCCTGCGGGTAGAGGCGCCCCGCCAGCGCGGCGGGGTAGCGGCGTCCGTCGATGTCGGGGATCTGGGCGGCGGTGAACGCCACCACCTCGTACCTCTCGTCGTCGCGGAAGACGCAGTTGAAGTTGTGGAAGTCGCGTCCGGCGGCGCCGATGATGACGATCTTCTCCCTGCTCATGTCAGCCTCTTTTATGTGAACGTGTGCGCGTGCCACGAACCCTCCCCTTGCCGCTGCGCAAGGCGGCGGCCGTCACCGGCTCAGGGGAGACGCTTCACGGCGGCGATGATGGCGGTCGTGGAACGGCCCGCACGCATGGACACGCGCACGACCTCGCCCCCCCAGCCCCGCACTTCAGCGGCGCCGACGATGTCCGTCTCGGCGTACTCGGCGCCCTTGACCAGGACGTCCGGCCGCGCCAGCAGGATCGTCTCCAGGGGCGTCGGCTCGCCAAAGATGGTCAGCGCACCGACGGGGCGCAAGTGGGCCAGGACGGCCAGGCGGTCGGACAAAGGGACCAGGGGGCGTTCGGGGCCTTTCAGGGCGCTGACCGAGGCGTCGTCGTTGACCGCCACCAGCAGCACGTCGCCGAGCGCCGCCGCCTCCGCCAGGTACTCGACGTGGCCGCGGTGCAGCAGGTCGAAGCAGCCGTTGGTGAAGACGAGACGGCGGCCGTCGCGCCGCAGATCAGCGGCCCAGGCGGCCAGGTCCGCCCGGGACACCACCGGCGCGGGGGCGGTCGGGGCGTCGGGGGCATTGCCCACCGCTTCGCGGATCTGGGCGGCGGTGATCGTGGCGGTGCCCAGTTCCCGCACGGCCAGGCCGGCGGCGTGGTTGGCGAGGTTGGCGGCGTCCAGGTAGGTCGCCCCGGCGGCCAGCGCCGCGGTGTACACGGCGATGACCGTGTCGCCGGCGCCGGTGACGTCGAAGACCTCGCGCGCCTCGGTCGGCAGGTGGTGCTCGGCGCCGCCGCGCTCGAACAGGGCCATGCCGTGCTCGCCCCGCGTGATCAGGACGCAGGCGGCGTCGGTGCGGGCGAGCAGCTCGGCGCCGGCCAGGCGCAGCCCGTCCAGGTCGTGGATCGCGATGCCGGTGGCCTGGCCGGCTTCCTTCTGGTTCGGCGTGAGGGACGCAGCCGCGGTACTGGGTGTAGTCGCCGCGCTTGGGGTCGACCACCACCGGCACGCCGGCGGCCGCGCCGCCGTCCAGGACCTCCCGCAGCAGTCCGTCGGCCAGCACACCCTTGCCGTAGTCCGACAGCACGATCCCGTCGAACGGGCCCAGCCGTCGGACGCTCCCGGCCAGGTCCGCGAGGGCGTCCGGCTCCAGCGGCTCGTCCGACTCGACGTCGGCGCGCACGACCTGCTGGCTGTGGGCGATGATGCGGGTCTTGAGCGTGGTGCGGCGGCCGGCCAGGCGCAGCAGGCCTTCGTCGGAGATGCCCGCCTCGGCCAGCAGCGCGGCAAGCCGGCGCGCGGTCGCCCCGATCCCGGCGACCGCCACCAGCGTCACGTCGGCCCCGAGGGCGCGCATGTTGGCGGCGACGTTGGCCGCGCCGCCCAGCTTGTCCGTCTCGCGGCGCAGGCGCACCACCGGCACGGGCGCCTCGGGGCTGATGCGGTCCACCTCGCCCCAGAGGAAGCGGTCGAGCATGGCGTCGCCGACGACCGCCAGGCGCAGTCCGGCGATCCGGTCGAGGATGGCGAGGCTGCGGGCGGGCATGTCGGCTCCAGGGAGGGGGGAAACGGCGTCGGTTCGCGTACGCAAGCTACCACCACGGCCCGGCGGCGTCAACGGCACTGGATCCCCGCGCGGTCGTGCGCTATGATGCGATGGTCAACGACACCACCGATACGGAGGCACGACCTTGGAGAAGAACCAGCCGGCGCCGGCGCAGCAGCTCAGCGTGGAGCTTGACCCCGACGTCGCCCACGGCACCTACACGAACCTGGCCCTGATCACCCACAGCCCGAGCGAGTTCGTCGTGGACTTCGCCCGCATGATGCCGGGCCTGCCCAAGGCCAAGATCCACGCCCGGATGATCATGACGCCGCAGAACGCCAAGGGGCTGCTCAAGACGCTCGAGGCGAACATCAGGCGGTACGAGGAAACCCACGGCGAGATCAAGCTGCCCGGTCTGCCCGGCAAGGATCTCGGCTTCCACTCCACCGACAGCCGCAACTGAGGTCGGAGTCCCCCAGCGACTCAGTCGACCAGCCGCCGGAAGCGCGCCGCCGCCAGCGCGAGCAGGGCCGCGAGCATCCCCGCCAGGGCGGCCAGGTGGCCGGCGTTCCCGGCGAGGCCCCAGCCGCGCCCGATCATGTTGTGGAAGACCGTCACCGCCTGGCCCGTGGGCAGGGCCAGGGCGATCTTCTGCATGAAGCCCGGCACCACTTCCAGCGGCCACCAGAGGCCGCCCAGGGATGCCAGCAGCATCGAGGCGGTCATGCCCAGGCCGTCGGCCTGGCCCGGCGTGCGGCAGAACGTCGCCACGCAGAGGGCCAGCGCCGAGCTGACGGCGGTGAACAGCACCATCGTCAGGACCAGCGCGCCGGGGCTGCCGCCGTAGTCCATCCCCGGCAGCAGCAGGTTCAGGCCCAGCAGGACGGCCGCCTGGGCCAGGCCCACGACCAGCGGCCCCAGGAACAGGCCCGTCGCCAGCAGCCACGGCGAGGCGGCCGCCAGGCGCAGGCGCCGCAGCGTGCCGTTGCGACGCTCGGTCACGACGTCGCGCACGCTCATCAGCATGAACATCATCACGAACATGAGGGTGTAGCTGGGACCGGTGTGCTGGAATCCGCTGGTGAAGCCGGCCAGGGCGCTCGGCTGCGGCTCGCCGCCCAGCCGGCCGAGGGTGCGGACCTCCAGCGTGATGCGCGGGTCCCGCCAGAGCGCGTCGAACCTCGCCTCGTTGAACCCGGCCGCGGCGCGGCGGCCGGCGAACAGGTACTCCAGGCGCAGCACGGCCTCCTCCAGGTCCGTGCGCGCGGCCTGGGCCGAAGCGCGGTCGGGATCGTAGGCCAGCGCGAGCGTGGCCGTCCGGCCCAGGGCCAGGTCCGCATCGAAGGCGGGCGGGATGTGCAGCGACGCCGTGCGACTCCCGGCGTCGACGAGAGAGCGGGCCAGGTCCCAGGAGCCCGCGCTGTCGGCCACGACGACGCGGTAGCTCTCATGGCCGCCGAGGGCCGCGATCAGGTCGCCCGATGCCGGCCCCCGGGACTCGTCGTAGACCGTCAGTTCCGGCGCCTCCGCGCGGGCCTGTGTTCATGTCGCCGAACATCATCCCCATCAGCACCGTGAACATCAGCGGCATGCCGAAGAGCCAGAAGAGGCTCGCCCGGTCGGCCGCGACCTGCCGCACGTGCAGGGCCACCAGGGCCCGGATCACCCCCGTGTTCACAGCAGACCCGCCTTTCCGCCCCGGCGCTGGTAGATCGCCACGGCGACCGCCAGCATCACCGCAGCGATCCCGAACAGGACGGCGACGCGCGGCAGGATCTCGCCCACGCCGCGGCCGTGCACGACGATGTCGTTGAACGTGCGGTTGGCCCAGTAGTTGGGCGTGAAGCGGCCCGCCGCCTGCAGCACCGCCGGCATCTGGTCGACGTTGATGAAGTTGCCGCCGACCATCGCCAGGAACAGCGTGATGCCCGTGGAGATGCTGCCCATCTGCTTCTCGTTCGAGGTCAGCAGCGCCAGAGGCAGGAACAGCGAGGCCAGCATCGCGCTGGTGGCGACCGCGGCCAGGGGCAGGGCCAGGGGATCCGTGCCGAGGTTCATCCGGAACAGCAGCTTCCCCGCCGCGAAGAGCACGGCCAGCTGCAGCAGCCCGTTGAGCATGGCGAAGAGCCACTTGCCGACCAGCAGGTCGGAACTGCCGAGCGGGGCGACGAGCAGCCGCCGCAGCGTGCCGCCCGCGCGCTCGCGGTGCAGGTCGCCGGCGGCGGCGGCGGCGGCGAACATCAGGAAGAAGATCCCCATCCCCGGCAGGATGTAGTCGAACATGTTGGTCGAGGGGCCGACGCCCTTCGCCTCCTGCCCGGTGCGGTCGACCACGGTCAGCGCCACGGCCGACGTCTCGAACGCGTCGTGCAGGGCCGCCTGGTGGTCGAGGATGGCCTCGAACTTCAGGCGCGCGGCCACGGCCTCCGCCGAACGGTCGCGGATGCGCCGCCAGATCGCGGCCAGCGAGTCGCCCTCCAGCAGGTCGCCGAAGGGATCGGGCTCGCCCGCGGCGGCGAATCCGTCGGCGGGCCAGGCCGCGACGTAGACGGCCTCGCCGCCCTGCAGCCGCATCAGCATCCGGCGCAGGATCTGCTCGACGATGTCGGCCTGCAGCACGCTGCCCGGATCCTTCCAGACGCCGATCGCGACCCGCTCGGACGACAGCAGGTCCTGCAGGTCGGCCGGCAGCAGCACCGCGGCGCGGGCCTCCCCCTTGCGGACCAGGCGGTCGGCCTCGGCCGAGTCGCACCAGACCGGTGTGAAGAGTCCGCTCTCCCGCAACGCCCGCTCCAGCGGCTCCTTCAGCAGCGCCGGCGGGTCGCCGACCAGCGCCAGCGGGATGGCCTCGATCTCGGGCGCGCCGCCGCCGAAGCCGCCGAACGAGATGCCCAGCACCGCCGTCAGCATCAGCGGCAGCAGGAGCGTCACGACCACCGCCTGGCGGTCGGACCACCAGCGCCGGATGTCCTTGGTCACCAACACGCGCAGCATGGCGGGCTCCTATTCGCGCAGGGCGCGGCCGGTGATCTTCAGGTACAGGGATTCGAGGTTGGGCCGGATCACCTCGAGCTGGTCGAGGCCCAAACCGGCGGCGGTCAGTTCCGCCTGCAGGCGGGGCAGCAGCGCGGCGCCGTCGCGGCAGTGGATCTCGAGCTTGCCCCGGCGCAGGTCCGCGGAGCTGACGTCCGGCCAGGCGGCGGCCGCCGCCGCCGGCGCCACCGCCGCGGGCGGCAGCTGGACCCGCACCACGTCGTGCTCGCCGATCTGCCGGATGAGTTCCTCCTTGTCGCCCAGCGCCGCGAGGCGTCCGTGGTCGATCACGCCGATGCGGTCGCAGAGGTGTTCGGCCTCTTCGAGGTAGTGCGTCGTGTACAGCACGGTCAGGCCGCGCGCGTTCATGCCGCGGATCAGGTCCAGGATGCGCGTGCGCGCCTGCGCGTCGATGCCCACGGTGGGCTCGTCCAGGAACAGGATGTCCGGGGCGTGGACCAGCCCCAGCATGATGTTCAGGCGCCGCTTCATCCCGCCGCTGAAGCCCTTGACCGGACGGCGGGCATGCTCGGTGAGGTCCGCCAGCTCCAGCAGCTCCGCGCAGCGCGCCTTCAGGCGCGCGCCCTCCAGGCCGTAGAGACGGCCGAAGGTGTCGAGGTTCTGCTCGGCGGTCAACTCCTCGTAGAGGGCCAGCTCCTGCGGCACCACGCCGATGCGGCGCCGCACGGCGCCGGGCTCGGCCGCGACGTCGTGGCCGCAGACCGAGGCCGAACCGGCGTCGGCCGGCAGCAGCGTCGAGAGCACCGAGATCGTCGTGGTCTTGCCGGCGCCGTTGGGTCCGAGCAGGCCGAAGATCTCGCCGGGGCCGACCGCGAAGCTCAGGTCGTCGACGGCGCGCAGATCGCCGAACGACTTCACCAGGTTGCTGACTCGGATCATGAGTCGTCCTTTCGGGGCGGCTGCGTCTTCCAGCGACGGTGCACCCAGAACCAGTGGTCGGGATAGCGGCGGACGAACTCCGCCAGGCGGTCGGTGTGCGCCTGCGTCAGGGCGAGCACGGCCGACGCTTCGTCCTGCGTCGGGTCGGGCTCGATCACGGGCGTGACGTGCGCCACGTGGCGCCCGTCCGGCTGCCGCACCAGGAAGACCGGCACGATGGGGCAGCCCAATTTCCAGGCGAAGTACGCCAGACCGGGGGGCGTTGATGCGGGCGCGCCGAGGAATTCCACGAACACGCCGTCGCGGCCGGCATTGACGTCCGGCAGCATGGCCGCCGTGCCGCCGCCCCGCAGGAGCTTCACGAGCTGCCGCACCGAGCCGTCGGCGCGGATGGCCTGGACGCCCGAGCGGGCGCGGATCGCATTCTGGAGGCGGTCCACGTGGGGGTTGCTCTGCTGGCGGACCACGACGTGCAGCGGGTAGCCGTGGGCCGTCAGCGCCGCGCCGAGCATTTCGAAGTTGCCGAAGTGGCCCGTGGTGAAGATGAAGCCGCGGCCCGACGCGCGCAGCGGCGCCAGCACGCCCGGGTCGTCCAGGTCCACCAACTCCCTGATCCGCTCCGGGGTCAGGTCGTCCATCACCATGAATTCGAAGAGCGAGGTCGCGATCTGCCCATAGACGCGCCCGGCCACGTCACGCCGCCGGGCCTCGTCCCAGTCGGGGAACGCCTGGTGCAGCTGCGCGAGGACCACTTCGCGACGGTAACCCCAGACACGGCAGACCGCGTCGCCCAGGCGCCGGGCCGCGGCGGCGCGGCGGGTGGGCGAAAGCCGCCGCACCGCCCCGCGCAGGGTGCAGAGCGCGGCGTATTCCAGTCGCCAGCGGGCGCGTTTCAACAGCGAGCGCACGGGTCCTCCGGGTACGGGACAGGGCGGGCGCTGCGCCCGTCCTCAAGGGATCCAGATCCTACGCGCCACCCGGCCCCCCGGCAACCTCACGATCAGACCGGCCATCTCCAGCGCGAGCAGGCCTTCCAGCCAGACCAGTTCGCTCCCGCCCAGCTGCGGCGCAGTTCCGACAGGCGCAGGCCGGTCAGGTCCAGGCGATCCCAGATCCAGCGGGCCGGCGACCCGGCCAGCGGCAGCCGGGAAACTTCGGCGAGGTCGGCGCCGGCGGGCCGCTGCCGCCCGAGCACGTCGATCACGTCGCGCGCCCCTTCGGCGAGGTGGGCGCCCTGCCGCAGCAGGTGGTGGCAGCCGCGGCAGCCGTCGTCGTCCACCGGACCGGGCACGGCGAACACCTCGCGGCCCTGGTTCAGCCCGTGGAAGGCGGTCTGCAGGGCACCGCTGCGCAGGGGCGCCTCGACCACGACGACGCCCAACGCCAGCCCCGAGATCAGCCGGTTGCGCCGCGGGAAGACGAAGGGCAGCGGCGCCACGCCGTCCTCGGCCTCGGTGACGGCGCACCCGCTCGCCTCGATGCGGCGGCGCAGGTCCACGTGGCGCGTCGGGTAGGTGCGGTCCACGCCGGTCGCCATGACCGCGACGGTGAGCCCGCCGCCCGCGAGCGCGCCCTCGTGCGCCGCGGCGTCGATCCCCAGCGCCATCCCGCTCACGACGGTCCAGCCGGCGGCGGCCAGGTCGCGGGCCAGCCGGTGCGCGACGGCCCGGCCACGCTGGGAGGGGCGGCGCGTCCCGACCACGGCGACCGCCGGCGTCGCCAGCGCCGCCGGATCGCCGGTGCCGCGCACGAGAGCGGGAGGCACGTCGATGTTGCGCCAGAGTTCGGGCCAGCGGGGATCGTCGGGGGTCAGCGTCCAGACGGAGTCGGGCTCGGCGCGCGACGGCGCCCGTTCCACGCGCATGGAACGTCCTTCCCGGGAGGGAGCGGCGGGAGGCGGGACGTCAGTCGGTGGCGGCCAGGGCCGCGCGGTAGAGATCGCGCAGGACGTGGCGCAGCGCCTCGATCCCCTGGCCGGTCACCGCCGAGATGCAGTGCGGCCCGCCGGCGCCGTGGTCGTTGGTCCATTCGCCGACCTCGTTGCGCAGGTCCTCGATGGCCTCGGGGTCGATGAGGTCGATCTTGTTCAGCACCACCGTGCAGGGCAGGTCGCTCAGGCGCTGGCCGTAGGCCAGCAGTTCCTGGCGCAGGACCGCCAGCGTCGCCACGGGCGCGGGGTCGCTCACGTCGATGAGGTAGACCAGGGCCCGCGTGCGCTCCACGTGGCGCAGGAACTCGTGGCCCAGTCCCTTGCCCTCGCTGGCGCCCTCGATCAGGCCGGGGATGTCGGCCAGCGTGCAGCTCACGAAGTCGCCCAGATCGACGATGCCGAGGTTGGGCACCAGCGTGGTGAACGGGTAATCGGCGATCTTGGGCCGGGCCGCCGTGAGGCGGCTCAGCAGCGTGGACTTGCCGGCGTTGGGCAGGCCGATCAGCCCGATGTCGGCCAGCAGCTTCAGCTCCAGGCGCAGGCGGCGGGTCTCCCCGGGCCGGCCCGGCGTGGCCACGAACGGCGTCTGGCGGTGGGGCGAGCGGAACTCGTAGTTGCCGCGGCCGCCCTTGCCGCCGGCGGCGACGCAGAAGCGCTGGCCCGGCGCGGTCAGGTCACAGATCACCTCGTTGGTGTCCGCGTCGTAGACCAGCGTCCCGCATGGCACCGGCACTTCGTGGCTCTCGCCGTCGCTGCCGGTCTTGTTCCAGCCACCGCCCATCTGGCCCGGCGTCGCCTTGTAGCTGCGCCGGTAGCGGAAGTCCTGCAGGGTGGAGCTGAGCGACGAGGCGACCAGCCAGATCGAACCGCCGCGCCCGCCGTTGCCGCCGTTGGGGCCGCCGCGGGGCACGCCGGCTTCGCGGCGGAAGGCCACGGCCCCGTCGCCACCCTTGCCCGCGATCGCGGTGATCTCGGCGACGTCGATGAAGTGCACGGCTCAGCCTCCGAATGTGGCCGCTGCGCGGCGGAAGCGCGCCGCGGCCTCGCGCAGCGTCGTCTCCCCCGCGGCGTAGCTCAGGCGCAGGTGGTTGGGAACGCCGAAGGGTTCGCCGGGCACGACGGCCAGCTTCTCGGACTGCAGCAGGTGCTCGGCCAGCCGCCAGCAGCCGCCGACCGGCCGCTCGGGATCGACCAGGCCGCTGACGTCCGCCAGCAAGTAGAAGGCCCCGTCCGGCACAAGGAAGCGCAGGCCGGGGATCGTCGCCATGTCGGCGACCAGCGCGTCGCGGCGGGAACGGAAGGCGGCGGCCATCGCCTCGACCTCGTCGCGGCAGTCGAAGGCCACCAGCGACGCCTTCTGCGCGATCGTGTTGACGTTGCTCGTGGAGTGGCTCTGCAGGCGCGTCATCGCGCCGATGGCCTTCTCGTCCGCGATGCCGAAGCCGATGCGCCAACCCGTCATCGCGTAGCTCTTGGACAGGCCGGTGACCGTCACGATGCGGTGGCGCAGGTCCGGGGCCACGGTCATCAGCGGGATGTGGCCTTCGTCGGTGTAGACCAGGTCCTCGTAGATCTCGTCGGTGAGGATGAAGAAGCTGGTCTTGCGGCAGTACTCGGCCAGAGCCTCCAGCTCGGCGCGCGTGTAGACGGCGCCCGACGGGTTCGACGGGGTGTTGAGGATCAGGGCCTTGGCGCGCCCCGCGCCGGCCCGGTCGAGGTCCTCGGGCGTGATCTTCCAGCCCGGCCGCGAGGGCACGATCGGGATCATGCGGGCCCGCAGGGCCGCGATCTGCGCCGGGTAGGTCACCCAGTAGGGCACCGGCACGGCGACCTCGTCGCCCTGGTTCAGCAGGATCGACAGCGCGTTGTAGAGGATCTGCTTGGCGCCGTTGGAGACGATGACCTCGCCCGGCGAGATCGAGACGCCGAGGCGCGCCGCGTAGTAGTCGGCCACCTTGCGGCGCAGGGCCGGCAGGCCGGCGCTCGCGGTGTAGCCGTTGCCGCCCTCGTCCAGGGCGCGGTGCGCGGCTTCGCGGATCCGCAGCGGCGTGTCGAAGTCCGGTTCGCCCACCGTCAGGTTGATCACCGGCTCGCCCCGGGCGAGCAGCTGCTTGGCCTGCCCGTCCAGCTTCAGGGTCGGGGAATCGTCGATCACATCCGCCAGCCAGCCCAGCCGCATCTCCATGACCATCACCTCGCGTGGGAATCGTCGCCGCGCCCGGTTGCCCGGCGTGTCTTTAATGTGGCTCCCCGCGGGGTCGGGGCAAGGACGAACCGTCGCCGTCGGCTGCCGTCGCGGCCGGCGGGCCGGTCAGCCGCGGGGGAAGCGCCGGCGCAGGGCTGCCGCGACGCCCGGCGTGACGAAGGCCTCCAGGGCGCCGCCGCACCGGGCGACGTCGCGCACCAGCGTGCTCGAGATCATCGCCAGCTCGGGCCGCGGGAACAGGACCACCACCTCGAAACCGGGGCTCAGCACGCGGTTGAGGGCCGCCATGGCCTGCTCGTGCTCGAGGTCCGACGGGGAGCGGACGCCCGCGCAGCACGGCCGTCGCGCCCAGATCGCGGGCGGCGTCCACGAGCAGGCCGTCGAAGCCGGTCACGCGGCAACGGTCGGCGCCGGGGAGTCGGCCAGCGCGCCGCGCGCCAGCTCGACGCGCTCGTCCCGGTCCAGGAGCGTCGACTTGCCGCCGGCCGCCACCGCCACGGTCACCCGGTCGCAGAGCGCGAGCCCCCGTTCGAGGATGTCGAGGTGCCCACGCGTGAACGGGTCGAAGGTGCCGGGGTACAGGTAGTGGCGGTCGCTCAT
The DNA here is from genome assembly GCA_016706845.1 of bacterium. GTDB lineage: Bacteria > Krumholzibacteriota > Krumholzibacteriia > LZORAL124-64-63 > LZORAL124-64-63 > PNOJ01. Next base: position 107,689 of record JADJIV010000012.1, read on the forward strand.
GACGATGGCTCCAGCAGGCTGAGGGTGGCGGCGCCGTAGCGCCGGTCGTCGCGCCGCCAGCCGGCCGGGGCGGCGCGCAGCGCGCACTGCGCCCCGTGCTCGAGCACGGCCAGGGACAGCCGGCCCTGCGCGGCCAACTCGAGGAACATCTCCCAGAGCGCCGCGCCCGTCCGGTCGGCGTAGGGCGGGTCCGCCAACAGCACGGTCCCGGCCGGGAGCCGCGGCGCCGCCGCCGTCAGCCAGGCGACGGCTTCGGCGCGGTGCAGGCGCGCCGTGGTCGGCTCGGCGCGGCAGGCCGTCAGGTTGGTCCGCACCGCGGCCAGCGCGCGCGGCGAACTGTCGACGAAGTCGCAGGCGGCGGCGCCCCGGCTCAGCGCCTCGATGCCCAGCCCGCCCGCGCCGCAGCACAGGTCGGCCACCGTCGCGCCTTCGAGGCGTCGGCCCAGGATGGAGAACAGGGCCTCCTTGACCCGGTCCGTGGTCGGCCGCGTCGCCAAGCCCGGCGGCGCGACGAGCCGCCGCCCGCGCCACTGACCGGCGATGACCCTCACAAGCCCGCCACCGCGCGCTGCCGTTGCCAGGCGACGTGGCGCGTCAGGACGCGGCGCGCCGTGATGTCGGGCGCCGTCTGGTCCGTGCGCACCCTGAAATCGGCGGCGCGGGCGTACAGCGGCCGCCGCGAGGCGTCGAGCGCCCGGGCCGCGTCCCAGTCCCCGGCGGCCAAGAGGGGGCGATCGTCGCCGGCCTGCGCCGCGGCGGCCAGGCGGGCCCGCAGCGTTTCCCAGGGAGCGTCCAGCCAGATCACGCTGCCCCGGTCGCGCATCAGGGTCACCGCCGCGGGCGTGGTGACGAGCCCGCCGCCGCTGGCGATCACCAGGTCGCCCTGCGGCGGCAGGGGAGTCCAGCGCCGCGAACTCGGCGGCGCGGAAGCCCGCCTCGCCCCGCTCCCGGAAGAGCACGCCGATGGACGCGTCCTCGCGCCGGACGACCTCGCGGTCCAGGTCGATCACCGGCAGCAGCGCCCGCTCGCCCAGCAGACGCGCCACCGTGCTCTTGCCGCTGCCCATGAAACCGATCAGGGAGATCCACACGCCGCGCCTCCGAACCTACTGGGGGTGCCGTCGGCGAGCATAGACAAAACGGGGGCGCCGGGCAAGCAAAGCCCGGCGCCCCTGCGGACCGGCAGCCGGGAATCACCCGGCCGGTAGCCGCTTAGATCATATCGCCGACGCCGACGGGCTCCAGTTCGTCCGCCGATTCCGTCATGCCGGCCATCACGGCCGCCGCGATGGCGTCTGCAGTGTCGTCGGCAACGAGGTCGGTGGCCTCGTCCTCGCCGTAGGGTCCCGCCTCCCCCGTCTCGTAGCGCAGCAGCTTGCGGTAGAGGGTGGACGGGTTGATCTCCAGGATGTCCGCGGCGCGCTTCTTGTGGCCCGAGACGCTCGCCAGGACCTGCTCGATGTGCAGGCGCTCGATCTGCTCGAGGGGCACGTGGGTGCCGATCGCTTCGGACGCCGAGGGCGCGCAGGGCAGCGGCGTGGCGACCGCCGGGGGCAGGTCGTGGCGCATGATGCGCTCGCCCTCGCGGATGATGCTGGCCCGCTCCAGGACGTTCTCCAGCTCGCGCACGTTGCCGGGCCAGTCGTAGGCCGCCAGCGCCCGCAGGGCGTCGTCCTCGAGCGCCGCGCCGAGCTTGCCGGGGTACTCCGGCCACGTCTTGCGCAGGAAGTGGTCGCAGAGCAGCGGGATGTCGTCGCGGCGCGCGCGCAGCGGCGGCAGGTCGATGGGGATGACGTTCAGGCGGTAGAACAGGTCGGTGCGGAAGCGGCCCGCGGCCACCTCCTGGTCGAGGTCGCGGTTGGTGGCGGCGATGACGCGCAGGTCCACCTTGACCGGCTTGCTCGAGCCGACGGGATAGATCTCCCGCTCCTGCAGCATGCGCAGCAGCTTGACCTGGATGGCGTGGGGGGTCTCGCCGATCTCGTCCAGGAAAATCGTGCCGCCCTGGGCCAGGCGGCAGAAACCGTCGTGGTCGCGGTCGGCGCCGGTGAAGGCGCCCTTGACGTGGCCGAAGAGCTCGCTCTCGAGCAGCGTCTCGGGGATCGCGCCGCAGTTGATGGCCACGAAGGGCTTGTCGGCGCGCTCGCTGCGCTCGTGGATCGAGCGGGCGATGAGCTCCTTGCCGGTGCCGCTCTCGCCGTTGATCAGGACGGTGGCCGGCGTGGCGCTGATCTTGCCGATGAGCCGGTAGACGTCCTGCATGCGCGCGCTCTGGCCGATGATCCGCGTCTGGCCGCGCGTGCGCGTCAGTTCGCGCTTGAGGTGCACGTTCTCGCGGCGCGTCTGGCGCAGCTGGAGCGCGTTGCGCACCGCCACCTTGATCTCGTCGTTCTTGCAGTGCTTCTGCAGGTACGAGTAGGCGCCGAGGTTCACGGCGTCGATGGCCGACTGCTCGCTGGCGTAGGCGGTGAGCATGATCACCGGCGTGGTGGGGTCGATGGCCTTGATCCCCTTCAGCAGCTGGATGCCGTCCACCTTGGGCATCTGGATGTCGCTGAGCACGACCGCGAAGGGGTCGGCTTCCATCAGCTGCAGGGCCTCGGCGCCCGAGCCCGCCGTGACCACCTCGTAACCTTCCTTCTCCAGCAGGATGGAGAGGTACTGGCGCATCGATTCCTCGTCGTCGACGACCAGGATCCGGTTCTCCGTCATGAATCGCTCCTTGGGTCGGGCCGCTGGGGCGGCCGTGCTTCTCCCGTCCGTCCCGTTGGTTATCGGTCAGATTGCAAGAGGCTTGAGTCCGAAGGTGCAGGAATCCTCATCAGGCATCGAGCGGCCGGGGCAGATTGCAACGGCGGTCACACGGCGAGCAGGGCGGGGGCGGCGGCGGCCTCGGCGGTGTCCAGCACCAGGGGCAGTTCGATGCGGAACTCGGCGCCCCCGTCGGGCGCGGCGCCGGCCCGGACCTCGCCGCCGTGGGCCCTGACGATGCGCTGGACGACGGGCAGCCCGAGCCCGGTGCCGCCCGACTTGGTGGTGACGAAGGGGCGGAACAGGGTCTCCCCCACCTCCGGCGCGATGCCGGGGCCGGTGTCCGCGACGATCAGCCGGCAGACGGTGTTGCCCTCGTCCAGGGTCGCGCTCAGGGTCAGGGTGCCGCGGCCGTCCATCGCCTCGCAGGCGTTCAGCGACAGGTTCAGCAGCACCTGCTGCATCTGCTCGGGATCCATGAGCACCAGCAGATCGTCGGGCTCGATGGCGGTCACGATGCGCAGGCCTTCGCGCCCCTGCTGGTGCATGCGGACCTGGAAGGCGACGTCCTCGAGGAAGGGCTTCAGCTCCGACAGCTGGCGCACGGCCGGGCGCAGGCGCGCGTAGGCCAGGAAGTCGCTGACGATGCGGTTGACGCGCTCGCTCTCCTTCAGGATCAGCGCCAGCAGGCGCTGCTCCTGGCCGCCGACCTTCAGCTCGGCGGCCAGCAGCTCCGCGCTGCCGCGGATGCTGCCCAGGGGGTTGCGGATCTCGTGGGCGATGCTGGCGGACAGCTCGCCGATCGCGGCCAGGCGGTCGTTCTCCCGCATGCGCTCGCGCAGGGCGTTGACCTCGCTCAGGTCCTGGAAGATGGCGACGGCCCCGGCCGGGCAACCCGACTCGTCGCGGACGGGGTGGACGCTGATCCCGGCCGGCAGCTGCCGGCCCCCGGGCAGGGTCAGCAGGATCTCGCGGCGGGCCACCGCCTCGCCGCCGGACAGCACCTGGACCACGGCGCGCGCGAACTCGCGGCGTCCCTCATCGAAGGCGTCGGCGACGACCTGGCCGACGAGCGCTTCCTCGCGCACGCCCAGGATGCGCGCCGCCGCGGGATTGACGCGCTGGATGACGCCGTGCCGGTCGGTGATCACCAGTCCGCTGCCGAGATTGGACAGGACGTTGCGCAGATCCGTGCGCAGCGAGCACTCGCAGGCCGCCGCCGCGCGGGAGTCGGCACGCGCGCGCCGCAGCCGGCGCAGGAGCACCGCGCACGCGATCAACAACAAGCCCGACAACGCCCACGACATGAACGGCCTCCCGGTCGCGCCGCGCCCCGCACGCGGCGACATCCTGGTTATCGGCCGGGCGGATCAAAACTTGAAGCTTCGGAACGGGCCGCCCCCGGTCCCGTGTCGTAGAGCAGCAGCGGGCCGAGCCGTTCCGACAGCTTCGGCCCGATGCCCTTGACGCGCCGCAGGTCCGCCGCGTTGCGGAACGGTCCGCCGCGCGCGCGCTCGGCCACGATGCGCCCGGCCAGGACCGCCCCCACGCCGGGCAGGCAGGTCAGGGTATCGACGGTGGTGCGGTTCACGTGGAAGGGGGGCGCCGGCGGCTCCGGCGCGACCTCCTCGACGACCAGGGCCGGCAGCAGCCCGTCCAGGAAGCCGGGTTCGCGCCAGGCGCCGTCGGCATCCACGAGCAGGGCGTGGCGGACCCAGCGGCCGGCCAGCACCGCGGCGAAGAGCATCAGCAGGCCGGCGGCCTCGCGTCGCGTCACGTCGGCTCCGGCCGGCGCGCGCCGGCGGCGGGGAGGCGGTCGGGAGCGCGGGAGACGCTCAGGGCAGGTTGGCGGCACGGGATTCAGCACCGCAGAAATTCATCGCCGCAGGGTCCACTGCAGCCGCCAGCGCATCTCGCGGCCCGGAGCTGCGACCAGCGGCGTGACGGCCGCGGTGTTGTCGGTGAGGTTGCGCAGTTCGAGACCCAGGTCCGCCCCGACCAGACGGAACGAGGCCAGCAGGTGGTGCAGCGTACGGGCGGGCATCTGCGTCCCGCCGCCGGGGATCCAGGGATCCGCCATCTCGCCGCGGTATTCCAGAACGTAGCCCAGCTCGAGGATGCCGTCCTCGTGGAAGGCGTGGCGCTCCCAGAACACGTTCAGCACGGCGGACTGCTCCGGCGGCAGGGCCAGCGGCGTGCCGGCGCCGACGTCGGTCCCACGCCAGCTCGCCGAGGCCTCCCAGCGCAGCCACCCGGCCAGCCGCACGACGCGCGCGACGGCGACGGTCGCCGCCCAGCCCTCGAGCTCCACATCGTTGGTCCAGCGGCCGACGTCCCCGCCCGGCGATGAGGCGCGCCAGCCGATGCCGTCGCGCAGCCGGCGCCACGTCGCGTCGAAGCTCACGGCGTGACCGATGAAGCGGCCCTCGGCGGCGAGCGTCGCCTCGGTCAGCTCCTCCCAATGCAGACCGCGTGCGGGCAGCAGGACGACACCGCGGGCGCCGTCGAACACCCGTTCGGCCGTGAACAGCTCGTCCAGGCGCGGGGCCCGGCCACCGCGGCTCAGGCCCAGCCACAGCGGCCAGCCGGTGGGACGCCAGGTCGCGCCCGCATGCGGCGACCAGCCGGCGAGTTCGTGCCAGCGGCCGGCGCCCGCGAGGCTCCAGTCCGGTGGTTGGCCCGCGGCGCCCGGCGATTCCCAGCCGAATTCGCAGACCGCATCGTGGCCGGTCGCGTGCACGCGCGCGGTGTCCGCCCCCGCCCAGCCCGCCGTGCCGGCGGCATCGTCGGCCAGGCGCCAGGACGCGACCTTGGCGTCCAGTCGCCAGGCGGCGCGGCCGATCTGCAGGCGGGCGCCGTCGCTGGCCGTTTCCACTTTGCGATCGTCGAGTCCGATCTCCCGCACCACGTCCACGCGCGAGCTCCACAATCCGGCGTCCAGTTCGCCGCCGCGCCAGGGTTGCCGCCACGAGGCCGTGGTGCGGTCGCCCCAGGTCTCCTGACGCTGGGCGCCGTAACGCGGCAGGCCGGTCTTGTGGCGGCGTTCGCGGGCGTAGCCCACGACCAGGGTCGAGGCGTCGGGGAATCGGCGGATCAGGGACGTGCGGGCCTGGCGCGACCGGCTCTCGGCGGCGCCGAAGCTGGAGCTCCCGTCCGGCGGCAGTTCGTCGAGCAGTTCCTCGAAGTCGAAGCGTCCCTCCCAAGGCGCCTGCTGCGTGCGCAGGGAGAGCCGGCGCAGGTAGGTGTCGCCGCCGCCCTTGAAGAAGGCACTGTCCAGCACGCTGCCGCCGGTGTCCGCCGGGCAGGATTCCCAGGCGAGCCGGGGCGCGCCGCCGCCGCGCGGGTCCTGGGCGAACCCGACCGCGGCGAGGTCCACGCCGGCCTGCGACCACGACCACGGGTCGTCGGCCCAGCGGTGACCAACGCCGAGCGGCAGACCATCCAGGACGGCGGTCGGGACGCCGTCGTCGCCCGGCAGGTGCAGCAGCAGCAGGGGCGAGCCCGGTGCGCCGTCGCGCACCGCGACCAGCGGCGTGCTGCGGCCCAGCAGGTCCATGATGTCGCCGGTGAAGGGCACCCAGAGCGCGCGCGATGAGGGCGGCAACTCGGCCAGCGCGGCCGAGCGCGTGCCGGCCGGAGCGTCCGCCTGGGCGAACGCGCCCGCGGCGCAGGCGAGGGTCAGCGCGAAGCCCGCGACGCCGCGCCGCCAAGATCCCGATGTGCAGCCGCGCTTCAACGCGCCACCACCCGGCGGCCGTCGCGCCACACCTCGCGCACGGGATTGCGCCCGGCGTGGTAGGGCACCAGGCGATGGTCGTCGACGTCCAGCACGAGGAAGTCGGCAGCGTGGCCCGGCGCCAGCGAGCCGACCTCGTCCTGCAGGCCGAGCGCCCAGGCGGCGTTCACCGTGCAGGCGGCCAGCGCCTCGGCCGGCGAGAGACGCATCTGCGTGCAGGCGATGGCCTGGATCAGGGGCACCGAAGCGATCGGGCAGCTGCCGGGGTTGAAGTCGGTGGCCAGGGCCACCGCGACGCCGGCCTCGATCATCGAGCGCGCCGGCGCGTAGTCGCGCAGGCCCAGCGAGAAGACGGTCCCGGGCAGCAGCACCGCCACGGTCGGCGATCCGGCCAGAGCGGCGATGCCGGCGGCGTCGATGCGGATGAGATGATCCGCCGAGTCGGCGCCCAGCCGTGCGGCCAGCGCCGCGCCCCCGAAAGATGCCAGTTCGTCGGCGTGGACGGTCGCGCGCAGACCGAGCTGCTGCCCGCGGCGCAGGATGGTCGCGGTCTGCTCGAGGTCGAACACCGTCGGTTCGCAAAAGACGTCCAGCCGCTCGGCCAGTCCCTCCCCGACGATCCGCGGCAGGATCTCGTCGCAGATGAGCCTGACGTAATCGCCTCGCCGGTCGCGGTACTCAGGCGGCACTTCATGCGCGGCCAGACAGGTGCGGACCACCCGCAATCCGACCGCCTGAGCGGCCTCGGCGGCGATGCGCAGGGTGCGGGATTCGTCGTGATATGAAAGTCCATATCCGCTTTTGATTTCTATTGTTGTAGTTCCAAGTTCGAGTATCTCACGAAGTCGCGTCACGGCCAGGTCCCGCAGATCGGCGTCGCTGCGCTCGCGCAGGTCCCGCACCGAAGACTGGATGCCGCCGCCCGCCGCGGCGATCTGCAGGTAGGTCTCGCCGCGCAGCCGGCGCTCGTACTCGTCCTGGCGGGTCCGGCCGAACACCGCATGGGTATGGGGATCGACCCAGCCCGGCACGACGCAGCGGCCGCCCGCATCCAGAACGGACTTCGGCGCACCGCTGCGGGCCCGCAGCTCCTCCTGCGGCCCGTACGCCAGCACGCGCCCGCCGGTGACGGCCAGCGCCGCCCGCGCGACCACACCCGCGTCGTCCAGATCGGCGCCGCGACGCGGACCCGCGATGGGACGGCCCGGCGCATCCAGCGTGCACAGCTGGCCGATGTTCTCCACCAGCAGGTCCGGCCCCGCGGCCAGGGCGGCGTCGTTGCCCGACACGACACGATCGATGGTGGCCATCCTCACTCCTGTGCGGCGAAGTCCGGCCCGTCGCTCACCGGGACGGGCCAGTCGGCATCGAAGAAAGCGCCGGTCTGACGAACGATCTCGTCCGCGTCGGCGCAGTAGGTGACCGCGGACGGCAGCGCCTTCAGGAAGGTCATCCCGTAGGGCTTCCCGTGCAAGCGGCTGTCGAGCAGGACCACCACGCCGCGGTCCCGCCGTGAGCGGATCAGGCGGCCGACGCCCTGCCGCAATCGCAGCACGGCGTCGCGGACCACGAAATCGATGAAGGCGTTGTCGCCGTTGGCCGCGATGCGTTCGCACTTGGCTTCGACCCAGGGGTCGGTCGGCACCGCGAACGGCAGCTTCGTCACCACCAGGATCTCGAGGTCGGCCCCCGGCAGGTCGACCCCCTCCCAGAACGTGCTGGTACCCAGCAGCAGGGAATGGCGTTCCTGGCGGAAGCGGGTCATCAGCTCGCCGGCGCCGGCGCCCGACCCCTGGACCAGCAGCACGGGCCGGGGCGCGGGCCAGGACGTCGGACCCGACCGGTCGAGCGCCTCGCGCAACCGTCCGGCGACGCCCTGCAGCGCCGCGTACGACGTGAACAGGACCATGGTCTTGCGGGGCGCCACGCGCACCAGCCGCTCCACGAGCTCGGCCACCGCGGCCTGCCAGGGCGGCGTGTCCGGCACCGGGAAACCCGGCGTGGTCATGAAGCGCGCCTGCTCGCGGTAGTCGAACGGGCTGGGCACGAGCGAAGTCACGGCGCCGCGCCCCAGGCGCCCGACGCCGAGCTCGCGCTCCATGTAGCTGAAGTCCTCGCCCACGGCCAGCGTCGCGCTGGTCAGGATGGGTGCGAGCTCGGAACGGCGCCAGAGATCGCCGAGCAGCGGTCCCGACTCCAGGCGCGTCGCGCCCGCGGCGACCAGCCCCTGCTCGCGGCCCGGCTCCAGCCAGACGACCCAGTCAGGATCGTCGTCGGCGGTCAGGAAGGCGACGTCCTGCTGCAGCCGCGACGCCATCTCCGCGGCGCGGGCGAGGGTGCCCAGCTCGTCGGCCCGGTCCTCGCCGAGCGACGGCGTGTCCTCCAACCCGGCGGCGAATTCTGCGTAGGCCTGATCGACCGCGGCGGCGGCGTCCAGGTAAGCCGTCGTCTGGTGCGCCACCGGGCCGAAGGTCTCGCCGCGGTCGTGCACCCGCACCTTGCCGTGCAGGCGCTGCTGCCCGCGCCGTTCGACGAAGTGGGCTTCGAGGGCCGCGAACCAGGCGCGGTAGGCGGCCAGGGCGCCGAGCAGCGCGCCTACGAAGTCGGCCAGCAGGATGGCCGACGCCTCCCCGCTCTTCGCCGCCAGCGCGACAGCTCCGCGATCAGCCGGCGCGGGACGGCCGGGAAGCCGCCCGCCACGCGGGCGGGTTCCCCGAGCAGGTCCTCGACGATGACCGAGCGGGACGCATCGCAGCGCACCTCGAAGGCGTCGAGGGCGGCCTGCGGCAGGCGGTGCGCCTCGTCGACCACGACCGTGTCGTACTCGCCGACCAGCGTGTGCCCCGCCGCGAAGTCGACCATCAGCAGGGGCGTGGTTGACGATCACGAGGCGCGCCTCGCGGGCCAGCCGCCGGGCCCGCTGCACGTGGCACTCGCGCGGGCCGTAGCAGACCGAGGGCGAGCACGGCTCCGGCGTGTCGAAGATCTCCGGCACGTAGCGGCGCAGCACCGGGTGGTCCTGGACCTCCTCGCGCAGGCCGTCGGTCGTGGCCGCCAGCCAGAGCCGCAGCGACGCCTGGGCCCACGACTCGGCGGGCGTGACCGCCGGCCGTTCCAGGAAGCGCAGCTCTCCGGTGCGGCAGAGGTAGTTGCTGCGCCCCATGAGCAGGCGGTGCTCCACCTCGGGCGCGGCCCCGGCGAGCAGGGGCAGGTCCTGTTCCAGCAGCTGGGACTGCAGCGTGCGCGTCTGGGTCGAGACGACCCCGCGCCGGCCCGTGCGGCGCAGGTGGGTCAGCAGGGGCGCCAGGTAGGCCAG